>JBBCJT010000147.1:0-39429 GCA_037190665.1 Rhodovastum atsumiense | reverse complement strand
CGCGCGGCGCGGCCCATCGCCACGATATCGCGGGCGAGATAGGCGAACCCGCTCGAGGTCGCCTGCGGAACATAGGCGAGGCGCAGGGCGATCTGCCGGCGGGACATCTGCTCCAGCGCCGTGCCGTCGATGCGGACGGTTCCCCCAAGCGGCGCGATCAGGCCGAGCAGCGTGCGCAGCAGCGTCGTCTTGCCGCCGCCATTCGGTCCCAGCAGGCACAGCACCTCTCCACGCCGCACCTGCAGGTCGATCCCGCGCACCAGCGGCTTGCGTCCGTGGCCGATGGCGAGGTCCTCGGCTGACAGAAACGGTGTCATCATCGCTCGTCCGATCGATGCGCGCGCGCCAGCAGCCACAGGAACAGCGGCGTGCCCATCACGGCGGTCAGGATACCAAGCGGCAGCTCCGTGCGGCCGAGATTGCGCGCGACCGTGTCGATACCCAGCATGAACGCGGCACCCAGCACGACCGACAGCGGGATCAGTCGCCCGAGTTCCGGGCCGCCGAGCAGGCGCGCCGCATGCGGCACGACGAGGCCGATCCAGCCCACCGCGCCCGCAAGCGCGGTGACGGACGCGGTCGCCAATGTGGCCGCCGCGATTGCGAGTGCGCGGAGCGCCCCGGTGTTCACTCCCAATGCACGCGCCTCGTCCTCGCCCAGCGTCAGCAGGTTCAGCCGCCATCGCAGCAGGATCAGCACCGCCAGCCCCGCGCAGGCGGGCGCGGTCGCGGCGAGCAGGTCGCCCCGCGTCACGCCCGACAGCGATCCCAGCAGCCAGAAGGTGATGGCCGGCAACTGGTTGTAGGGATCGGCGAGGATCTTCAGCAGGCTGATTGCTGCACCGATCAGCGCCCCGAGCGCGATGCCCGCGAGGACCAGTATCAGGATCGGATCGCCCTGGCCGCGGATACTTGCCGCGACCGCCGCCACGGCCGCGACCGCGGCAAGGCCGCCGGCGAAGGCCAGTCCCTGGATCGCCGCCACCGGCAGCCCGAGGAAGATGCCCAGCACCGCCCCCAGCGCCGCGCCGGCCGACACGCCCAGCAGGTCGGGCGAGGCGAGGGGGTTCCGGAACATGCCCTGGAACGCCGCGCCCGCCCCGGCCAGCGCCCCGCCGACGAGCATGGCCGAGAGCACGCGCGGCAGGCGCACGTTCCAGAACACCACCGCGGCCGGCCCGTCATCGGTGCCGGACAGGATCGAGGGCAGGTCCGCGAGCCCGATCGGATAGCGCCCGACCGACAGCGCGGCGAGGATCGCGCCGAGGCAGCCGAGTGCCGCGATCGCCCACGCCGCCGGTCCGGCTTTCACCCTTGCCGCGTGGGGAGGGCCGCCCGCAGCAGCTCCGCGATCTGCGCGGGCTCGGGGCGGCGGTGGAACAGGCGCGCGTACAGCTCCGTCAACGGGCCGACCAGCGCCTCCGTCTTCTCCTGCCGGAACAGCGACGGCAGCCAGACAAGGCCGATCAGCCGGTTCACCGATGGCGGGAAATCGACCCAGCCATAGGGCAGCGTCGGCGCGATCACGAAGCGCCCCTCGCGCACGGCGCGCAGCAGCCGCCAGACCGGGTCCTGCATGGCGAAGGCGGCGAAGGCGGGGTCGATGCCGATCAGCCAGTCGGGGTCCCAGGTCAGCGCCTGCTCGGCGGAGATCTGCGCCATGCTGCTGCCGCCATCGCCGCGGGCGACGTTCTCGGCGCCGGCGAATTCCATGATCTCGGCGGTGATCGATCCGGCCAGCCCGGCCTCGGTGCCGCGAGGGCCGCGGACATAGAGAACGCTGGGCCGCCCTTTGGCGCGCAGCGAAGCGGCGCTGTCCTCGGCGCTGGCGAGGATCGTCCCGGCCAGCCTCGCCAGTTCGTCGGCCGCCTGCGGGCGATCCAGTATCTCGCCCAGCAGCCGGTAGGTCTGCGGGATGTTCCGCAGCGTGCCGTCGAGCAGCAGCACCGGCAGGCCCGTCTGCGCGCGCACGCGATCGGCAAGGGAGACGTAGGTCGCGGCGATGCTGCCGTAGTCGAGAACGAGGTCCGGTCGCTGCGCCAGCACCGCTTCCATGTTGGCGGTGTTGTCGCGGCCCGTCAGCCGGCCCAGCGTCGGCAATGTCGCGGCTTCCGGCGCCATGAAGGCGAGTTCCGCCGGCCGCAGCCCGCGGCCCGGCCATCCGGCCAGCAGGTCCGGCGCAAGGCTCCAGATCAAGATCGAGGCCGGCGGCCCGGCCGGGAAGACGCGGGTGACGCGCGCCGGCAGGACGGTGACCCGCCCCGCCGCGTCCCGCACCTCGCGCCCCGCCGGCTGCGCGCGGGCCGGGGCGGCGAGTGCCGCCAGGGCCGCGAGCAGGGGACGGCGCGCGAGGCACGCCATGGTGTCAGTCCTTGCCGATCATGACGTCCGACGCCTTGATCACGGCGGCGGCGGTATCGCCCACCTTCAGGGCCAGTTCGTCGACGGCCTCGTTGGTGATGGCGGCCGTGACCACCGCACCGCCCGACAGTTCGAGGCGAACATGGGCGGTGGTCGCGCCCTTCTTCACATCGACGACCTTGCCCTTGAGCACGTTGCGCGCGGAAAGCTTCATGTGAGCCTCAACTGGTTATCTGGATAGCTTTGCGATCGCAGACGACGAGCTTCAGCGATCCTTCGAAGAACGGCTGCGTTCGCAGCACACCGTATCGCGCATCCCATATGCCATCGTCCAGATCGCGCCGGAGCCGCGCCTCGAACCGCTCGGCGGCGGCGGGGGGCACGAAGCTCCAGGCGGAACAGGCGAGCCGGGCGGCGGGATCGAGCAGCCGTTCGGGCCTGCCGTAATAGGCCTCGTTGAAGCCGTCCGTGCAGTCCAGCGGGATCGGGACGGCAAGGATCGTGGTGCGCGGCCCCAGCCCATGGGCGATGCGATCCATCGGCGGATAGCGTTGCGCCTCGACATCGATGGCCTCGGGCGCATAGGCATCCAGCCAGAACCGGTTCAACTCGTCGGGAGCGCAGGTCAGCACGACGATCCGGGACCGGGCGACCCGCCGCATCTCCGCCAGGCCGGCATCGAGATGCTGCCACTGGTGCACGGTGAAGGTCGCCATGCAGGCGTCGAACGCGCCATCGCCGAACGGCAGGTCCTCCGCCACCGCATCGATGGCCGGCGGCAGGTGAAGCGGCCTTTGCGCGCGCATGGCGGCCGATGGCTCGACGGCGGTGACGGGCCGGTCGGTCGGTTCGTAGGACCCCGCGCCGGCGCCGACATTCAGCACGCTGCGCGCATCGCCGAGCGCATTGCGGATCGCCGTCGCGATGCGCGGGTCGGGTTGCCGGTGGCTGGCGTAGCCGGTGCCGAACCGGCCATAGTCCACATCGCCCGCGCTGCCGTCCGCGCCGCGCGTCATGACCCGGCCACCATCATCGAAACGCCGATATCGGCCGGAGGCGCCGCGTAGGGCGCCGAGGTGACGAGCAGGTCCGCGCCGGCATGCGCCAAGGCGGCGGCATTGCCCTCGTGAACGCCGCCGGTGGCCGCAACCACGGTGTCAAGGCCGCGTGCCCGGACCCCCGCGACGACCGCCGCCACCTCCGCGGGCGAGACCTTGTCGAGCTGCAGCGTATGCGCGCCGGCCGCGGCGAAGCGCAGGGCCTCGGCCACGTCGTCCGCCTCCACCGCCACCTTGCGCTCCGGCTGCGCGGCACGCAGCCGCGCGATCCAGACCGCCGGATCGACCTCGCCGAGAAAGGCGCGATGCTGCGCGAAGACCAGCACGCTGTCGGACAGCCCGAGCCGGTGCGGGATGCAGCCGCCCGCCATGATCGCCCGCAGCATCACGTCCTTCGCGCCGGGCAGGTGCTTGCGCGTGCAGGCGACCATGATGCCGGGCCGCGCCTGCCGTGCCGCATCGAGGATGCGGCGTGCGCGCGTCGCCACGCCCGAGGCGATCTCCAGCAGAGTCTGTGCGACTTTCGATCCGCGATGCAGCGCGGCGGCCGGCCCCTGCACCCGCAGCAGGATGTCGCCGGCGGCCGCGGCATCGCCGGAGGCCGGGCGGGGTTCGACCAGCGTGCATCCGGCAAGGCGCATCAGCGTCGCGGCCTCCTCCACGCAGGCCACCGTCTGGGCGGCGCGGGCGCGGAAGATCGCCTCGCCCTGCCGGTGGCCGATGCCGAGCCCCTGCGTCGTCGCGTCGCCATATGGCGCGTCTTCTGCAAGCATGTCCGCGAGGCGTCTTTCGGCGAGTTCGAAGGTCACGTCGTTCCCCTGCATCCGGGCCCGGCAGGATGCAGGACCGACACGCGACGGTGAAGCCGGCGCGTGCTTGCCGGCCCTCAGTCGATATGTTTGGATGAATATAACGTGCTCCGGGAGGTAGGCCATGGACGTACTGAGCGCACATAACCGGCTGAGCGAGGCGACGAAGGCGTTCATCGCGCGGCCGCACAAGCTGCTGATCGGTGACGGCTGGCGGGATGCGAAATCCGGCAAGCGTTTCGCGGTCTTCGATCCGGCCAGCGGCCAGCAGATCGCCCAGGTGGCCGAAGGCGGGGCCGAGGATATCGACGCTGCCGTGGCCGCCGCACGCGCGGCGTTCGAAAGCGGCCCATGGCCGAAGATGAAGCCCACCGAGCGCGGCAAGCTGGTCTGGAAGCTCGCCGATGTGCTGGAGAAGCACGCCGACGAACTCGCCGAACTCGAAAGCCTCGACAACGGCAAGCCGATCAGCGACGCGCGCAATGTCGACCTGCCGTTCTCCTGCGAGCTGCTGCGCTACATGGCGGGCTGGGCGACCAAGATCACCGGCCAGAGCATCCCGCTGTCCGCCCCCGGCGACTGGCACGCCTACAGCATCCGCGAGCCGATCGGCGTGGTCGGCCAGATCATCCCTTGGAACTTCCCGCTGATGATGGCGGTCTGGAAGATCGCCCCGGCGCTGACGGCCGGCTGCACCATCGTCCTCAAGCCCGCCGAGCAGACCCCGCTGTCGGCGATCCGGCTGGGCGAGCTGATCCAGGAAGCTGGCTTCCCGCCGGGCGTGGTGAACATCGTGACCGGCGACGGCGAGACCGCCGGCGCGGCGCTGGCCGCGCATCCGGACGTGGACAAGGTCGCCTTCACCGGCAGCACCGAGGTCGGCAAGCTGATCGTCAAGGCAGCGGCCGGCAACCTCAAGAAGGTCAGCCTGGAGCTGGGCGGCAAGTCGCCGGCCGTGGTGTTCGCGGATGCCGACCTGAGCGTCGCCATCCCCGGCACGGCGAACGGCATCTTCTTCAACATGGGCCAGTGCTGCACGGCCGGGTCCCGGCTGTATGCGCACAAGCGCGTCTTCGATCGCCTGATGGACGGGCTGGCCGGGGAGGCGGCGAAGCTGAAGATCGGCCCCGGCCTCGATCCGGACACCCGGGTCGGGCCGCTGGTGTCGCAGGAGCAGTTCGACCGCGTCACCGGCTACCTCGCGGCCGGGAAGAAGGAAGGCGCGGAGGTCGTCACCGGCGGCGAGCGCCACGGCAACGAAGGCTACTTCGTGAAGCCGACGGTGCTGGCGAAGACCACGCCCGCGATGTCCGTGGTGCGGGAGGAGATCTTCGGCCCGGTCGTCTGCGCCATGCCGTTCGACGACGACGATCTCGACCGGATCGCGCGCGAAGCCAACGCGACGCCCTATGGCCTCGCCGCCAGCATCTGGACCCGCGACATCGGTGTCGCCCACAAGCTCGCGCGGCGTATCAGGGCCGGGTCGGTGTGGATCAACGTCCACAACTTCAACGACGTGGCGCTGCCCTTCGGCGGCTACAAGCAGTCCGGCTGGGGTCGCGAGATGGGCTACGAGGCCATCGAGCTGTACACGGAGACCAAAGCCGTGGCGGCTGCCTTGTGAATCTGGTCGGCCTCCCTCTGCCAAGGCCGTTCGCGCCGGCAGATGCGACCAGCTTTGCGCCGGTGCGGCAGACGCCGCACCGGCGCAGCCGGCTGTGGGAGTTGAGCGGCAACTTTCACTGTTCGGTCATCGGCACGTGCCTGACGACCGGCGAGTTGCGGCAGGCAATGTCGAAGCTGCTGCAGCGCGACGTCTCCGAGTTCTCCGACCACGAGCTTCACAGCCAGGCCGTGTGCCTGAGCGGCCAGCAGGGCCCGGCCGCGAAGCTGCTGCAGAAGGCGCTGGACCGCCGGCATCAACCGACGATCAACCGCTTCGGCCGCCTGCACGACGAAGCCGCCATCATGGCGGCATGGGCCGAGGCGCTGAAGGCCGGCGATATCCCCGGCGCATACTGGGCGGTGCTGACGCATCCGGATACCGGGCCGGCCGGCCTCCGCCGCGCGTTCGGCGATGTCCACATGCTGTCCCACCTCGTCGGCGCGGCGAACCGGGCCGACATCCGCCGGCTGACGGCGCTGGAGGCGGAAAGCGCCGAACTGGCCGCAAAGGTGGAGCGGCAGCAGCGCCGGCTGCTGGATGCGATGACGGAGCGGGACGCACTGCGACGCCAGCTTGCCGCCCTCGCTCTCGAAGCGCCCCCGCGCGACGAGGCCGCTTCCGCCGCGCTTGCCGGCATGCGCACGCTCGTCACCGAACTGCAGAACAGGCTCGCCGGCGAGACCGCGAGGCGCGAGCATCTGGAGCGCCGCATCGCCGATCTGGACACCGCCAGCCGTGAGAGTGACGACCGCGCGCGCAACGCGACCGCGCTGGCCGAGGCGTTGCGGCGGGAGATCGCGCTGCTCGATCCCGGTGAGGACGAGGATGGCGCCGATGCCGCGCCGCTGTGTCTGCCACCGCTCACCGTGCTGTATGTGGGCGGGCGTCCGGGCAGCACGCATCGCATCCGTCACGCGCTTGCCATGGCCGGGGGCAGGCTGCTGACCCACGATGGCGGCCGGAACGAGCACATCTCCCTGCTGCCGGGCCTGATCGGGCAGGCCGCCCATGTCGTCTTTCCCGTCGATTGCGTGAGCCACGACGCGATGCTGACCATCAAGCGGCTGTGCCGGCAGGGCGGGACGCCGTGGTCGCCGCTGCGTTCCACGGGGCTGGCCCCGTTCCTTGATGCGCTTGCGCGGGAAACCCATGTTTCCGCACCCAGGACGAGAGAAGCTGTACCATGAACGTCGTCACCCCCCTCGATGCACGATCCCATCCGTTCCTCAACGGCAAGACGAAGCGCATGTTCATCGACGGCAAATGGGTCGAGGCCGCTTCCGGCAAGACCTTCGCGAGCCACAATCCGGCGACCGGCGAACTGCTGGCGCAGGTGGCCGAAGGTGATGCCGAGGACATCGACCGCGCCGTCGCTGCCGCGCGCCGCGCCTTCACCGGGCCGTGGAGCAGGTTCAAGCCGGCGGAACGCCAGGCGCTGCTGCTGAAGCTCGCCGATCTGGTCGAGGCGCACTACGAGGAACTGGCCGCGCTCGACACGCTCGACATGGGCGCGCCGATCAGCCGCACGCGCGGCAACCGCCAGCGGTCGCTGGGCATGCTGCGCTACTACGCGGCGCAGGCGGTCTCGATCCATGGCGAGACGATCGAGAACTCGCTGCCGGGCGAGATCTTCTCCTTCACGCTGAAGGAGCCGATCGGCGTGGTCGGCGCCATCATCCCGTGGAACGGTCCGCTGACCGCCACGATCTGGAAGATCGGCCCCGCACTCGCGACCGGCTGCACGGTCGTCCTCAAGCCGGCCGAGGAAGCGCCGCTGACGCCGCTGCGCCTCGCGGAGCTGTGCCAGGAGGCCGGGGTTCCGCCGGGCGTGGTCAATGTCGTGCCCGGCTACGGCGAGACGGCGGGTGCGGCGCTGGCCTCGCATCCCGATGTGGACAAGGTCGCCTTCACCGGCTCGCATCTCACCGGCCAGAAGATCGTGCAGGCGTCAGCCGGCAATCTGAAGCGGGTGTCGCTGGAACTCGGCGGCAAGTCCCCGGATATCGTGTTCGCCGATGCCGATCTGGATCAGGCGGTGCCGGGCGCGGGCATGGCGGTGTTCGCGAACAGCGGGCAGATCTGCAGCGCCGGTACGCGGCTGTTCGTCGAGAAGAGAATCTATGACGAGTTCGTCGGCCGCGTCGCCGATTTCAGCCGCACGCTGCGCGTCGGCGACGGCATCGACCCGCAGACGCAGGTGGGGCCGCTGGTATCGCCGGAGCAGCTCGACCGCGTGACCTCGTACCTCGCCATCGGCCGGCAGGAAGGCGCGCGACCGCTCTCGGGCGGTGAGAGGCTTACGGAAGGCAATCTCGCCAAGGGCTACTTCGTCCCGCCGACCGTCTTCGCCGACGTGAAGGACGAGATGCGCATCGCGCAGGAGGAGATCTTCGGCCCGGTGATCTCCGCTATCCCGTTCACCGACATCGACGAGGCCATCGAACGCGGCAACCGCACCTCCTTCGGGCTGGGCAGCGGCGTGTGGACCCGCGATGTCACCAAGGCGCACCGGCTGGCGAAGGGGCTGCGCGCCGGATCGGTCTGGGTGAACTGCTATCAGGCCATGGACCCGGCGGTGCCGTTCGGCGGCTACAAGATGAGCGGCTACGGCCGGGAGTCCGGCAAGCAGCACGTCGAGGAATACCTCAACGTCAAGTCGGTCTGGATCAAGACCGCCTAGCGGGACCGGCGGGGAAGGACCGGCCATGGAAGCGGCGCGCCTTGCCGCTCTGCACGATGCGGAGCGGCGGGCCTTCCTCCTGTTCGAGGCCATCGAGGAGAAGGGCCTCATCGCGCCCGGCCGGACCGAGCGCATGGTCGAGCAGGACATCTACGCGCTCGCCGAGCGGGATTTCGGCGTGACGAAGCACTGGCACAAGCGCATCTGCCGCGCTGGTGCCAACACGCTGACGATCGCGGCCGACAATCCGCCCGTGCGGGTGATCGAGCCGGACGACACTGTCTATATCGACCTCGGGCCGGTGTTCGAGGAGTGGGAGGCCGATGTCGGCCGCACATACGTCATGGGCGACGACCCCGAGAAGCACCGGCTCTGCGCGGACCTGCCGCGGGTCTTCGCAGCACTTCAGCGCCATTATATCGCGAACGAGGAGATCACCGGCGCGGAGTTCTACGCCGCCGCGGAACGGATGGCCGGGGAAGCGGGGTGGGTGTTCGGCGGGCAGATCGCCGGACACCTCGTCGGCGAATTCCCGCACGCCCGCATTCCGGGCGTGAAGGACCTGTACCGCATCAGCCCGGACAACCCGACGCGCATGCGCGATCCGGACGGGAACGGCCAGACGAAGCACTGGATCCTGGAGGTCCACCTCGTCAACAAGGCGCGCGAATGGGGCGGCTTCTACGAGCGGCTTCTGTTGCCGGCGGACGGGTAAGGCGAGACCGAGGAATGCGCCGGGCCGGATTCGCTACAGCGTCTCGCGGGGCCGACTGCCTGTCCGGTTCGCATTAGAGCTTGGCCGCGAAGCCAGAGCGCTTCAGGCGCCGCCTGACGCCTGAAAATCAATAATATCAGCTAATTAAATGGCGGAGAGAGTGGGATTCGAACCCACGGTACGCTTGCACGTACACACGCTTTCCAAGCGTGCGCCTTAAGCCACTCGGCCATCTCTCCGTTCGACCGCTTCCTAGGCGGGGAACGGGGCGCGGGCAAGCGTCGCGAGACGCATTCCCGCACCCCGCCCGGATCAGGCCATCGCCGCCTTCAGGTTCTCGTCCAGCTTCGCGAGGAACGCCTGCGTGGTCAGGTACGGCTGGTCCTTGCCGATCAGCACGGCCAGGTCCTTGGTCATGGACCCGCTCTCGACCGTCTCGACGCAGACCTTCTCCAGCGTCTCGGCGAAGCGCACCACGTCCGGCGTATTGTCGAAGCGGCCGCGATAGATCAGCCCGCGCGTCCAGGCGAAGATCGAGGCGATGGGGTTGGTCGAGGTCTCGCGGCCCTTCTGGTGCTCGCGGTAGTGCCGCGTCACCGTGCCGTGGGCCGCCTCGCTCTCCACCGTCTTGCCATCGGGCGACAGCAGCACGGAGGTCATCAGGCCCAGGCTGCCAAAGCCCTGCGCGACGATGTCGCTCTGCACGTCGCCGTCGTAGTTCTTGCAGGCCCAGATGTAGCCGCCTTCCCACTTCAGGGCGGAGGCGACCATGTCGTCGATCAGCCGGTCCTCGTAGGTCAGGCCGCGCTTCTCGAATTCGGCCTTGAACTCCTTGTCGTAGATGGCGCGGAAGATGTCCTTGAAGGACCCGTCATACGCCTTGAGGATCGTGTTCTTGTGGCTGAAGTAGACGGAGAAGTTCCGCGCCAGCCCGTAGTTGAAGCTCGCCCGCGCGAAGCCCTCGATCGAGGCGTTCAGGTTGTGGATCATCATCGCGACGCCGCCGCCCTTGAAGGCGAAGTCGCCGATCTCCTGCGGCTGGCCGCCTTCGGGCGTGTAGGTCATCGTGACCTTGCCCGCGCCCGGCACCTTCATTTCCACAGAACGGTAGATGTCGCCGTAGGCATGGCGGCCGACCACGATCGGCTTGGACCAGTGCGGCACCAGTCGAGGCACGTTCTTGCAGATGATCGGCTCGCGGAAGATCGTGCCGTCGAGGATGTTGCGGATGGTGCCGTTCGGCGACCGCCACATCTTCTTCAGCCCGAACTCGGCCACGCGCGCCTCGTCCGGCGTGATGGTCGCGCACTTCACGCCCACGCCGTACTGCTTGATGGCGTTCGCGGCGTCGACCGTGACCTGATCGTCCGTCTGGTCGCGGTACTGGATGCCCAGATCGTAATACTTCAGGTCGATATCGAGATAAGGGAGGATCAGGCGTTCCTTGATGAAGCCCCAGATGATCCGCGTCATCTCATCGCCGTCGAGTTCGACGACCGGGGTCTTGACCTTGATCTTGGGCATCCGTGCTCCTCAAGCGTATCCGCCCCGCGGACGGCCGCAGGGTGGTTCAAACGGCGGCGGACCATCGCACCGGCCCCGGGCTTGGGCAAGGGCAGGGGAGGCAGGGCCGCTCCCCCGCGAACGGGAGAGCGGCCGGCGGCTCAGCCGCCCATCGCGGTCAGATCCATGCCCGATGGCACCCAGTCGAAACCTTCCCCCGCGCGGACCACGTGGCCGAGGCCCGGCCAGGGGAAGTGGTAGGACAGGACCAGGTGCCGGTCGGTCGCCAGTCGGTCCAGCGCCTTCGACCGTGTCTGCGCGGACAGCTTGGGATCGGTGTCGAAGGCGAACTCCCACATCGGCCGCTTCAGCAGCAGGATGTGGTGGTGGGCCAGATCGCCGGTGTTGATCATGGTCTGCCCACCGGAGGTGATCGCGTAGATCGTGTGGCCGACCGTATGGCCGGGGGCGGCCAGCGCGACGATGCCCGGCGCGACCTCCTTGCCGTCTACTGCCATGTCCATCCGGTCGCGGTACGCGTTCAGGTTCTTGGTCGCCCCGTCGATGAAGGCGGTCATGAACTCCGGCCCCTTCTTGTTGGCCGGGTCGGTCCAGAACTTCAGATCCGCTTCACTGACCACGACGCGCGCGTTGGGAAAGACGCGGTTGCCCTGGGCATCGACCAGCGCCCAGCAATGATCGCAATGCGCGTGGGTGAGCACCACGAGGTCGATCTGCGCGGGCTCGATGCCGGCAGCCTTCATGTTGCGCAGCAGCCGGCCAGTGGTCGGGCCGAACATCTGGCTCGCCGGCCCCATGCTCTCCCCCATGCCGGTGTCGAACAGGATGAGCTGGCGGCCGGTGTTCAGGATCAGCGCGTTCTGCTCCAGCGTCGCCGCGTCGGGGGCGAGGAAGGCGCCGCGCAGCAGGCCGACGATCTCGGCGGGCGGGGAGGCGGGGAAGGCCGGCTCCGGCTTGCCGAGCGGCAGCGCACCGTCGGAGACGACGGTGGCCTCGTACTCGCCGAACTTGAAGCGGTACCATGCCGGCGCCTGCCGGTTGAGGAAGGGCGCGGCCGCGTGGGCGAGTTCGGGCGAAAACCGGGACGCGGCGGCCAAAGCGGCCGCGCCACGCAGCAGCGCGCGACGGTCAAAGCGCATCGTTTCCTCCATGATGGGCCCGTACCGGGGGGTGGGGCAGGCGCCATCCTAACGCGATCGTAAGTATCTGCGAAGGATCGTTACGGATTGCGCCGGAATGGCCGACGGCAGGTTTCGCGGGCCCGGACGCGGCGGGCGATCAGGTCGCGGACGGCCGTGTACTCGTCCGCGCACGCGACGGCGCGGCGCGGCAGGACGATGCCCTGCGAGGGGGCAATGGCGAGCACGAGGTGGCTGGGCGATTCCACGACATGCCTGACCCCGTCCCATGTGACGCAGAAGCGGGCGTCCGGCGATCCGCCCTTGATGCCCGTTTCGTCGATCGTCATGAACACCTCGCGGCCGGCATTCGCATAGTTGCGGAAGGCGAGGCCGGAGGCTGCCGCGACGAGTTCGCCGCGGAACCATATGGCGGCCATGACAGCGGCCTGCACCGCATAGGTCGGCCAGGGCAGCTCCCCGCGCAGCACGAGCAGCAGGGTGTCCCCGATCCTCTCGCGGCCGGACATCACCAGCAGGATCGTGAGGACAATAACCAGCCAGAGCATCATCAGGAGCAGCCGGTAGCCGGCGGGTCTGTGCGCCAGCAGTGCAATCGTCGCCATGAAATCGCTGCGCCGAACGGTGAAGCTGAAATGAAAGGAAGCCAAGCAGCCGTCTCCTCAAATCGCATTGGGCCGGATCGGCGTACCGGGCCGGCCGTTTCAATAGTGCGGATATAAATCGTATATTGCCTGCATACCAGCGATTGTCTGTGCGTTGACGAAGGTCGGGGCGGGCGGACAAAACTGGCCGCAGGACATGGCGTGCGCGGGATGTCCTCTCCCCGCGCGTCGGCGCGTGCTCGCTTACGGGAAGGGAGGCACATGATCCTCATCGCTGGCGGCGGGATTGGCGGGCTTGCGCTCGCCCTGATGCTGCATCGGCGCGGCCTCGCCTGCGCGGTGTTCGAACAGGCGGAGACGGCGCGCGAGCTCGGCGTGGGCATCAACACCCTGCCGCACGCGATCGGCGAACTCGCCGCGCTCGATCTGCTGCCGGCGCTCGACGCGATCGCCGTGCGCACGCGCGAGCTGATCTACGTGAACCGCTTCGGGCAGGAGGTATGGCGTGAGAAGCGGGGGCTGGAGGCAGGCCATCCGGTGCCGCAGCTCTCCATCCATCGCGGCCGGCTGCATGGCGTGCTGCACAGCGCGGCACACGAGCGCCTCGGCGATGGCGGACTGCACTTTGGCGCGAAGCTGACGGGTTTCGTGCAGGATGCGTCGGGCGTGCGGGCAAGTTTCACGCGCCGCGACGGCACCGCGTTCGAGGTGCGCGGCGATGCGCTGGTGGCGGCTGACGGCATCCATTCGGTCGCCCGCGCTGCCCTGCATCCGGGTGATCCGGGCATCCGCTGGAACGGCATCATGATCTGGCGCGGCGCCACCGCCTTTCCGCGCTTCCTCGACGGGCGGACCATGGTGATCGCCGGGGACATGACCGAGAAGCTGGTCCTGTACCCAATCGGCGCCGAGCCGGACGGGCGGATGCTGATCAACTGGGCGCTGTGCATCCGCCTCGGCGATGGCAGCATCCCGCCGCCGGGCCGTGAGGACTGGAGCCGGGTCGGCCGCCGCGAGGACATCGCCGCCACGCTGGACCGCATCACGCTGCCCTGGATCGACCACCGGGCGCTGATCTCGGCCACACCCGAATTCTACGAGTACCCGATGTGCGACCGCGACCCGCTGCCGTTCTGGACGCAGGGGCGGGTGACGCTGCTCGGCGATGCGGCGCACCCGATGTACCCGGTGGGATCGAACGGCGCGTCGCAGGCGATCCTCGATGCGCGCTGCCTCGCCGATCTGCTCGCTGCCGGCCCCGTGCCCGAGGCGCTCGCTGCCTACGAGCAGGAACGGCTGCCGAAGACGCGGGAGATCGTGCTCGCCAACCGCAAGGGCGGGCCGGAGCGGGTGGTGGACGTGGTCAGCGCCCGCGCGCCCGATGGCTTCGCGCGGCTGGAGGACGTGATCGACCGCGAGGAACTCGCCGCCATCGCCGGCGGCTACGCGACCATGGCCGGTTTCGCAGCGCCGTCATCCCGGCGCTAACCTACCGCGCATGCAGCTTCCCGTCCGTCATCCGCCCACACTGTGGGATCGCACCACCCCGCCCGCACCACCGACCGGCCCTCTCGAAGGTGAATTGCGCGCCGATGTCGCCATCGTCGGCGCCGGCTACACCGGCCTGTCCGCCGCACTTCACCTCGCCGAACGCGGCATCTCGGCCGCGGTGCTGGAAGCGGGAGAGGTCGGGGCAGGGGCGTCCGGCCGCAACAACGGCCAGGTCATCCCCACGCTTTCCCGCGCCGACCCGGATGCGCTGGTCGCCACCTTCGGCGCCGAGAAGGGCGAGCGATTCGTCGCCCTGATCCGCGACAGCGCGGAACTGGTCTTCGACCTGATCCGCCGCCACGGCATGGCGGCGGAGGCGGTGCAGAACGGCTGGATCCAGCCGGCGCACCGGGCCTCCCGGATGAAGCTCGCCGAGGCGCGCGTGCGGCAGTGGGGCGATCGCGGCGCGCCCGTGGAACTGCTCGACCGGGAGGCGATGCAGCGGCTGACCGGCAGCGATGCCTGGGTGGGCGGCTGGCTCAACCGTACCGGCGGGCGGATCAACCCGCTCGGCTACACGCGCGGTCTCGCCGCCGCCGCCGTCGCGGCCGGGGCGAAGGTGTTCACCAGCGCACCGGCGATTGCCGTCACGCGCGATGGCGCGACGTGGCGCATCGTCTCGCCGGCCGGCACGCTGATCGCCGATCGAGTCATCCTCGCCACCGGCACCTATTCGGACGGGTTGTGGCCGGGCCTCGCCCGCAGCGTCATCCCGATCCGCTCCTACCAGATGGCCACGGCGCCGGTGACGCCGAACCTGCGCGCCACGGTGATCCCGCGGGATCAAGCGGTCTCCGACACGCGCAACGACCTGCACTTCTACCGCTACGACGATGGCGGGCGCATCGTGACCGGCGGGGCGCAGATGCTGTCCTTCGGCTGGCAGGAGCGCATCCGCCACCGCATCGGCGCCCGTGTCGGCCGCGTGTTCCCGCAGCTCGGCACGCCGGAGTTCGAGAGCATCTGGTGGGGCTATGTCGGCATCACGGAGGACCGGTTGCCGCATGTGCACGAACTCGCCCCCGGCGTTCTCGCGTGGATCGGCTGCAACGGCCGCGGCATAGCGCTGGCCACCGCGATCGGCCGGGAGATGGCCGCGGTCTGCGCGGGGATGAGCCTTGCGGACAGCGCATTGCCGGTCACGCCGCTGCGGCCGATCGCGATGCATGGCGTGGCCGCCCGGGTGGCGCCGCTGGCGCTCGCCTATTACCGCGGCCTCGACGATCGCGACTGACATGCCGGCGTAACGCGGGGTTCATCTGCCGCGGCTAGCTTCGGTGCTGGAGGTCGATGCCGATGCCGCATGGAACCGGGGTGACGGCGGAGGAGAGGCGGGCGGTGCGGCAGGCCCTTGCGGAGGCCATCGTCGTGCGCGCGCATCTCGAATCGATGCTCGGCGTCGCCCGTTCCGCGCTGGAACTGCGCGATCTGGCCGAGGCGGCCGGGCTGCGGGCGCAGGCACTGCTTTCCCTCGGCATCCGGCGCGGGGCGCAGGGCCTGACCCAGGCGCAGCTCCGGCTGGTGGCGGAGGCCATGTTGCGCCTCGCCGCGCTGCCGCGCTGAAACGCCGCTTGCCAGCGACCGCGCCGCTCCGCTAACGCTCCACGCGGGCCACGCCCCCCCACCGGGGCGCAACGCTTCTGAAAGGGAGCCCGCATGGCGATCGCCACCAAGCCGGAATTGCGTCCGGCGAACCCCCGTTTTTCCTCCGGCCCCTGTGCCAAGCGTCCCGGCTGGACGCTGGAAGCCCTCGCGGGCGCGCAACTCGGCCGCAGCCATCGCGCCAAGGCGCCCAAGGCGGTGTTGGCCGAGGTCATCACCCGCTCGCGTGCCATCCTAGGCATGCCGGCCGACTGGCGGCTGGGCATCGTGCCGGGCTCCGATACCGGCGCGGTCGAGATGGCGATGTGGTCATTGCTGGGCCAGCGCCCGGTCGATGTCGTCGCCTTCGAGTCGTTCGGCGAGGGCTGGGCGACGGACGTTGCCAAGCAGCTCAAGCTCGATCACCGGGTCATCCCCGCGCCTTACGGCGTGCTGCCGGACCTGTCCGCGATCGACTGGTCGCGTGACGTGGTTTTCACGTGGAACGGCACCACCTCCGGCGTGCGCGTGCCGGATGGCGACTGGATCGCCGCCGACCGGCAGGGGCTGACGATCTGCGATGCGACCTCGGCCGCGTTCGCGATGGACCTCGCCTGGGACAAGCTCGATGTCGTCACCTGGTCCTGGCAGAAGGTGCTGGGGGGCGAGGCGGCGCATGGCATGCTGGCCCTGGCGCCCCGCGCCGTTGAACGGCTGCTGACCTACAAGCCCGCCTGGCCACTACCGAAGGTCTTCCGCCTCACCAGCGGCGGCAAGCTGATCGAAGGCATCTTCGCCGGCGAGACCATCAACACCCCCTCGATGCTCTGCGTCGAGGACGCGCTGGACGGGCTGCGCTGGGCCGAGGATGTCGGCGGGCTGAAGGGCTTGATCGCGCGCAGTGAAGCGAACCTCGCCGCCGTGGCCGGCTGGGTGGGCCGTTCGCCGAACTACGCCTTCCTCGCGGCTGATCCGGCCATCCGTTCCTGCACCTCGATCTGCCTGTCCGTCACCGCGCCGTGGTTCGCTTCGCTGGACAAGGCTGCGCAGGCGGAGGCGGCGAAGCGCATTGCCGCGCTGCTGGAGACGGAAAACGTCGCGCTGGATGCCGGCGGCTACCGCGACGCCCCTCCGGGCCTGCGCATCTGGGGCGGCGCGACGGTCGAGACGTCCGATATCGAAACCCTTCTTCCCTGGCTGGATTGGGCCGCAGAGACCGTGGGCGCGGATTACGCCCGCGCGGCGGCGGAGTGAGTGCGATGCCGAAGGTTCTGATCTCCGACAAGCTGTCCCCCGCCGCCGTCGCGATCTTCCGCGACCGCGGTATCGACGTGGACGTGAAGCCCGGCCTGTCGCCCGCCGATCTGCGCGCGATCATCGCCGACTACGACGGGCTCGCGATCCGCAGTGCCACCAAGGTGACGCGCGAATTGCTGGGCGTCGCCACGCGCCTGAAGGTCGTCGGTCGCGCCGGCATCGGCGTGGACAACGTGGACGTGAAGTCGGCCACCGCGCGCGGCGTGGTGGTGATGAACACGCCGCATGGCAACGCCATCACCACCGCCGAGCACGCGATCGCGATGATGTTCGCGCTCGCCCGGCAGATCCCGGAGGCCTCGGCTTCCACCCGCGCCGGCAAGTGGGAGAAGAACCGCTTCATGGGCGTGGAGCTGACCGGCAAGACGCTGGGTCTGGTCGGCTGCGGCAACATCGGTTCCATCGTCGCCGACCGTGCCAACGGGCTGCGGATGAAGGTCGTCGCCTACGACCCGTTCCTGTCCGACAAGCGGGCGCTGGAGCTGGGCGTGGAGAAGGTGGAACTGGAGGAGCTGTTCCGCCGCGCCGACATCATCACGCTGCACACGCCGCTGACGGATGCCACGCGCAACCTGCTGTCGGCGGAGAGCATCGCGACGCTCAAGCCCGGTGTGCGCATCGTCAACTGCGCGCGCGGCGGGCTTGTGGACGAGGCGGCGCTCGCCGAGGCGCTGAAATCCGGCCACGTTGCCGGCGCGGCGCTGGACGTGTTCGAGACCGAGCCCGCGACGGACTCGCCGCTGTTCGCGCTGGATAACGTGGTGTGCACGCCGCATCTCGGCGCCTCGACCGCCGAGGCGCAGGAGAACGTGGCGCTGCAGGTGGCCGAGCAGATGAGCGACTTCCTGCTCACCGGCGCGGTCTCCAACGCCATCAACATGCCGTCGGTCAGCGCCGAGGATGCGCCGCGGCTGAAGCCGTACATGGAGCTGTGCCGACTGCTCGGCGCCTTTGCCGGGCAGCTCAGCCTCGCCCGCGACGGTGGCTTCACGCAGGTCTCCATCGAGTACGAGGGCGCGGCCGCGGGTCTGAACCACAAGCCGCTGACGGCGGCCGCGCTCGCCGGCCTGCTCGGGCCGCTGATGGAAGGCGTGAACATGGTCAACGCGCCGGTGGCGGCGCGGGAGAAGGGCATCGAGGTGTCCGAGACCGTGCACGACCGTGCCAGCGAGTACCAGACGCTGGTGCGTGTCTCCGTCACCACCGACCGCGACACGCGCGGGGTGGCCGGTACGCTGTTCGCCGGCACCAAGCCCAAGCTGGTGGACATCAAGGGCATCCCGGTCGAGGCCGATTTCGCGCGGCACATGCTCTACGTCACCAACAAGGACAAGCCGGGCTTCATCGGCCGCTTCGGCATGACGCTGGCCGATGCGGGGGTGAACATCGCGACCTTCGCGCTGGGGCGGAACGCACCGGGCGGGGATGCGATCTGCCTCGTCTCGCTCGACCAGCCGGTGGAGGAGACGGTGCTGGGTCAGGTGCGCGCCTTGCCGCTGGTGGTGCAGGCGACACCGCTCGCGTTCTGATCCACGGGGCTTTGCCCGGACCCCGGCAGGGGCGCTGCCCCTGCACCCCGCAAGGGGCCACCGGCCCCTTGACCCGGGATTCCTCCAGAGGGCCTTCGGCCAAATCGGTTGATTGAACCCCCTTCCTGAAGGAGGGGGTTCAATCAACCGACCTGCTCACAGCCTCTTAAGGGATCGCGGATGCAGGGGGCCGTGCCCCCTACCGGGTGGAGGGCAGAGCCCTCCCGGGGAGCGGGGCAGCGCCCCGCGGCGTCCTGCCGGAACGACAAGTTATCTAGACATCCGGTTGACCAAACCTCCCGCCGCCGCGATGTTGCACATCGATGACAGTTCCACGACAGGACGAGGCCGACCGCGCCTCGAACCGCTGCGCAGCCGTGCTCGGCCTGACGCTGCCGGGCGATACGGTGCTCTACCTGCTGCTGCCGCTCTATGCCTCGTCCTTCGGCGTCACGCTGGCCGAGGCCGGCGTCCTGCTCGCCGCGAACCGGCTGGTGCGGATCCTGGGCTATGGCTGGGTGGCGCGTTCTTATGAACGCTATGGCCCCCGCCGCGCGTGCGTAGTCGCCGCCGCCGGTGCCGCCGTCGCCACGGGCGGCTATGCGGTGCTGCCCGGCGTCTGGCTGCTGCTGGTCGCGCGACTGCTCTGGGGGCTGGCCTTCGCGGCAATGAACATCGCCACCCAGGCACTCGCGACCGCCGAGCCGACCGGCGCGGCACGGCGCAGCGGCACGGCGCGGGCGATCATCGCGACCGGGCCGATGGTCGGCCTGCTGGTTGGCGCGGTGGCGGCGGAATATGTCGGGCCGAAGCCGGTGTTCCTCGGCCTGTGCGTCCTGTCGCTCTGCGCCATCCCGGTCGCGCTCAGCCTGCCGGAGATGAAGGGGGCGAGCGTGCGCGGCGGGCCGCGCTTCGCCCTGCCGGCACCGCTGGATGTCTGGTCCTTCGTGCAGGGGCTGACGCTGGACGGGCTGTTCGTGATCGGCCTGTCGGTGCTGGCCGCCGCCGCATTGCCGGACGGTGCGGCGCTGGCGGCAGGGGCGGCGCTCGCGGCGCGCTACCTCGCCGAGATCCTGCTGGGCCCGCCGGCCGGCCGTCTGGCGGGCCGCGTGGGCGCGACGCGGCTGCTGCTGATCGTCTCGCTCGGCAGCGCGCTGGGGCTGGCGGTGATCGGCGCGGGCTGGCTGTGGATCGGGTGCCTGCTCGTGGTCGCGCTGCGCGGCCTGCTGCAACCGTTGCCCGCACCCGTGGCCGCCGCCCGCGCCCAGCCCGAGCAGCGCGTCGCCGCGCGGGCGCGGCTTGCGACGTGGCGGGACATCGGCGCCGGCGTGGGGCCGCTGGTCGCGGGGATCCTGCTGCCGCTGCTGCCGCAGCTCCTGCTCTATGGAATTGCCGCGCTGCTGCTCACCGCCGCGTCAGTGGCTGCGCTGCGGCGCTGACTTGGCGCACGGCGCGGCACGGCGCAGGCTGTGCGGATGACCGAGGATCTCGCGCTGGTCCACATGCGCGCGCAGGCGCGCAACAACGCCTGGGCCAATCTGCGGCTGCTCGATGCGGTCGCACGGCTCGATCAGGCGGCGTTCGTCGCGCCTCGCACGGGATTCTTCCCGAGCCTGCGCGCCACGCTGAACCACATCCTGATCATCGACCATTTCTACGTGGACGCGCTGGAGGGCGGCACGCTCGGTCCCGCCGCCTGGGCGGATCAGGAGCCGTGCGCCGACATCGCCGCGCTGCGCACCGCGCAGGCGGAGGTCGATGCGCGGCTGATCCGCTTCTGCGATGCGCTGACGATGGCGACGCTGCTGGGACAGACGCACGTTCATCGCGGCCATCGCGTGCAGGTGGAACGCACCGACCGCCTGCTGCTGCACCTGTTCCAGCACGACATCCACCATCGCGGGCAGGCGCATGCGATGCTGTCCGGCACCGGGGTCAAGCCGCCGCAGCTCGACGAGTTCTACTCGGCAGGGGAGGCGCATCTGCGAGCGGAGGAGTTCGCGCGGCTCGGCTTCACCGAAGCGGCGATCTGGGACGACCCGCCGGCATAACCTGCGAGGTCATCGACCCGCGGCGGTGCTGAACCGATCGTGGCCATGCGCGCCAAGGTGCGCATGACACGAAAGGAAGACCGCCATGTTCCCGCTCCGCACCATCCTCGCGATCGACGCCGCGACCTGTCTTGCCATGGGCGTGTTGCTCCTCGCCGCCGCCACCCCTGTCGCCACGCTCACCGGCCTGCCGCCGGGCCTGCTGTTCTATGCCGGCGGCGTTCTGCTGCCGATCGCGGCTTTCATCGCCATCCTCTCGGTGATGGCCGTGCCGCCGCGTGCGGCCATCGTGCTGGTGGTCGCCGGCAATGCTGCCTGGGTGCTGACGAGCCTGCTGCTGCCGCTGAGCGGGCTGGTGCGGCCGAACGCGGTCGGGATCGCGTTCCTGGCCGGTCAGGCGCTCGTCGTCGCCGTGCTGGCGAAGCTGGAAGCCGACGCGATCCGCCTGTCTTTCGCTCGCGCGGATCAGCCGAGCAGCCGGTAGCCGGTCGTGTGGCACTGACCCAGCCCACACTGCACGACGACGGAGACGAAGTTGATCACGCAGAGCGCCGCCACGTACAGGCCGATCGCGCGGCCAGCCCGCGCAAGGCCCGGACCGTGCGGCGCGACTTCGCGGTCGCCCAGCACCGCGAGCCGGAGGCCGAAGGCGACCAGCAAAGCGGTCGCGATCAGCGTGGACCAGACCGGCATGTGCAGGCCCAGCACGGCCGAGCCGATATAGGCGTGACCGGGGCGGGGATAGATGTCGAGCAGCGTCTGCCGCACCGAGATCACGAGCAGCAGCACCGAGAACAGCACTGCGATACCCATGTTCCGATGCGTGAAGCCGTCCCGCAGGTCGCGCAGGATGGCGAAGCAGACACCCAGCATGGCGACGCGCTGCAGAAGGCAGAGCGGGCAGGGGATCTCCCCGAACGCATATTGCAGCACCATCGCCGTGGTCAGGATGCCGGCGAGCACGATCAGCATCGCCACCGCTGCGACATCGTTCAGCACCGCACCCAGGCTGCGCGCGTTCATGCCACGGACCCCAAAGCGAGCCGGACCTGAAGCCATGGCATGCGGAACCCGTATTCGGGGCTGTAGATCTCGAACAGGAACAGCCAGACCGCCAGCCCAAGGCACAGCATCAGGCAGGCGAGGCCGGCGCGTGGCCGGCCGGACAGTTCCAGCACGAAGGACAGGAACAGGCTGGCGAAGACGGCGGCCATCATCGGGGTGCGGCTCCTGTGCCGGCGGCGATGATGCCGCCTGAGTTCAGCTCATTCGGCGGGCGGCTGTGCGACCGGAAGCGCGGGCGCATAGGGTTCGATGCGGAGCGTGTCGTTGCGCATCACGGCGATCTTCCGCGCGGTCGCGAAGCGGGTGGACCCGTCCGGCGCGCGGCCGACCGCGTACTGCCAGGCGGTGATCTGCCCGTCCGCCACCAGCTTGCGCGCGATCCCCTCCACCTCCGGCCCCGATCCCATCGCCGCCAGCGCGGCCGGGGTGAAGCCGATGAACACCTCGTCCCGTGGGCCGACGACGCGGAACAGCTTCACCGAAGCCTGCTGCGCCCGGACGGCGGTGGTGGAGGCGAGCAGCACGCCGAGGGCGACGAGGTGGCGGCGGGTCATGCGGGCGTTTCCTGTGATGCGCGGGCGCCCGTTACAGTGTCGATATTTCCGCACGATGTCGCCGGTACGCTGCGCCTGTATCCTCTGTTTCAATCCGCCCGCGCACCGGATGCGCGAACCAGCGGCACCCACAGGTCGATCTCCGCTTTCAGGTAGTCGGCGAAACGCTCGGGCGTCCATCCGCGCATCGCGGGCGTGCCCATCTCATCCAGCCTCGCGGATATCGCCGGATCGGCCAGCGTCTGCTCGATGGCCGCGGCGAAGCGGTCGATGACCGGACGCGGCGTTCCGGCGGGCGCGTAGATGCCGTACCAGGAATAGGCCTTGTAGTCGCCGAGCCCGACCTCGCGCGCCGTCGGCACCTCGGGTGCGGCCGGCGAACGCTCGTCGGTGGCGACGAAGAGCAGCTTCGCCGTGCCTTCCTTGTGCATCGGTGCGAGCAGGCTCGGGATGTCGCTGGTGAAGGCGACCTCGCCGGTGGTCAGCGCGAGATAGGTCTGGCCGGGATTGCGGTAGGGAACGTGTTCCGCCTGCGCGCCGATGCGGCTGAGGAACGCCGAGGAGGCGATGTGGCCCGACGACCCTGCCCCGGCGCTGCCGTAGGAGTACTTGCCCGGATTGGCCTTCAGCAGGGCGATGAACTCCGCGGCGCTGGACACGCCGAGCTTGCCCGAAACCGCGAGCCCGATCGGGATGAACACCGTGGGCGCGATGCCCACCAGATCCTTGACCGGATCGTAGGGCAGTTTCGAGTACAGCCCGATGGCGAGCGCCATGTTGGACACGGTGGCGAGCAGGAAGGTCTCGCCGTTGGGCGGCGACTTGGCGACCAGGTCCGCGCCCAGCGTGCCGCCGGCACCGGGTCGGTTTTCCACCACCACGGACTGGCCGAGGATTTCCGCCAGCTTCGGCGCCAGCAGCCGCGTGGTGATGTCCGTGCCGCCGCCGGTGCCGAAGGCCACGACGATGCGGATCGGCCGCGTCGGCCAGGCCGGCTGCGCGCGGGCGAGGAGGGGAGCGGCGGCGAGCGCGATGGCGGTGCGACGGGGAAGGCTCATGCGGTGCGTCCTCCGGCGGGCGGGGGAGCCTCGGCTCCCTTCACGCCGGGATCAAGACGCGACCACAGCCCGGCGAAGAAGGCAGCCGCGTTCGCCCCCAGCGTACGTGTCCGGTAGCCGCCTTCCTGCACCACCAGCGTCGGCAGGCGAAGCGCGCCGATCCGCGCGCCGATGGCGCGGAAGTCCGCCGGCCGGTGCTTCCACGATCCGGTCGGATCGCCCGCGCCGGTATCGAACCCGGCCGCCACCACCAGGAAGCGCGGCGCGAAGCGGCGGATGCGGTGGCAGGCGGTGTCCAGCGCCTCGGCGAAGTCGGCAGGCGTCGCATTCTCGGCCAGCGGCAGGTTGAGGTTGAAGCCGAAGCCCGGCCCGCCGCCCGCCTCGTCGCGGAAGCCGCTGAAATACGGATAGGCGATGTTGGGATGGCCGTGGATCGACAGGGTCAGCACGTCGGGGCGTTCCCAGAAGATGTCCTGCGTGCCGTTGCCGTGGTGGTAGTCGATGTCGAGCACCGCCACGCGCCCCAGCCGGGAGAGGAAATGCGCGGCGATGGCGGCGTTGTTGAAGTAGCAGAATCCGCCGAAGGCGCGGCGTTCGGCATGGTGGCCCGGCGGGCGCACCAGCGCATAGGCGAGCGGCTGGCCGTCCAGCACCAGAGAGGCGGCGGTCAGCGTGCAATCCACGCCGCGCCTTGCCGCGCGCCAGGCGTTGCCGTTGATCGGTGTGAAGGTGTCGATGCACCAGTAACCGGCCCGCCGCGCAAGCGACTTCGGCGGGCGTGTCGGGTTCCGGATCGGGAACACATAGGGATAGACGGACGGCCCCGCGCCGACTTCCGCGCAGGCGGCGCGCAGGTAATCGACCAATGCGGGATCATGGACCGCGGTGATGTAGCTCGCCGCGAAGCGCCGCACCGGCGCATGCCGCAGCGGCACCGCGCGCGGCAGGTGTTCGAGGATCTCGCGGATGCGCACCGGTGCCTCGACATAGCCCCGCTCGCGCACGTGGTGGATGTCGTGGCGGTCGTTGACGACGATGGGCATGGCGGCGGCGGACGCCGCGCTGCGGGAGGGCAGCAACTGCGGCGGGCCGGGCGTGCGCGCGCCGCGCAGCCGCACCGGATCGTCGCGGAAGGAGGCGACGACCATGTCGATGTAGGCGGGCGAGAGCAGCCGCGCGTAGCGGCGTTCGAGGATGGCGCGCACGATGCGCCGCGCTTCCTCGGCCGGCCAGTGGTCGCGCTTGCCGAGCAGATCGACTATCAGCAGCGGCGGGGCGGGGCCGGTTTCTCCCGGCACCGGCGTTTCGTAGTCGGTGCCCTCGACCGGCAGGGCGCCGAAGCCGGCATAGAAGCGCAGCCGGCGCGCATTCGCCCGTCGCAGCGCGGGATCGGGCACGCGCGCCGCGTCATCGGGATGCGCCTCGAAGAACAGTCCTGCCACGCCCATGCGCTGCGCCGTCTCCCGCGCCCGCGCGTAGAGCGCGCCGCCGACGCCGCCGCGCCGCTGGTCGCCGGCGAGGTAGTCGAGCCACAGGAAATCCGGATCGCGCGCCCGCAGCAGCAGCGACGCCCCGCGCACCCGCCCCTGGGCATCCTCCGCCACGAACAGCAGTGGCCGCAGGGCCGGGTCCGGATCGCCGAGGCGGACCGGCAGGGTACGGAAATCCTCCTGCCCGGCGGGGAAGGTCTGCCGCAGCACCGCGGCGGCGGCGGCGACCGCCTCGGGTTCCGAGGCATCGGGCAACTGACGGATGCGGATCACGCGCCGACCTTCGCGCCATCCACAGGCTGCGGAAAGTGGGCAAGACGGGGATAACCGTCCGGGAAAAGGGGGGATTGCGGGGATGACGGGGACCGCGCGCCGAGGCGGCTTGCCCCTTGACGTGCGCGTCGCAACAATATGAACGAAAAGAGAACGGCGGCGGGATAACATGCCTGCCGCTGAGGCAAGGTGTGGCGGAAAATCCGCATATGGGGGTGCTCCCGCCGTATGCTGCGCCAGATCTTGCGGTCTGAATCGAAAGGCGAAGCGCAGGATTTTGCCGCTTCGCCGCAACCGAAACGGAGACGCCGCAGTGCTCGATGCCGTGCAGCTTGAGGGTCGTCATCTCGTCCGCGTGGATCGCAGCCGTGACGCCCTGCTGACTGATTTCGGCCGCGCCACGCTCGACGACCGCTACCTGATGCCGGGGGAGGGCTATCAGGACCTGTTCGCCCGCGTGGCGAGCTATTACGGCGACGACCCGGGGCATGCGCAGCGCATCTACGACTACATCTCCCGGCTCTGGTTCATGCCGGCGACCCCGGTGCTGTCGAACGGCGGCACCCAGCGCGGCCTGCCGATCTCCTGCTTCCTGAACGAGGCGTCCGACAGCCTGGAAGGCATCGTCGGGCTGTGGAACGAGAACGTCTGGCTTGCGTCCAAGGGCGGCGGCATCGGCAGCTACTGGGGCAATCTCCGCTCGATCGGCGAAAAGGTGGGGATGAACGGCAAGACCTCGGGCGTCGTGCCGTTCATCCGCGTGATGGACAGCCTGACGCTCGCGATCAGTCAGGGCTCGCTGCGGCGCGGCTCGGCGGCGGTCTACCTGCCGATCTCCCACCCCGAGGTGGAGGAGTTCATCGAGATCCGCCGCCCCACCGGCGGCGATCCGAACCGCAAGGCGCTGAACCTGCACCACGGTATCCTGCTGTCGGATGCGTTCATGCGTGCGGTGGAACGTGACGAGGAATGGGCGTTTACCAGCCCCAAGGACGGCGCGATCATCCGCCGCGTGTCGGCGCGTGCGCTGTGGATCCGCATCCTCACCGCGCGGATCGAGACGGGCGAGCCGTACATCGTCTTCTCCGACCACGTGAACAACGCGCGGCCGGAGCATCACAAGCTCGCCGGGCTGGAGGTGAAGACCTCCAACCTGTGCTCCGAAATCACGCTGCCCACGGGCATCGACCAGCACGGCAGGCAGCGGACGGCGGTGTGCTGCCTGTCCTCGCTGAACCTCGAGACGTGGTTCCAGTGGAAGGATCACCCCACGTTCATCGAGGACGTGATGCGCTTCCTCGACAACGTGCTGCAGGACTTCATCGACCGCGCGCCGGAGGGGATGGAGCGCGCCCGCTACGCCGCCGCGCGGGAGCGTTCGGTGGGCCTCGGCGTGATGGGGTTCCATTCGTTCCTGCAGGAACAGAACGTGCCGTTCGAGAGCGTGATCGCGAAGGTGTGGAACAAGCGCATGTTCCGCCACATCCGCGAACAGGCAGACGCTGCGTCACGCATGCTGGCCGAGGAGCGGGGGCCGTGCCCGGATGCCGAGGAATACGGCATCATGGAGCGGTTTTCCCACAAGCTCGCCATCGCGCCGACGGCGTCGATCTCCGTGATCGCGGGCAATGCGAGCCCGGGGATCGAGCCGATCGCGGCGAACGTGTTCAACCAGAAGACGCTGTCGGGCTCCTTCATCGTGCGCAACCGGCCGCTCGCCGCGGTGCTGGCGAAGTACGGGCGCGACGATGACGAGACCTGGACGTCGATCACCGTCAGCAAGGGATCGGTGCAGCATCTGGATTTCCTGTCGGAGCAGGAGAAGGCGGTGTTCAAGACTGCCTTCGAGCTGGACCAGCGCTGGGTGATCGAGCATGCCGCCGACCGCACGCCGTTCATCTGCCAGTCCCAGTCGGTGAACGTGTTCCTGCCCGCCAACGTCCACAAGCGGGACCTGCACCAGATCCATTTCCAGGCGTGGAAGAAGGGGCTGAAGAGCCTGTATTACTGCCGCAGCCTCTCCATCCAGCGCGCGGATACGGTCAGCGAGAAGGTGGAGCGCATCGCGCTTGAGGGCGCGGCGGCGAACGACGCGCGCGCACCGCTGCCGCTGGTCGCCGTCGCCTCGCGGGCGGAGGAAGCCGCGGCCAGATACGAGGAATGCCTCGCCTGCCAGTAGCGGGCGCGCCTCGTTTCCCTATCCCAGCCCCCAAGGATCGCCTGTATGTCCGCCACGCACGATGAGCCGCCCGTCCGCTTCGACTTGCTGACCGAGAACCCGGTCTACAAGCCCTTCCGCTATCCGTGGGCCTACGAGGCGTGGCTGACGCAGCAGCGCGTTCACTGGCTGCCCGAGGAAGTGCCGCTCGCCGACGACGTGAAGGACTGGCACCGCAACCTGACGGACGCGGAGCGCAACCTCGTCACCCAGATCTTCCGCTTCTTCACCCAGGCGGATGTCGAGGTGAACAACTGCTACATGAAGCACTACAGCCAGGTCTTCAAACCGACCGAAGTGCTGATGATGCTGTCCGCCTTCTCGAACATCGAGACGATCCACATCGCCGCGTACAGCCACCTGCTCGACACGATCGGCATGCCCGAGACCGAGTACCAAGCCTTCCTCAAATACAAGGAGATGAAGGACAAGTACGACTACATGCAGACCTTCCGCGTGGACAACCACCACGAGATCGCCAAGACACTCGCGGCGTTCGGTGCGTTCACCGAGGGACTGCAACTGTTCGCGTCCTTCGCGATCCTGATGAACTTCCCCCGCTTCAACAAGCTGAAGGGGATGGGGCAGATCATCTCCTGGTCGGTGCGGGACGAGACGCTGCACTGCCTGTCCGTGATCCGGCTGTTCCGCACCTTCGTGCAGGAGAACCCGGAGATCTGGACGGAGGAGCTGCGGCGGGAGATCTATCTGATCTGCGCCACCATCGTGGACCACGAGGATGCGTTCATCGACCTCGCCTTCCAGCTCGGCGCGATCGAGGGGCTCTCGGGGCCGGAGGTGAAGCAGTACATCCGCTTCATCGCGGACCGGCGGCTGATGCAGCTCGGGCTCAACCCGATCTATCACATCGAGAAGAACCCGCTGCCCTGGCTCGACGAGATGCTGAACGCGGTCGAGCACACGAATTTCTTCGAGAACCGCGACACCGAGTATTCCAAGGCGTCGACCGCCGGCACGTGGGAGGAAGCCTTCGCCGACCACGTGTTCGAGACCGCCCAGCCGGCCGGACGCATCCTGCCGGACGCGTGAACCGCGCCCGACCGTTTGGGCTTTCCCGTGCGTCGCCCTAGGCTCGCCTCATCGAGAACGGAGGAGGCGACATGGCGCGGCCGGTGATCATCTCATGCGCGTTGACGGGCGGTGGCGACAGTACGGGGGCGAGCCCGCATGTCCCGATCACGCCGGCGCAGATTGCCGCCGAAGCACTCGCCGCCCGCGCGGCCGGCGCCGCCGTGGTCCATATCCACGTCCGCGATCCGGCCACCGGCAAGCCCTCGCGCGAACTTGCGCTGTATCGCGAGACCGTTTCGCTCATCCGCGATGCCAACAGCGATGTCATCATCAACCTGACGACCGGCCCCGGCGCGCGCATCGTTCCCGGCGAGGGGGACATGACGCGGCTGGGCAAGGGCAGCACGCTCGCATCGCCCGAGGATCGCGTGGAGCACGTGCTGGAGTTGCGGCCGGATATCTGCAGCCTCGACGTCGCGACGATGAATTTCGGCCCGCATGCGATGGTGAACGTGCCCGCGCACCTCACCCGGATGGCGAAGCTGGTACACGACGCGGGCGTGAAGCCGGAACTCGAGGTGTTCGACCTTGGCCACGCCGCGCTGGCCGCGCGCATGGTCGCGGACAAGCAGATCGCGTCGCCGCCCTTCGTGCAGCTTTGCCTCGGTATCTCCTGGGGCGCGCCGGCCACGCCGGAAGGCATGCTGGCGCTGCGCGGCCTGCTGCCGCCCGGCGCCATCTGGTCCGCGTTCGGCATCGCCCGGCACCAGTTCCCGATGGTCGCGCAGGCGGTCGTCGCGGGCGGGCATGTGCGCGTGGGGCTGGAGGACAACCTCTACCTGTCGCGCGGCGTGCTGGCCCCGGGCAACGCGCCGCTGGTGGAACGCGCGCGGATCATCGTGGAGGCGCTTGGCGACACGGTCGCCACGCCGGCGGAGGCGCGCGGAATCCTCGGCCTCGGCGGGACCTAGAGCCGCTCGATCAGCGCCATTGCCGCGGCCGGATTGCGTTCCTTCGCGCCGCTGATCACGTAGAGGAACACGTCCCGCGCCGCCTTGGGCGCGGCCGGCCCGGCGGTGGCGAGGTCGGCCGGCACCTCGCCGCCCGCGAGCTGGCGCGCGCGTTCCGCCCATTTGTCCAGGGCCGCCTTGGAATAGCCCGCTGGCTTGCCGGCATCGGTGCCCATGATCCGCAGATAGGCGAACGGCGCGCTCAGGTCGGCGATCTGGGGATAGGCGGAATCGGCGGCGGTGATGATCGCCACGCCATGCTTGCGGGCGAGGGCGACGAAGTCGGGCGTGCGGAAACTCTCGTGCCGCACCTCGACAGCATGCCGGATCGCGCGGCCCTCGATGGAGGCAGGCAGCAGCGCGAGGAACGCCCCGAAATCCTCGGCGTCGAACTTCTTCGTTCCCGCGAATTGCCAGTTGATCGGGCCGAGCTTGTCGCCGAGCCGCAGCAGGCCGCCGGTGAGGAAGCGTTCGACGGACTCGCCGGCCTCCGCCAGCACGCGGCGGTTGGTGGCGAAGCGCGGCCCCTTCAGGGCGAAGACGAAATCATCCGGCGTCTCGTCGTGCCATCGGGCGAAGCTCTCGGGCTTCTGGGAGCCGTAGAACGTGCCGTTGATCTCGATGGAGGTCAGCTTGCGGCTGGCGTATTCGAGCTCCCGCTTCTGCGGCAGATCATCCGGATAGAACACGCCGCGCCATGGCGCGAACGTCCAGCCGCCGACACCCACACGGATGCGCCCGGCCGGTTTGCGGGTCATATCGCGAAGTTCAGCGGCTCGCTCGCCGCCCTGCGCAGGCCGGCGGCGGCGGCGCGGCGCAGCAGGTCCTCGATCGTGATCGAGGCCATCGCCTTGCGCGTCTCGGCTTCGAGGTCGCGCCACAGCGGCTCCACGACGGCGCTGGCGAGCCGGCCGCTTGCGATCGGTTCCCCGCTCTCGTCCTCCGTGACCGCGTCGGCGATGTCCGACAGGCGGATGTCGCGCGGCACGCGGCCGAGTCGGTAGCCACCGCCCGGGCCGCGCACGCTGCGCAGCAGTTCCGCCCGCGACAGCGCCTGCATCACCGGCTCGATGCCACGCCGGGCGAGGCCCAGCCGCTCGGCGATTTCCGCCGCATTCACGGTCTCGCTGCGCCCGGCGTTGAGCGCCACGTCCAGCACGATCGCGACCGCCACCATCGTCCGGCCCCGTTGCAGAAGCATCGTTTTCTCCAGGTGCCTAAACTACGAGCCTGTGTCGTGTTATGCCGCCTGCATGGCCCTTGCAAGCACCACCCGCCGTCGCGCCGCCACCCAGCCTGCCGGGCGGCTCCATCGCAGCATCCTCGACACGATCGGCCACACGCCGCTCGTGCTTCTGCCCCGACTCGCGGCGGCCGAGGGGCTGGCCGCACGGGTGGCGCTGAAGCTCGAATTCTTCAACCCGCTGGGCTCGGTGAAGGACCGCATCGGCCTCGCCATGATCGAGGCGGCGGAGAAGGAGGGGCTGATCTCCCCCGACCGTTCGACGCTGGTCGAGCCCACCTCGGGCAATACCGGTATCGCGCTCGCTTTTGCTGCGGCTGCGAAGGGGTACCGGCTGGTCGTGGTGATGCCGGACGGCGCCTCGATCGAACGGCGGAAGATGATGCGGCTGCTGGGCGCGGAGGTGGAGTTGACCCCGGCCAAGCTCGGCATGGCGGCGGCCATCGCCCGCGCCGAGGCCATCATCGCCGGGACGCCCGGCGCCTGGATGCCGCGCCAGTTCGACAATCCGGCCAATCCCGACGTCCATGAGGCGACGACGGCCGAGGAGATCTGGGCCGATACCGACGGCACGGTCGATATCGTGATCGGCGGTATCGGCACCGGCGGCACGCTCACCGGCATCGCGCGCGCGCTCAAGAAGCGGCGGAAGGGGCTGCAGGTGATCGGCGTGGAGCCGGCGGAGAGCGCCGTCCTGTCGGGCGACGAGCCGGGTCCGCACGACATCCAGGGCATCGGCGCGGGGTTCAAGCCCTCGGTGCTGGAACTGGAGCGGCTTGATGCGGTGCTGCGCGTGTCGGAGCGTGCGGCCATGGCGGCGGCGCGGCGCTGCGCGCGGCTGGAGGGCGTGCCGATCGGCATCTCTTCCGGCGCGGTGCTGCATGCGGCGCTGGAGCTGGCGCGCGCGCCGGCGAACGAGGGGAAGCTGATCGTCGGCATCGCAGCGTCCTTCGCCGAACGCTACCTCTCGACCCCGCTCTTCGAGGAGCGCTGATAATCACGATTGAAAGACGGATAATAAGATTGACAGCGACGCGCTGAAGCGTAAATTACGCGGCGCCGCATGGTGCGGCATGTGGCCATCACGGCCCGCGGAGATTTGACGATGCAGCTTGCGCCGCGAGACCAAACGCTAAAGCGCCCGATGCTCCACGGACGCTGTTGTCGAATGCGCTGTACCGGGCCTGCGCGGCCCGCGTCCTTCGCCCGATAGCGTCGCCTTCGTTGCCGGCCCGCGTGCCGGCAGGAGCACAAGATGATCCGTTCCCATGTCGTCGAGATCGACGGCACCTTCGTTGGCGCGGCCGTGCCGCAGCATGACGGCCGCCTGCGCTTCATCGCCGTGGATATCCGCCTGGACGACCTCAACGGCAGCGTCTGGCCGAGCCTGGCCGATATCCGCCGCGTCGCGCGTGGCCTGATGCGCGTGGGTCTCCCGCGGCTGAATGCCCCCGAGCCGCGCCCGCACGCGATCTGACGGCCGCAAGGGGCCGCCCGCATCATGCGGCGCGGCCCCGTCGCGCCATCGCACGAATGAACGATCGAATTCAGTGAAAAGAGCAGATACGCCACCATGGATCGGAAAGACATGAGCAGCGCCGGACGCCGGTTCTTCTCCCGCCGCGCCACGCTCTACGGGCTGGGCTATGTCGCGGCCGTCGCGCCGCTCGGCCTCGCCACCGAACGCGCCATTGCCGCAAGCCGTGTACCCGGACCGGCCGGCATCGACCTGTTCGATCCGTCCGACATCTGCCGCGTGGCGGCCCCGGGCGCCGCGGCGGACGGGGCGCTGCGCAAGATCCGGCTGACCTGGAACGCCAACTCCATCTGCACGATCGCGGTGCCGATCGCGCAGCAGAAGGGTTTCTTCGCCAAGCACGGGCTGGAAGTGGAGCTGATCAACTTCGGCGGTTCCACCGATGCGCTGCTGGAGGCGATCGCGACGGGCAAGGCCGATGCCGGCCTGGGCATGGCGCTGCGGTGGCTGAAGCCGCTGGAACAGGGTTTCGACGTGAGGCTGGTGGCCGGCATCCATGGCGGCTGCCTGCGGTTGTTGACATCGGAGCAGACCGGCCTGCGCACGCTCGCGGATTTCCGCGGCAAGCGCATCGCCGTCGGTGACCTCGCGGGTGCGGAGAAGAACTTCTTCTCGATCGCGCTGGGCCAGATCGGCATCGACCCGGCCAAGGAGGTCACTTGGCGCCAGTTCCCCGCCGACCTGCTGGCCGAGGCGGTGAAGCGCGGCGAGGCGGACGGTGCGGGCTTCACCGATCCGCTGGGTTACCTGATCCGCGACCGCGACAACCTCGTTGAGGTCCACACCAACCTGTCCGACACCTATGCGGATCGCGCGTGCTGCGTGCTGGGTATCCGCGGCAGCCTCGTGCGCGACGAACGGCCGGTCGCGACCGCGCTGGCGCGCTCGCTGCTCGAAGCCGGCATGTGGGGCTACCACAATGTGGAGGAAGCCTCGGCGATCTTCTCGCCCAACGCCCCCAACCGCGCGAGCAACGCGGTGCTTGCGGACATGCTGCGCAGCCATACGCACCACAACCAGCCGGTGCAGGCGGCATTCCAGAACCAGATCAAGCTGTATGCCGAGGAGCTGAAGACGATCGGCGTCTTCCGCCCCGGCACCGATCCCGCGCGCTACGCGCAGCGCGTCGTCACGGACGTGCTGAGCTGATGGCGGGGGACGGGTTTGCGGGCACGGCGTCTGTCGAGAACGCCGCCGGCCTGCCGCAGATCGAGGCGCCTGCGGCGTCTCCTCCGCTCTGGACGACTGGCCTCGTGGCCGGTCTCGCATGGCTTGTGGCGGCAGCCGTCACCGTCGCATGGCCGGACGATCCCGAACTGGATCTGACGCGCACCGGGCTGCTCGCCCTGCTGCTCGCCGGCATCGGCACGGTGCTGCTGGTGGCGGCGGCGGGCGAGCGTATCTGGTCGGCCCCGGCGCAGCGGCTGCGGTATCACGGCCCGTGGTTCGTGGTGCTGCCGGTGCTGCTTCTGGTCTGGCAGGTGATCACAGCGAAGCTGTCGCTCCTGCCGCGGCCGTTCTTCGTCTCGCCGCAGGCGCTGGTGGAGGTCTACACCGACGACTGGGCACGGCTCGGCGAAAGCGTGCTGCACTCCTTCATCCTGCTCGCGAGCGGCTACGCGATCGGTGCGTTCACGGGCTTCCTCACCGGCGTGTCCATCGGCTGGTCCCGCGCGGCCGGCTACTGGGTGCATCCGGCATTGCGGCTGATCGGCCCGCTGCCGGCCACCGCCTGGCTGCCCATCGCCTTCTTCGCCTTCCCGACGAGCTTCAGCGCCAGCGTGTTCCTCGTGGCGCTCGCGACCGCGTTTCCGGTCACGATCCTGACCTGGTCGGGCGTGGCGGCCGTCAACAGCGCCTACTACGACGTGGCGCGCACGCTGGGCGCGAATGCGCGCTTCCTGGTGCTGCGCGTCGCTGTCCCGGCGGCGCTTCCCTACGTGTTCGTGGGGCTGTTCATGGGGCTCGGCGCGTCCTTCTCGGTACTCGTCGTGGCCGAGATGATGGGCGTGAAGGCGGGGCTCGGCTGGTACCTGCAATGGGCGCAGGGCTGGGCAGCCTATGCCAACGTCTACGCGGCGCTGGTGGTGATGGCGGTGGCCTGCTCCGGCCTCATCACGCTGCTCTTCAACGTCCGCGACCGGTTGCTCGCCTGGCAGAAGGGGTTGGTGAAATGGTGAGCGCGGCCACGCTGGAACGCCCGGCCGCCGCGGCCGGGGCCTCGCTGGATGTCGCCGATGTCAGCCACGGCTACACGTTCGAGGGCCGGCCGCTGCCAGTGCTGGAGCGGGTCAGCCTGAGGGTCGAGCCGGGAGACTTCGTCGCGCTGCTCGGCCCCTCCGGCTGCGGCAAGTCCACGCTGCTGCGCCTCGTCGCCGGGCTGGAACCGCCCGACCGCGGCACGCTGCACGCCGACGACGAGGAGATCGTCGGCCCCGATCCCTCGCGCGTCGTGGTGTTCCAGGACCCCACGCTGTTCCCGTGGCGCACCGTGTGGCGCAACGCCTCGCTGGGGCTGGAGGCGCGCGGGCTGCTGAAGACCCAGCGCGGGCGGGTGGACGAGGCGTTGAAGCTCGTCGGCCTCGACGGCTTCGCGAACGCCTATCCGCACCAGCTCTCGGGCGGCATGGCGCAGCGTGCCGCCCTGGCCCGCGCGCTCGTCAACGATCCGCGCCTGCTGATCCTCGATGAGCCGCTGGGCAAGCTCGACTCGCTGACGCGGCTGGCCATGCAGAGCGAGCTGCTCGCCCTGTGGCGGCGGTCGCAGGCGACGGTGCTGCTGGTCACGCACGACGTGGAGGAAGCGCTGATGCTCGCCACGCGCGTTGTGGTGTTCAGCCCGCGGCCGGCGCGCGTGGTCGAGACACTGGACGTATCGCTCGACTATCCGCGCCACCGCGACGCGCCGGAGTTCGTGGCGCTGCGCAAGCGCATCCTGGATCGGCTGGGCGTCGCCTAGGCGCCCATCCACAGGCGGGGCACGAGCGCGGCGAGCGTGTCGTGCCCCTTGCGCGCGTAGGTGAGGGGGTGCGCCTTCGCCGGATCCTGCTCCGCCTCCACCACCAGCCAGCCGGCGTAGCTAGCCGCCGCGACCGGACGCAGCACCGCCTCCCAATCCACGCTGCCGTCGCCCGGGACGGTGAACACGCCTTCCAGCACCGCATCGAGGAAGGACAGGTCGCGCGCCTTCGCCGACTCCATCACCTCCCGCCGCACATCCTTGCAGTGCACATGGACGATGCGTGCGACATGGCGGCGCACGGTTGCTGCCGGATCGCCGCCGGCGAAGGTCAGGTGGCCGGCATCGAGCAGCAGCCCGACCTCCGGCCCCGTCATAGCCATCAGCCGGTCGATCTCCGCCCCGGTCTCGATCACCGTGCCCATGTGATGGTGATAGGCCAGCGCGAGGCCGCGCGCGGCCAGCCGCCGGCCCATCTCGGCCAGTCGTGGCGCGAGGACGCCCCATGCGGCATCGTCCAGAACGGGCCGCCGGCTCAGCGGGACGCCGCGCTGTCCGTGCACGCTGCCGGTCACCTCGGCATGCACCATCGCCGTGCAGCCCATGGCGTGCAGCAGCGCGATATGCGGCTCCGCCTCGCGCATCTCCACATCCACGTCGCGCTCCAGCAGCCGCGAGCCGTACCAGCCGGAGGCGAGCGACAGATCGTGCGCGGAGAGAAGCGGTGACAGCGTGGCGGCGTCGCGCGGGAACTTGTTGCCGAGTTCCACCCCCGCGAACCCGGCCAGCCGCGCCTCCCGCAGGCACTGGTCGAGCGGGATTTCCGCGCCCAGCTCGGGCAAGTCGTCATTGGTCCAGGTCAGCGGATTGATGGCGAGGCGCGGCGTCATGTTCAGCCCGCTCCCTGCCGTTTGCGACCGCTTTCCCACGCGCTCCGTGCGCGGCGCTGCGCCCGGTCGCGCGGTGTATCCGTGACCGGCACGTCCCACCACGCGCCACCGGCCTCGGTGCCGCGTGCCGGATCGGTCTCGATCACCAGCACGGTGGTTCGTGCGGCGGCGAGCGCATCGGGCATCGCGGCCTCCAGTGCTGCGATGCCGTCCAGATGCCGCGCCTCCGCACCGAGGCTGCGTGCATGGGCGGCGAAGTCGATCCGTGGCGTGGCGTCGTCGAGCAGGTTGTTGAACGCAGCCCCACCGGTCGCCTGCTGCAACCGGCTGATGCAGCCGAAGCCGCGGTTGTCGAGCAGCACGATCGTCAGCTTCGCCCCCAGCGCGACGGAAGTCGCGATCTCGCTGTTCATCATCAGGTAGCTGCCGTCGCCGACCAGCACGACCACCTCGCGGTCCGGTGCGGCGAGCTTCGCGCCGAGCCCGCCCGCGATCTCGTAGCCCATGCACGAGTAGCCGTATTCGAGATGGTAGGAAGCCGCGTCTGTCGCGCGCCACAGCCGGTGCAGCTCGCCCGGCAGGCCCCCCGCCGCGCAGACGACGATGCCGCGGGCGGGCAGGGCGCGATTGACCGCGCCGAGCACCTGCGCGTCCGTGGGCAAGGCATTGCCGCGCGCCGGCGGTGCGGTGGCGCGCGTCACCGTGTCGTGCCAGCGCGCCGTCAGCCGCGCGGCATGGCGCGTCCAGGCCAGCGGTGCGGTCCAACCCTCCAGAACCGCCGTCAGCGCATCGAGGCCGCGACCGGCATCGGCGACGAGCGGCTGCGCGGCATGCTTCGCCGCATCGAAGGCGGTGACGTTCAGGCCGATGAGCCGCGCGCCTGCGAACAGTGCGCGCGAGCCGGTGGTGAAGTCGGCGAGTCGCGTGCCGACCGCCAGCACGACGTCCGCACGGCTCGCCAGAGCATTGGCCGACTCCGCGCCGGTCACGCCGACTGCGCCGCTATTGCGCGCATCGTCCCAGGCGAGGCTTCCCTTGCCGGCCTGCGTCTCCATCACCGGCAGTCCGTGCGTGGTGGCGAAGCGGGCGAGTGCTTCTTCCGCTCCGGCGTACTTCACCCCGCCACCCGCGATCACCACCGGCCGGCTCGCGCCACGAAGCAGCGCGGCGGCGGTATCGACCTCGGCCGGGTCGGGGCCGATGGCCCGGGGCACGTGTATGCGTGGCTCGAAGAAGCTCTCGGGCCAGTCGATGCTCTCGGCCTGCACATCCTGCGGCAGCGCGAGCGTGACGGGGCCGCATTCGGCTGGATCGGTCAGCACGCGCAGCGCGGCGGGGAGGCTGGTCAGCAACTGCTCGGCGCGGGTGATGCGGTCGAAGTAGCGCGACACCGGGCGGAAGCAGTCATTCGCGGAGATGGTGGGGTCGCCGAAGGCCTCGATCTGCTGGAGCACCGGGTCGGGGCGGCGGGAGGCGAACACGTCGCCGGGCAGCAGCAGCACCGGCAGCCGGTTCACGTGCGCCACGGCCGCCGCCGTCACCATGTTGGTCGCACCCGGCCCGATGGAGGTGGTGCAGGCCATCATCCGCCGCCGCGCCCACGTCTTGGCATAGGCGATCGCGGCATGCGCCATCGCCTGTTCGTTGTGCGCGCGCAGCACCGGCAGGCGGTCGCGTTCGGCATGCAGCGCGGGGCCGAGTCCAGCCACGTTGCCATGGCCGAAGATCGCGAACACGCCGCCGAACAGCGGCAGGACCTGCCCGTCGATCCGCGTCTGCTGCGCGGCGAGGAAGCGCACCAGGGCCTCGGCGGCAGTCAGCCTGATGCCGGCCATCGGAGCGATCCTCCCCAAGTTGACGAGTGCCAAGTGTTGCGGATTGATGATGGCGCCACAAGCGAGGCCGCCCGCCGCCATGCTCGCGTTCGCCCAGTTCGGCGCCGGCCGCATCGGCGCCATCCACGCCGCGAACCTGGCCGCGAACGGCAGGGCCGCGCTGCGTCATGTCGTGGACCCGGACGCCGCCGCTGCCGCCCGGATCGCATCCCGCCACGGCGCGCGGGTCTCCTCGGTGGCGGAGGCTTTGCGCGATCCGGCGGTCGGCGCGGTGATCGTCGCCTCGGCCACCGACACGCATGCCGAGCTGGTCATCGCGGCGGCGGGGGCGGGCAAGGCGATCTTCTGCGAGAAGCCCATCGACCTGTCGCTCGCGCGCATCGATACCGCCATTGCCGCCGTGGTGAAGGCCGGCGTGCCCATGATCGTGGGCTTCAACCGCCGCTTCGATCCGAACTTCGCGGAAATGCACCGGCGCGTCGCCGCGGGCGCCATCGGTCAGGTGGAGCAGGTCATCGTCACCAGCCGCGACCCCGGCCTGCCGCCAGTGGCCTATCTGAAGGCCTCGGGCGGGCAGTTCCGCGACATGACCATCCACGATTTCGACATGGCGCGCTGGATGCTGGGCGAGGAGCCGGTGGAGGTCTTCGCCTACGGGGCGGCGCTGGTCGATCCGGCGGTCGCGGAAGCGGGCGACATCGATTCCTGCATGGTGCTGCTGCGCACGGCGAGCGGGCGGATGGCACACATCAACAACAGCCGCCGCGCAACCTACGGCTACGACCAGCGCGTGGAGGTGTTCGGCAGCGGCGGGCGGCTGATGGCGGGCAATCGCGTGCCGACGACGGTGGAGATCGCGGATGCCGACTCCGTGCGCGCGGACAAGCCGCTGCACTTCTTCCTCGAGCGCTATGCCGACGCTTACCGGATCGAACTGGATGCGTTCATCGACGCGGTGACGGATGGCACGCCCATGCCCGTCGGCGCGGCGGACGGGCGCCAGGCGCTGGTGCTGGCGGAGGCCGCGCTCCGGTCGCAGCGGGAAGGCAGGCCGGTGCGGGTGAGCGAGATCGGCTGACAATGGCGCAGTCCGCCCTGCCACCGGTCACGCTCGCGGGCCGTGTCGTACTCGTCACCGGGGCCTCGCAAGGCATCGGCGAGGGAATCGCGCGCGGTGCGGCAGAGGCGGGCGCGGCGGGTATCGGCGTGGTCGGTCGCGATGCCGCTCGGACCGAGCGCGTCGCCGCCTCGCTGCGCGCGGCGGGCAGGCCAGCGGTCGCGCTCGTTGCCGACCTTGCCGATGCGGCCGCCTGTGAAGCTCTGATCGCTCAGGCCGAGGTGGCGTTGGGCCCCGTGGACGGGCTGGTGAACGCGGCCGGGCTGACCGATCGCGGCACGCTGGAGGACACGTCCGTCGGACTGTGGGACCGGCTGTTCGCGGTGAACGCGCGCGCGCCGTTCATCCTCATGCAGGGGTTCGCGCGGCGGCTGGAGGCGCTCGGGCGGCCGGGCGCGGTGGTCAACGTCATCACCATGTCGAGCCATGGCGGGCAGCCGTTCCTCACCGCCTACGCCGCCTCCAAGGGCGCGCTCGCCACGCTCACCCGCAACGCCGCGCACGGGCTACGCGCGCGGCGCATCCGGGTGAACGGCATCAATCTCGGCTGGGCCGACACGCC
>JBBCJT010000146.1:0-4487 GCA_037190665.1 Rhodovastum atsumiense | reverse complement strand
GATGATTATCGAGGGGGTGGGGGCATCTGACCGATTTGGCCGAAGGCCCTCTGGAGGAATCCCGGGTCAAGGGGCCGGTGGCCCCTTGCGGGGTACAGGGGCAGCGCCCCTGTTGGGGCGTGGGGCAAAGCCCCACCGCTCACCGCTGCGCGTTCGCCCCCAGCGCGGCATCGAGATCGGCGATGAGATCAGACGGTGTTTCCAGCCCGACCGAAAGTCGCAGGAGATCGGTGGGGCATGGCGTGCCCGCGCCCTCGATGGAGGCGCGGTGCTCGATCAGCGATTCGACGCCGCCGAGCGAGGTGGCGCGCTTCCACAGTTTCACGTTCGCCGCCGTGCGGATCGCCGCTTCCTCGCCCGCGCGCACGCGGATCGACAGCATGCCGCCGAAGCCGCCCTGCATCTGCCGCGAGGCGACGGCGTGGCCGGCATGCGCGGGCAGGCCGGGATAGAGCACCTCGATCACGCGCGGATCGGCCGCAAAATGCGTCGCGACCGCCATTGCCGAGGCGCTCATCGCGCGCACGCGCAGATCGAGCGTGCGCATGCCGCGCAGCAGCAGGAACGCCTCGAACGGCCCGAGGATCTGGCCGAGCGTGGCGCGCGCACGCTTGATGCGTGCCCAGAACTCATCCTCGTGCGCCGTGCAGAGCGCGCCGGCGATGACGTCGGAATGGCCGTTGAGATACTTGGTGGCCGAATGCATCACGATGTCGGCGCCGAGCGACAGCGGCTGCGTCAGGATCGGCGTCGCCACCGTCGAATCCACCACGAGCCGGGCGCCGGACGCATGCGCGATCGCGGCGACGGCGGAGATGTCCGTCACCGACCACATCGGGTTCGAGGGCGTCTCGATCCACACGAGCTTCGTGACGCCCTTCTTCACGGCGGCGCGCAGCGCCTCGGGGTCGCTGGTATCGACGAAATCGACGCGCAGCCCCCAGGCAGTGGCGTCGTTCTTCATCCAGTTACGCAGCGCCCAGTACATCACCGTGGGCGCCACGACATGATCGCCGGGCTGGAGCGCGAGGAAGACGGCGGTCGCGGCCGACATGCCCGATCCCAGCACCATCGAGGCCGCGGCGCCTTCGAGCATGGTCAGCACGGCTTCCGCCTCGCGCACCGTCTCGTTGTCGGGGCGGCCGTAGATGTTGCCGGAGCGGTACTGGTTGTCCGGGTCGCGGATGAAGGTGGTGCTGATGTGGATCGGGGGCGTGACCGCGCGCGTCGTCTCGTCGATTCTGCCCAGCGCCTGCGCCAGCAGGCTTGCCTTCGTCCATTCCATCTCGTCGTCGCCTTCCTGTGATCCGTCCAGCCAGCGCCCTCTCTTGCCGGGCGGGAGAGCTATCGCCGCGCCCGCATCGCCGCAGCGAGCGTGCCGTCGTCCAGAACGTCCAGCGCGCCGCCGATGGGCACGCCCTGCGCGACGCGGGTGACGGCCACGCCCAGCGGCTTCAGGCGGTCGGCGAGGTAGTGCGCGGTGCTCTGCCCCTCCACGGTGGCGGACAGGGCGAGGATCACCTCCCGCACGCCGTCGCCTTCGATGCGGCCGAGCAGGCGCGCGATGTTCAGATCCTCCGGCCGCACGCCGGCGAGCGCGGAGAGCGTGCCGCCGAGCACGTGATACAGGCCGCGATGCGCGTGCGCGCGTTCCAGCGCCCACAGATCGCCCACGCCTTCCACCACGCAGATGACGCTGCGGTCCCGGTGCGGATCGGTGCAGATGGCGCAGGGATCGGCGGTGTCGAGATTGCCGCAGACCGAGCAGGTGCGCACCGCGCGCGCCGCCTCGGTCAGCGCGGCGGCGAGCGGCAGCATCTGCAATTCCGGCTTCTGCAGCATGCGCAGCACGGCGCGGCGCGCGCTGCGGGGGCCGAGGCCCGGCAGTCGCGCCATCATGCCGATCAGCCGCTCGACCTCGTCACCGCCCATCGGTCATCCGGTCACCGCGCGCATTGGCAAGCGCGGTCGCGCAAGGTCCCCTCTCCCGCCCGGCGGGAGAGGGAGGGGCCCGCGCTTGCGCGGGAGGGTGAGGGGGCAGCGCGGAGGCGAAACCTCGCCGTCATCCTGACGGACGCACCCTCACCCCGGCCCTCTCCCGCAAGCGGGAGAGGGAGAAGGTGCGCGGCCGTTTCCGCGAGGCTCCCGCAGGCGGGAGAAGGCCGGTGTGGCGGGATCACGGGCACGCCGCCGTGCGAGACCTCAGAACGGCAGCTTCAATCCGGGCGGAAGCGACATCCCGCCGGTGACCTTCTGCATCTCCTCGGCCATCAGCGCCTCGATCTTGCGGCGCGCGTCGGCATGCGCGGCGACGATCAGGTCCTCCAGCATCTCGGCCTCGGACGCGTCGATCACCTTGGGATCGAGCTTGATGCGCCGCAGCTCGCCCTTGCCCGTCATCACCACGCTGACGAGACCGGCGCCGGCGGCGCCCTCCACCTCCATCGCCTCCAGCTTCGCCTGCATCTCCTGCATGCGGGCCTGCATCTGGCTCGCCTGCTTCATCAGGTTGCCGAGGTTCTTCATGTCGTCTCGTCCTCATCATCCATGTCAGCGGGTTCGGCATCGGGCGGGGCGAAATCCGGCGCATCGGCATCGCCGTCGTCGGCAGGGGCCTCCACCGGCAGCCCGTAGCGGTCGGCGGCCTCGTCGTGAACCGATTCGATCGTCGCGCCGGGCCAGGCGGCGAGGATGGCGCGCACGATCGGGTGTTCGGCGGCGGCCACGCGGCGGGCGGTATCGGCGGCCTGGCCCTGCTCGGCGATGGTCGGCTCGCCCTCCGCCGCCGACAGCGCCACGGTCCAGCGCGTGCCGGTGACCTCCAGCAGCAGCGCGGCGAGGTCGCGGGCCAGTTCGCGCGGGGCGTGCGGCGAGGGATTCAGCTCGATCACCGGCGGGGCGAAGCGGACGAGGCGGACCTCGTGCAGCAGGTTCGCATGCAGCAGCGGCCGGCGATGCGTCTCGGCGAGCGCGACCACCTCGCGGAAACTCGCCAGACGCGGCGGGGCGGCGGGCGTCGGCTCGGGCGATGGCGCGGCGGCGACGGGGCCGCCATTGGCCACCGCGCGCAGCCCGCCGCCGGGGCCGGATGGCGCGGGCGCGCCGCTGCCGGCGATGCCGCCGTTCTCCATCAGCCGCCGCACCAGCTCGCCCGGCGGCGGCAGGTCGGCGACATGGGCAAGGCGGATCAGCAGCATGTCCAGCGCCGCGCGCGGATCGGGCGCGGCCTGCACCTCGGGCTGGCCCTTCAACAGCATCTGCCACGCGCGGGCGAGTGCGGGCATCGGCAGGTTTCCGGCCAGCGCCGCGCCGCGCGTGCGCTCCAGCTCCGGCAGTGCCGCGCCCTTCGCCAGATCGGGCACCGATTTCAGCCGCGAGAGCGTGTGCACCAGCCCGAGCAGGTCGCGCAGCATGGCGGCCGGATCGGCGCCGCGCATGTGCTGGGCGTCGAGGATGCCGAGCGCATCCGCCACGCGCCCGCCCATCACCGCCTCGAACAGGTCGAACAGGGCGGAGCGGTCGGCGAGGCCGAGCATGTCGGTGACGAGCGCGGCCGTCACCTCCCCGCCGCCGGCCTGCGCGATCGCCTGATCCAGCAGCGACAGCCCGTCGCGCACCGATCCGTCGGCGGCGCGCGCGATCGCCTCCAGCGCGAGCGGTTCGGCGGCGATGCCCTCCTTCTCCGCGATCGCGGCGTAATGGGCGGCGAGCGCGTCCATCGGCACGCGGCGCAGGTCGAAGCGCTGGCAGCGCGACAGCACCGTGACCGGCACCTTGCGCAGCTCCGTCGTGGCGAACACGAACTTCAGGTAGGGCGGCGGCTCCTCCAGCGTCTTCAGCAGCGCGTTCCACGCCGCCGTGGACAGCATGTGGCACTCGTCGAGGTAGAAGACCTTGTAGCGCCCCTGCATCGGCCGAAAGCGGGCGAGGTCGCGCAGTTCGCGCGCATCGTCCACGCCGTTGTTGGACGCGGCGTCCATCTCGATCACGTCGGGGTGCCGGTCGGCGAGGATGGACAGGCAGTTGTGGCAGACGCCGCAGGGATCGGCGGTCGGCCCGCCCTGCCCGTCCGCACCCACGCAGTTCAGGGCGCGCGCGATGATGCGCGCGGTGGTGGTCTTGCCCACCCCGCGCACGCCGGTCAGCAGGAAGGCCTGGGCGACGCGGTCATGGGCGAAGGCGTTGCGCAGCGTGCGTACCAGCGCGTCCTGGCCGATCAGGTCGGCAAAGCCGGCGGGCCGGTACTTGCGCGCGAGCACGCGGTAGGCCGGCGCGGGCGGGGCCTGTTCCGCGGCCGGCGCGTCGCCGAACAGCGACGGCCCCTCGGACAGGTCCGCGGGCGGGGTGGGCGGCGAAGAGGGATCGTCGAACAGGCCGGCCATGGCAGGTTCCTGCCGCGACCGCGCGGCGCGCGCAACTGGGGATCAGGGACCCGGCCTTGCGGGCCGGCCTCGCCGGTCCGAGGCCGCGAATGCGGCCCGCCGCTT
>JBBCJT010000145.1:0-6192 GCA_037190665.1 Rhodovastum atsumiense | reverse complement strand
CCGGTCGCGTCCGCCGCCCCGCCCCGGCTCGCGGCGCGGGAGACGCGGCGGCCGCTGGCGACGATCGGCTTCGCCCGGCCGGACGTGGACTACCGCCAGGCGCTCTACAACGCCGTCTCCGCGGCGGTGGACCGCTCCCCCGGCGTCGGCTTCGACGTGATCGCGGTCACCCCCGCCGCCGGCGAGCCCGCGCAGCAGGCCAGGACGCTCGCCGCCGCGCGCGGCAATGCGGAGCGGGTGGCGCAGAGCATCACGGGGATGGGCATCCCCGCCGACCGCGTCAGCATCGGCGCGCGGACCGAACCGGGCGCGAGCGGCAGCGAGGTCCGCGTCTACGTCCGCTGACCGTTCCCTCCGCATCCGCGGCTTCGCCTTCCTGCTGACGACGGCGGTGGGGTGGGGGCTGAACTGGCCGGTGATGAAGTCGCTGCTCGCGACGCTGCCGCCCCTGTCGGCGCGCGCGGTGGCGGGCCTCGGCGGCGCGGCGCTGCTGTTCGGCCTCGCCGCCGTCATGCGCCAGCCACTGCGCCCGCCGTCGCGCGCCTGGCCGCGGCTGATGCTGTTCGCGCTGCTGAACTACACCGCCTGGATGGGGCTCGCGACCGTCTCGCTGCTGTGGCTGAGCGCGGCCGAGGCGGCGATCGTCTGCTACACTCTGCCGGTCTGGGCGGCGCTGCTCGCCTGGCCGGTGCTGGGCGAACGGCCCACCCCGTCCCGCATCGCCGCCCTCGTCATCGCGCTGGCGGGCGTGGGCGTGCTGCTGGGCGGATCGGCCGATTTCGGCGCCGCGCGATGGCCGGGCTACGCGCTGGCGCTGGGGGGCGCGATCGCCTTCGCGCTGGGCACCGTGCTGGTGAAGCGCGCGCCCCTGCCGCTGCCGCCCGTCGCCGCCGTGTTCTGGCAGGTGGCGCTCGGCACCACGGTGATGCTCCTGCTCGCGCTCGCGACCGAGACGCCCGAATGGGGCCGGCTGTCGGCCACCGGCTGGCTGCTGATGGCCTACATGGCGGCCGTGCCGCTGTGCCTGTGCTACGTCACGTGGTTCCGGGCGCTGGCGCTGCTGCCGGCGTCGGCGGCGACCGTGGGCGTGCTGCTCGTGCCGGTGATCGGGTCGCTGTCGGCGGCCGTTTCGCTTGGCGAGGCTTTCGGCCTGCGCGAGACGCTGGCATTGCTTCTCACGCTCGGCGGCATCGTGCTGGCCGCGCGTGCATGACAGAGGGACCCTGCCGATCATGACGACCGCGACCGTTGCCTTCCTTGCCGTGATGACGCCCGAGCGGAAGGCGCGCCTCGATAAGCTGCTGCCGCCGGGCTACCGGATGACCACGCTCGCCTCGCCGTCGCTCGCCGACCAGAAGGCGCTGGTGGCGGACGCGGACTACATCATCACCGGCGGCGCCTATCCGATCACCGCGGAGCTGCTGGACGCCGCGCCGAAGGTGAAGCTGGTGCACAAATGGGGCGTCGGCCTCGATGACATGGACACCGCGGCGGCGAAGGCGCGCGGCGTGCGCATGGCGCGCACCACCGGCAGCAACTCCGTGGTGGTCGCCGAATTCGCGATCGCGCTGATGCTCGCGGTCGGCCGCACCGTGCCGCAGGGCCATATCGGCATGCAGGCCGGCAGGTGGCTGAAGGGGGAGCTGTCGCCCAGCACCTTCATGCTGTGGCGCAAGACCATCGGCATCGTCGGCCTCGGCAACATCGGCCGCGCGCTGGCCGAGCGGCTGCAGGGCTTCGACGTGACGCTGCTGTACAACAGCCGCACCCGCCAGCCGGAGCAGGAGGCGCGGCTGAAGCTGACCCATCGCGCGATGCCGGAACTGCTGGCGGAGGTCGATATCCTCGCGCTGACCTGCCCGCTGACGCCGGAGACGCGCAACCTGATCGACGCGGCGGCGCTGAAGCGCATGAAGAAGACCGCCGTGCTGATCAACGTCGCGCGCGGCGGCGTGGTAAATGAGAGCGACCTCGCCGACGCGCTCGAGGCCGGCACCATCGCCGCCGCCGGCCTCGACGTGTTCGCCGAGGAGCCGCCGCCCGCCGACCTGCGGCTGCTGCACATGCCCAACGTGGTGGTCACGCCGCATCTGGCCGGCGCGTGCGGCGACAACGCGCCGAACGAGATCGGGCACATGTTCCGCAACATCGAGCACGTGGCGAAGGGGGAGGATCTCCCGGAACGCGACCGGGTCGTCTGACCCACGCCGCGGACCATGCGCAAGGGCGCGCGGCCGACGATCCAGGACGTGGCACGGCAGGCCGGGGTGGCGCTCGGCACCGTGTCCCGTGTCATCAACGGCCACGCCAACGTGGGCGCCGACGTCCGCGAACGCGTGCAGAACGCGATCGCGACGCTCGGCTACCAGCCCAACTCCGCCGCGCAGAGCATGCGCACGCGGGCGACCCGGCTGGTCGGCTGCCTCGTGCCGGACATCCGCAATCCGCTCTACGCCAGCGCGCTCGGGGCGGCGGAGGCGGTGCTGTCGCCCGCGGGCTACATGCTGCTGGTCGCGGGCACCGGCGAGGATGCGGCGCGCGAACTGCAGCTCATCCAGGCCTTCGCGCGCTACCGCGTGGACGGGATGATCGCCGTGCCCGCCGATGAGCGGCGGGACGACCTGCAGGCCGCCTACCGCGCGCTGCATACGCCCATCGTGCTGCTGGAACGCGACATGCCGATCCCGTTGAGCGGCACCGTCGCCACCGATCAGGCGAGCAGCATCCAGGCGGCGGCCGCGATGCTGCTCGACCTCGGCCACCGCCGCATCGCGTTGCTGACGAGCCCGGCCTTCAACCGGTCGGGCCGCGAGCGGATCAGCGGCTATCGCGCCGCCTTCGCCGCGCGGGGGCTGCCGGTCGACGAGGCGCTGGTGCACCAGGCCGGCCAGTCCACGGATGCCGCGCAGGCATGGTTGCAACCGTTACTTGCGGGCCCCGGCCGCGTGACGGCGGTGATCACCGGCGGCGACCGCACGCTGGGCGGCGTGCTGCGCGCGCTCCGCGCCGCGCGGTGCCGCGTTCCGGCGGATGTCTCCGTCGTCGCCTGGGGCGATTCCGACCTCGCCGAATTCGCCGATCCGCCGCTGACCGTGATCCGCTACGACGCGGCCCGCACCGGGCGCGAGGCCGGGCGCATCCTGCTCGCGGCACTCGCCGAACCGGAACGCAAGCGCCGCGCGCAGCGGGTGCTCGTGCCGGCGGAACTGGTGATGCGGGCGTCCTGCGCCCGGCTTTCGTGAAACGATCCATTGACGCACGAACAACCCGCTTCCTAAGCTCGCCGGCTCAAACGGGCCGAAGACGCCCGCGCCACGTCAGGGGACAGGCAGGCGATTATGGGAACCGGACATGCAATCGCCGCGCACAGGCGCGGCCTCGGCCGTCGGCAGGTGCTCTCGCGCGCGGCAGCGGCCGGCGCGGCGCTTCACGCGCCCGCCATCGTCGCGCAGACGCCGGAGACGCTGACCGTCAACGCCTATGGCGGCGAGTTCCAGGACGTCTTCATACCGACCGTGGTCCAGCCGTTCGAACGCAAGTTCGGCGTGCGCGTGATCTATGACGACGCGGGCACCGCGTCCGAGGATTACGCACGCATCCGCGCCTCGCGCGGGGCGCCGGGCTTCGATGTCGCGGCCGAACTCACCCCGCCCGAGCTGCTGCTCGGCGCGCGGGAGAAGCTGCTGGAGCCGGTCACCGAGAAGGAGGTGCCGAACCTGCGCCATGTCTGGGCGCGGTCGAAGGACCTCATCCCCCCCGTCGGCATCGTGCACAGCTACCAGTACACGGCGCTGATCTGGAACAAGGACCGCATCCAGCGGCCCGAGACGTGGGGCGACTACTGGGAGCCGGGCAAGCGCTACGGCGACGCCATCCGCAACCACGTCATCAATTTCAATCCCGGCAACCTGCTGTCCGTCTACGCGCTGATCATGGCTGCCAAGATCCGCGGCGGCGGGGTGGACAACATGGAGCCGGCCTGGGAACTGCTGAAGGCGCAGAAGCCCTATGTCGGCACGGTGGTCACGACCTCCGCGCAGGCGGCGCCGTATTTCGAGAACGGCCAGGTCTGGATCGCGCCGTACTGGAGCGCGCGGTCCGTCTACTATCGCGATGCCGGCTACCCGATCGACCTGATGGTGCCGAAGGACGGCACGATCGGCCTCGGCAACTGCGCGGCGGTGCCGGTGGGTGCGAAGAACAAGCGCCTCGCGATGGAGTTCCTGAACTTCCGCCTCGACCCCGAGATCCAGCGCAACTTCCACCTCGGCTACAAGACCAGCCCGGCGCGGCCCGACATCGCCGACTGGCCGGAGGACTACAAGGCGGTGCAGATCACCACCGAGGCGCAGATGGCCGCCGTCGACTTCCCCGACAACGCCGTGATCGCCGCCAAGCGCCGCGACTGGACGATGCGCTGGCAGGAGATCATGGCGAGCTGAAGCACGCGCATCCGCCACGCCAGCCCCGCGCGCGGATATCGGCCGCCTTGCCAGTGAAGGCGCCATCGGCGGCGCGCGCCATCGCGCCGGCTGGCCCTGCGCGCGGATGCCGTCCGCCGCGCCGATGATGAGGTCATCGGCAGGGCGTCGCGGCATCAATCCCTGGCTGCTGGTCGGCCTGCCGACGCTGTTCCTGCTCGTCTTCTTCGTCGCGCCGACGCTGTACCTGTTCTCGGCCAGCGTGATGATCTCGGACGGCGTGCCGCTCGACCAGCCGAGCCTCGAAAACTATCAGATCCTGCTCGGCCGGCCGCTGTACCGCGCCATCATCCTCCGCACCTTCGTGGTCGGCGTGTCGGTGGGGCTGCTGGTGGTGCTGCTCGCCTATCCGGTCGCGTTCTTCCTGGTGCGCACCACCTCGCGCTGGAAGGGGCTGCTGATCGCGGTGACGCTGTCGCCGCTGCTCGCGAGCGTGATCGTGCGCACGTATGGCTGGTACGTGGTGCTCAACCACGACGGCGCGCTGAACACGCTGCTGGTCAGCCTCGGCTTCGTGGACCGGCCGCTGCGGCTGCTGCCCAGCACGGTGGCGATCACCATCGGCCTCGCCCATGCGCTGCTGCCCTACGGCGTGCTGTCGATCATGAGTTCGCTCAACGGCATGAACCCGGCGCTGGAACGCGCCGCGCTCAGCCTCGGGGCGGGGCGGCTGCGGACCTTCCTGCGCGTGACCCTGCCGCTGACGCTGCCCGGCATCGTCGGCGGCTTCGTCCTCGCCTTCACCCTGTCGATCAGCGCCTATGCGACGCCCGCGATCCTCGGCGGGCCGGCGACGGAGACGATGGCGACGATGATCCGCAACTTCATGGTCGCGCTGCTCGACTGGGGGCTGGGCTCGGCGATGGGGGTGATCCTGCTCGCCAGTTCGCTGCTGCTGCTCGTGCTCGGCTCCATGGCCGGCGCGCGCCGCGCGGGGGCGGGCTGAGCATGCCGCGCGCCGACGGGGCCTGGATCGCGCTGCGGGTGGTCGTGGCGATGGTGTTCGTCTTCATCCTCGGCCCGATCCTGATCACCGCCACGGTGTCCTTCAACGGCACGGTGCGCTCGGTCTTCCCGCCCGAGGGGTTCTCGCTGCGCTGGTGGGGCGAGGCGCTGAGCTGGCGCTGGCTGGATCCGCTGCTGTTCAGCCTGCAGCTCGCCGCCATCACCGGGCTGGTCAGCACCTTCGCCGGCACGCTGATCGCGTTCGCGCTGGTGCGCAAAACGTTCATCGGCAAGGGCGCGATCGAGATGCTGGTGCTCGGGCCGCTGATCCTGCCCACGCTGGTCACCGGCATCGCGCTGCTGCAATTCCTGCACGCGATCGGCCTCGGCGCCTGGGTCGGCTTCGGCGGGCTGCTGATCGGGCACATCATCATCTGCCTGCCGTTCAGCATCCGCACGGTCGCCATCGCGCTCCGCACCATGCCGGCGGCGCTGGAATTCTCCGCCGCCAGCCTCGGCGCGCATCCGCTCACGGTGTTCCGCCGGGTGACGCTGCCGGTGATCAGCGGCGGCGTGTTCGCGGGTGCGGCCTTCTCCTTCGTGCACTCCTTCACGGACGTGAACCTGTCGCTGTTCCTCGCCAGCCCCGGCGAACGGCCGGTGACGGTGGCGATCCTCGCCTTCCTGGAATTCGGCTTCGCGCCGACGCTGGCGGCGATCTCCATCATCTCGCTGGTGATCCCGCTGCTGCTGATGCTGGTGCTGC
>JBBCJT010000144.1:0-18454 GCA_037190665.1 Rhodovastum atsumiense | reverse complement strand
CCCCACAACAAGCGTTGTGGGGGTTGGGGCTGTCGCCCGATTTGGCCGAAGGCCCTCTGAAGGAGTCCCGGGTCAAGGGGCCGGTGGCCCCTTGCGGGTGCAGGGCAGAGCCCTGCTGGGGCGTGGGGCAAAGCCCCACGTCTCCCCAGCCGACTTCAGTGCGTACTCCACGGCCGCTTGCGGAACAGCTCCCGCACATTCTCCGCCTCCCGCAGCGTGGCGGTGCGGAACGCATCGCCGAGCAGCGGGCGCAGCGGCAGGTTCAGCCGTTCCGCCTCGGCCGCGAACTCGCGCGATGCGAGCATCGCCCGGAACGCGGTGACGAGCCTCTCCGTGATGTCCGCCGGCAGGCCGGGGGGTGCGACGAAGCCCCGCGCCGATCCGCCGACCACGTCGAACCCCTGTTCGCGGAAGGTCGGCGCGTCCGGCATCGCGGACCAGCGCTCCGGCGCCGCCGCCCCGAGGCAGCGCGTGCGGCCGTCGCGGAACAGGGCGATGCCCTCGCTGAGATTGTAGGACGCCACGTCGATCTGCCCGCCGAGCAGGTCGCGGATCGCGATCGCGGTTCCGTTGTAGGGCGAGTGCAGCGTGCGCACGCCGGTCGCTTCCTCGAAAGCCAGCAGAAGCTGGTGGTCGTCGGAACCGACACCGGCCGCGGACCCGACCGAGACTGCCTCCGCCCCCTTCCCCGCGGCCGCCTTCAGGTCGGCGAGCGTCTTCAGCGGCGAGTCCGCGCGCACCCAGAACGCGCCGGGATCGTCCACGACCTGCGCGAGATAGGTGAAGCGCGCGATGTCCCAGCGCGCCTGCCGGTCCAGCGGGATGGAGCTGAAGGACAGCGTCGCGATCGCGCCCAGCGTGTGGCCGTCCGGCTTCGCCGCGAAGATCGCCTCGTTGCCCGTCTGCCCGCCCGCGCCGACGCGGTTCTGCACCACGATCTTCAGGCCCGGCAGATGCGCGGGCAGCAACTGGCCGATCAGCCGCGCCATCACGTCGATGCCGCCGGCCGGCGGATAGGGAACGATGATCTCGACAGGCCGGCTGCCGGGCCAGCTCTCCTGCGCCAGCGCGGGTCCGGCGAGGGCAAGGCCCGCGATCAGGCTGCGGCGGGTGGGCATCGGGCGGCTTCCTCCGTGTTGCGTGGCCGCCCCTTATCAGCCCACCTCCGCCGCCAACAGCGGGCGGTTCTCCACCAGTCGCAGCAGCGTATCCAGCCGGTCCGCCTGATCGGCGGGTTTGTCCATGCGGATGCGGCTGATGCGCGGGAAGCGCAGCGCGACGCCGGACTTGTGGCGGGAGGACAGTTGCGCGGCATCGAACGCGACTTCCAGCACCAGCGCCTTCGCCACCTCCCGTACCGGGCCGAAGCGCGCGGTGGTGTGGTCGCGCACCCACTTGTCGAGCCAGGCCAGTTCCTGATCGGTGAAGCCGAAATACGCCTTGCCGATGGGGACCAGTTCCTCGCCGTCCTCACCGTCGCGCCACAGGCCGAACGTGTAGTCGGAATAGAAGCTGGAACGCTTGCCGTGGCCGCGCTGGGCGTACATCAGCACGGCATCCACGGTCAGCGGATCGCGCTTCCACTTCCACCACAGGCCCTTCGGGCGGCCGGCGAGATAGGGGCTGTCGCCGCGCTTCAGCATCAGCCCTTCGATGCTCGCCGCCCGCGCGCCGTCGCGGATGGTGGCGAGGTCGTCCAGCGTGTCGAAGCGGATCAACTCCGACAGATCCATCCGCGCAGGGCGCGTGCGATCCATCCACGCTTCCAGATGCGCGCGGCGCAGGTCGAAGGGCAGCGGGCGCAGATCCTCCGTGCCGTCGAACAGCATGTCGTAGAGCCGCACCGCGACCGGGTAGTCCTTCAGCATCTTCGCGCTGACCACCTTGCGGTTCAGCCGCTGCTGCAGGTCGGCGAAGGGCGCGACCGTACCATCGCGGATCACCAGCGCCTCCCCGTCCAGCACCGCGTGGAAATCCATCGCGTCGAGGATTTCCGGGAAGGCGCCCGAGATGTCGTCCGCCCCGCGCGAGAAGATGCGTTTTCCCTGCGACGTGGCGACGAGCTGCACGCGGATGCCGTCCCATTTCCACTCCGCGCGATAGGACGCCGCATCCAGCCCGGGCAGGTCGGCCGGTTCCAGCGGATGCGCCAGCATCGGCGGACGGAACACCGGCGCCTGCTCCGGATCGGGCCGTGGGGCGCGGCCTTCCAGCCAGTCGAACAGCGCGCGATAGGGCGGCGCGAGGCCGTGCCAGACCTCCTCGATCTGCTCGACTGGCACCTTCGCCCACGACGCGAGCGCGGTCTTGGCCAGCCGCGCGGACACGCCCACGCGCAGCGCACCGGTGATCAGCTTCAGCAGCGCAAGCCGTTCCGAGGCATCCGCCGCATCCAGCCAGCCGGCGACGATGCGAGGCAGTTCCGCCTTCGCTGCGAGTTCCAGCGCCTCCACGACCTCGGCCAGCGTCGGGGAGTCGGCGTTGGTCGGCGCTTCCGGCCAGATCAGCGCCACCGTCTCGGCGAGATCGCCAACATAATCGTAGGACCAGCCGAACAGCACCGGGTCGGTGCGCGAGGCGGCGAGATCGCGGATCAGACCCGGCTTGGCAGCCGTGAAGGCGAGTTCGCCGGTGATCGCGGCAAGCCCGATGCCGCGATCCGGATCGGGCTCGCTGGCGAAGTAGTCGCCCAGCAGCGCGATCTTGGCGTTGCGCGACGGCGTCAGCACCAGACGCTCCAGCAGGTCGGCGAAGCGCCTCATTCCTCCGCCTCGTCCTCCAGGCCCACCAGATGCAGCGCGCGGCCCGTGATACCGCGCTGGCCGGCGGCGTGGATCAGCGCCTCCTCCCGCCCGTGCGTCACCCAGACCTCGGGCGCGCCGACCTCGTCCAGCGTGCGGTTCAGCTCGTCCCAATCGGCATGATCGCTGATGACCAGCGGCAGCTCGACGCCACGGGACCGCGCGCGCTGGCGCACCCTCATCCAGCCCGAGGCGAGCGCGACCACGGGGTCCGACAGCCGGCGCGCCCAGCGGTCGGCGATGGCGCCGGGCGGTGCGAGGACGATCGCGCCGACCAGTGCCGCCTTGTCCGCCGCGGTAGCCGGACGCAGGTCGCCGAGCTTCACGCCATGCGCCTCGTACAGATCGCACAGGGCGGCCAGCGCGCCGTGGATGTAGATCGGCCCGTCCCAGCCGGCCCGGCGCAGCAACGCGATCAGCCGCTGGCATTTGCCCAGCGCGTAGCAGCCGACGACATGGGTGCGGTCGGGGAAGACCCGCACGCTGTGCAGCAGCCGCGCGATCTCATGGTCCGGGTCGGGATGGCGGAACACCGGCAGGCCGAAGGTCGCCTCGGTGACGAACACGTCGCACGGCACCACCTCGAACCCTGCGCAGGTGGGATCGGACGCGCGCTTGTAGTCGCCGGAGACGACGGCGCGGCTGCCCTGCCATTCCATCACCACCTGCGCCGAGCCCAGGACGTGGCCGGCCGGCCGCAGGGTGACGCGCACGCCGTTCAGGTCGACCGCCTCCCCGAAGCCGAGAGCCTGCGCCGAGGGGGCCATTCCCTCCCCCAGCCGCACCCGCATGATGGCGAGCGTCTCCTCCGTCGCCAGCGCCGCGCCATGCCCGCCGCGGGCATGGTCGGAGTGGCCGTGCGTGATCACGGCCCGGTCCACCGGCCGGGCCGGGTCCACGTAGAAGCCGCCCGGCTCGCAAAACAGCCCCTCGGGGCGAACGCGCAGCCAGGTCCGGGGATGGGGCGCCATGGTCGGGAAAATGGTCCGCGCGGCGCCCATTACCAACCGCGATCCGCCTGCCTATGTTGCCCCGGCCAATGGGAACATTGCCAGAACGCTTTGCCGCCTGGTTCGCCGCGCGCGGCTGGTCGCCCCGGCCGCACCAGCTTGCGTTGATCGACGCTGGGGAGGCGGGCGAGAGCGTGCTGCTGGTCGCGCCCACCGGCGGCGGCAAGACGCTGGCCGGCTTCCTGCCGAGCCTGATCGAGCTGGCCCACACCCCCCGGCCGGGCCTGCACACGCTCTACGTCTCCCCGCTCAAGGCGCTGGCGGTGGACATCGCGCGCAACCTGCTCGCCCCGGCGGAGGAGATGGGCCTCGATGTCACTATCGAGACCCGCTCCGGCGACACGCCCGCCAACCGGCGCGCACGGCAGCGGGAAGCGCCGCCGAACCTGCTGCTGACCACCCCGGAAAGCCTCGCGCTGCTGCTCTCGCTGCCGGATGCGGGAAAGATGTTCGGCTCGCTCGCCTGCGTTGTGATCGATGAGGTGCACGCCCTCGCCGGCACCAAGCGCGGCGACCAGCTCGCGCTCGGCCTCGCGCGGCTCGCCACGCTCGCGCCCGGCGCGCGCCGGGTCGGCCTGTCCGCGACCGTCGCCCATCCCGGGCCGCTCCGCGCCTACGTCGCGCCCACCGGCCGGGCGGAGGACGCGATGCTGATCGAGACCAAGGGCGGCGCGCCGCCGCAGGTCGGCATGATCCTGCCGGACGGCACCCTGCCCTGGGCCGGCCATATGGGCCTGTTCTCCGCGCCCGACATCTACGCCCGGCTGCGCGACGCGCGGACCACGATCGTGTTCGTGAACACCCGCGCGCAGGCGGAGCTGGTGTTCGACAGCCTGTGGCGGATCAACGACGACAACCTGCCCATCGCCATCCATCACGGCAGCCTGGAGGTCGCGCAGCGCCGCAAGGTCGAGGCCGCGATGGCGGAGGGCAAGCTGCGCGCGGTGGTCGCCACCTCCTCGCTCGATCTCGGCATCGACTGGGCGGGGGTGGACCAGGTGATCCAGGTCGGCGCGCCCAAGGGCGTCAGCCGGCTGTTGCAGCGCGTCGGCCGCGCCAACCACCGCATGGACGAGGCGAGCCGCGCCGTCCTGGTGCCGGCGAACCGCTTCGAGGTGCTGGAATGCGAGGCGGCCATCGAGGGCGTGGCCGCGATGGAGCTGGACGGCGACCCGCCGCGCCCGGGCGGGCTCGACGTGCTGGCCCAGCATCTGCTGCTGACCGCCTGCGCCGGCCCGTTCATGCCGGATGCGATGTACGCCGAGGTGATCCGCGCCGCCCCCTACGCCGCGCTGGGCCGGCGCGACTTCGACGACACGCTGCGCTTCGTGGAGGACGGCGGCTACGCGCTCGCCAGCTACGAACGCTGGCGGCGGCTGTTCCGCGACAGCGAGGGCCGCATGCATGTGGTCAACACCCGCGTCGCGCGGCAGGCGCGGATGAATCTCGGCACCATCGTGGAGGCGCCGCTGATCAAGGTCCGCCTCGCCCGCGGCCCGGTGCTCGGCGAGATCGAGGAGTACTTCGTCAACATGCTGGTGCCGGGCGACACGTTCATGTTCGCCGGCCGGCTGCTGACCTTCCTCGGCCTGCGCGAGACCTGGGCGGAGGTGCGCGACGGCGGCAGCGGGACGCCGAAGGTGCCCGCCTACGAGGGCGGCCGCATGCCGATGACGACCAACCTCGCCGACCGGGTGCGCGCGATGTTGCAGGACCCGGCGCGCTGGCACGCCTTCCCCGCGCCGGTGCAGGAATGGCTCGCGTTGCAGAAATCCCGCTCCCGCCTGCCGGGCCGCCGCGACCTGCTGGTGGAGACATTTCCGCGCGGCGGGCGGTGGTACCTGGTCGCCTATTGCTTCGAGGGGCGGCAGGCGCACCAGACGCTGGGCATGTTGATGACGCGGCGGCTGGAGCGGTTCGGCTTCGGCCCGCTCGGCTATGTGGCGACCGACTACGTGCTGGCCTGCTGGTGCGCGCACCGGCCGACCGACGTGGCGCGGCTGTTCGAGCAGGACATGCTCGGGGACGATCTGGAGGCGTGGATGGCGGAAAGCTCGATGCTTCGGCGAACCTTCCGCCACGTCGCGGTGATCGCCGGCATGGTGGACCGCCACCGGCCGGGTGCGGAGCGCACGCGGCGGCAGGTCACGGTAAACACCGACCTGATCTATGACGTGCTGCGCAAGCATGAGCCTGACCACATCCTGCTGCGCGCCACCCGTGCGGATGCCGCCGGCGGGCTGACGGATGTGGGCCGCATCGCGGGGATGCTGGACCGCATCGGCGGGCGGGTGACGCACATGGTGCTGTCGCGCGTGTCGCCACTTGCCGTCCCCGTGCTGCTGGAGATCGGCCGCGAGAACATTCATGCCGGCGCGGGCGAGGACGATCTGCTCGCCGAGACGGAGGCGCTGGTCGCCGAGGCGATGGGCGAGGCCGATCCGCCGCCGGCGCCGCCGGTGCCGGCACCGCGTCCGCAGCCCCGGCCACGCCGCCGCCCCATCCAGGCATCGCTGAAGCTGTGACAGCCGCACCGATCCATCTGGGGCAGCACCGGCTGATGCTGGACCCGTCCGGCGCGCTGTGGTGGCCGGACCGGCGGGTGCTCGTCGTCTCCGATCTGCATCTGGAGAAAGGCAGCGCGGCGGCGGTGCGCGGCCGGCCGCTGCCGCCGTATGACAGCCGCGCGACTCTCGAACGGCTCACGCTGCTGCTGCGCCGCTACGGGCCGTCCCGCGTGATCGCGCTGGGCGATACGTTTCATGACGATGACGGCCCCGCCCGGCTCGCCGCGGACGACCGCGCGCGCATCCTCCGCCTCGCGGGCCAGACGGCCTTCGTATGGGTGCAGGGCAATCACGATCCCACACCGCCGGACCTGCCGGGCGATGCGGTCAACGAATGGGTCGAGGATGGCATTGCGTTCCGTCACGATGGCGGCGTCTCCACGCCGGAGATCTGCGGCCACTGCCACCCCAAGGCGGCGATCGAGACGCGCGGCAAGTGGGTCTCCCGCCCCTGCTTCGTGACCGACGGGCGGCGGCTGATGCTGCCGGCCTTCGGGGCCTACACCGGCGGGCTGGATGCACGGGACCGCGCGATCGCGCAGCTTTTCCCGCGCGGGATGCGTGTGTTCCTGCTCGGCCGGGACCGGCTGTATTCGTTTCCCCTCTCCAGGGCACGGGCGGCCGCCATCTGACGGCCGCCCGCCGATCCGCGTCCGCGCTGCCGGTCAGGGCAGCAGGACGGTGTTGATCACCTGGATCGTCCCGTTCTCGGCGACGATGTCACGCTGCGTGATGTAGGACGGGGTCTGCACCGCGCCGACATTCGCCGTCGCGCCACCCAACGGGACGCCGCCCGGCTGCGCGGTGGAGAGCGTCAGATAGCCCTCGCGCGTGCCATCAACCCTCAGTTCCTTACCGTTCAGCGTTTTGATCGCGACGGTCTTGCCGACCAGCGCCGGGGCGCGGATGTCGCCTTCCGCGACATGGAAGGTCGCGACCGCATCGCGGTTGACCTGGCCAACGGTGGCCGCAGCACCGGCGGTGTTCATCTGCGGCAGGATATTCTGCGTGACGGTTGCGGGCAGGTACTGGAAGGCCTCATCCGTCGGCGCGAACACGGTGATCGGACCGCGGCCCTGCAAGGTGCTCCAGGCGCTAGAGCCCTGCATCATCTGCAGAAAGCGGGTGAAGCGCCCGTCGGCCTGCAGCGTTTCCAGCACGGTCGCCGCATGCGCGCTGCCGGCGAACACAGCGATCGCGGCCGCCGCACCGAACAGGGCATTGCGAAGTGACATAAGGGTTAACTCCCATTGTTCCGTGTCCTGCCAAACGCGACATTCCCGCCATGGTTTCGATCGTGGCCCGAGGGGACACGACGGAGCCACAAACCGTGCCCATATGGCTGGAATGGCTACCGGAGCTCACGCACCCGTCATCCTCTGGTTCCGCCGCGACCTTCGGCTCTCCGACCACGCCGCGCTGGTGGCCTGCCTGCGCACCAACCGCCCGATCGTGCCGGCCTACATCCTTGACGACACGGACCGGGAGGCCTGGCAGCGGGGGTCCGCCGGCCGCTGGTGGCTGCATCACAGCCTTGCCGCGCTGGATGCCGAACTGCGCCGCCGCAACAGCCGTCTGATCCTGCGGCGCGGGCGATGGTCCGAGGCGCTGCCGGCGCTGGTGCGAGAGACCGGCGCGGCGGAGGTGCATGCAGGGCGCCTCTACGATCCCGCCTCCCGCGAGGAGGACGCGCTCGTGACGGAGCGGCTGGGGGTGCCGATCTTCGGCCACCGCACCTGCCTGCTGGCGGAACCCTGGTCGGTGCGCACGAAACAGGGCGAACCGTTCACCGTCTTCACCCCCTTCGCCCGCGCCAGCCTCGCCGCCGGCCCGCCCGCCCCGCCGGTGGAGGCGCCTTCGCATCTGCCCGCGCCAACGGAGTGGCCCGGCTCCGACGAACTCGCGGCGTGGCAGCTCCCGACGGCGCGGCCGGACTGCGGCAGGGGATTGCGGGAAGCGTGGACGCCCGGCGAGGCCGGAGCGCATCGCCGGCTCGGCGCTTTTCTCGACCGTGTCCTCGACCATTACGCGACGCAGCGCGAACGGCTCGACCGGCAGGGCACGTCGATGCTGTCGCCGCATCTGCACTGGGGAGAGGTCTCCGCGGCGACGGTCTGGCACGCGGCGGTCGCCGCTACCGGCAATCGGGGCGGCGGGCTGGAGGAGTTCCAGAGGGGGCTGCTGTGGCGGGAATTCTCCGCCCACCTGCTCTGGCATCGCCCTGAGATGACGCATGCCCCGCTCCGTCCCGCCTTCGCACACTTCCCCTGGCGCGAGGACGATGCCGCGCTGCACGCGTGGCAACAGGGGTTGACCGGCTATCCGATCGTCGATGCCGCGATGCGGCAACTGCGGCAGATGGGCTGGATACACAACCGCACACGCATGATCGTCGCCTCCTTCCTGACGAAACATCTGCTGCTGCATTGGCAGGCGGGGGCGCGTTGGTTCCGCGACACGCTGGTGGATACCGACCTCGCCAACAACGTCGCCTCGTGGCAGTGGGCCGCGGGCTGCGGAACCGACGCGGTGCCCTATTTCCGCATCTTCAACCCGGTGCGGCAGGGCGAGCATTTCGACCCCGACGGCGCCTACGTCCGCGCGTATGTGCCCGAACTGGCGGGCCTTCCCGCCGACGTGATCCACCGGCCCTGGGAGGCGACGGCGGCGCAGCTCGCCGAAGCCGGTGTGCGCCTGGGCGAAACCTATCCGCAACGCATCGTCGACCATGTCGAGGCGCGGGAGCGGGCGCTGGACGCGTTCGCCGCCATCAGTCAGGCAGAGGCGTGACCCGTCCCCGACCCCTGCCCGCCTCGCCCGCCCGCCTGATCCCGCCCGACGCCGCGATCCGCGTGGTCGGCGACGTGCATGGCGACGCGGCCGCCTTCGCCGCCGCCTGCAACACGGACCGTTTCGTGGTCCAGCTCGGCGACCTCACCGATCGCGGGGCCGACAGTGCCGGCGCGCTGCGCCTTGCGCTGGATCTGTACGAGTCCGGCCGCGGCCTGTTCCTGCTCGGCAACCACGACCACAAGCTGCGACGCGCCTTGCTGGGCAGGCTCGCGCGCATGGACGCCGATCTGACCGGCACGGTCGCGGCCCTCGACCCCGGACTGCGCGCCCGCGCCGTGGATGCGATCGCCGTCGCGCCAGCCTGGCTGCGGCATGGCGACGCGCTGTTCGTCCATGGCGGCTTCCACACGGCGATGCTGGACAACCCCGCCCCGCCCGATGCGGGCGCGCGCCGGCCGGACGGGCTGGTCGCCCGCGCCCTGTTCGGCGAGACCACCGGCCGCGTCCTCGCGGATGGCTATCCCGAGCGTCTGTACCGCTGGGTGGACCGCATCCCCGCCGGGCTGCGCGTCTATTGCGGCCATTCGGTGCGCGCGACGGACGGTCGGCCGCTGGTGCAGCGCGGGACGCTTGGCGGCGAGGCGATCTTCCTCGACACCGGCGCCGGCAAGGGGGGGCATCTGTCCTGGATCGACCTGTGATCATCCGCCGCCTCGCGGACGCGCCCGAGCATGCGCAGGCCGTCGCCGCGATGGTGCGTGGACAGGGTTGGGCGAACAACACGCTCGACACGGACGACCTCGCCCGGCGCCTCATCGCCCAGGCAGGTCCCGGCGTTGCCTGCACCTTCGTCGCGGAGATGGACGGCGCCTGCGTCGGGACGGCGAGCCTCGATCTGCACGACCTGCCGGGTCGGGAGGACCTCTCGCCCTGGCTCGCCAACGTCGTCGTGTCGGATGCGCTTCGCGGCCAGGGCATCGGCGCGGCGCTGGTGCGGCAGGTGGAATCGGAAGCGCGCAGCGCCGGCATCGCGGAACTGTGGCTCTACACGCGACGCGCGCGTCCGCTCTACCTCCGCCTCGGCTGGCGGGACGCGTTCGCCACCGTCGCCGGCGGCAAGGATGTGTACGTGATGCATCGCGCCCTCACGGATGCACCCTGACCCGCGCCGTGCCACACTTGCCCCGCGAGAATAGGAGACGCCGCCATGCCGCATGATGGACACGACCACTCCACGCCTGCGGACGGCTGGAAACACTCCGGCGTGCGGGTGATCCCGGGCAACAGCCTGGATCCCAACACCGCCCAGACGCCCGGGATGAACCGCGCCGCTGCGATCAACGCCGCAAGGGTGGGCGCGCAGAAGATCTGGGCCGGCACGGTCCATATCCACCCGGACGCCAAGACCGGCGCCCACCACCACGGCGCCCTCGAAAGTGTCATCTACGTGGTGAAGGGCCGGGCGCGGATGCGCTGGGGGGAGAAGCTGGAATTCGTCGCCGAAGCCGGGCCGGGCGACTTCATCTACGTGCCTCCTTACGTGCCGCATCAGGAGATCAATGCGTCCTCGGAAGAGACGCTCGAATGCGTGCTGGTGCGCAGCGACAACGAGGCGGTGGTGGTCAACCTCGATATCGAGCCGGTCGAGAAGCCGGAATCGGTGCTCTGGATCGACCCGATCCACAAGGCACCGTGAGAGGATGAGACTTTCGCCTCCGGCGATGCCACACTGGCGCGGCTGCTAGGGGGGTTCGCCAAGCCGATGCGCCAGCTTCTGCTGCTGCGCCATGCCAAATCGTCCTGGGACGATCCGCGCGTTTCAGACCATGCGCGCCCGCTGAACGCACGCGGCCGGACGGCTGCGGCGGCCATGGCGGGCGCGATGCGCGAACTGGGCCTCGCCCCCGATCTCGTGCTGGTGAGTTCGGCACGGCGCACGCTGCAGACGCTGGAGGCGCTGGAGCCGTGGGACGACGCGCCGCTGATCGAACCGATGGACCAGCTCTACCTCGCCACCCCGCGCGTCCTGCTCTCCGTGCTGCGCCAGACGGCGGAGACCGTGCGCAGCGTCCTGCTGATCGGCCACAATCCCGGCCTGCACGAACTGGCCATGCTGCTCGCCGGCGCCCAGGTGATGGCAGGCGGCACCGGGCTCACCCAGCGGCTCGCGGATGGCTATCCCACCGCCACGCTGACCGAGTTCTCTGTCCCGGGCCCGTGGTGGGCGCTCGACGAAGGCGGCGGCCGGCTGGTGCGCATGCTCGCCCCCCGTGATCTGCCGGAGTTCGCAGGCTGACCGAAGAGAACGCTCCCCCCGAGCCCGCGGCAGCGGACCCGCTGCCGCCCCTTCCCGAGCTGGAACTGGCCTTCGAGGTGCCGGACGCCGCCGCGCGCCTGCAGCGCCATCCCGCGCTCGCCTCGCTGCGCACCGGGCGCACGCGTGGGCGGACGGTGCGGACGGTCTGGCATGACACCGCGCAGGGGACACTCGCGTCCCACGGGCTGGCGCTGGCGGAGATCCCGGGCCGCACCCCGCTCTGGCGCCTGCTGCGATCGCTGCCGGAGGCGCAGGACCCCGTGCGGCCGGGGCTGCCGCCGCGCGTGGAGGCGGAGGCCGCGACGCCCGGGGCGCTCGACCTGGGCGTATCGGATCCGCTGGTTCCGCTGGTCGCTTTCGACGGGCGGCGCGCGGACACGCCGCTTGCGGACGGGCTGCATCTGTCGCTGCTGGCCGGCGAGTTGCGGGCGGTGGCGGCGCGCGAACCCGTCGCCCGGCTGACGATCGCGGGCGATGCCGCGGCGGCGCACGCGCTGGCGATGCGTCTAGCTGCCGACCTGCCGCTGCTGCCCGCCGCCGTGACGCTGGCGGAACAGGGTCGCGCGCTGGCGCAGGGCACGCCCTGCCGCCCTCGCCGGATCGGCGCACCGCACCTGCCCACGGGACTGGATGTGGGCGGCGCGCTGGCGTTCGTGGTGGGGCATCTGGCGGAGGTGATGCTCGCCTGGCTGCCCGCCGCGCGGGCCGGGGAAACGCCGGAGGGCGTGCACCAGATGCGCGTCGCGCTGCGGCGGCTGCGCTCGGCGCTGAAGATATTCGGCAAGACGCTGGGATGCGATGCCATCGCCGATCTCGACGACCGGCTGAAGACGCTGGCGCAGGCCTTGGGGCCGGCGCGCGACTGGGACGTGTTCCTCGCCGGGGCGGGCGCCGATCTGTCGGCGTTGATACCCGAGAAGCCGGTGCTGGCACTGATCGCCGACGCGCGGTCGCAGCGGGCCGCTGCCTATCGCGAACTGGCGCAGGTGCTGGCGGGCCCCGCTTTCCGCCAGACCATGATCGCGGCGGCCGCGCTCGCGGCGACACGTCCATGGCCCGAGGAGCCTGCCGCGGAACCGGCGGAGGCGTTCGCGCGCCGCATGCTGGCACGCCGCCACAAGCGCATGCTGGCGCATGGCAAGGACATCGCCTCCTGGCCGGACGAGGAGCTGCACGCGCTACGCCTGGACGGCAAGCGCCTGCGCTACGCGGCGGAGTTCTTCGCGCCCTTGTTCCCGGGCAAGGACGCGAAGCGTTTCGTGCGCCGGCTGGCGGCGCTGCAGGAGACGCTCGGCATCGTGAACGATGGCGCCGTTGCGGCGGGGCTGATCGGGGGCATCGCGCGGACCGGCCGGCGCGCCTTCGCGTCCGGCGCGCTACGCGGCCTCGTCGCCGGCCGCGCCGCCGCGGCGCGTGGCGAGGCTGTCGAGGCGTGGGAGCGGTTCAGGGAACGCAAACCGTTCTGGACGTAACTTCCCGACCCACTCCAGTCGCGATTGTCCGCCCAGCATTGCACCATCGTTATCACTTACTGCCCTCCCCCGCCGCCCGGATGCCGGGACTTCGCAGCCGCCTTGCGCCCGCCGTCGCGCCGGACTAGGGCTGCCGGCTGCCATGCTCAGGCCACGGCGCATCTTCCGGTCCTCCGGTCCGCCCGCGCTCTCGCGCACGCTGCGGCGGGTGCTGCTGTCCGGCGCCGGGCTGCTCGCGGCCCTGGTCGCGGCGGTGGCGGGGCTACCGTCCGATTCCGTGCGTGCGCCGGGCCCGGTCTCCGGCCAGATGGCGGGCGAGCCATCCACCGTGCGGGTGGTGGACGGCGACACGTTGCGCATCGGCGACACCACGATCCGGCTGATGGGGCTCGACGCCCCCGAGCGCGGGCAGACCTGCCGTCGCAAGGACGGCACGACCTTCGACTGCGGCGCGGCGGCGACCGACGTCCTGGCCGGCCTCGTGCGCGAACGGCGCGTGGACTGCCGGTTGCGCGGCGCGGACCGGTATGGCCGCTCGCTCGCCATCTGCAGCGCCGGCGGGCGGGAACTGAACAGTGCGCTCGTCTCCTCCGGCTTCGCACTTGCGCGTGACGAACTGCCCCCGCTGGAGGTCCTGGAGGCGGAAGCGCGTGCCGCGCGGCGCGGCCTTTGGGCAACAGCCTTCGAGCGGCCGGATGCCTGGCGGCGGGACCATTAGGCGGCCATTTCGATTGTTGCAGGTGCGAAGGTTGCGCGCCCTGCGAAGGCGGACCTATCTTCCGCAACCGCGAAGGCGGCGCGGCACGGCCGGCGCTGTCCTTTCATCTGTAACGCCGCACCGCAGGGGAAACGCCGCATGACCGGCTCCGCCAACGGCTCCGTCACGATCACGCTCGACGGCACCAACCGCTCCGCCAAGCTGCCGCTGCTCCCCGGCACGATCGGCCCCTCCGTCGCCGACATCCGCAAGCTGTACGGCGATCTGGGGGTGTTCACCTTCGATCCCGGCTACGGCGGCACCGCCGCCTGCGAGAGCAAGATCACCTACATCGACGGCGATGAGGGCATCCTGCTGCACCGCGGCTACCCGATCGAGCAGCTTGCCGAGCAGTCCACCTTCCTCGAGGTCGCCTATCTGCTGGTGAACGGCGACCTGCCGAGCAAGGCCGAGTTCGCCGAGTTCGAGCGTGGCGTGACGCGCCACACGATGGTGCACGAGCAGATGCGCCGCTTCTTCGACGGCTTCCGCCGCGATGCGCATCCGATGGCGGTGGTGTGCTCGGTGGTCGGCGCGATGAGCGCCTTCTACCACGACAGCATCGACATCACCGACGCGCGCTCGCGCGAGATCAGCATGTTCCGGCTGATCGCCAAGGTGCCGACCATCGCCGCCTGGGCCTACAAGTACGCTGTCGGCCAGCCCTTCATGTATCCGCGCAACGATCTCAGCTATGCGGAAAACTTCCTCTACATGATGAATGCGGTGCCGGCGGAGACGTACAAGAACAACCCGGTGCTCTCACGCGCTATGGATCGCATCCTGATCCTGCACGCGGATCACGAGCAGAACGCGTCCACCTCCACGGTGCGGCTCGCCGGTTCCACCGGCGCCAACCCGTTCGCCTGCATCGCCGCCGGCATCGCCAGCCTCTGGGGTCCCGCGCATGGCGGCGCGAACGAGGCGGTGCTGAAGATGCTGGGCGAGATCGGCCACAAGGACAACATCCCGGACTTCATCGCCAGGGTGAAGGACAAGAACAGCAACGTCCGGCTGATGGGCTTCGGCCACCGGGTCTACAAGAACTTCGACCCGCGCGCGAAGATCATGCAGCAGACCTGCCACGAGGTGCTGACCGAACTCGGCATCAAGGACGAGCCGCTGCTCGACCTGGCGATGGAGCTGGAGAAGATCGCGACGCACGACGAGTACTTCGTGCAGCGCAAGCTGTATCCGAACGTCGATTTCTACTCGGGCATCATCCTCAAGGCGATGGGCATCCCGACCAGCATGTTCACCGTGCTGTTCGCGGTCGCGCGCACCGTCGGCTGGATCAGCCAGTGGAAGGAGATGATCGAGGACCCGACCAACCGCATCGGCCGCCCGCGGCAGCTCTACACGGGTGCGACGCGGCGGGACTACGTGCCGACCGACAAGCGATAGGCCGAAGGGGCGCGAGCCCCTTCCTGGCGTCGCATGCGATCGCGGATGGCCTCGCCATCCGCGATCGTCGTTTGAGGAGGAGCAGGCCCGACCTTACCGGTCAGTGACTCGTATCAGGCCGCCTCTCGCGCCGCTTCCGACTGCCCCGCCTCGTTGGCGAGGAAGCCTTCCACCATCAGCAGCGACCACAGCTTCTGCGCATGGTCGTGCCGGCCGGACGCATGTTCGTCCACCAGCCGCACAAGCGCCGCCCGGTCGAACATCCCGCTGTCCAGCATCGGCGCGCCGGTCAGCCGCGCGCGGATCGTATCGATGCTGGCGCGGAGCTGGTCGGCGAGCGAGGTCGCGAACCCGGTCTTGCGCCGCGCGAGGAGGTCCGCCGGCAGGAACGGCCCGGCGGCGTCACGCAGGATCTGCTTGCCGCGCCCGCCCACGATCTTCATCGCGGCCGGCAGCGCCATCCCCCAGGCGACAAGATCGGGATCGAGGATCGGCGGCCGCACCTCCAGCGCCACCGCCATGCTGGTGCGGTCGGTCTTCACCAGGATATCGCCCGGCAGATAGGTGTGCAGGTCCGCATACTGCGCCTGCAGCAGCGGATCGGCCGGATCGACGGCTTCCATCAGCGCCGTGAACCGCGCCGCGGGATCGTGCCCGTCCAACGCCGCACGCTGCGCGGGCGAGAACACCGCCATGCGCTGGTCGTCATGCATCTTGCAGACGGTGCGGTAGTAGCCGAGCGCGCTGTCCAGGCTGATCTCGGTCAGCGTCGTCTTCGCGCGCAGCCATTTCGGCGCGCGGTCCAGCTTCGGGTACGCCCGCGCCAGCGCGCCGATCACGTGCCGCCGCGCGCCGGCCGGCACGCGGGTGCGTACTGCCTCGGCGAGCAGGTGCCAGCGGTAGCGGCGATAGCCGGCGAAGACCTCGTCGCCGCCGTCGCCCGACAGCGCCACGGTCGCATGCCGCCGCGCCAGCTTGCAGACGGCGAGCGTGGGCACCGAGGAATGGTCTGCGAACGGCTCGCCGAAGATGCGCGCCTGCTCGCGCGCGACGGCGACGTAATCGGTCGCGTCCGCCTCGGCGTGATGCGCGGTGCCGTAGCGCGCCGCGACGGTGGCGGCTGCCTCGCGCTCGTCGTTCTCGCCGGGGAAGCCGATGGTGAACGTGTCCAGCGCCCCGTGCCCGGCCTGCTGGCGCGCGGTGGCGGCGAGCGCGGTAACGATGCCGGAATCCACGCCGCCGGACAGGAAGCTGCCGAGCGGCACGTCCGACATCATCCGCGCGCGGACGGCGTGATCGAGCCGGCGCGTCAGCTCCGCCGCGGTATCGGCAGGCGCGGCGGCCGGCGCGGCGGGCGGGGACCAGTAGCGGCGCGGTTCCGGCCGCGCCGTCTCGCCCCGGCGCAGCAGCATCAGATGCGCGGCCGGCAGGCGGCGGATGCCGGCGTAGACCGTCGCCGGGTCGGGAATGTAGCCCAGCGCCAGCATGTCGTTCAGCGCCGCCGGGTCGATCCGGCGTGACAGTTCCGGCAGGACCAGCAGGCCGCAAAGCTCTGAGGCGAAGGCGAGGCCGCCATCCGGCAACCAGGCAAGGTGCAGCGGCTTCTCCCCCAGCGGATCGCGTGCCAGCAGCAGCTCACCCTTCGCCCTGTCCCACAGGGCGAAGGCAAACATGCCGTTCAGCCGTTCCACCACGCCCGGCCCCCAGACGCACCAGCCGTGAAGGATCGCCTCGGTGTCGGAGCGGGTGCGGAACACGCGGCCCAGCGCCTCCAGCTCTCGCCGCAACTCAAGGTGGTTGTAGATCTCGCCGTTGAAAGTCAGGACGACATTGCCGTCCGCGGTTGCCATCGGCTGGGCACCGCCGGCGAGATCGACGATGGCCAGCCGTCGATGGCCGAAGCCGAGATGCGGCTCCACGTGATAGCCATCGCCGTCCGGTCCGCGATGGCGGATCGCATCGGCCATGCGGCGCACCAGCGCCACCTCGGGCGTGGCCGCGTTACCCGGGTGGAACAAGCCGACCACGCCGCACATGCGTCCTGGCAACTCCGTATGCGTGAATGCGTCTCTTTTATCACGAATCGGCCGGCGACGGATCGCCAATATCGAGTCGTGCACGCCGGCAGATCACAACCCATAGGAGAAGCATTGCAATTCACCTCCCGCATGACTAGTAAATCCAGTGGGGGGATGTGGATAAAGGACGATCATGCCGCCTGTCTCGGCACCACCCGAAAGTCGGCGAATTGCCGCCGAGCCGTGCGAACTGACGCCGACGCGCGTTGGTGAGCGGCTGCCTTGGCCGCGAGCGGCTCTGTTCGTGCTTGGTCTCTGCGCCGCATTGTGGCTCAGCCTCAGCTTCTTGGCCACGCGCCTGCTCGGCTGAGTTGCTCTTCCGCCGCGGCCTGCCTGTGTGCAGCCTGCGTACATGAACGAGACACTGACCATCCGCGATGCCGCCCCGGACGATGAGGCGGCATGGCGCGCATTGTGGGCGGGATACACCGCCTTCTTCGCGGCCTCGGTGCCGGAAGCGATCACCGCGCATACGTGGCGCCGGATCCTCGACCCCGCCTCCCCCATCTTCGCCCGGCTGGCCGTGGCGGAGGGGCGCGTGGTCGGCTTCGCCGTCTGCGTGCTGCACGAAGGCACCTGGGTCAGCGCGCCGATCTGCTATCTGGAGGACCTGTTCGTGGCGCCCGACGCCCGCGGCCTCGGGGCGGGTCGCGCGCTCATCGAGGACCTGACCACGCTTGCCGCCCGGCGCGGCTGGTCGCGGCTGTACTGGCATACCCAGGCGACCAATCCGGCGCGACGGCTCTATGACCGCTTCGTCCCCGCAGACAGTTTCGTCCGTTACCGGATGATGCTGGCGGACGGATCGGCATCGGCGCGCTGAGGGGACTCAGCGGCGAAGCTGGCGGTTGGTCATCTCCTCGAACTCGGTCGCGAGAGCCTGCCGGTCCAGCGTCCGGCCGAGCTGCGTGTCGCGCACGTGCCGATCGATCCCGTCCATGTAGACGCCCAGCCGCCACAGGTTCCGCGCCCGCAATTCGGAGCGGACGATGCCCGTCTGCTCGGCCACCATCGCCCGCGGCGCGTTCTCCGCGACGCGGCGGACGGTCGCGATGTAAGAATCGATGATCGCCGCGGCGTTGCGCCGCAGCTCCGCGATCGCCTCCTGCCGCGTGGTGATCTCGGCGGGGGGCAGTTGCTGGCGCACCTCCGGATTGTCCATCAGCCGCTGGGCGAGCGTGGCGCGATAGGCGACCTCCCGCGCGCCGAAGGCGAGCATGGCGAGCGAACCGATCTGCACGCGCACCACCTCCCG
>JBBCJT010000143.1:0-22013 GCA_037190665.1 Rhodovastum atsumiense | reverse complement strand
CAGGCGACCGATTTGGCCGAAGGCCCTCTTGAGGAAATCCCGGGTCAAGGGGCCGGTGGCCCCTTGCGGGTGCAGGGCAGCGCCCTGCCGGGGTCTGGGGCAGAGCCCCAGCCATCACCCCGGTCGCGACAGCAGTTCGATCTCGACGAAGGCCATAGCCTTGTCGCCGCCGTTGATCACGTTGTGCTCGACGCCGGCGATGCGGGCGTAGGCGACGCCCTTCTGCGTCTGCACCGTGCGGCTCGTTCCGTTCGCTTCCTCCAGCAGCATCGTGCAGTCGGTCACGGGCACGACGACGTAGTCGAGCCCGTGGCGATGCCAGCCGGTGGCCGCGCCGGGCTCGAAATCCCAGCGCGTCACGCGGACGGACTCGTTCTCCACCTGCACGGTCGCCACGGCGGGCGGGCGGGCGACCCCGAAGCCGGGATTGTCGGGCTTGGCCCAGGGTCCGGGGGGTTTGTCGGGCACGTTCAGGCCGCTTTCGCGAGCTGCACGCCGGAAGCGTCGATGTCGGCGAAGAGTTGCGCCTGCTGCGCCTCGGTCAGCTTCAGGTGCGGCGGACGGATGTTGTTCCACGCGGCGTTGCCGGTGTTGCGCGCCACCACGGCCTTGAGGCTGGCGATCAGGTTGAACCGGGTGACCGCCTTGCGGGTGGCCGCCAGCACCTGATGCGCGGCATCGGCGGACGGCGCGTCGGGGTTCGCGTAGACCACGCGGCCCGAGCCGCAGTTGATGTTCGCCGCCGCCGTGATGCAGCCCGCGGCGCCCTTCTTCAGCACGGTCTGCAGCAGGTCGTCGCCGCCGGTGTACAGCTCGAACCCGCGCGGGGCGAACCGCTCCAGCACCGCGAGCTGGTTGTTCAGATCGCCGGAGCTGTCCTTCATGCCGCGGATCACGCCGGGGAAGGCGGTGATCAGGCGGTCGAGCAGGTCGAGGCTGAATGGCACCGCCGACTGCTGCGGGAAGTGATACAGGTAGATCGCCGTCTCGCCCTTCGTGCGCGCCACCAGCTCGCTGAAGTAGGCGTAAAGCCCCTCGTCGGACGGGTTCTTGTAGAAGAACGGCGGCAGGACCAGCACGCCTGGGCAGCCGATCTCCTTCGCCTTCTTCGTCAGCGTCACGGTATCGGGCAGCGCGGGCGTGCCGGTGCCCGGCATCATCTTCGCCGCCGGGATGCCGCGCTTGACCAGCCCGTCGAGCATCTCGAGCCGCTCCGCCACGCCCAGCGAGTTCGCCTCCCCGGTGGTGCCCAGCACGCCAAGCCCGTTGCAGCCGTTCGCCAGCAGCCACTTCGCGTGCGCGGCCATGCGGTCGAGATCGACCGACAGGTCCTCGTTCATCGCCGTCAGCACCGCGGCATTGATGCCGCCGTAGAGCGCGTTCTTCATCATGGGGTGGATCTTTTCTCCTGGACGCGTCGGGGCGGGCGCGGCATGCGGCCGGGCCAGTCCACGACATGGTGTTCGAGGGGACCGGCCTCGCGCTCGGTCAGCGCGCGGCCGCGGACGGAAACGCCGGCGCGCGCCACGCTTTCGGGGTCGCCGGTGATCAGCGGATGCCAGGACGGCAGGTCGCGGCCCTCGGCGAGGCGGCGGTAGGCGCAGGACGGGGGCAGCCAGTCGATGCGGCGCACGCCGTGCGGGGTGAGCTGCACGCAGTCCGGCACCTTGCTGCGGCGGTTGGCATAGTCGCGGCAGCGGCCGGTGGCGGTGTCCAGCAGCCGGCAGGCGACATTGGTGAAGGACAGGCTGCCGTCATCCTCGCGGATCTTGTGCAGGCAGCAGCGGCCGCAGCCGTCGCACAGCGATTCCCATTCCGCCTGCGACATCTGCTCCAGCGTCTTGGTTCGCCAGAAGGGCGCGTCCCCCATGGGCAGCGAACCTACCGGAGCGGCGGGGCCGGCGGAAGGCGCGCGAATTCATGAGACCCGTGCGCGATTGTTCTTGCGGCGAGACGGTGAGCCCTGCGCCGAAGCAGTGGCGCGGCCGTTACACGCCCGCATCCGCGGGCACGCGGATCATCCCGTCCTCGACCCGCGCCGGCACCTTCTCCAGGCAATCGCCCACGCAGGGGCCGCCGTAGCACTCGCCGCTCTCGATGCGGAACTTCGCTCCGTGGGTGGCGCAGACGATGTGGCCGCCATCGGCGCTGAGGAACCGGTCGGGCGCGAAATCCAGCGGCACGCCGATATGCGGGCAGGAGTTCACGTACACGTGCACCGCATCGCCGCGCCGCACCGCGAACAGGCCGGAGAAGCATCCCGGCGCGGGCGGATAGCCCTTCGATCCGCCGTCAGCGATCTCGTCGAGCGGGCCGAGCACCCGCTCCTCGATCACCGGCGCGGTCATTTCTTCCAGCCGCCCATCTTGCACACCAGCGCCCACTCGGCCGCCGTCACCGGCTGCACCGACAGGCGCGACAGCTTCACCAGCGCCATCTCCGCGAGCTTCGGCTCCTCCTTGATCGCGACCAGCGTCACCGGCTTGGGCATCGGCCCGACGGTCCTGAGGTCCGTGCAGACCCACGGGCCTTCCTTGGCGGTCGGATCGGGATAGGCCTCGCGCGCTACCTCGACGATGCCGACGATCTCCTTGCCCTCGTTCGAGTGGTAGAAGAACGCGCGGTCGCCGCGCTTCATCGCCTGCAGGTTCAGCTTCGCCGAGTGGTTGCGCACCCCCGTCCATTGGGAGGTGCCTTCCTCCACCTGCTGCTGCCACGAATACGCATCGGGTTCGGACTTGACGAGCCAGTACTGCATCGGCGGACCATCCCGCCCCGCCCGCCTGTCGGCAAGATGCATCGCAGTGCCGCGTCAGGCCCGCGAAGCAGGTCCCGGCTGCGTGAACGGCAGGATCATTGCCTTCAATCGGGCCGCGCCGGGGGCTATAGGGTGCGGCCGTGTCCGCCGTAGCACCTGCTGCCTCCCGCAGCCTGCACCGCTTCGCCAATCCCGGCCGTTTCCTGCGCGCCTCGGGCCGGGTCCTGCCGTACCTGGCCGTGGCCGCCTTCGTGCTGACGCTCGCGGGGCTGGGCTGGGGTTTGCTGATCGCGCCGCCCGACTGGCAGCAGGGCGATTCCGTGCGGATCATGTACATCCATGTCCCCGCCGCGTGGCTCGCGCTGTCCGGCTACCTCGCGCTCGCGGCCGCCTCGGCGGTGGGGCTGGTCTGGAAGCATCCGCTCGCCGACCTCGCGGCGGTGGAGATCGCCCCGGTCGGCGCCGCCTTCACCGCACTGTGCCTCGCCACCGGGTCGATCTGGGGCAAGCCGATGTGGGGCGCGTGGTGGGTGTGGGACGCGCGGCTGACCTCGGTGCTGATCCTGCTGTTCCTCTATCTCGGCCACATCGCGCTGGTGCGCGCCTTCGACGAGCCGGAGCGCGGCCACCGCGCCGGCGCACTGCTCGCCCTGCTCGGCGTGGTGAACCTGCCGGTGATCAAGTTCTCCGTGGACTGGTGGAACACGCTGCACCAGCCCGCCTCGATCACCCGCTTCGGCGCGCCGACCATGCATGTGGACATGCTGTGGCCGCTGCTGGTGACCGCCGCCGGCTTCACCGGCGCCTTCGCCGCCCTCGTCGTCACCCGCCTGCGCGCTGCGGTGATGGAACGGCGCATCCGCGGGCTGATGCTCGCCCGGGCACGCGGGGCATGAGGCGTCGCGATACCCCCGGCCGCGGGGCCGTCGCACGGCGCCGGAGCATCCTTGAGCAGGGTCAAGCCGCGGCGAGGCCATCCGTGGCATTGAACCATCCGGCATGACCCACCTGCCCTACATCGCCACGGCCTACGGGCTCTGCGCGCTCGTGCTGGTCGCACTCTCCTTCGGCGCCTGGCGCCGCCACGCGGCCGCCCGCCGCCGGCTCGCCCAGCTCGATCGCCGCGCATGACCCGCAAGCACCGCCGCCTGATGCTGCTGGGCCTGGGCGCGCTCGGCCTCGGCACCGCCACCGCGCTGACGCTGACGGCGATGTCGGACAACCTCGTCTTCTTCATCCCGCCGTCCGAGGTCGCGGAGAAGGCCGTGCCCGGCCGCAGCTTCCGCCTCGGCGGGCTGGTCGAGGCGGGCAGCATCGAGAAGAGCACCGCCGCGGGCGGGCCCGTCGCGCGTTTCCGCGTGACCGACGGCGCCGCCACCATCCAGGTCAGCTACGCCGGCATCCTGCCCGACCTGTTCCGCGAGGGGCAGGGCGTGGTCACGCTCGGCGCGCTCCAGACGGACGGGACGTTCCGCGCGAGCGAGGTCCTCGCCCGCCACGACGAGACCTACATGCCGCCGGAGGTCGCCGAGGCGCTGAAGCGCGTCGGCCACTGGAACCCTGAACAGGGAGCGCCGCCGCCGGCGACGAGCTGGAACACGCTCGACCCCAAACGGACGAACTAGGGTGAGTCACAGTGCCCGCGGGGCGCTGCCCCGCGCTCCCCGCAAGGGGCCGAGAGGCCCCTTGACCCCAATTTCCATCAAGCCCTCCCTTCGGGATGGAGGGGGGGCTCGTCTCCCCCTCCATCCCGAAGGGTTTGCTGAAGAATATCGGGTTCCATGGGCCTCCCGGCCCTTGGTGGGGAGTGCGGGGCAAAGCCCCGCAGGCAATCCATGATCCCCGAACTCGGTCATTTCGCACTGGCGCGGGCCGTCGCGCTCGCGGGCGCGCAGGCGCTGCTGCCGCTGTGGGGCGCGCAGGTGTCGGACCGGCGGCTGATGGCGGCGGGGCCGGCGCTCGCGGTGGGCCAGTTCGTGGCGACGGGCGCCGCCTTCGGCGCGCTGATGTGGTGCTACGTCGTGTCGGACTTCTCCGTCTCGAACGTGGCGGAGAACAGCCATTCGCTGAAGCCGCTGCTCTACAAGCTCACCGGCACGTGGGGGAACCACGAGGGCTCGCTGCTGCTGTGGTGCGCGATGCTCGCCGGCTGCGGCGCCGCGGTGGCGGGGTTCGGGCGCGGACTGCCGACGCGGCTGCGTGCGCGGGTACTGGGCGTGCTCGGGCTGGTCTCGGTCGGGTTCCTGCTGTTCGCGCTGCTGACCTCGAACCCGTTCATCCGCATCTGGCCGCCGCCGGTGGACGGGCGCGACCTGAACCCGCTGCTGCAGGACCCCGGCCTCGCCTTCCATCCGCCGCTTCTCTACGCGGGCTATGTCGGCTTCTCGGTCGCCTTCGCCTTCGCCGTCGCCGCGCTGATCGAAGGCCGCGTGGACGCCGCGTGGGGGCGCTGGGTGCGGCCGTGGACGCTCGCGGCCTGGGCGCTGCTGACGCTCGGCATCGCGCTGGGGTCGTGGTGGGCGTACTACGAGCTGGGCTGGGGCGGGTACTGGTTCTGGGACCCGGTGGAGAACGCCTCGCTGCTGCCGTGGCTCGCCGGCACCGCGCTGCTGCATTCGGCGATCGTGGTGGAGAAGCGGGACGCGCTGCGCATCTGGACCGTGCTGCTGGCGATCGCGGCGTTCAGCTTCTCCCTGCTCGGCACCTTCCTCGTGCGCTCCGGCGTGCTGAACTCGGTGCACGCCTTCGCCAACGATCCGGCGCGCGGACTGTTCATCCTCGCACTGCTGGGGCTGACCATCGGCGGCGCGCTCGCGCTGTTCGCATGGCGCGCGCCGCGCATGGCGCCGGTGGGGCTGTTCACGCCGGTCTCGCGCGAGGGCGCGCTGGTCCTGAACAACATCCTGCTGTGCAGCATGGCGGCGGTGGTCGCGACCGGCACGCTGTACCCGCTGTTCGCGGACCTGCTGTTCGGCACCAAGCTCTCGGTCGGGGCGCCGTTCTTCAACACGGTGATGCTGCCGCTGACGGTGCCGCTGGTGATGATGATGGCCGTGGGCCCGGTATTGCCGTGGAAGCGCGCGCGGCTGAACGAGGCCGCGCGGCGGCTGTGGCCGGCGGCGCTGGGCGCGGCTCTGGTCGGCGCGGTGGCCGCGTTCGGCGCGGATGCGCTGCCGGCGCTGGGCTTCGCGGGCGCGGCCTGGCTGATCGCGGGGGCGGCGGTGGATATCGGCGGGCGGGCGCGCTTCTCGCTGTCGCGGCTCGCCGGCATTCCGCGCGCGGCGTGGGGCGGGGCGGTGGCGCATGCCGGACTCGGCGTCACGCTCGCGGGCATCGCAGGCATGGCGCTCGCCACGGAACGCGCGATCCTGGTGCAGCCGGGGGAGAGCGTGTCCGTCGGCGGCTATGACTGGCGGCTGGTCGCGATGCAGGAAGGGCAGGGGCCGAACTTCGCCCTGCGGCAGGCCCGCATCGACATCAGCCGCGACGGGCGCGCGGTCGCGACGCTGGAACCGCAGCGCCGCTTCTATCCGGTGCAGCGGATGACCACGACGGAAGCCGCGATCCACACCACGGGGCTCGCCGATCTCTACGCCGTGCTGGGCGAGGAGCGGGACGGCGGCGCGATCCTGCGGCTGCACGTCAACCCCTTCGCGCCGTGGATCTGGCTCGGCGCGCTGGTGATGGCGCTGGGCGGGGCGCTGTCGCTGTCCGACCGGCGGCTGCGCGTGGGCGCGCCGCGCCGTGCCGCGCTGCCGGCGGGAGCGCGCGCGGCATGAACCGGCGGCTGATGTTCGGCATCCCGCTCGCCGTCGCGGCGGCGGGCGGGGCCGGGTTCTACGCCATGCTCACCCGCATGGGCTCGGGCGAGTTCAACCCGCGCGGCGTGCCCTCCGCCCTGCTCGGCAAGCCGGCGCCCGCGACGTCGCTGCCCGCGCTGCTGGGCCATCCGGGCTGGACCGATGCGGAGCTGCGCGCCGGCGGCACGCCGCTGGTGGTGAACTTCTTCGCCTCCTGGTGCGTCCCGTGCGCGGTGGAGCACCCGCAGTTCATGGCGCTGTCGCGGCAGGGCGTGCGCTTGCTGGGCGTGGCCTACAAGGACAAGCCGGCGGATGCGGCGCGCTTCCTCGCCCGGCTCGGCAATCCCTTCGCCGCCGTGGTGCAGGACTGGGACGGGCGCGCCGCGCTGGAATGGGGCCTGTTCGGCGTGCCCGAGACCTACGTGCTGGACCGCGAGGCGCGCATCCGCTGGCGCTGGGCCGGCGCGGTGACGGAGCAGGTCATGGCCGACGAGCTGGTGCCGCTGCTGCGGCAACTGGCATGAGCGCCGATCCCGCCGAGGCCCTGCCCGACCCGGAGCGGGAGGCGCGCGCGCAGGCGATCGGGCGCGAGCTGCGCTGCCTCGTCTGCCAGGGCCAGTCGATCGAGGACAGCAACGCGCTGTTCGCCGTGGACATGCGCCGCGCGGTGCGGGAGCGGATCACGGCCGGCGACACCGACCGGCAGGTGATGGACTGGGTGACCGCCCGCTATGGCGACATGGTGCGGCTGCGCCCGCCGGTGTCCGCCGGCACCGCCGCGCTGTGGGCAAGCCCGGTGATCTTCCTCGCCGCCGGGCTGGGGGCGGCGCTGATGCTGCGCCGCCGGCGCACCGCCGTGACGCCGCTGACCGAGGCGGAGAAGGCGCGCATCGCCGCGCTGCGTGACGAATGATCTGGCTCGTCTTCGGCCTGCTCGCGGTGGCCGCGCTGGCGCCGTTGCTGTTCTCCCTGCTGCGCGCCGATGCGGTGCGCGGCCGGCGCGAGGCGGACGTGGCGCTGTACCGCGCCCAGCTCGCCGAACTCGACCGCGACCGTGAGGAGGGGCGCATCACCGCGCCGGAGCACGCGGCCGCCACCGCCGAAACCGGCCGCCGCCTGATCGCCGCCGCGGAGGCGCAGGAGGACGCGTCCCCCCGCGGCCGGACGATGCCGGTGGTGCTATCCTGCCTGCTGGTGCCGGCCGCCGCGCTGACGCTGTACCTCGCCGCCGGCAGCCCCGGCATGCCCGCCGCCCCGTTCGTGGAGGTGCAGGCGGAGCGCGAGGCCGAGGCGCGGCTGGTCGCCGAGCTGCGCGCCCGGCTGCTGCGCATGGACCCGGCCAGCGAGCAGACGCGGCATGGCTGGCTGCTGCTGGGCAACACGGAGCGGACGCGCGGCAACTTCGAAGCCGCGGCCGAGGCGTTCAAGGTCGCGTTGCAGATCCGCTTCGACCCCGAGGTCGCCTTCCGCACCGGCACGCTGCTGATGGCCGCGCGCGGCGAGGTCACGGAGGAGACGCGGGACCTGTACCGCCGCGCGCTGGCGGCCGCGCCGCCGGACGCACGCTGGCGGCCGATGGCGGAACGGCTGCTGGCCACGCCGTGAGAGGGGGGGGCTTGGTGGCGGCGGTTCGTTGGCAAGGCGAACGGTATCTGCGCGCAGGGATGCGTGAGACGAGGCCTCATGGCGGGTCAGACGGAAGGCTGGCCGGGGGCCCGTGCGGCATCCGCGTTACGGCATGGCTGAGCCGCGCATCGGCGGCTGCGCCGTGCCGCGCGGGCATGTATAGTCGCCGCATGTTCGGAGCCGCTCGCTTCACGCGAATTAGCCACCCGGCCGCCTAGGCGCTGCCGGCGGAGTGTCGGCGCGCCTGTCGCGCCGGGTCACGCACCGCCAATCGCCCTGTGGAGCCGCCGAACATGCAAGCCCAGACTTCCCCCGCCCATGTCTTCACCCTGACCGCCGACGTCTCGCCCGGCCTGTTGCCGCGCGTGCTGAACCCGTTCGCCAAGCGCGACGTGATGCCGGACACCGTCGCGGCCCATCGGGTCGGCGACGCCTGCCGCGTCACCGTTGCCTGCCATGACCTCGATCCCGTGGATGCGCGGCTGATCCGCGCCGACCTGCTGCGGCTGGTCGGCCTGCATGCGCTGGACGTCGCGGACGAGCCGGCACGGCTGGCCGCCTGATCCCGCCGACGCGAAGGACCGCGCCTAGCAGGGCACGAGGATGCATCTGAGCGGGCAGCCTGCCGGCCGACCGGAGCCGGCGCAGTGTCCGGCGCGCAGCCGTTCCACCGACCCTGCGCATCCGCTTGCCGATGAGAAACAAGACGCGCGACCGCGCTGGACGTCGCGGACGAGTTAGCATTGCTGGCCGTCCACGACCGCCAACGCAAAGGACTGCGCCTGATCGGGCATGAGGATGCGCCTGACCGGACAGCCTGCCAGCCGACCCGGGATCAACGCAGTGTCTGGCGCGCAGCCGCCCCACCAACCCTGCGCGTTCGCTCCCCTACGAGAACAAAACGCGGCGGCCGCGCTGGACGCCGCGGGCAAGCCGGCATTGCCGGCCGCCTGATACCGTTGAGCCTTGCCAATAGCTCCATATCTGCAAGGCGAACGGTACCCGCGCGCAGGGTTGGTGGGGCGGGCGACGCGTCAAACAAGGACTCGTATCGGGTCAGCCGAAAGACCGGCCGGTATGATCCCGCCCGGAGCGAAGAGCACCTGACCGGACAGCCTGTGGCTGACCCGGCATCGATGCGCTGTCTGGCGCGCGACCATCGCATCGGGCCTGCACGTGTTCATCTTGCCGATGAAGAACGTGGCGTGAGGGGCGCGCTGGATGTTGCGGCTGTAGCGGCGCTGCTGGCCGTCTCACCCGGAGGACTGCACCCGGTCAGGCACGGGGATGCACCTGACCGGGCCGTGTCATACCGGGCAGCCTGTCGGCTGATCCGGTATCGACTCGCTGTCCGGCACAGCCGCCACACCCGGGCTGCGCACGGATGCCGGTCGCCCTGCCGGGGAAAGGCAGGGTCCGGCGGTCTCAGGCCGCGCCGGAGAAGGCGCGGGCGAACGCGGTGGCGTTGTGGCGCAGCATCGCGATGTAGCTCGCCGCGGGTCCGTCCGGTGCCGACAGCGCGTCGGAGAACACCCGGCCGCCGACGACAGCGCCCGCCTCGCGCGCCAGCGTCTCCATGATCGCCGGATTGGTCATGTTCTCGACGAACACGACGCGAATGTTCTCGCGCCGGATCTGCCGGACGAGCGCGGCGATGGCCTGCGCGGAAGGATCGCCCTCCGCGTTCACGCCCTGCGCGGCGCGGAAGTCGATGCCGTAGCGCGCGCCGAAATAGCCGAAGGCGTCGTGGCTGGTGATGATGCGTCGCTTCTCGCGCGGGAACGGCGCGAACTGCGCTTCGATCCAGGCATCGGTCTCGCAGATGCGCGCGGCATAGGCATCGGCGCGCTGGCGATACAGATCGGCGCGCGGCGCGTCGGCCCTGGCGAGCCCCTCGGCGATGTTGCGGACATACAGCAGCGCGTTGCGCGGGTCCTGCCACGCATGAGGGTCGCGCCCGGCGCCATGTGCGTGCCCGTGCGCATCGATCATCCGGCGCGCCTGCACGCCGGCGGTGGCGACGATGTCGATGCCCTTGAAGCCCGACGTGCGCAGCACGCGGTCGAGCCACGGTTCGAAGCCGAGCCCGTTGCGCACCAGCACGCGCGCGGCGGCGAGGCTGCGCACGTCCGACGGGCGCGGGCTGAAGGAATGCGCGTCCCCGTCGGGGCCGACAAGCGATGTCACGCGCACCGCATCGCCGCCGATCTCGCGGGTCATGTCGGCGAGGATGGTGAAACTCGCGATGACATCGAGCGGTGCCTGCGCATGCGCCGCGGCGGCGAACGGGAGCAGGGTGAGTAAGGTCCGGCGCTTCATGTATGGAACGTTATACCGTAACATCACGGTGCACAAGGCGCGCTCCGAGACCTGTGCAATTTGTCCCTGAGGCAGGGCGCGTGCTGCGTGTCGCTGCGATGGCGCGCCAGCGGATCGGTCCGCAGGAAGTGATCTTGCGAGGGGCAGATCCCACGACGCGCGCCCGCGACGTCAGGGCGCGCGAGCCCAGCGGAGTGTCGCTCACACCCCGTTGCCGATCGCGTGGCACGAACTGTCAGGCGCGAGGGACACCGGGGTGCCGGATGATCGAGCAAGCGTCCGCCGAGCCTGGGTCGGGTCCCGCTTGAAGCCACCAGCGCCGGCGGTTCGAGGGGCGCACTGGGCCTGCCGTGAAAACGCGACCGCCGACGCGCAGTATCTACTCAGGCTCACTCAATATCGCCGAGTTCGTCTTCTGAAAGCGCCGAGCCATGCCGATGGCTCTTTTTAACGAGGCGAACGGCATGCGCGTGCGGGGCCACGCGCGAGACAGAACCTCATACCGTCGAGCCTTGCCGATGACCCTTTCATCGGCGGCTGCGAGTCAGTCGAAAGTCTGGCCGGCATGATGCGGGCGGCGCTGGTTCCCGGCTGGCACGGGCAGCGATGCTGGCGCCAGCCTCAGTCGAGCGCCTGCCCGCGCAAGGTGTCGTCAACCACCGGGGTGCGTTCGGAACGGATCACGCGCCCGTGCCCGTCAAGACCACGCTTGTCCCCCCGGATGGTCGGGGCCGGCCGAGGCCGGATTGTCAGCGGCTGGCGGCCTGGACGCGCAACTCCCGCGCCCGGGCCAGCACCTTGTCCTCCAGCTCGCCCTGCGTGCCGGCGGAAACCGGGGCGTCGACCCAGTTGTTGCCCTGGCGGACCTGCCGGAACACGGAAACGCGGATGCCGTCGGCGCGAAGCTGGCGGCCGAGGATGTAGGCGGTGGCCTTGAAGCGCTCGCCGGACGCGCCCTGCGGCTCGTACCAGTCGGTGATGATCACGCCGCCGAACGGGTCGGCCGAGACCAGCGGCATGAAGGACAGCGTGTCGAGCGCGCCGCGCCAGAGATAGGCGTTCACGCCCAGCGCGCCGCCCTGCTCGTTGGCGTTGCGGCTGCCCGAGCGCTGGTTGCCGAACAGCACCAGCCCGTCGTCGCCGAACAGCCCGCCCTGGCGATCCATGATCTGCTCACGCTCGGGGCGGTTGTAATCGTCCACCGTATTGCCCCGCAGGCCGCCACAGGCGGCGAGCAGCAGGGCGGCGAGGAGGAACAGGGTGTTTCGGGCCATCATCATGCCATCCGTGGCGTTTGCGGCCGGGCCGCGGCGTGGGCATGGCCCCGAAAGGGCCGTCACGTCAACTGCGCAAAAGGAAGGGGCGGCAGTCCTGCCCACCGCCCCGTCCGCTTTGTTTCAGCCCCGGCCTACCAGTTGAAGGCGGTGCCGATGACGAACAGGTTCACGTCCACCGCGTTATTGGCCGAACCGGCGGCGCCGGTGGCGAAGTTCCACCCGCTCTCCTTGCGCTCGCCGTACAGATACTCGGCGAACAGGTTGAAGCCCGGGGCGACGGCGTAGGAACCGCCGATGCCGAACATCTTGTCCCGGCGGTTGGCGGCCACGGTCTGGCTGCCTTCCGACTCGGCCTCGCCATAGGCGACGCCGACGCTGATGGCGCCGAACGTGTAGCCGGCGCCGATCTGCCACGTCAGCAGGTTGTCGTTCTCGGTGACGACGGTGGCCGCTGTGCTGGTCTTCTTGGCCAGCGGGGTCAGGCTGCCCGTGGCGCCCGTCAGGCCGTTGCCGAAGTTGCCCTTGCCCCAGGTGATCTGGCCGCCGAAGGTGAAGCCGGAGACCGACGCCTCGGCGCCGACGATACCCAGGCTCAGCCCGTCGAACGTGTTGACGCTGCCGACGCCGTCGACCGTGCTGGATCCGCGATAGCCACCGGCCGCCGCCAGGCCGACGCCGCCCAGCGTCCCGCGGTAGCGCGCCACGATGTCGACGATGTCGACAGGCTTGATCGTGCCGGCCGCGCTCGTCGAATCGCTCAGGCGGTCGCAGCTCGTGCCGATCGAGGCGCAGGCCCCGTCGCCGCCGAAATTGCCGTTGTTGGGCGAGTAGGACACGCCGAAGTCGAAGCCGTAGAACCGCGGCGAGTAGTAGCCGATCGCCGTGTTGTTGTTGCCGCCCGCGGCGGTGGGCCAGAAGTTGGTCGAGACGTTCGCGGGGCCGACGATCAGGTTGGGCGCGTCACCGTCCCACAGGCCGGATGCGTACTTGCCGTTCATATGGCCGGCGCTCATCAGCTCCATGGCCTGGACCTGACCCGAGCCGACGCGGAGCTGACCCATGGTCGGCGTGCCGACATAGCCGAACATGCGGCGGAAGTGCAGGTTGCCGCGGGCGTCGCCGCGGGCCTCGCCGCCCGAGCGCATGCGGATCTCGAGGGTGGCGCCGTACTGCAGGCCGTTCTCGGCGAACCCGTCGAAGCCGGTCCACAGCCGGGCATAGTCGAAGAAGTCGTGGTTGCTCAGCTCGTTGCCGGCGCCATCGCTGTCCATGTCCTGGTCGATGTAGCCTGCGAAGAAGCGGTAGCGGCCAGCGAGGCGGACCGTCACGCCCGGCGTGGTGCGCAGCGCGGGGCCGGCATTGGTGGGGGCGTAGGGCTGCGGGAACTCGGTCCGCTGCGCGAACGCTTCTGGCGCATCCATCAGGGCAATCGCACCGATCGCGGCACCGGCAAGAAGAACCTTGCGCATTCTCAATCCTCATTTCCTGCCGACACTGCTGCCGGCGCCTCAAATCAGGTCCCGCCTCCACGTCCCCACGAGTAATCCCATGGGCGAAGGCTGCCGGACCCGCGAGGGGTCATGCCCCTGACCGTATGCAGTCGCAATGCCTCGCCGCGCAGGGGCGCGGCATTTCCGCCGCACTGCGGTATACGAGCAACAGTGGCTCTGATGGTGCAGTCCGCGCGGCGCCATGCCCTTGCGCACCCATGTCCGCCTCCTCGTCGAAGGGGATCACATCGGCAGGGTTCAGCGACACAGGTCCGCCCGCAGCGAGGCGGCGGCAGATCGCAGGGGAGTCAGCGAGCGGGCGCCCGGCGGTCCGGATGCGCAGTCCCCGCGCCCGTCGCACCTTGTGCGCCGACATGCCCTGCATGGCGGCAGAGGGGACGATATCGACCCTTTGTTGCGTGGCAGGCCTGCCGCAACAGGGAAATGCGGATGCTGCCGGCACGAAGCTGACAGCCGAGAATACTGAGAGTGGCTTTGAGCCGCTCGCCGGACGCGCCCCGCGGCTCATCAGGTGCGGCTGGCGTCATCGATCTTGTGGCCGCATGGGCCGGCGACAGGCTGCGAGCAACAGGGCGATGAGAAGGAAGATCGCGTTCCGGACCGGCCGCGGCGTTTGCAGCCCAAGCCGCAACCGGAAAGGCAGGCACGTCAACCGCGCAAAAAGAAAGGGCGGCAGGTTTCCCTGCCGCCCCGTCCGTTTCGCTCAGCCTCGGCTTACCAGTTGAAGGCGGTGCCGATGATGAACATGCTCACGTCGACCGAGTTGTTCGCCGTGCCGGCAGTGCCGGTGACGAAGTTCCAGCCGGTCTCCTTGCGCTCGCCGTACATGTACTCGGCGAACAGGTTGAAGCCCGGGGCGACGGCGTAGGAGCCACCGATACCGAACATCTTGTCGCTACGGTCGGAGGACACAGTCTGGCTGCCTTCCGAGTCGACCTCGCCGTAGGCGACGCCGACGCTGAACGCGCCGAACGTGTAGCCGGCGCCGATCTGCCAGCCGAACATGTTGTCGTTGTCGACAACGGTGGTCAGGCCCGGCCCGCCAGGGGTCCGCTTGGCCAGCGGGGTCATGCCGCTCGCGGCGCCCGTCAGGCCGTTGGCGAAGTTGCCCTTACCCCAGGTGATGTTACCACCGAAGGTGAAGCCGGCGATCGAGCCCTCGGCACCGACGATGCCCAGGCTCAGCCCGTCGAACGTGTTGACGGTGCCAACGCCGTCGACCGTGCTGGACCCGCGATAACCGCCGGAGGCCGCGAGGCCGACGCCGCCGAACGTGCCGCGGTAGCGCGCCATGATGTCGAAGATGTCGGTCGGCTTGATCGTGCCGGCCGTGCTCGTCGAGTCGCTCAGGCGGTCGCAGTTCGGGCCAACCGAGCCGCAGGCGCCGTCACCACCGAAGTTGCCGCTGTTCGGCGAGTAGGACACGCCGAAGTCGAAGCCGAAGAACTGCGGCGAGAAGTAGCCGATGGCGGTGTTGTTGTTGCCGCCCGAGGCCGAGAACCAGAAGTTGTTCGCAACGCTCGACGGGCCGACGATCAGCGCGGGCGCGTCACCGTCCCACAGGCCGGTGCCGTACTTGCCGTTCATGTGACCGACATACATCAGCTCGACGGCCTGGACCTGGCCCGAACCGACGCGCAGCTGGCCCATGGTCGGCGTGCCGACATAACCGTACATGCGGCGGTAGCGCAGGTTGCCGCGGGCGTCGCCGCGGGCATCACCACCGGAACCCATGCGGATCTCGAGGGTGGCGCCATACTGCAGGCCGTTCTCGGCGAAGCCGTCGAAGCCGGTCCACAGACGGGCGTAGTCGAAGAAGTCGTAGTCGCTCAGGCTGCTGCCGTCAGCGGCGGAGTCGGCATCCTGGTCGATGTAGCCCGCGTAGAAGCGATAGCGGCCAGCAAGGCGGACAGTCACGCCCGGCGTGGTGCGCAGCGCGGGGCCGGCGTTGGTGGGAGCGAACGGCTGCGGGAACTCGGTCCGCTGCGCGAACGCTTCCGGCGCGTCTGCCAGGGCGATCGCACCGATCGCGGCACCGGCAAGAAGAACCTTGCGCATTCTTAATCCTCTTCTTCATGCCGGCATTGCTGCCGGCGCCTTTACCAGGCCCCGCCCCGGATCCCCACGGTACCCCCACGGGCGCAGGCTGCCGGACCTGAGGGAAAGTCTTGCCTCGCCCGGATCGCGGCTGCAACGGCCTGTCACGCCTGGGCGCGGCATTTCCGCCGCACTGTGGCGAACACGCCACAGGGGGTCATGGCAACAGTGCACCAATGGCTCCGGCGGCCACCGCGGCAGGCAGCCGCCGGACGCTCCGCCCGTCGATCCCCCCCAGCGCCGCCGCCCATCCGCCCCGCGCCATGCCCAGCCACCGCAACGGTCCCAGCGCCGGCGCGCCCGGATGCGAGTGCGTAGGAAAGGCCGGCGAGACGAACACGAGCGTGACCTTCGCGCGCCGCGCCCGGATCACCTCGGCGCGGGTGTGGGCGGAGGAGGTGGCGAAACCATGGGCCCTGCCGTAGCCGCGGCGGAGATGGCGGCCGGCACCCGGCGGCACCCGCCCCGCCGCCACCACGAGCGGAACGCTATGGCGGCGGCAGGCGCGCATCACGGCCGCGGTCATGTCCGGCGCGTATCCTTCCGGCCGGAACACCAGCCCGCACAGCCGCCGCGGGAGTGCCGCCACGGCCTTCTCCAGGTCCGGCACGCGCGCGGCATCGGCGAACAGCCACAGCGGGGGGAAGGCAAGCCTTCGTCGCGCCTTGACCGCGCGCGCCCATCGGACAAGGTCGCGATCCATGGACGATCAGCCCTCCGCCAGCACCATCGCCGCCAACCTCGCCGCCGTCCGCGCGCGCATCGCCGATGCTGCGGCGCGCGCCGGCCGCAGGCCCGAGGACATCACGCTCATCGCGGTCTCGAAGACGCATCCGGCCGAGACCGTGCTCGCGGCGCTCGCCGCCGGGCAGATGGCGTTCGGCGAGAACCGGGTGCAGGAGGCGGCGGCCAAGTTCCCCGCGCTGCGCGAGGCCCATCCCGGCCTGCGCCTGCACATCATCGGCGGGCTGCAGACCAACAAGGCGCGCGACGCCGTGCGTGTGGCCGATTCGATCGACAGCCTGGACCGGCCACGGCTGGCCGACGCGATCGCCGACGCCATGGCGAAGGAAGGACGCACGCCGGATCTGCTGGTGCAGGTCAACACCGGCGACGAGAGCCAGAAATCCGGCGTCCCCCGCGCCGATGCCGAAGCCTTCGCACGCGACTGCATGGGCCGGTTCGGCGCGCGGCTGCGCGGGCTGATGTGCATCCCGCCCGCCGATGCCGATCCGCGCCCGCATTTCGCCTTCCTGGCCGGACTCGCGGCGAAGCTGGGGCTCAGCGTCGTGTCGATGGGCATGTCGTCGGACTACACCATCGCGATCGAGGAAGGCGCCACGCATGTGCGCGTGGGCTCCGCGATCTTCGGCGCGCGCGGCTGAACGGAGACGGGCTGAGGAGGCCGCCTCCTTACCCGGCGCTCCCTCCCGTGAACGAGGAGGAGAGAGGGCCGGGCTGAGGACCGACGCCAGCCGAAAGGCCGGCGGGGATCAGACGGGGTAGCGCAGGATGGCGGCCAGATCGCCGCCGCCCGGGATGTCGGCGCGCCGGGCCGCGACCACCCGCGCGCCGGAGAGCAGGGCGCGGCGGACGATCTCGTCCGTCACGCTGTAGTTCACGCCGTCAGCCACCTTGTCCAGCGTCACCGCACCGTCCTCCTCGCCGACATGGCCCGGCACCTCGGCATCCATGTCCACGATGAGCGTGTCGACCGCACCGAACGTCGCCGCACGGGCGGCATGCGCGACGTCGCCGGTGGCGCGACCCTGGACCCCGCGCGCCGCGTACAGCTCCGCGAGCGCCTCGATCTGCCCGGCATAGATGCCGTCCAGTACACCGCGCGCGGCCGTCGCCAGCTCGTGGTCCGGGGTGTGGTCGGCGCTGCCGGGGATCACCTGCGGGGCGACATGGGGATAGTGGCAGACGCTGCGGAAGATCGAGGCCAGCGGCTCGGCGGCGGCCACGATCAGCGGCCGCTCATGGCCGGCGAGAACCGGGCGCAGCGCCTGGTCCACGGCCCGGCTGTAGCGGGTCATGGAGGCGTTCTCGCTGGTGGCCTCGCCGCTCGCCATGTCGCCCCTGCGCTCGATATGGCTGCGCCGGCGCAGCGCATCCGCGGCACCGTCCGGAAGGCCGGGCACCTTGACCTCGTGCGGCGGCAGGTCGGCGGAGATCTCCAGCAGCCGGACCGCGCCCATGCTGATCACCAGCACGTAGGCATGGTGCGGGAAGGTCATCGAACGCAGCAGCGGCTTGATGTGGAAGCGGTCCGACACCTCCACCGCGCTGGTCAGGTGGTTGGGCAGGCGGAAGGTGCGCAGCGAGGCGGGTGTGGCGAAAACCGCCAGGCTGTTGGCCTGCCGCGCCCAGAAGGCGTCGTCGTCGATCAGCGCCTCGAAGCTTTCCTCGATCGGCCGGACCTCGCGCCGGGACGCCCCGGCCGCCTCCATCTCGGCGGTCGCGGTCTTCAGCAGGTTCTTCAACTCGATGCGATCCGCCTGCGCGCCCTGGGTGAGGGGCGTGGTGCGCAGATAGATCGACACCGCCGGTCGCCCGCGATGCGCGACGAGACCCTCGACCTCAGCACGGGACGGCAAATCTATGTGCAGCAATGTATGCGCTCCGGTGAAACCGGCGGCCTTGTACAGCAGAAACGATCGGCCGCCAGCCGGGCCGCCAGGGCAATCCCTGCGATCCCGCCATCGCAACACCGCGCTGGCGGCGGCGTTCGTTGCGGTGCACAAAGAGCTGATGCCGATCCCCGTCTGGCTCCCCATCCTGCTCGGCACCCTCACCGCCGTGGGACCGCTGTCGATCGACATGTACCTCCCCGCCTTCCCGGCGATGGAGACGGCGTTCGGCACGCCCGGCAAGGCGCCGGTGACGGTCGCGACGTTCTTCGTCGGCCTCGCGGTCGGGCAGATGACGCAGGGGCCGCTCGCCGACCGGCTGGGGCGGCGGACGCCGCTGATCTGGGGCATGTCGCTCTACACGGCCGCGAGCGTCGGCTGCGCGCTGGCGCCGGATCTGTGGACGCTGTCGGGCCTGCGCATGGCGGCCGCCTTCGGCGGATCGGCGGGGATGGTGGTGCCGCGCGCGATCGTGCGCGACCTCGCGGCCGGTGCGGCCGGCGCGCGGCTGATGTCGCGGCTGATCCTGGTGATGGGCGCGGCGCCGATCCTCGCGCCGTCGCTGGGCGGCGCGGTGCTCGGCATCGCGAGCTGGCGGACGATCTTCTGGATACTGGCGGGCTACGGCCTGGTCTCGACCCTGCTGGTCTGGCGCTTCCTGCCGGAGACGCTGCCGGTGGAGCGGCGGCGCATCACCGGGCTGCGCGGCATCGCGCGCGACTATCTCTCGGTCGCGGCGGACCGCCGCTTCCTCGCACCCGCGCTGGCCTCCGGCCTCGGGCTTGCCGGGCTGTTCGCCTACATCGCCGCCTCTCCCGCCGTGTTCATCGGCGGCTACGGCATGTCGCCCGGCGCCTACGCGGCGATGTTCGGCATGAATGCGGCGGGCTTCATCCTCGCCTCGCAGCTCAATGCGTGGATGCTGCGCCGCGTCTCGCTCGACCGCGCGCTGCGCGGCGGCGTGCTCGGGCTGTTGTCCGCGGCATTGCTGCTGCTCGCGGTGGCCATCGCGCATCCGGCGAACGGATGGTGGCTGATGCCGCCGCTGATGCTGTGCATGGCGGCCCTCGGCTTCACCGTGCCCAACGCCGCCGCGGAAGCCCTGCAGCATCAGGGCGCGCGCGCGGGCAGCGCATCGGCGTTGATGGGCACGCTGCAATTCCTGCTCGGCGCACTGTTCGGCGCCGCCGCGGCGGTGGCGGCACACGGCTCGCCGGTACCGCTCGCCGCACTGATCCTGGCGGGTGCGCTCGGCAGCCTCGCGGCGGAGAAATGGCGGCGCGCGTAGTCGCCGCCTGTCAGCGGTCCGCGGCTCATCGAGCGTGTGGGCATCTTCCGTCTTCGCAACATATCACGTCACGCCGGATTGCGGAGCGCACCGGCTTGCACCGCGCGGCCGCGCGCAGCACATCGGCGGGGTGAAACGCCGCACCCTGCTGCTGTCCGCCCTCGCCACCCCCGCTTTCGCCCAGGGCCTGAGCGCCCGCGACCGCGCCGACATCGCGCGGGTGGAGGCGTACCTGAACGGGCTGCGCACGCTGAAGGCGCGCTTCCTGCAGCTCTCCGCCAATGGCGGCACGGCGCGCGGGACGGTCTGGCTCGCCCGGCCCGGGCGGATGCGGTTCGAGTACGACCCGCCCACGCCGCTGCTGCTGGTCGCGGGCCGGGGGATGTTCACCTTCCACGACTCGGCGCTGAAGCAGACCTCCACCGTACCGGTCTCCCGCACGCCGCTCGGCATCCTGCTGCGCGAGCAGACCAGCCTGTCCGGCGACGTGACCGTCACCGGGGTCAGCCGATTCCCCGGCGGGCTGGACGTTTCACTGGTGCGGACGGAAAGCCCGGCGGAAGGCACGCTCACGCTCGTCTTCGCCGACGACCCGCTGGCGCTGCGCCAGTGGCGGGTGGTGGATGCGCAGCGGCAGGAAACCCGTGTCAGCCTGTCGGACGTCCAGCTCGGCGGCAATTTCGACGCGAAACTGTTCGACTTCGTGGACCCGAACTCGCTGCGCAGGCCGGACGGCGGCGGGGGCTGAGGGCCGCCGCCTGCGGCGCGCGGATCGCGGCACAGGCATGCGCCGCATTTTTTGTCTTTGTTTTGCCGCGCGAAGCATCGACATTCGCCGATCAGCATGACGCCTGCGATAAAGCCGCTGATCGGCATCTCCTGCTGTTCCATCGCCTTCGGCGCGTTCGGGATGGCCAAACACGCCGCTTCCGACACCTATGTCCGCGCGGTCGACGAGGTCATCGACGGCGCGCCGGTGCTGGTCCCGGCCAACGGCGACCGGTCCGACGTCGCCACGCTGGTGGCGAAGCTGGACGGCATCATCCTCACCGGCAGCCGCTCCAACGTCGCGCCGGACCGCTACAACGGCCCCGCGCACCCCGAAGGGACGCCGGAGGATCACGCCCGCGACGCGACGGTGTTCGCGCTGATCCGCGCGGCCATCGCCGCCGGCCTGCCGATCCTCGCCATCTGCCGCGGCATGCAGGAACTGAACGTCGCGCTCGGCGGCAGCCTGCACCAGCGGTTGCAGGACCTGCCCGGACGGTTAGACCATTCCACGCCGATGCAGCCCGACCCGCGCATCCGCCAGGGCAAGGCGCACGAGATCCGCCTGACGCCCGGCACCTGGCTGCACCGCATCGCGGGCGCGACCACGGTGGCGGTGAATTCGCTGCACACCCAGGGCATGGACCGGCTCGCCACCGGGCTCGTGGCCGAGGCGACCGCGCCCGACGGCACGATCGAGGCCGTGCGGCTGGCCACCGCGCCGTTCGTGGTGGGCGTGCAGTGGCACCCCGAATACGACTTCGCCGTCGATCCCGTCAGCCGCGGGATATTTGCCGCCTTCGCGAATGCGGTCCGGGACCGCACAACCTGGGCGGGAAATTTCGCTTTGCCTGCTGTGGGATAGAACACGTCTTGCGTGCAATTGGCGCTGGACAGCCGGCGAAGCTCCGCTAAGATTCCCCGGTCGGCAAGTTCAGGACGGGCCGACGATCCGCCGGGTCCGGTTTCCCCTGCCTGGCCAGACGGACGTTCCGATCGGAAGAACGAGGCGCCCCGCCACCCCCCTGGCGGGGCGTTTTCGGATCGGCACCCCGCTCCCCATCTTGTCCATGACGCCGCGCCCCGGCAGGGTCCGCGCCCGCTTCCGCCGGCCCCGAGGACCCATGCCCGTCACGCTGCGTATCGCCACCTGGAACATCAACTCGCTGCGGCTGCGCCTGCCGCTGCTCCTGCGTCTGGATGCCGCGCTCGCGCCTGACGTCCTCTGCCTGCAGGAGACGAAGGTGCCGGACGAGCTGTTCCCGATGGACGGCGTGCGCGCGCTCGGCTTCGACCATGTGCTGTACCGGGGAATGAAGGGCTACAACGGCGTGGCGATCCTCTCCCGCCGGCCGATCGAGCTGATCGCGGACTCGCCCGACTGGTGCGCCCGCGGCGACTGCCGGCATCTCTCCGTGCGGGTGGACACGCCGGGCGAGCCGGTCGAGCTGCACAATTTCTATGTCCCCGCCGGCGGCGACATCCCGGACCCGGAGCTGAACCCGAAGTTCCGCCACAAGCTCGACTTCGTGGCGGAGACGACGGCGCATTTCGCAGCGCGCGGCGCGGTCATGCGCAGCGTGCTGGTGGGCGACCTGAACATCGCCCCGCTCGTCAACGACGTGTGGTCGCACAAACAGCTCCTCACCGTCGTCTCCCACACGCCGCCGGAGACGGAGGGACTGACCGCCTGGCAGCAGACGCACTTCCACGATGCGGTGCGCCACTTCGTGCCGGAGACGGACAAGCTGTTCACGTGGTGGTCGTACCGCAACCGCGACTGGCGCGCCTCCGACCGCGGACGGCGGCTGGACCACATCTGGGTCAGCCGCGACATGGCGGGCGCGCTGGTGCGGCAGACGGTGCTGAAGGACGCGCGCGACTGGCCGCAGGCGTCGGACCACGTGCCGGTGTGCGTGGAGATGGCGGTGTAGCG
>JBBCJT010000142.1:0-26719 GCA_037190665.1 Rhodovastum atsumiense | reverse complement strand
GAACGGCTTGGTGATGTAGTCGTCCGCGCCCATGCGCAGGCCGAGCAGCTCGTCCACCTCCTCGTCCTTGCTGGTCAGGAAGATCACCGGCATCGCCGTGCGCTGGCGCAGCCGCTGCAGCAGCTCCATCCCGTCCATGCGGGGCATCTTGATGTCCAGCACGGCGAGGTCGGTGGGCTTGGCGGACAGCGCCTGGAGCGCGCTTTCGCCGTCGGTGAACGTGCGGACGGTGAAACCTTCCTGCTCCAGCGTCATCGACACGGAAGCCAGGATGTTGCGGTCGTCGTCCACGAGCGCGATGGTGTAGGCCATGCGAACCCTCCTGCCTGCCGACTATGGCGTTTCCGCGACGCGCCGGGAAATGCACGGACTGAACGGATGAGCGAGGAAGGGGTTCGGGCGGCACGGGGGCTGCTGCGCGCGGCCCGGGCCGGCACGCTGGCCACGCAGACCGCCGGCCAGCCCTTCGCCGCGCTGGTCACGCCGGCCACCGCGCCGGACCTGTCCGTCCTGCTGCTGCTGTCCACGCTGTCGGAGCACACGCGCCACCTGATGGCCGAGCCGCGCTGCGCGCTCGCGGTGACGGGGGCGGCGGAGACCGCCAATCCCCAGACCGCGCCCCGCGTGACGGTGACCGGGATCGCCGAGAAGATCGAGGACGCGGCGCTGAAATCGCGCTGGCTGGCGCTGCATCCCTATGCGGCGATGTATGCCGGCTTCGCCGATTTCGCGCTGTGGCGGATCCGGCCGATGGCGGCGATGTTCGTGGGCGGCTTCGCCCGCGCCGAGCGCATCCGCGCGTCGGACCTGCTGCCGGACGCGCAGGCGGTGGAGGCTGTCGCCGGGGCGGAGGCGCGCATCATCGGGCACTGCAACGACGACCACCCGGACGCGCTCGCCGCCATCGCGCGCCGGCCGGGTGCGTGGCGGATGGTCGCCTGCGATGTGGACGGGTTCGACCTCGCGCAGGAGGAGGCGGTGATCCGCATCCCCTTCGCCGCCCCCGTCGCGGATGCGGGCGGGGTGCGCGGCGAGCTGGTGCGCATGGCGCAGGAAGCGCGAGCCGCCGCGTAATGTCCCCTCTCCCGCAAGCGCGGGAGAGGGGGAAGGAGCGGAGCCCCTACTCCAGCCTGATACTGGCGTCCCGCACGAGCGCCGCGTAACGCTCCGCCTCCCGCCGGACCAGCGCCGTCGCATCGGCCGGGCTGCCGCCGCCGGGGATGAAGCCCGCGTCCTTCACCCGCGTGCGGATCGCCGGGTCGGACAGCGCGGCATTGGCCGCCGCCGACCAGCGCGCCACGATCGCTTCCGGCAGCTCGCCGGGGCCGAGCAGCATGTACCAGACCGACATGTCGAAGCCCGGCACGCTCTCGGCCACCGCCGGCACGTCCGGCAGCCATTCCACCCGCTCCGGCAGCGTGGTCGCGAGCGCGCGGGACGCGCCCGCGCGGATATGCGGCAGGTGCGTGGGCAGCGTGTCGATGACGAAGTCGAGCCGCCCGGCGAGGATGTCGTTCACCACCTGCCCGGTGCCGCGATAGGGAACGTGCGTCATCTGCACCCCGGCCGAGCGGGCCAGCAGCTCGGCGGCCAGATGCTGCTGCGTCGCCACGCCGGAGGAGCCGTAGTTCAGCGCGCCCGGCTTCTCCTTCGCCATCGCCAGCAGCCCGTTCAGGTCCTTCGCCGGGCTGTCCTTCGGCACCACCAGCACCAGCGGCACGGTGGCCGCGAGCGTGACCGGGGTGAAATCCTTCATCTGGTCGTAGGGCGGCGTCGGCATCAGCGGCGCGACCACCGCCTGCGTGCTGACGGTGCCCATCAGCATGGTGAACCCGTCCGGCCTCGCCCGCGCGGTGGCGATGGCGGCGAGCGTGCCGGACGCGCCCGGCCGGTTCTCCACCACGATGGACTGGCCCAGCTCCTCCGACATGCGCGGCACCAGCAGCCGCGAGATGATGTCGGTGCCGCCGCCCGGCGCGAAGCCGACCATCAGCGTGGCGGCGCGGGCCTGGGCGAAGGCGGCGGGCGCGGTGAGCGCGCTGGCGAGCGCCAGGCGGCGGGTCAGCATGGGGCGTCTTCCTTCGTGCGGCGTCAGCGGTGGGGGCGCGCAATCTGCGGCGCGATGGCCGGTTGCGGAAGCCCCGGCCGGGGCCCACGCTTCGCATGCGGGAGCGTTCCTGCCGGTGCCGCCCGTCGCGCGCGGCGAAGCCTGTGTAGGCGGCCCGGCTTGACGCCTCCGGACGCGCGCTATTTGCTATAGCAAATACGATTCTTGCCCGGGCTCGTTCCCGTGGAAAGACGTGAAGCACACGGGCCGGCCCGGAACGGGCGCGGCTGGGAGAAACGCCCGATGGATTCGCAGGCCAGCGCCGTCACAACCCGTCGGCAAGACGATATTCTCGTCGTCACCATCAGCAATCCCCCGGTGAACACGCTGGCGCAGCCCGTGCGCATCGGGCTCGCCGAGGCGTTCAGCGCGGCGGCCGCGGATGCGGGGGTGCGCGGCATCGTCCTGCGCGCCGACGGGCGGATGTTCAGCGCCGGTGCGGAGATCCGCGAGTTCGGCGGCCCGCGCCGCGAGCCCCCGCTGGCGGAGGTCCTTGCCGGGATCGAGGCCCTGGCCAAGCCGGTCGTCGCCGCGATCCACGGTGCGGCGCTGGGCGGCGGCTTCGAGCTGACGCTCGCCTGCCACGCGCGCGTCGCCGCGCCCGGCACGCGGCTCGGCCTGCCCGAGGTGAAGATCGGCCTGCTGCCCGGCGCGGGCGGCACGCAGCGCCTGCCCCGGCTGATCGGGCCGGAGGCCGCGCTGAAGATCATCGTCGAGGGCGATCCGGTCACGGCCGAGCAGGCGCTGAAGCTGGGTGCGGTGGATGCCGTGGCCGAGGGCGATCTGGAGCAGGCGGCGATCGCGTTCCTCCGGAAGTCCCTTGCCGAAGGGCGCGGCTTCGTGCTGGCGCGCGACCGCAAGGATGCGCTGGCCGCGCAGGACGCGGCGTCGTTCGAGGCCGTGCTGGCCGCCGTGGCGAAGCGTGCGCGCGGACAACGCGCCCCGGTGCTGTGTGCCGAGTCCGTGCGCAACGCGATGGCGCTTCCGTTCGATGATGGGCTGAAGCGCGAGCGGGAGCTGTTCGCCGAGCTGGTGAAGGGCGAGCAGTCGAAGGCGCTGCGCTACGTGTTCTTCGCCGAACGCGAAGCCCGGAAGGTGCCGGGCCTGCCGGCGGACCTGAAGGTGCCCAAGGTGCGCCGCGCGGCGGTGATCGGCGCGGGAACCATGGGCGGCGGCATCGCCATGTGCTTCGCCAATGTCGGCATTCCGGTGACCATCATCGACACCTCCGCCGACGCGGTGGAGCGCGGGTTGAAGCGCTGCGCGGCCAACTGGCAGCGGACGGTGGAGAGCGGCCGGCTGGACGCGGCGGAGAAGGATCGCCGCCTCGCGCTGATGGCCGGCAGCACCAACATCTCCGCCATTGCGGACGCGGATGTGGTGATCGAGGCGGTGTTCGAGGACATGGCGGTGAAGGAGAAGATCTTCGCCGAGATCGACCGCTTCGCCCGCCCGGGCGCGCTGCTCGCGACCAACACCTCCACGCTGGACGTGGACCGCATCGCCGCCGCGACGAAGCGCCCGCAGGATGTGCTGGGCCTGCACTTCTTCAGCCCGGCCAACGTGATGCGGCTGCTGGAGATCGTGCGCGGCAGGCAGACCTCGCCCGACGCCATCGTCTGGGGCGTGGAGGTCGGGACGCTTCTGAAGAAGGTTCCCGTCGTGGTCGGCAACTGCGACGGCTTCGTCGGCAACCGCATGCTCGGCAAGCGGGGTCAGCAGGGCGAGAAGCTGTTGCAGGAAGGCGCGTTGCCGCAGCAGGTGGATGCCGCGCTGACCAAGTTCGGCCTCGCGATGGGACCGTTCGCGGTGGGCGATCTGGCGGGGCTCGATATCGGCGCCAGCGTACGCAAGGCGCGGGGGCAGGTGTTTCCGATCGGGGACGCGGTCGTCGCGGCCGGGCGCTTCGGGCAGAAGACCGGCAAGGGCTGGTTCCGCTACGCGGAAGGGTCCCGCAAGCCGGAGGCCGATCCCGATGTGCTGGCGATCATCGAGGACACGTCTGCCCGGCTCGGCATCGCGCGACGGCCGATCCCCGAGGAAGAGATCATCGACCGCATGGTGCTGCCGCTGGTGAACGAGGGCGCGCGCATCCTGGAGGAAGGCATCGCCTCCCGCGCCTCGGACATCGATACCATCTGGGTCAATGGCTATGGCTGGCCGGCCTGGCGGGGCGGGCCGATGTTCTACGCGGACCAGCGCGGGCTGAAGGATGTCTGCGAGAAGCTCGCCCGCTATGCGGAGCAGACCGGCGACCCCGCGATGAAGCCGGCGGCGCTTCTGGTCCGCCTTGCCGAAACCGGCGGCCGCCTGAGCGGGGACGCCTGACCGTGGACCTGCGCTTCACCCCCGAGGAGCACGCCTTCCGCGCCGAGGTGCGGGCGTTCATCGATGCGAACCTGCCCGACGAGGTGCGCCAGCGCCTGATCGACGGGCACATCGCCACGAGGCAGCAGACGATCGACTGGCAGCGCAAGCTGAACGCGCGCGGCTGGGCGGTGCCGGACTGGCCGGTGGAATGGGGCGGTCCCGGCTGGACCGCCGTGCAGCGTTACATCTTCCGCGAGGAACTGCAGCAGGCCCCCGCGCCGCAGCCGCTGAGTTTCAACACGCAGATGGTGGGGCCGGTCGTGATCGCCTTCGGGACGGAGGCACAGAAGAAGCACTTCCTGCCCCGGATGGCGAACCTCGATGACTGGTGGTGCCAGGGGTTTTCGGAGCCGGGAGCCGGGTCGGACCTCGCATCGCTGAAGACCTCCGCCGTGCGGCAGGGCGATCACTACGTGGTCAACGGCCAGAAGACCTGGACCACGCTGGCGCAGCACGCCGACTGGATCTTCTGCCTCGTGCGGACGGACACGAAGGCGAAGAAGCAGGAGGGCATCTCCTTCCTGCTGATCGACATGAAGACGCCCGGCGTGATCGTGCGCCCGATCATCACCATCGACGGCGCGCACGAGGTGAACGAGGTGTTCTTCGATGACGTGAAGGTCCCGGTGGGAAACCTGATCGGCGAGGAGAACAAGGGCTGGGACTGCGCGAAATTCCTGCTCGGCAACGAACGCACCGGGCAGGCGCGCGTGGGCACCAGCAAGGAACGCATCCGCCGGCTGAAGCGCATCGCGTCCGAATCCATCGACGGCAGCGAGCCGCTGATCGACGACGCGAAGTTCCGCGACAAGATCACCGCGATCGAGGTGCAGTTGAAGGCGCTGGAGATCACGACGATGCGGGTGCTGGCGGAGGAAGCGCGCCACCACGGCCGTGGCAAGCCGCATCCGGCGAGTTCGATCCTGAAGATCCGCGGCACGCAGATCCAGCAGGCGATCAGCGCCCTGTTCGTGGAAGCCGCCGGCCCCTACGCGCTGCCGGCCGCGCCGGAGGACATGGAAGGCTGGAACGAGCCGGAGATCGCGCCCGACTGGGCCGGCATGGCCGCGCCCACCTATTTCAACTGGCGCAAGCAGACGATCTACGGCGGATCGAGCGAGATCCAGCGGCAGATCATGGCCAAGGCGTTTCTCGGACTTTAGGGGCGGACATGGATTTCGAGCTCGGCGAGGAACAGCGCCTGCTGCAGGACAGCCTGCGGCGTCTTCTCGCGGATCGCTACAGCTTCGAGCAGCGCCGCGCCCATGCGGCCACGCCAGAGGGATGGAGCCGGGAGCTGTGGGCGGCGTATGCCGAACTCGGCATCCTCGGCCTTCCGTTCGCCGAGGAGGATGGCGGCTTCGGCGGCGGGCCGGTGGAGACCATGATCGTCATGGAAGCCCTCGGCGGCGCGCTGGCGCTGGAACCGTATTTCGCGACCGTCGTCCTCGGCGGCGGGTTCCTGCGGCACGGCGCCGATGCGGCGCTGCGGCAGGACATGGTGCCCCGGATCGCGGACGGCAGCCTGCACCTGGCCTTCGCGCATACCGAGCCGCAGTCGCGCTACGACGTCGGCGATGTCGCCACCACCGCGCGGCGCGACGGATCGGGCTGGGTGCTGGATGGCCGCAAGGGCGTGGTCCTGCATGGCGCGACCGCCGACAGGCTGATCGTCACCGCGCGCGTGGCGGGCACGCGCACGGACCGGCGGGGGATCGGCGTGTTCGTCGTGGACGCCGGCGCGGCGGGGCTGGATCGGCATGGCTATACGACGGTGGACGGCCAGCGCGCCGCGCAGGTGCAGCTTGCCGGCGTGCGCGCGGAGGCCGTGCTGGGCGATCCGGAGGACGGGTTGCCGCTGGTGCAGCGCGTCGTCGACGAGGGCATCGCGGCCCTCGCCGCCGAGGCGGTCGGCGCGATGGAGGCCGCGCAGACGCTGACGCTCGAGTACCTGAAGACGCGCAGGCAGTTCGGCGTGGCGCTGGGGTCGTTCCAGGTGCTCCAGCACCGCGCGGCGGACATGATGGTGGCGCTGGAGGAAGCGCGCAGCATGGCCATGTACGCGGCGATGAGCGTGCAGGACGACGATCCCGCCGAACGCGGCAGGGCCATGTCGGCCGTGAAGGTGCAGGTGGGCCGCAGCGCGCGCGCGATCGGCGAGGAGTCGATCCAGATGCACGGCGGCATCGGCATGACGATGGAGTATTCCGTCGGCCACTACTTCAAGCGCCTCACCGCCATCGACATCCAGTTCGGCGATGCGGACACGCATCTGCGGCGGCTGTCCGACGCCGGTGGGCTGGTGGGCGCGCGCCCGTGACCGATCCGTTCCGCCTCGACGGCAAGGTCGCCGTCATCACGGGCGCGAGCCGCGGCATCGGTGCGGCGACAGCACGGATGATGGCGCGCGCCGGTGCGAGGGTCGTGGTCTCCAGCCGCAAGCTGGAGGCCTGCGAGGCGGTGGTGAAGGAGATCGCCGACGCGGGCGGCGAGGCCTTCGCCCATGCCTGCAACGTCGCCCGCAAGGAGGACCTGCGATCGCTGGCCGACGCCGCGGTCGGGCGCTGGGGCGGGGTGGACGTGCTGGTCTGCAATGCGGCCGTCAATCCGCATTTCGGGCCGCTGCAGGACATTCCCGACGATGCCTACGAGAAGATCATGGGCGCGAACCTGCGCAGCATGGTCTGGCTGGGCAACATGGTGCTGCCGGGCATGGCGGCGCGCGGCGGCGGGTCCGCCGTGCTGGTGGCCAGCGTGGGCGGGTTGCGCGGCAGTGCGAAGCTGGGGGCCTATGGCATCTCGAAGGCCGCGGTGATGCAGCTCGCGCGCGCGCTGGCCGTGGAATGGGGGCCGCGGGGCATCCGCGTGAACAGCGTGGCGCCGGCCGTGATCAAGACCGACTTCGCCCGCGCGCTGTGGGACGATCCGGCGCTGGAGGCCGAGAAGACCAAGGCCTATCCGCTGCGCCGCTTCGGCAACGTGGAGGAAGTCGCCGCCGCCATCCTGTTCCTCGCATCACCGGCCGGAGGATTCGTGACGGGACATAACCTCGTCATCGACGGAGGGATCACGATCAGCGGCGCCAACTGAAGACGCGAACCAGAACGACCACGGGGATCAACCCCGTCGCATTAGAGGAAACGTTTCATATGAAAACATCATTTGCAGGAACACCCCGGCGACGCACCGCCCTCGCGGCGGGGGCGATGGCCTTGGCCATGCCGGGGATCGCGCGCGCGGACAGGTTTCCCGACCGGCCCATCCGCCTGATCGTCCCGTGGTCGCCGGGCGGGTCCGCGGACTCGCAGCTCCGCTCGCTCGCGGATATCGCCAGCCGGCAGTTCGGCCAGCCGGTGGTGGTGGAGAACCGTTCGGGCGGGCGGGCGACGCTGGGCGCGCTGCAGATGCTGCAATCGCGCCCGGATGGCCACAACCTGTCCCAGTTCCACCTGTCCATCCTGCGCCAGCCGTACATGACGCGCGCGCCGCGCTGGGACTGCCTGAAGGACTTCACCTACATCATCGGACTGACCGGCTGGCTGTTCGGCGTGGCGGTGCGGGCGGATTCGCCGATCCGCACATGGGCCGACTACCTCGCCCATGCGCGGGCCAACCCGGACCGGCTGGGCTACACGACCTCCGGCATCGCCACGACCAACCACATCGCCATGGAGGAACTGGCGCAGCGCGAGGGCATCAAGCTGCTGCACGTGCCGTTCCGGGGCAATGCGGAGGGCGTGTCCGCCGTGCTGTCGGGGCAGGTGGACTCCATCGCCGATGCATCCGCCTGGGCGCCGTTCGTCGAGAACGGGCAGTTGCGCCTGCTCAATGTCTGGTCCGCCGAACGTTCGGCGCGGTTCCCCGACGTGCCGACACTGAAGGAACTCGGCTACGACATGGTGGTCACATCGCCCTATGGCCTGCACGGCCCCGCCGGCATGGCGCCGGAGGTGGTGAGGAGACTCCACGATGTGTTCCGCGAGGCGTTGCTGGACCCGGCCAACGTCGCTGTCCGGGGCATGTGGGACATGCCGGACGGCTACATGAGCACCGACGACTACACCGCCTTCATCCACCGGCGCGCCGCCTACGAGAAAGCGATGGTGACACGCCTGGATCTCCGCCTTGACTGAGAGAGCACACCGGGCAGGGGGCAGCCGGACATGATCGACAGGCGGGTCGCGACCTATGCCAACGCCGTGGCCGGCATCCGCAGCGGCGCGACCGTGCTGCTGGGCGGGTTCGGCGGCGCCGGCGTTCCGCTGGGGCTGGTCGCGGCCATCGACAGGGCCGATCTGCGCGACCTGACCGTGATCACCAACAACGGCGGCAGCCACGAACCGGACCTCAGCGTGTGGCTGCACGCGCGGCGGGTGCGCAAGCTGGTCTGCTCCTACCCAAAGGCCAGGATCAAGACGAACACCATCTTCGCCGAACTGTACCTGGCCGGGCAGATCGAGCTGGAACTGGTCCCGCAGGGCACGCTGGTGGAACGCATCCGCTGCGGCGGCGCCGGGCTGGGCGGGTTCTACACGCCCGTCGGCGTGGGTACCGACCTCGCGCACGGGAAGGAGACCAAGGTCATCGGCGGCAGGGAATACGTCCTCGAACTGCCGCTGCGCGCGGATGTCGCGCTGATCAAGGCGCGGGCGGCGGACCGGCTGGGCAACCTCGTCTACAACAAGGCGGCCCGCAACTTCGCCCCCGTCATGGCGACCGCCGCCGATCTGGTGGTGGCCGAGGCCGACGAGCTTGTGGAACTTGGCGATCTCGACCCGGAATCCGTCGTGACGCCGGGCATACTCGTTGACCGGGTCGTCCGGCGAGGAGCACCGCAGTGACGCCGCTGAGCCGCGAGGACATGGCGCGCCGCGCCGCCCGCGATATCCCCGACGGGGCGTTCGTCAATCTCGGCATCGGCATGCCCGACCAGATCCCCGACCACATCCCGCCCGGCCGCGAGATCTGCCTGCACAGCGAGAACGGCATCCTCCACATGGGTCCGCGCCCGCCGGAGGGCGAGGAAGACTGGGAGATGATCAACGCCGGCAAGAAGCCGGTGACGCTGCTGCCCGGCGGCTCGTTCTTCGACAGCGGGCTCAGCTTCGCGATCATGCGGGGCGGGCATCTGGACATCTCCGTCCTCGGCGGCTTCCAGGTCTCGGCGCGGGGCGATCTGGCGAACTGGTCCACGGGCGCCAACGATGGCGTTCCCGCGGTGGGCGGGGCCATGGACCTCGCGTGCGGGGCGAGGCAGATCTGGGTGCTGATGGAACATGTCGCGAAGGATGGCGCGCCGCGCATCGTCGAACGCTGCACCTATCCGCTGACGGCGAAGGGCGTGGTCCGGCGCATCTTCACCAACCTCGCGGTGATCGACGTGGAGGCGGACGGGCTTGTGGTGTGCGAGATCGTCCCGGATCTGTCGATGGATCGTCTGCAGGACCTGACGGGCGCGCCGCTTCGTCCCGCGCCCGATCTCCGGGTTCTGACCGTCTGATGCCAGGGAGGCCGCGATAATTCTCACCCCGCTGCTCAGGAACCGGCTGTCGCTGCCCGCCATCGGTGCGCCGATGTTCATCGTCTCCGGCCCGGAGCTGGTGATCGCGCAATGCAAGGCGGGGATCGTCGGCGCCATGCCCTCGCTGAATGCCCGGCCGGAGTCCGTGCTGGACGAATGGCTCGACCGGATCGGCACGGAGCTGTCGCGGCATGATGTGGCGCATCCGCAGACGCCGTCCGCGCCGTTCGCGATCAACCTGATCGTCCACAAATCCAACGACCGGCTGGATCACGACCTCGCGGTGTGCGTGAAGCACAAGGTGCCGATCGTCATCACCTCGCTGGGCGCGCGGCCGGAGGTGAACGAGGCGGTGCACGCCTATGGCGGCGTGGTCCTGCATGACGTGACGACGCTGGCCTTCGCGCGCAAGGCGATCGAGAAAGGGGCGGACGGGCTGATCGCGGTCGCCGCCGGCGCGGGCGGGCATGCGGGGACGATTTCCCCCTTCGCGCTGCTGCAGGAGATACGCGCCTGGTTCGACGGGCCGGTGGCGCTGTCGGGCGCGATCGCCAATGGCCGCTCCATCCTCGCCGCGCAGGTGCTCGGCGCGGATTTCGGCTATATCGGGTCCGCCTTCATCGCCACCGAGGAATCCCGTGCTGCCGAAGGCTACAAGGCGATGGTGGCGGAAGCGGCCGCCGGCGACATCGTCTACACGAACCTGATCACCGGCGTTCACGGCAACTACCTGAAGCAGTCGCTGGTGCGCGCCGGGCTCGATCCGGACAACCTGCCCCTGCCCGATCCCGCCAACACATCCTTCGGTTCCCGCCGCGTGCGGCCATGGAAGGACATCTGGGGCGCGGGACAAGGCGTGGGGGCCGTGAGCGGGATCGTCTCCGCCGCCGATCTCATCGCCCGCCTGCGCAGGGAGTACGACGACGCGCTGGCCGCCGCGATGCGGCCCGATCCCATGCTGAACGCGGCCTGGCGCCGGGCGCCGGCAAAAGCATCGTGACACTCGACAATCAGAGAAGACCAGGAATGACAATCCGATGAGTATCAGAGGCAAGGCGTACATCGCGGGTGCCTACGAACACCCGACCCGCAAGGCGCCCGACAAGTCTCTGGCCCAGTTGCATGCGGAAGTCGCGAAGGGCGCGCTGGAAGATGCCGGGCTGACCAAGGACGATGTCGACGGCTACTTCTGCGCGGGCGACGCCCCGGGCATGGGGCCGCTGTCGATGGTGGACTACATGAACCTGCGGGTCCGCCATGCCGACGCGACCGACCTCGGCGGGTGCACCTACATCGCCCATGTCGCCCGCGCGGCGGAGGCGATCGCGGCCGGCAAGTGCAACGTGGCGCTGATCACGCTGGCCGGGCGCCCGCGCAGCGAGGGCGTCGCCACCGGCACCGCGCCCCGCGCCGGCAATCCCGCGCAGCCCGACGTGCAGTTCGAGTATCCCTACGGGCCGACGGTGGTGAACCTCTACGCCATGTGCGCCATGCGCCACATGTACGAGTACGGCACCACCTCCGAGCAGCTTGCCTGGGTCAAGGTCGCGGCTTCGCATCACGCGCAGCACAACCCGCACGCCATGCTGCGCGACGTCGTCACCGTGGAGGATGTCGTCAATTCGCCGATGGTGGCCGATCCGCTGCACCGGCTTGATTGCTGCGTCATCTCCGATGGCGGAGGGGCGCTGGTGGTCGTGAAGCCGGAGATCGCCGCCAGCCTGAAGCGCCCGAAGATCAAGGTGCTGGGTGGTGCGGAAACGGTGAAGGGCCAGCTTGGCGGTGATGTCGACCTGACATGGTCGGGCGCGCGGCGCACCGGCTCGGCCGCGTTCGCGGAAGCGGGCGTGACGCCGGCGGACATCAGGTACGCCTCCATCTACGACAGCTTCACGATCACCGTGCTGATGCAGCTCGAGGATCTGGGCTTCTGCGAGAAGGGGCAGGGCGGCCGCTTCGTGGCCGACGGCAACCTGATCTCCGGCGTCGGCAAGCTGCCGTTCAACACCGATGGCGGCGGGCTGTGCAACAACCACCCGGCCAATCGCGGCGGGATCACCAAGGTGATCGAGGCGGTGCGCCAGTTGCGCGGGGAAGCGCATCCGGCCGTGCAGGTGAAGGATTGCGGTCTTGCCCTCGCGCACGGCACCGGTGGGATGCTCGGCTCGCGGCACGGCAGCGCGACCCTAATCATGGAGCGGGAGTGACACCGATGGCGGACATGGTTCAGCGCAAGATCCCGTTCTCCCAGGCCAATGCGGAGACACAGCCGTTCTGGGACGCGGCGAAGCAGGGCAGGCTGATGGTCAGGACCTGCACCGCGTGCGGAAAGGCGCACTGGTATCCGCGCGCGATCTGCCCGCACTGCTTCAGCGACAGGACGGAGTGGAGGGAGGCATCCGGCAGCGGGGAGATCTACTCCTGGAGCGTGATGCGCCGCGCGCCGGAGCCCTATGCCATCGCCTATGTGCGGCTGGCGGAAGGCACCACGATGATGACCAACATCGTGCAATGCGACTTCGATGCGCTGAAGATCGGCCAGAAGGTAAAGCTCGTCTTCATCCTCAGCGAGGAAGGCACGCCCGTGCCGATGTTCACCCCGGCATGAAAGCGGGGTCGTGGCGCGGCCGATACCTGTGCCACGGCCCCGTCATGCGCGTGACGCGAAGGATGCGGCCGTCATGGGGCATGTTGCCTGACGGCCCGGCCGCGCGCATCGGGCAGGTTCGGCCATGACCGCTGAAACGACGCTGCTGCCCGTGGACCGGGACGGGACGCTTGCCGAGAAGGTCTACCGGCGGCTGCGCGGTGCGCTTGTCGGCGGGCGGCTAACGCCCGGCCAGAAGCTGGTGCACAGGCAACTGGCCGCGGAGCTGGGCGTGAGCCCGACGCCGGTGCGTGAGGCCCTGTTGCGGCTGGTGTCGGAGGGCGCGCTCGAACTCGATGCCCGCGGCATGACCTCGGTGCCGCGCCTTACGCCGGAGCGTCATGCGGAGATCATGGACCTTCGCGTCGAGCTGGAGGGGCGCGCCGCTTCGCGGGCGGCTGCCCTGGTGACCGGGGACGAGATCGAGGAACTCCGCGCCATCCATGCCCGCCTGATGCAGGCCCGGGATGCGATGGATGCGGCGACCGTGCTGGCGGAGAACGAACGCTTCCACTTCAGCCTCATCGCCATCGCCCGCATGCCGGTGCTGCAGCGGGTGGTGGAGAATCTGTGGACGCAGGGCGGGCCCACGATGAACCTCCTGTTCCTCGAACCGCGCGCGGTCTCCCCGGCCGGCCATCCGCACGACGATCTTCTTCGCGCGCTGGACCGGCGCGATGCGGATGCGGCGCGCGCCGCGATGGAGCGCGACCTGCGGGAGCACGCGGCGATCGTCGCGCCGCTGCTCACCGCGGGCACGTAGGCGGTGGCGGTCGTGCTTTGGGCGGGCCGTGCCGTTACTGCGGCTGGATGCCTGCCCTTCGCATCACATCCAGCCATTTGTCGCTTTCCACCCGGATGAACCGGTCCAGCTCGGCGCCTGCCAGGTCGCTCGCGACCGCCGTGTTCGTCCGAAGCCGTTCCTGCACGCCGGGCATGCGGGCGGCTTCCTGCATCGCGCCGTTCAGCCGGCCGACAATGGCGGCCGGCGCGCCCTTCGGCGCCCACATGCCGTACCAGGAGGTCACGTCGAAGTCGCCGATGCCGGATTCGGCCACGGTCGGCACCTGCGGCAGCGAGGCAAGCCGTGCGCCGGACGTCACCGCGAGCGGACGCAGGCTGCCGCTTTCGATCAGTGGCGCCGCGCTGGCGACGGACGCGTAGAGGATGTCCACGTGTCCGGCCACCACGTCGGTCATAGCGCGGCCGGTGCCGTTGTAGGGCACGTGCGTGATCTGGACGTTGCTGTGCAGGTTGATCAGCTCGCCCGTCAGATGCGGCAGCGACCCCATGCCGCCGGATGCGAAGGTGAGCTTGCCCGGCTCCGCGCGTGCCAGCGCGATCATCGACGCGAAGTCGGCGATGCGGGACGCCTGCTGCACGACGATGATGATCGGCGCACGGCCGAGAATGCCGACCGGCGCGAAGTCGTTCACCGGGTCGAAGGGCAGGTTCTTGAACATGCCCGGATACATCACCTGGATCGAGGCGTTGATCAGCAGCGTGTATCCGTCCGGCCGGCTGCGCGCGACTTCCCCGGTGCCGAGCGTGCCTGTGCCGCCCGGCTTGGCTTCGATCACCAGGGGCTGGCCCAGCACCTGCCCCATCTCCGTGGCCAGCAGCCGGCCGAAGAGTTCGGTGGTCGAGCCCGACTGATAGGGCTGGATCACCCTGATCGGCTTGGTCGGGAATCCCTCGTTGGCGGCCGCGGGAAGCGCCGGCAGCGCAAGGCTGGCCAAGCCCGTCAGCAGGGCATTGCGTCGTGTCGTCATGTCCGTTCCCCCGATGCCGGTGTTCCGGCTTGTCATGTCGATTGCGGCAGTGTCTCGCCGGGCGCGATGGCCCGCTCCAGCGCGGCGATGTCCTCCGGCCCGTCGGCAAGCTCACGCAGGATCTCCTGCGTATGCTGGCCCTGCCGGGGTGGCGGGCGGCTGAAGCGGCCGGGTGTGCGGCGCAGCTTCGCCGGGATGCCGGGGCCGCGGTAACCGTCCTGCTCCAGCACCATGGCGCGATGCGCCGTGTGCGCCGCCGCGGCCGCCTCGCCGATGCCGAGGATCGGCGCGCAGGGTACGCCAAGGCGTAGCAGCGCCTCGGCGAAGGTCGGGCCGTCGATGCCGGCAAGGGCGGCCCGCAGGATGGATGTCAGCGCGTCGCGGTGCTCGGTGCGCGCCAGATTGCTCCGAAAGCGCGGATCGGCCGCGATCTCCGGCTGGCCCAGATGTTCGCACAGCGTCCGGAACTGCCGGTTGTTGCCGACGCAGATGTAGATCCAGCCGGTGCGCGTCTCGAATGCATCGTAGGGCGCGAGGTTCGGGTGGCCGTTGCCGTGACGCCGCGGCTCCGTGCCGGACCACAGATAATTGGCCAGATGCGGATGCGCGACGCTCAGGGCGCAGTCGTACAGGGCGATGTCGCAGAGCTGTCCCAGGCCGGAGCGGTTGCGCTCCTGAAGTGCCGCGAGGATTGCGATCGCCGCCTGCATGCCCGTGGAGAGATCGACGGCCGGGATACCGAGCCGCATCGGCGGCCCCTCCGCCTCGCCATTGGTCGCCATCAGGCCGGCCGCGGCCTGTACCGCGGCGTCGTAGCCCGGCAGCGCGCCGAGCGGCCCGTCATCCCCGAAGCCGGTGATGCGGCAATGGACGAGCCGTGGATAGCGGTGGCCGATCTCCTCCGGGTCGGCCACGCCCCAGGACCGCAGCGTGCTCGCCTTGAAATTCTCGATCAGCACGTCGGCGCCGGCGACGAGGCGCCAGAAGACATCGCGCGCCGCCTCCCGGCCGAGATCGAGAACGATGCCGCGCTTGTTGCGGTTGAGCGAATGGTAGTAGGCGGCGCTGCCGTCCTTCACTGGCGGGCCGAAGCTGCGCGTCTCGTCGCCGTCCGGCGATTCGACCTTGATCACGTCCGCGCCGTGATCGCCGAGGATCTGTGCGCAGTATGGCCCCGCCAGTACGCGGGATGCGTCGATGACGCGCAGCCCCGTCAGGCTCTGCTGGGTCATGTTGCCATACCCGCTCAGAACGGGCCGGGCTTGCCGCGCGGGCGGACGCGCCAGACGAAGGCTGGATCCCCACGGTCGAGCCTTTGCGTGACGATCAGGTCGAGTCGGCGGTTATGCGCGGACAGTGCGCCCTCCAGCAGGCCGTTCCACGCATCGAAGACCGCGGGATGCAGATCGGTCAGGCCGGACATCAGCTTCCATCCGGTCTGCCGCACGCCGATGCCGTCATCGTCGCGGACGATCTGCGCATCGTCGCCCTGCGCGGTCGCGAGCGCGACCATGAACCGGGCGAACGCCTCGGGATCGTCGGACTGCGCCAGGCCGAGCCGCCGCGCCGTCCCGGCATAGAACTGCATGCCGATCAGCCGGCCGGTCAGCCCGCCCAGGAAGGCGCCGTCATACGGGCCGAACAGTGCGACCATCTCCGGCAGGCCGGTGCGGACATACTCCATGGCGTAGTTGCGGTGCGCCTTGCGCAGCCGCGTCGCCGGCCAGATCGCGGTGGGCAGGACGGGCGCGCAGGCCGGATCGAAGTCGGGCGCTTCCTCGCCGCGGGCGAAGCGCAACCGCTCCTCCGGTGCGAGATCATGGTCGTATTCGCAGTAGTAGCCCTCGAGCCCCGGCTGGCCGTCCACGCCCTGCTTGGTGCACACGAAGCCGAGCCGCGGGTTGCCGAGGGATACGCCGTTGTGCGCGTGCCATCCGCGCAGCACCGCGCGCGAGACCTCGCCCGGAATGGCGCAGATGGCGGTGCCATGCCATGCCCAGCGCGGCGGCGGGTAGCGGACCCAGACCTTGCGCTCGGATTCCTCGACATACTCGACGGACACGCCGCCGATGGCGTTGGAGAGATAGTGATACCGGCCCGCGGCGACGGCGGGCGGCAGGCCGGCAAGGCCGAGCTTCTCCAGCCCCGGCAGGAACCGTTCGAGATGCTGGCGGCGGAAGATGTGGAACACGAGGTCCGCCGCCTCGCGCGTGCTGCGCCGTGCCACGGTGCTCATCACCATGCCGGTGAAGTAGGCGTGGTACCATTCGGCGACGGCGTCCCAGGCGACTGCCTGTGGATCGGTCCCGGTTGGCGGGACCAGGCTGATGTTCATGTTTCCCCCGATGTCTTGCTTGCCGGGATGCCGGTCCCGTGAAATGCGTGCGCGGCTCAGGCTTTCTTCCGCCCGGACGCGCCGGCCGACATGGCTTCGGGACTGGGCTGCCCGAGGCCGTTGACGACGAAATCCGCCAGACGCGTGGCGAGCGCGTCGCGATCGGCAGCGGTCTCTCCGCTGCGCGGCCGGTACCACATCGTCGTCCAGTTGATCGCGCCGAAGAACGGCTTGACCATCAGCCGTGGATCGAGCGGGGGAAGTTCCCCCGCATCCATCGCTTCCGCGATGACGCCGGTGAACAGATCCTCATACTCGTCGCGCAGGCTGATGATCTCCTGCAGCCGTGCGCGCTGTTCCTCCGTCGCGCGACCCATCAGGTGCAGTTCCAGTCCCTGCACGGCGACGCGCTGGTAGGACAGGTGCTTCATCACCTGAAGCGAATGCGTGTGCGCCATCCGATGCAGGCGGCGCAGGGCGGGTGCATCCTGGCCCCGTGCGATGGGGGCGACGGCTTCGATGTTCATCTCCATCGCGCGCCGGTACACGGCGATGAAGAGGTCGATCTTGCTGCGGTAGTGATAATAGATGCTGCCCTTGGTGACGCCGAGAACGTCACCGATCTGGTCCAGCGTGGTCGCATCGTAGCTCTGCCGCGTGAAGGCGTCCGCCGCGGCGTCCAGGATCTCCACCGGCCGGCTTGCGGGCTCGGGCAGACGGGCAGGCGGCTGGGTCCTCATCGGGACATGCTCGGCTTTCAACGGCGGTGGGACGTCGCGGCGCAGCAGCAGGCTGCGCTCCGCATCCGGCGGCACATCGGCCCCGAGGGACCTGCGTGCCTGGAGGAACCGGAGGAGATGGCGCGGATCGGTGTCCGGCCTTTCCTCCATCAGGCGCGTGAGGCAGCGCATCAGGCGCGCGGATGCTTCCGTGGCGGCGATGCGCGCCATGGCGGCCACGGCTTCCGCCTCCTCGCCCGCATCGTGCATGCGGGCGGCCTGATGCAGCAGCAGACGCGTGGCCGACAGGTCGGCCATGGCGTCGGCAAGCCGCAACGGGGGGCTGCCAGCGGCTGCCCGTCGGTCCGACAGCGCGGCTGAAAGCGTTGCCTGCGACAGGCCGAGAAGCTGTGCCGCGACCAGCACGCGCTGCACGGTGCGGACTCTCGCCGCCAGCGACGCAGCGTTGCCGGGGCGGCCGATCAGCATGGATTCGTCCGCGGAGGCGGCGAGCTGCACCTTCCCGCGCGCGCCGGCGTCGTCAGGCTGATCCTGCGGAATGCAGAAAGCCGACAGCGCGCCGCTTCCGGGGCCGCTGGCGAACAGAATGGTGCGCGACGATGCGGGGATGACGACAGGGCCAGATGTGGCGTCGCCTCGCAGCGTCCAGCCCTTTCCATCTCCGCTGCGCGTGGCGGCCACGCCCGGGGCATCGCCGAAGCTGCCATCGGGGTCGCGGAGGATGCGAAAGACGGCATGCCCCCCGGCGAGCGGGGACAGGACGACGTGCTTCAGCGCATCCGTCGCGGCTTCCAGCAGCGGTGCGGCGCCGATGCTGATCTCGGTGAGCAGCAACGCGGCGTCGATCCGGATGCCGGCAAGCATCTCGACCGTGATGACCGACGCAAGAAGCGATCCGTCCGCCCCGCCATCGGTCGCGGGAAGCGGAAGGCGCAGCAGTCCGGCATCCCGCAACTGCCCGAGCACGTCGGCAGAGTTCTCGTCCTGGCCGGGCGCGCTGGCGATGGCCCGGGCCGCGGCTTCCCAGCGCGCGAGATCGCCGAAGGCCGGATCGGCGCGGGAGGTGATTGCGGAAGCCGACATACTGACGGGTAGCTTAGTGCCGCACCGGCGGGTATGTCCAGCGCCTCTTTGCGGTATCGGGACACACGAAAGGGGCCGGACAGCGGCCGAATATTTACATACTCCCGGGAAGGTTCTACCGCTTGCGAAGACACGCCGGGGTGTCGGGGCCGGACAGCCTCGCGCAAGACGGAGGAATGGTTTGCAACGATCTTCGGCCGCGCTGGCGGGGCGCGATCACCTGCTTTGGCCCTTCTTCGACGAAGAGCACCGCGCATTCGCGGCGCAGGTCGATGCCTTCACGCAATCCGACGCGATCGACGCCATCGATCACGGGGATGTGGATGCCTCATGCAGGCGGCTCGTCGTCGCGCTCGGCGAGTCGGGCCTGCTGCGTGCCTGCGTGCCCGCGCCGTATGGCGGCCTTCCGTCGTCGATCCAGTCTCGCCACATCGCGCTGGCGCGCGAAGGCCTCGCCTATCACAGCGGCCTCGCGGACTTCGCGTTCATCATGCAGGGGTTGGGCAGCGGGGCGATCGGGCTGGCGGGCAGCGACGATCTGAAGGGCCGGATCCTGCCGGAGGTCGCCCGCGGGCGGATGATCCCCGCCTTCGCCTTGTCCGAACCCGACGCCGGGTCCGATGTGGCGGCCATGCGCTGCGCCGCCCGACAGGACGGCAACGGCTATGTGCTGTCAGGCGAGAAGACCTGGATTTCCAACGGCGGGATCGCCGATGTCTATACGGTCTTCGCCCGCACGGGCGAAGCGCCGGGTACGCGCGGCATTTCCGCCTTCGTCGTCCATGCGGACGATCCGGGATTCGAGATCGCGGAACGGATCGACGTCATGGCGCCGCATCCGCTCGCCACGCTGCGCTTCAACGAGGTGCGGCTTCCGGGCGACCGGCGCCTCGGCGCGGCGGGGCAGGGGTTCAAGCTCGCGATGCGTACGCTCGACATCTTCCGGGTCTCCGTTGCCGGTGCCGCGCTCGGCTTCGCGCGGCGCGCGCTGGACGAGGCGGTCGCCCATACGCGCACGCGGCGCATGTTCGGCGGCACGCTGGCCGATCTGCAGATCACGCAGGCGAAGCTGGGCGACATGGCCGCCACGATCGATGCGGCCGCCCTGCTCACCTATCGCGCGGCATGGCGGCGCGACGTGCAGGGCCTGCCGACGACGCGGGAAGCGGCGATGGCGAAGATGGTCGCCACCGAAGGTGCGCATCAGGTCATCGACAGCGCGCTGCAGATGTTCGGCGGGCGCGGCGTGAAGGTCGGCGAGGTGGTGGAAAGCCTCTATCGTGAGATCCGCGCGCTGCGCATCTATGAGGGCGCGACGGAAGTGCAGAAGCTGATCGTGGCGCGCGAACTGCTTCGGGAAGCCGCCGCCTGACACTGCCCGGAAGGGTCCTATTGGGAGATGGCACGTGGATTTTAGCCTGTCGGACGACCAGCGCGCGATCCGCGCGTCCGTCGAACGCATCTGCGAACGCTTCGACGACGAATACTGGCTGGAGAAGGACCGCCACGGCGGCTTCCCCGCCGACTTCCACCAGGCCTTCGCCGAGGCCGGCTGGCTCGGGATCGCCATGTCGCCGGATTTCGGCGGAGCGGGCCTCGGGATCACCGAGGCGGCGGTGATGATGCAGACGGTCGCGGCATCGGGTGCCGGCCTGTCCGGCGCGTCCGCGATCCACATGAACATCTTCGGCCTGAACCCGGTGCAGGTGTTCGGCACCGAGGAGCAGAAGCGCCGCTTCCTGCCGCCGCTGATCGCCGGCCAGGACAAGGCGTGCTTCGCCGTGACCGAACCCGATGCCGGGCTGGACACGACACGGCTGTCGACGCGGGCGGTGCGCCGGGGCGACCACTACGTGCTCAGCGGCCGGAAGATCTGGATCTCCACCGCGCAGGTGGCGAACAAGATGCTCATCATCGCGCGCACCACGCCGCTGGAGCAGGTGGCGAAGCCGACCGACGGCCTCAGCCTGTTCTACACGGATCTCGACCGGTCCCGTGTCGAGGTGCGCGAGATCGAGAAGATGGGCCGCAAGGCGGTCGACTCGAACATGCTGTTCATCGACGGGCTGGAGGTCAGCGCGGAAGACCGCATCGGCGACGAGGGAAGCGGCTTTTCATACCTGCTGCACGGGCTCAATCCGGAACGCATCCTGATCGCGGCGGAAGCGATCGGCATCGGCCATTCCGCGATCCGGCGCGCGGTGCGCTACGCGGGCGAGCGCGTGGTCTTCGGACGGCCGATCGGCATGAACCAGGGCATCCAGCATCCGCTCGCGCATGCGTGGATGCAGCTCGAAGCGGCAAGGCTGATGGTCTTCAACGCGGCGACGCTCTACGATTCCGGCGCGCCCTGCGGGATCGAGGCGAACGCGGCCAAGTACCTCGCGGCGGAGGCGGCGTTCCAGGCCTGCCAGACGGCGGTCGCGACGCTGGGCGGGATGGGTTACGCCAAGGAATATCACGTGGAGCGGCTGCTGCGGGAATCGCTGATCCCGCGCATCGCGCCGGTCAGCCCGCAACTGATCCTGTGCCACGTGGCGGAGAAGGCGCTCGGCCTGCCGAAATCCTACTGACCCGCCGGCCGCGTCCACATCAGCGTCATCTCGTGCTTGTTGTGGAACAGGTGCCGTACCAGCGCGCCGGGTCGCGCGGCCAGCGCCTCTGCAGCGGCGAAATCCGTCTCGCCCTGGAACTTCAGCGTCGCGACGATGTGCCGCGCCCCGCCCGGTGCGGACCACGCCTCGACCAGCCGCAGCAGCCGGTCCGGATAGGCGATCACGTCGCACACCATCCAGTCCACGGGCTCGACAGGCATGGCGAAGGCGGAACCGATGCGCGCCGTCACGCCCGGCATGGCGGCGACGCGCGGATCGAGCGGCGCGCGGTCCACCGCGACGACGGCAGCGCCGAGGTGCGCCAGCACCCACGTCCAGCCGCCCGGCGCGGCGCCGAGGTCGATGCAGCTCTCGCCCGGCCCCGGCCGGATGCCCATCCGCGTCAACGCCTCCCACAGTTTCAGATAGGCGCGCGAGGGCGGGCCTTCGCGGTCCTCCACGAAAGCGATCGCGCCGTTGACGAAGGGCGAGGTCTTGGCCGCGCTGAACAGCAGCCGGTCCGGCGCGAGCAGCGTCCAGCCGCCGAGATGGGAGGCCGGCGCGGGGGCCGGAAAGACCAGCGGCGCGGCCTTCACCGGCGGCAGCCTCTCCGCGATCAGCGCCGCGCGGCGGTGATGCCCGGCCGTGTACAGCGCCCAGTTGCGCTGCACGCCGCGCAGCGCCGTGGCCGCCGCACCGACCGAGGCGGCGGCGACCTCCACCGGCTGCGTCCAGACATCCAGCGCCCAGCGGGATTCGACCGGCGCGTCGCGCGTCAGCGCCAGCCGTCCGTGCCAGTGCGCCACGGCGATGCCGGCGCGAGCCAGCTCGGCCTCGAGCTGCGGGGCGAAATCCTCGGCCGCCAGATAGGCTGCGCCGAACGGCCCCGCCGGCGCGTCGGTCATCCGCGCGCGAAGGCGGAGGCGGCGAGCGCCAGCCAGCCGGCGATCAGCACCGTGCCGCCGATCGGCGCGACATAGGGCAGGCGGATTTCGGCCAGCGCGAGCAGGTAGACCGCGCCGCAGAAGGCGAGCGTGCCGGCGACGATCAGCCCGCCCGCGGTCTCCGCCAGCACGCCCCCGCGCGGCAGCCAGGCTGCGATGCCGAGCAGGGCGAGGGCGTGCCACGCGTTGATCTGCACAGCGTTGCGCAACTGCGCGAGCGCGCCGGGGTCGAGGCGACCGGACAGCCCGTGCGCCGCGGCGGCGGCGAGGGCGACGGACACCGCGCCGAACAGGCCCGCGAAACCGATCAGGATGCGTTGCATGGCGCACTCGTGCGCCATCGGCGGGCGCGTGTCATGGGGGGATGTGCGCACGCCCTCCCCCGCTGCCGCCACCTTCGCCGCCTTCGCCTGCGTGCTGGCCGGGATCGGCTTCGCCCGCTTCGCCTACACGCCGCTGATGCCAGCACTGGTCGAGGCCGGATGGGTGTCCCCGGCCGGCGCCGGCTGGGCGGGGGCGGCGAACCTTGTCGGCTATCTTGCGGGCGCGCTGCTTGGCCCGGCGATCGCGCGGCGGCCCGACCTGCGGCCGTGGCTGCGGGGGATGATGGTGCTGACGGTCGTGAGCCTCGCCGCCTCCGCGGCCCCGCTCGGCCTTGCCTGGCTGGAGCTGTGGCGCTTCGGCGCGGGGGTGGCGGGCGGCGCGCTGATGGTGGTCGGCCCGACCGCCGCACTCGCCGCGATCCCGCCGGAGCGGCGCGGACGGGCGAGCGGGGTGGTGTTCACTGGCGTCGGGCTGGGGATCGCGCTGTCCGGCTTCGCCCTGCCCTGGCTGCTGTCGCACGGGCTGGTCGCGACCTGGCTCGCGCTCGCCGCGGCCTGCGCGCTGCTGGCGGCGGCGTCGTGGCGGGGCTGGCCGGCGCGGCCGGTCGCCGCCCCGCCCCGGCCGCAGGCGGCACCCGCCTTCCTGCCGGTGCATCTCGCCTACGCGCTCTCCGCCATCGCGCTGGTGCCGCACATGGTGTTCCTGATCGACCACGTGGCGCGCGGCCTCGGCCGTGGCGTGACGGAGGGCGCGCTGCTCTGGGCGCTGTTCGGGCTGGGCGCGCTGTGCGGGCCGATGGCGGCGGGCTGGCTGGTGGACCGGATCGGCCCCGTCGCGGCGATGCGGAGCGTGTTCGCGGCCGAGGCGGTGCTGATCGCGGTGCCCGCCGTCACCGGCGCGATGCTGCCGATCACGGTCTCGGCCGTTGCGGTGGGGGCGTTCGTGCCGGGCGTCGCACCGCTCGTGCTCGGCCGGCTCTACGCGCTGGGCGGGGGCACGGGCGCGTGGGCGGCGGCGACGATCGGTTTCTCCATTGGTCAGGCCGGAGCCGCGATGGCGTTCTCGGCGCTGTACGCGGCGCTCGGGACGCATGCGCCGATCTTCGCCATCGGCGCCGCCGCGCTGGCGGCCGCCGTGGCGGTGGATATCGCCCTCAGCCGCCGGCGATCTCCTCCGACGTCGCCGCGACCCCCCGCGCCCTGAACCGGGCGGGGGCAGTGGACGCGATGGCCCTCTCGTCGCCGCATCCCGCGCTCCGCCTGCACGTGCCGATCTTCACCATCGGCGCTGCCGCGCTGGTCGCCGCGTGACGGCGGATCGGCCGGCGGACTCCAACTTCGCCGCGGTGCGCCGTGCCCTGAACCGCGCGGAGGCGATGGGCGTGATGGCCTTCCCGACACTGCAGCCCCTGCCCGATACACATGCGCCGATCTTCGCCACGGGCGCAGCCGCCACCATGGCGGCGAACATCGCCCTCAGCCGCCGGCGATCTCCTCCGGCGTCGCCGCGATCCGCCGCGTCCTGAACCACGCGGAAACCGCGGGCGCGGAGCTCGCCACGCAGAGCGGGATCGCGACCAGCAGCCCGCCCGCGAGCGGCAGCGCCCACAGCACCGCGAGCCACGACGTCGCCGCGAAACCCGCGAAGACGAGAACGCCGAACAGCGTGTGCGGCCACAGCATCCGCGCCGCCTCCCCCCAGCCCACGCCGCGGTCGGCGCGGTTCTGCGGCGCCCAGCCCATCCGCGCGCCGAAGGGCAGGCCGGCCATGAACAGCGCCTTGTTGAACGCGGAGATCGGGTCGAGCAGCAGGGTGAAGGCGAATTCCGCCGCCGCACCCCTGACGAACAGCGCCCGCCCGCCATAGCGCGCGGCCAGCGCCGGCTTCAGCAGCACCTCCGCATAGCCCAGCAGCTTGGGCGCATAGAGCGCGGCCAGCCACGCGAGCGTCAGCGCCAGCGCCGTGCAGCGCGGGAACGCCTCCGCCCCGCCGGTCGCGCCGTTCAGCGCGGCCAGCGCCAGCATCGCGACGTAGAGCGGCGCGCCCGCGAACAGCAGGATCGCCTGCACGAGCTGCCAGCGCCCCATCAACCGGATGCCCGGCAGCATCAGCAGGTGCCGGTACTGCAGGTTGCCCTCCAGCCAGCGCAGGTCGCGGCGGAGGAATTCCGGCATCGCGGGCGGGTTGCCCTCCATGCTGCCCGCCTCCTCCGGCAGGGCGCGCACCTTCCAGCCGGCGGCGCGCATGCGCACCGCCTCCACCTGGTCGTGGCTGAGAATGGCGCTGCCGTCGGGCAGCGTCTCCAGCCGGCAGTGCTCGCGGAACGGGGCGATGCGGATGATCGCGTTGTGGCCCCAGTACGGCCCGTCATCGCCCTGCCACCACGCCTGCCCGGTGGCCCAGCTCCGCATGCCGGCGCGCATGCCGAACTGGAACAGCCGCGGAAACGCCGAACTGGCGGGCCGGCCGACGATGAGCTGCTGCACGATGCCAAGCTGCGGGTCCGCCTGCATGGCGCGGACGAGGCGCAGCACTGCTTCGGCCGACATGGCCGAATCCGCGTCCAGCATCAGCATCAGCGCGTGCCCGTCCGCACCGCTGTCGAGGAACTCCATGACGTTGCCGGCCTTGAAGCCGGTGTTGGCCAGGCGACGGCGGTGGTGGATGCGCGCGGGATCGCGATCGGCGGCACGGAAGGCGGCGATGGCGGCGTCCTCCGCCGCCACGGCCTCGGGCTGCTGCGTATCGGAGAGCAGGTACAGCGCGAAGGCGTCGCCGTGCCCGGCGGCGTCCAGCCCGTCGAGCAGCGCGCGCAGCGGCGGCAGCACCGCGCCCATGTCCTCGTTGCGCACGGTCACCGCGATGGCGGTGTGCAGCGTGACCGGCCCCTCGTCCCGCCACGCCGGGAAGACCGCACGGGCGGGATTGCGCGCGCCCATCAGGATCGCGAAGCCCGCCAGCGCGTTGGCGGCGCACAGCCCGGTCCAGGGCGCGGTGCCGAGGAAGGCGATCAGGATCAGCACCTCGGCCGCCGTCCATCCGCCCGCGCCCAGCACGGCGGCGAGCAGCGCGGTGAGCCCGGCGGCCACCGCGAGGACGAGCGCGAAGAAGGCGATGCGGCGGAAGATCACGCCCCGTTCAGCGCGGCGGCAGCGCGGCCATGACCACGATCTCGACCAGATCGCCGGGGGCGAGCGCGGCCTGCACGCAGGCCCGCTGCGGCCAGCCATCGGCCGGGATCCATGCGCGCCAGACGCGGTCCATCTCCTCCTTCCGTGCGATGTCGGCCAGGTAGATGGTCGCGGTCAGCAGCCGGGACGGGCTGGTGCCGCACTCGGCGAGCGTGGCCGAGACCTGTTCCAGCGCGTCCGCCGTCTGGCCGGCGAGGTCGCGGCTCTTGTCGCGGGCGGTCGCGACCGTCCAGGCGAAGCCGCCGTGGATCACGGCGCGGGATCGTCCGGCGGCGCTGCCGGGCAGGCGGAGGATGTCAGGCGTCATGACCGCTCCTTGCAAGGCGGCCGGACGGTGCCACGTTCTACGGACCATCGGGAAGGAACGACCATGTTGATGCTGAGCCGTCGCAGTGCGCTGGCCCTCGGCGCGGCTGGACTTGCCTTCGCGCGGGACGTGTGGGCGCAGCCCACCGGCCCGTTCAGCCTGCCGCCGCTGCCCTATGCACCCAACGCCAACGAGCCGCATATCGACGCGCAGACGATGGAGATCCATCACGGCCGGCATCACGCGGCCTACGTGGCGAACCTGAACACGGCGGCGGCATCGCACACGGCGCTGACGCAGATGACGCTGCCGCAGATCCTGTCGCGGCTGTCGGAGATGCCGGACGCGCTGCGCACCACCATCCGCAACAACGCCGGCGGCCACGCCAACCACACGATGTTCTGGGAGGTGATGGGCGGAAAGGGCGGCGCGCCCGCGGGGGCCCTGGCCGAGGCGATCGCGCGCGACTTCCAGTCGCTGGACGAGCTGAAGCAGCAGTTCAACCGCGCGGGCGCGGGCGTGTTCGGATCGGGCTGGGTGTTCGTGACCGCGGCGCGCGACGGCAAGCTCGCGCTCACCGCCCGGCCCAACCAGGACACGCCCTTGATGGAGGGCACCGGCGTGCTGTTCGGCAATGATGTATGGGAGCACGCCTACTACCTGAAATACCAGAACCGCCGCGCGGATTACCTGGCGGCGTGGTGGAACGTGGTGGACTGGGCGAAGGTTGCCGAACGCTACGAGGCGGCGAAGGCGGGCCGGCTGGAGATCTGAGCCGCGCGGC
>JBBCJT010000141.1:0-3270 GCA_037190665.1 Rhodovastum atsumiense | reverse complement strand
GAGTTCCGGATTGTCCGTCCGCCGCTTCTCCCAGCTCCCGCCGGGGAACTCGATGGACCCGGGCGCGATCGCGTTCACCCGCACGCCCTTGCGCGCCAGCATCGCCGCCTGCGAGGCCGTGTAGTGGATCGCCGCCGCCTTGGCCGCGCCATAGGGCGGGTTGCGGATGGACGGCCGCATCGCGGAGATCGAGGTGATGTTGACGATGGCGGGTCCCTTCGCCGCCAGCAGGTGCGGCATCGCGGCCTGGCTGGCGCGCACGATCGCCATGATGTCCACGTTGAAGCTCGCGCCCCAGCCCGCGTCGTCGTCGGTGACGCCGAAGCCGGAGGCGTTGTTGACCAGGATGTCGATGCCGCCGAGCGCCTCGGCCGCGCCCGCGATCCAGGCGCGGATCGCCTCGGCATCGGCGAGGTCACAGGTCATGGCGTGTGCGCCGGCGCCCAGTTCGGCGCGTGTCGCTTCCAGCGTCGCCGCGCCGCGCGCGCAGATGGACACGCGCGCGCCGGCGCGGGCGAAACCGGTGGCGATGGCGCGGCCGATGCCGCGGCTGCCGCCGGCGACCGCGACGCGGCGGCCGGAGAATTCGTCGGATGTGCTCATCCCGGCAGCGTAGTGCGATCCGGGGCGGCCGTCGCGTCGCCGTCCCCCAGCGCGCGCTGCATCCGCACCGAATCCACCCAGCGCCCGTGCTTCCAGCCGATGGAGGGCAGCGTGCCGACGATGTGGAAGCCCATCGCACGATGCAGACCGATGGACCCGGCATTCGCCGAATCGCCGATCACCGCGACCATCTGCCGCCGCCCCAGCGCGGTGCAGGCGTCGATCACCGCGGCGAGCAGCGCGCGGCCCGCGCCGCGGCCGATGGCGTCGGGCGCGACGTAGACGGAGTCCTCCACCGTGTGCGCGTAGCCCGGCCGCGTGCGGTACAGGCTGGCATAGGCGAAGCCCCGCACCGCGCCGCCCACCTCCGCCACCAGATGCGGCAGGCCGAGGCGCAGCACATCCGCGCGTCGCCGCGCGAGTTCCTCGGCGGATGGCGCCTCGTATTCGAAGGAGGCGAGGCCGTGGCGGACGTGGTGGCCGTAGATGGCGGCGATGGCGGGCAGGTCGGCCTCGGTGCTGGGCCGGATCGCGGGTGGCGTCATGGCCGGCGAGCATGGATCGGCGGGCCCGGCCGGGCTATGGGGCAGGGGCCACGTCGATCCATAAGCGGAACCTTGAGATGTCCGCCCCAGCCCCGTCGCATGCCCAGCTCCGCGCCTTCCTCGCCGTCCGCAAGGCGGGCAGCCTGTCGGGGGCGGCGCGGCTGCTCGGCATCTCCCAGCCGGCGGTCAGCCAGGCCATCGACACGCTGGAGGCCGGGTTCGGCATCGCCCTGTTCGAGCGCGGCGCGCGGCGCTGCCTGCCGACCGCGGCGGCGGAACGGCTCGCCCCGCTCGCCCAGGGTGCGGTCGCGACCGTGGCCGACATGGCGGAGGCGATGGCGGGCTTCCGCGAGGGCGGCGCGGGCCGGCTGACCATCGGCACCGGGGCGACCGTCTGCATCCACCTGCTGCCCGGCGTGCTGGCCCGGCTGCGGCGCGCACTGCCCGCGCTGGAGATCGTCGTCGCCACCGGCAACACCGCCGACATCCTGCCGGGCGTGGAAGACGGCAGCTACGACATCGGCATCGTCACCCTGCCGCGCCGGCATCCGACACTCGCGCTCGCCAAGCTGCGCGACGACGAGCTGGTCGCCCTGCTGCCCGCCGGCATGGCGGAGGGCGAGACGCCGCTGCGGGCCGAGCAGCTCGCCGCGATGCCGCTGATCCTGTTCGAGGAGCGGGGCCTGACCCGCACCGCTATCGACGCCTGGTTCGCCCGCGCCGGCGTGGCCCCCGCGCCGCGCATGCAGCTCGGCAACGTGGAGGCGATCAAGGTGCTGGTCGGCGCCGGGTTGGGCGCCACGGTGCTGCCGCGCCTCGCGCTGGGCGACGCGCCGGCGGGGACGGTGATGCGGGCGCTGCGCCCGGCCGCGCGCCGGGCCATCGGCACCGCGCTGCGGCCGAGCCGCGTGCTCGACCGGCCGCTGCGGATGCTGATCGAGGAGTTGCGGCGATGATTGTGACGGGTTCGTCCGCGGAAGGCGATCCCGGTCCTTTCCCCCTCTCCCGCTTGGCGGGAGAGGGGACGTCCTCTACGCCGCCGCGTCCTGCGCGCGGGCGGGGACCGGTGCGTCCGTCTGGCTGCCGGTGATGCCCGCCCAGGCGCGCGTGAACTCCGCACCGGTCAGGAAGATGACGGCGGAATAGTAGATCCAGACCAGCACCACCGCGAGCGCGCCGGCCGCGCCGAAGGCGCTCGCGACGCTGCTGTTGCCCAGGTACAGGCCGATCGCGGTCTTGCCGATGGTGAACAGCAGCGCGGTGATCATCGCGCCCACCGCGACGTCCCGCCAGGCGATGTCCCGGTCCGGCAGCACCTTGTAGATCGCCGCGAACAGCGCGGTAATGATGCCGAAGGAGAGCAGGAAGTTCACGAGCTGCAGCAGAAGCTGCACACCGGGGAACAGGTCGCTGATCCAGTCGCGCAGTGCCGACAGGCCCGCACTTGCGATCAGCGAGGTCAGCAGCAGGAAGCCGGTCGTCGCCACCAGCCCGAGCGCGGCGAGCTTCGCCCTCACCACCCGCGAGATCGTGCCGCCGGTCGGCGCCCGTGTCTTCCAGATGGCGTTGAGCGAGGATTGCAGCGCGCCGAACGCGCCGCTCGCCGTCAGCAGCAGGGTGCCGAGGCTGATGACCGTCGCGAGCAGGCTGTTCCCGCCGGTGGCCGTGCCGCGGATCATGTCCTGCACCGCATCCGCCGCGCGCGGGCCGAGCAGGTCGCGGAGCTGCGTCGAAAGCGAGCCGCGCGCGGCCTCGTCCCCGAAGAAGAACCCCGCGACGGCGATCGCGATCACGGCCAGCGGACCGATGGAGAACAGCGTGAAATAGGCGATGCCGGCGGCGCGCGTCAGCACGTCATCGGCGATGAAGCCGTTGACCGTGTCGAGGATGAGTGCCTTCGCGCGACCGAACATGCCCGTCTCCGTTACCTGTCCGGGACAACCGCCGAGCGGCGCGCGGGTTGCGCGGGCCGTGGGGCTCTGCCCCACACCCCGGCAGGGCGCTGCCCTGCACCCGCAAGGGGCCACCGGCCCCTTGACCCGGGATTCCTTCAGGAAGGCTTTGATCAGGTCGGTCCTCTGCCCCCCCCCCTCGATAATCATCGAGGGGGTGGGGCAGAGGC
>JBBCJT010000140.1:0-17639 GCA_037190665.1 Rhodovastum atsumiense | reverse complement strand
CGTCTTCCATGCCCTCGGCGATGCCACGCGCCGGCGGATGCTGCGCGAGCTGGCCGGCGGGGGCGCGCGTTCGGTGGGCCAGCTCGCCCAGCCCTTCGCGATCTCGCTCGCCGCCGCCTCGAAGCACATCAAGGCGCTTGAGAGTGCGGGGCTGATCCGCCGCGAGATCCGCGGCCGCACGCATCTCTGCCGCCTCGAACCCGGCCCGCTCGCGACCGCCCACGAATGGCTGGGCTTCTACGAGCGCTTCTGGACCGACCGCCTCGCCATCCTCGACCGCCTGCTCCGCGAGGACAGCCTCGGCACCCCCCCGTCACCCGAAGGAGACGACCGATGAACGAGCTTGCGACCCCCGACGCCTATGGCGCGCTGAGCGAACCCGCCACGCTGACGATCCGGCGCGTCCTGCCCGGGCCGATGGCGCGCGTGTGGGCCTACCTCACGGAGAGCGATCTGCGCCGCAAATGGCTGGCGGCCGGGACGATGGAGCTGAAGGTCGGCGCGGCCTTCGAATTCGTCTGGCGCAACGACGAGCTGAACGATCCGCCCGGCCAGCGCCCGCCCGGCTTCGACGAGGAGTTCAGGCTGGCCTGCCGCATCACCGAGGTCGACCCGCCGCGCCGCCTGGCCTTCACCTGGGGCGAGCACGCCGATGTCGTGTTCGCGCTGGAACCGCGCGGCGGCGACGTGCTGCTGACCGTCACCCACCGCCGCCTGCCGGACCGCCCGATGACGCTGAAGGTCGGCGCGGGCTGGCACATGCACCTCGACCTGCTGGTCGCCGAGATGGCCGGCCGCGCCAAGCCCGATTTCTGGAGCGGCTGGCTGCGGCTGAGGGATGAGTACGACCGGCGGCTGCCGGGCTAGGTGAACGCCCTCATCAGGGTACCCCAGCCTCTCCCTCTCCCGCCTGCGGGAGAGGGCTGGGGTGAGGGTGTGTCCACCAGCACCACGGGGAAGGTCTTGCCTTCGCGCAAACCCCCTCACCCTGTCCCTCTCCCGCCAAGCGGGAGAGGGGACCTTGCGTGCCGCTCCTTGCCTCAGCCCATCCCCAAAGCAGGCCGTGAACACCAAGCCCCCGCACGAACAAGATCATTCCTGACGGGCCGCCACCACGAAACCGGACTGTTTACCGGCCCGCCCCTCCTGCTAACGCTGGCAGCGTGATCGACAGGCACGCTTCGAGGCGGCAAACGACGGTGGGGCCATGTTCTTCCTGCGCCGTCTCATGACTCTCGCCCTCGGCGCACTCGCCACTCTGGCCCTGATCCTGCTGGCGGTGTTCCTGTTCCAGGATCGCCTCATCTACTTCCCCGACCGCGCGCGGCCCGACCCCGTGCGGGCCGGCCTGCACGGCATCGTCGAAGGCCATGTGACGACCGAGGACGGCCTGCGCCTGCTGACCTGGACGGTGCCGCCCGCGGACGCGAACAGGCCGGTGCTGCTGTACCTGCACGGCAACGGCGGCAACCTGCTGCATCGCGCGACGCGGCTCGCGCGCTTCGCGCAGCTCGGCTGGGGCGTGGTGATGCTCGAATGGCGCGGCTATGGCGGCAATCCGGGTGCCCCTGGCGAGGCCGGGCTGCTGAAGGACGCGCGCGCCGCGCTGGCGGCGATGCAGGCGGCGGGCGTGCCGGCGGACCGGACCGTGCTGTGGGGCGAATCGCTCGGCACCGGCATCGCCATCGCGCTGGCCGCGGAGCAGCCGCAGGCGATTGCCGCCGTGCTGCTGGAATCGCCCTACACGAGCATGCTCGCGCTCGCACGACTTCACTATCCGCTGCTGCCATCGCGCTGGCTGCTGCGCGACCGCTACGACAGCCTCGGCCGCATCGGCGATGTCGCCGCACCGATGCTGATCATGACCGGCGAGGCCGATCGTCTGGTGCCGCCCGGGATGGCCGATGAACTCGCGGCTGCCGCCCGCGCGCCCGTCGAGCGATGGAGCGTGCCCGGGGCAGGGCACAACGATCTCGGTGAGGCGGGTGCGATCGAAGCGGCGGCGGCGTTCCTCGACCGGCGACTGGCGCGCCGCTGAGGCGCTATCGGCGCGTCAGGTCGCCGAAATCGCGCGGCCGCAGCCCCGCATGGAACCAGGAGATCATCGAGTAGATATCGTAGACGGGCAGGCCCAGCGCCGCGGCGAGCGAAGCGGCATAGGGCGGCATGTTGGTGCATTCCAGCACCACCGCGCCGACCTCCGGATGCGCGGCGACCAGCGCGCGCCCGGCCTCGACGATGTCCTGTTCCGCCAGCGCCACGTCCATGTCCGTCGCCTCGGCGCGGATCAGCACGCGGAAGAACTCGCGCCCGTGCTCGGTGCCGACGACCGGGATATCCGCGGGAACGCCGGCGGCTTCCAGATGGCGCGGGGTCAGCGACTGGCGGCTGACGGTCAGCAGCCCCACGCGCTTGCCCGGCGGCAGCGTCGCCTGCACCCACGGCACCTGCATCAGGGAGGATGTGGCGACCGGCACGCGGACATGCGCCGCCAGTTCCTTCTGAAACAGGCTGAGGAAGCCGCAATTGGTGGTGATGGCTTCCGCGCCCAGCGTGACCAGTTCCTCCGCCGCGTCCAGGAACTGGTCCAGCAGCCCTGCCGCGCCCTGCAGCACCACACGTTCCGGCGTGGCGCCGCGCACCAAGCGGTAGAGCACGGGGAACGGCCAGGTGGCGGCATTGCCCATGTCGCCGGGCACGCGGGGGAAGCGGGCGTCCAGCATCAGGATGCCCAGCGGCGCGCCGTAGACGGCCTTGCCGCCACGCGCGACCCGTGGCGCCAAGCGTGATGCCGCCGGCTGGTCCATGAACATCGCCCTTGCCGCAGTCCGGCGTGCAGCCGACCATGCGGCGACCATCGCGACAAGGGGAGAGGGCAATGTCGATACGACGCTGGATGCCGATCCTGGCCTTGCTGCTGCCGCTCGGGGCGGCGGCGCAGGAATTTCCGATCCCTGGCAAGCCCGTCACCATCGTGGGCGGCTTTCCCAATGGCTCCGGCGTGGACATCTACGCGCGGATGATCGGCGAGCGCCTGTCGCCCGTGCTCGGCGTGCCCGTGGTGGTGGACAACCGCATCGGCGCCGGCGGCAACATCTCCATGGAGTATGTCAGCAAGCAGGCGCCGGACGGGCATACGATCCTGTTCGTCACCTCCGCGATGCTCGCGATCAACCCGGCGCTGTACGCGCGCATGCCGGTCGATCCGCAGACCGACCTCGCACCGCTGATGACGCTCGCCGATGTGCCGAACGTGCTGACCATCTCGGTGGAGAAGCGCCCGCAATTCGATAGCTGTCCGAAAGTGATCGCCGCCGCGAAGGCTGCACCGGGCACGCTCAACTTCGCCTCCACCGGCAACGGCGCGTCCACGCATCTGGCCGGCGCGCAGTTCGCCATGGCGGCCGGGCTCGACCTCGTGCACGTGCCCTATCGCGGCGGGCCCTTTGCGATGACCGCGCTGCTCGCGGGCGATGTGGACATCTTCTTCTACCAGACCGGCCCCGTGATCGGCGCGTGGAAGCAGGGGCAGGTGCGGCTGCTGGGCGTGACGAGCGCGGAGCCGGTCGGCGCGCTGCAGGGCGTGCCCACGATCGCGGAAGCCTGCAACCTGCCGGGCTTCGTCAGCACCACATGGTACGGGCTGTCGCTGCCGAAGGGCGTGCCGCAGCCGATCGTGGACCGGCTGTACCGCGATATCTCCACCATCGTGCGGGCGCCGGAGTTCAACCAGCGCATCCTCGATCAGGCGCTGACGCCGATGGTGGAAGGGCCGGCCGAGATGCGCGCGCGCACCGAGCGCGATCTGGTGCATTGGCGGGAGATCGTGCGCAAGTCGGGGGCGCGCGTGGAATGACGCGCGGCTACAGGCCGGGGGTCATCGAGTACTTCCATTCGCTGTCCTCGCCTTGGGCCTATCTGGGCGGGCCGCGCCTGCACGAGATCGCCGCGCGGCATCGCGTGGCCATCGACTGCCGGCCGATCACGGTGCTGACCGAGAATGGCGGCATCAAGCTGCGCACGCGCCCCGAGCCGCGGCAGCGCTACCATGCGGTGGAACTGGACCGCTGGCGGCGCTACCTCGGCCTGAAGCTCAACCTCGAACCGCGCTTCTATCCCACCGATCCGGCGCAGGCGGGCTGGTTCGTGATCGCCGCCCGCGCGGCTGGGCTGAATGCGCCGCAACTCTCGCACCGCATCCTCAGTGCGCTGTGGGCCGAGGAACGCGACATCCGCGACCCGGCCACGCTGCGCGCCTGTGCGGAGGAATGCGGCATGGATGGCGCGCTGCTCGCCGGGATCGCGGCCGCACCCGAGACCACCCAGGCATGGGAGGACAACCGCGAGGAGGCGATCGCGCGCGGGATGTTCGGCACGCCGAACTACCTGTGGCGCGGTGTGATCCACTGGGGACAGGACCGGCTGGATTTCCTCGACGCGATGATCGCACGCGACCTCGCCGTGGGAACCGCGGTGGCGTGACGACGCGGCGGGCGCTGCTGCTCGCCCTGCCGGCCGTTGTCGCCGCGCGCGCGGCGGAGGATCACCTCAGCTTCGACGAACCCTCTGGCGTCACGCCGGGATCGATGCGCGTGTACCTGCACCGCCCTGCCGCATGGACGGCGGAGCGGCCGGTGCTGCTGGTGATGCATGGCGTGCGTCGCAACGCCGCGCATTACCGCGACACCTGGGCACCGCTTGGCGAGCGTTACAACGTGCTGATCGCCTGCCCGGAATTCACCGCCGACCGCTTTCCCGGCGCGCGCTGGTACAACGAGGGCGGATTGTCCGCTGCCCCCGATGGTCCATGGGCCTTCGGCGCCGTACATCGCGCCTTCGCCGCGATCCGCGCGCGGTTCGGCGTTACCGTGCCGGGCTTTTATCTGTATGGCCATTCAGCCGGTGCGCAGTTCGTGCATCGCGCGCTGCTGTTCGACGGGCTCGCGGGCGCACGCGGCATCGTGGCGGCGAATGCCGGCTGGTACACGCTGCCGGTGGCCGATCAACCCTTTCCCTACGGGCTCGGCGGTACGCGCCTTGACGATGCCGCGTTGCGCGCCCGCTTCGCCGCGCCGTTCACGGTGCTGCTCGGCGAGGCCGATACCGATCCGCATCACCCCGCACTGCGCCGCAACGTGCAGGCGGATGCGCAGGGGCTCACCCGCTTCGACCGCGGGCGGTTCTTCTACGCCGCAGCGCGGACGCGCGCGGCCTCGCTCGGAGCGCGCTTCGCCTGGACGCTCGGCACGGTGCCGGGCGTGGCTCATTCGGATGCCGGCATGTCCGGTCCCGCCGCCGCGCGCCTGTTCCGCCCGCCCTGACGCATGCGTGAGCGCGCGCGGGGTTGCATGGCGCGATGCCTGATGGCCAGCGTGCCGGATGCAAGCCGCGGTCGGAACGCTCATCCTCGCCACGAGCCTCGTGCAGCTCGCCAACGGTTTCTTCGGCACCTTCATCTCGCTGCGGCTGACGGTTGAGGATTTTGGCGCCACGCTCACCGGATTGGTGCTGTCGGCCTACTTCGCCGGCTTCACGCTGGGCGCGCTGCGCTGCGGGCGGATCATCGCGCGCATCGGCCATATCCGCGCCTATGCCGCCTTCGGGGGGCTGGTCGGGGCCGCGACCGCCGCCATGCCGCTGCTGGTGGACCCGTGGGCCTGGCTCGTGCTGCGCGGCGCCATCGGCATCGGCTGCGTCGGGCTGTTCATCACCACCGAGAGCTGGCTGAACGCGAAGGCGCGGCCCGAGACGCGTGGGCGGGTGTTCTCCATCTACATGGTCGGCACCTTCGTCGCGCTCGCGGTTGGCCAGCTCCTGATCGGGCGCATCGCGATCGAGTCCGCCCTGCCGTTCAACGCCATCATCGCGCTGTTCGCGGTCGCGCTCGTGCTGGTCAGCACCACGCGCGCCGAGCCGCCCGCCACGATCGTGGATAGTCACCTGCCGTACGGGCAGCTTGCCCGTGCCGCGCCGGTCGCGGTGCTCGGCTGCGTGATCAGCGGCATGATCAGCGCCGCTTTCTACTCGCTGCTGCCCGCCTGGATGGCGGAATACGGCATCGCCCAGGACACGATCGCGCTGTTCATGCTGGCGGCGGTGCTCGGCGGGCTTGCCTTCCAGGTTCCGGTCGGCTGGCTCTCCGACGCGTTCGACCGGCGGGTGGTGCTGGCGGTGCTGGCGGCGGGTTTCGCGGCCGCGGCTATCGCGCTGCCGATGATGCCCCGCACGCTCGCCTTCGCGATGCCGGTCGCGGCGCTGCTCGGCGGCTTCATGTCCACGCTGTACCCGGTCTGCGTGGCCCATGCGCTGGACCGGATGCCATCCGACCGGATGGTGGCGATCAGCGGGCGGCTGATCCTGGTCAGCGGTGTCGGCTCGGCGATCGGCCCGCTGGTCGGCAGCTACGTCATGCGGCATCTGGAGATCGACGGCCTGCTGTTCTTCCTGGCCGCCGCGGCTCTGGTGCTGGCGGCCGTGGCCGCCCTGCGCCGACTGCAGCGCGCCGCCCCGCCGCACCACGAGCGGACCTTCGACATCCTCGCACCGCAGGCGACGCCGCTCGCGCATGACCCGGAGGCGTGAAGAGCGGGGCGCTGCCCCGGACCCCGGAAGGGGCTTTGCCCCTTCAGGGGTGTGGGGCAGAGCCCCACGCCTTCATCCCACCCGCGCGAAGTACGACCGCTCCGGCGCGCCGAGCTGCGTCTCGTAGATCGACCCCGTGCGCAGCGGTGGCGGCAGCGGCATGCGCACCGGCACGTCCGCAAGCCGCGGCGTGATGGTCGGGCCGTTTCCGGTGATCAGGTTGGCGTCGAACGCGGCAAGGTCCTTCACGCCCGCGAGCGGCCACGCGTCCGCGGCGGCGACCTCGTAGAGCAGCAGGTTGCGCGGCCGGTCGGACACGTTCTGCGCCGAACCGTGCAGCGTGCGCACATGATGGAACGACATCGACCCGGCGGGCCCAAGCGCGGGCACGGCGCGCGGCAACGCATCGGCCAGCTCCGCCGGATCGATCGACCCGCAGAAGCGCCCGTCCGCGCTGTGATGGCTGTAGACCGGCCCGCGATGGGAACCGGGCACGCAGAGCAGCGGCCCGTTCTCCAGCGACGTGTCGTCCAGCATCACGCCGATGGCGAGGATGTCGTCGTTGGTGTGCGGATAGAACGCCCAGTCCTGATGCCATTCCACCGGCGAGCCGTAGCGCGCCGACTTCATGTTCAGCTTCGATCCGTGCAGCCGGAGATCGCCGCCGATCAGAGCCCGGCAGATCGCCACCACCGCGGGCGAGCGCACGAGATCGTCGAAGATCCGGTGCACCTTGTGCGGCGCCTTGATGCGGCGCACGCGCGGCTCCGCGCGGCTGTGCCCGGGTTCGAGGTCGTAGACATCGTCGTTCGCCTCCACCGTGGCCGCGCCCGCGACCACCTCGGCGATCACCTGCCGCATGCGGCCGAGCGTGTCCGCATCCACCACGCGCTCGATCACCACGAACCCGTCGCGGCGATAGGCGTCGATCTGTTCCTGCCGGATCATTCCGCACTCTCCCATCCGTTGCTGCCGAGCCGTTCCGCAATCGCCTTCGCCGCCTGCATCAGCGCGAGGCCGCAGCGCTGGAGCGCCGGTGGCGGCATGCGCTGCGCGGGGCCGGAGATGCTGATCGCCGCTTCCGGCCGCACACCGGGGATCACGGCCGCGACGCAATGCGCGCCGGGCTCGTTCTCCTCGATGTCGAGCGCGTAGCCCCGCGCGGCGGCTTCCTCCAGCTCGCGCGCCAGCGCGGCACGGCTGGTGCGGCTGTGGGGTGTGCGCGCAGCGAGCCGGCGCTTCAGCCCCTCGAAACGCGACGCACGCGGCCTTGCGGCGAGGATTGCCTTGCCGAGGCTGGTGGAATGCGCCGGGTCGCGGGCGCCAAGTGCGGCTTCCATGCGCAGGCTGCGCGTGCTGCCGACCATCGCGGCATAGACCACCTCGTCGCCGTCGAGCACGGCGAGGTTGACCGTCTCGTTGAAGCGCGATTGCAGCCGCTTCATCTCCGACAGCGATGCCTGCTTCAGCGCCTCGATCGCCGCTTCCGGCGCGGGCGGGGCGATCAGGCGGCGGCCGACGCGATACGCCTCGCTCTGCCCGTCCTGCGCGACGAAACCCGCCGCGCGCAGCGTGTAGAGGTAGCGGAAGGCGGTGGTCTTCGGCACCGCGGTGCGTTCGGCGAGTTCCGACAGCGTCAGCGGCCGTCCCGCCCCGGCAAGCTCGTCGAGCAGTTGCAACGCCTTGCGCACCGGCATGACCAGATAGCGGTGGTCGAGGCTCATGGTCAGATCGCCGCGGTCAGCGCGCCATCGACGGTGAGCACCGAGCCGGTCGTGTAGCCCGATGCGCCGGAGGCGAGATACAGCGCCGCCGCGCCGAGTTCCTCCGGCATGCCCCATCGCCCGGCGGGCGTGCGCGCGGCGATGCGCGGCGCGAAGCCCGGATCGCTTTCCCGCAGCGAGCGGTTGCCTTCGGTGGGGAAGTAGCCGGGGGCGAGCGCGTTCACGGTGATCCCCTCCGGCGCAAGCTCCACCGCGAGCGCGCGCACCAGCCCGTGCAGCCCGGTCTTGGCGGCGACATAAGGCGCGATGGAGGGGCGCGCGACGAAGCCGTTGATGGAGGAGACCAGAACGATGCGCCCGTAGCGCGCCGGGATCATCAGCCGCGCGGCCTCCCGGCACAGCCGCCAGCATGCGGTCAGGTCGGTGTCGATCACCTTGCGCCAGTCGTCCTCGGTCTGCTCGCGCAGGGGCTTGCGGACGGTGGTGCCGGCATTGCCGATCAGGATGTCGAGCCGGCCGAGCGCGCTCAGCGCGGCCACCACCGCGTCCGCATCGGTCACGTCGAAGGGTGCGATCTCCGCCCGCAATCCCCAGCCGCGCAGCGCATCGCGGCGCGGGACCAGCGTGGCTGCGTCGCGGCCGTTGAGCAGCACCTCCGCGCCCGCGGCGGCGAGTGCGCGGGCCATCGCCCAGCCCAGCCCGCGCGAGGCGCCGGTGACCAGCGCGACGCGGCCGGTGAGGTCGAACAGGCGGGCGGGCGGGGCAGGGGCGTCTTCGCTCATCGGTACTCGATCCGGGGGTCGATCCAGGCGTAGAGCAGGTCCACCAGCAGGCTGATCCCCATGTAGAGCAGCAGGATCACCAGGATGCAGCCCTGGATCAGCGGATAGTCGCGGGTGGAGATCGCCTGCACCATCAGCCGCCCGAGGCCCGGATAGGTGAACACGGCCTCGGTGACGACGGTGCCGCCGATGAAGTTCGCGAGCATCAGCCCGACGATGGTCACGAAGGGCAGCAGGGCGTTGCGCATCACATGCACGCCGATCACGTCGCGTTCCGGGAGGCCCTTCGCGCGCGCGGTGCGCACGTAATCCGACCGCATCTCGCTGACCATGGATGCGCGCAGGAAGCGGGCGAAGATGCCGGAGACGTACACGCCGAGCGTGAGCGCCGGCAGCAGCAGGTTGCGCAGCGCGTCGAAGGGCGATTCCCAGATCGGCACGTAGCCGGACGCCGAGGGCAGCCAGCGCAGGTACACCGCGAACAGCAGGATCAGCAGGATGCCGAGCCAGAAGGTCGGCACGCCGAGGGCGAGCGCGCTCCAGCCCGACAGGCTGCGGTCGAGCCAGGAGTTGGGCCGCACCGCGCTCGCGATGGCGACCGGGATGCCGATGATCAGGCCGACGAGGGTGGCGGCGAGGCCCAGATGCAGCGTGGCCGGCAGCCGCTCCCCGATCAGCGAGATCACCGGCTCGCGGCTGTGGATGGACAGGCCGAGGTCGCCGGACAGCGCGGCGGTCAGCCAGGACCAGAACTGCACCAGCACCGGCCGATCCAGCCCCAGCTCCGCGGTGGCGGCGGCGATCTGCTCGGCTGTCGCGTTCTCGCCCACCAGCATGCCGACCGGCCCGCCGGGGATCGCGTACATCATCGCCCAGATCCCCACCGAAGCGATCAGCAGCACGGGCGTGAGCTGCATCAGGCGATGGAGGATGTACCCGATCATGCTGCCTGCCGCGCCCCCGGTGCGATGGCGTCCTGCTGTTCGAGGGCGGCGACCATCGCGCGGCCGATCGCATCCAGCGACAGGATCGTCAGCGTCAGCACGATGCCCGGCAGCACCGCATAGGTCGGCGCCTCGTAGAGGTAGGACTTGCCGGTGCGCAGCATCTCCCCCCAGCTCGGCGTGGGCGGCGGGATGCCGACGCCGAGGAAGGCGAGGGCGGCTTCCAGCAGGATCGCGACCGAGGACAGCACCACGATCTGCACCATGATCGGGCTGAGCGCGTTGGGCAGCACGGTGCGGAACAGGATGTAGAAGTCGCTCATCCCCATCGCCTGCACGGCGGCGACGAACTCGCGTTCGCGCAGCGACAGCACCTGCGCGCGCGTGATCCGCGCGAAGCTCGGGATGCCGGTGATGCCGACGGCGACGAGGGCCGCCGCCTGGCTGCGGCCGAGCACGGCGATCAGCGCCATCGCGAACAGGATGCCCGGCAGGGCGAGCAGCACGTCCATCGCGCGCATCAGGATCGCGTCGCGCCAGCCGCCGAAGAAGCCGGCGACCAGCCCGATGGGCACCCCGACCGCGGCCGCGATGGCGACCGCGCCGGCGGCGGTGAGAAGCGAGGTGCGCGCACCGTGGATGACGCGCGCGAGGATGTCGCGGCCCAGCTCGTCGGCGCCGAACCAGTGCGCCGTCGATGGGCCTTCGAGTGCGGAGATCAGGTCCTGATCCAGCGGATCGATGGGCAGGACCGGGGCGAGCAGGCCGAGGGCGGTGATCGCCAGCAGATAGATCGCCCCCAGCCGCGCGCCCGGCCGGTGCAGGACCGAGAAAAGAGCCTCGATCAGCGCCGGAAGCCGATGGTTCGGGCAACGAACAGGTTGTCGATGTCGGGCGTGAACCCGCCGACGTTGCGCGCCGCCACGATCAGTCCGATCGGGTAGGAGTTGGTGGCGATGCCGAACGCGTCCTCCACCAGCACCTTGTTGAGGTTGTCATAGGCCGCCTTCGCCTCCGCCGGCGTCAGCGCTGCATCCACCCGCGCGATCGCGGCCACGTAGTTCGGGTGCGGGTTCGGGTTGCCGAGGATCGGGTTGTTCGTGGTGCGGTAGATGCTGTTCGTGGTCAGCCGGCTGGGGAATTTCTGCACGTTGCCGACTGCGCCGAACACCGCGTCGAAATTGCCCTTCAGCAGCGCATCGATGAACTCCGCACCCTGCTTGAGGTCGAGTTCGATGTTGATGCCCACGCGGCGGAGGGATGACTGCACGATCTGGCTGATCACCGTGCTGCCCTCGTCCCCGCCGTTGACGAGCAGCTTCCAGCCGCTCTGCTCGGCCGCGGACAGGCCGGATTCCGCGAGGAGCGCCTTGGCCTTGTCGAGATCGTATGCGTAGCGCTCGTTGTAGGACGGATCGGCGGCGGGCGAAGCGGGCGCCCAGGGCAGGGCGGTGACGCCGCCGAGGCCGGCATAGCCCACGCGCAGGATGTTCGCCCGGTCCATCAGGTGGTTGAAGGCCTGCCGGAACTTGGCGTTGCGGAACGGCCCGCGCGTCGAGTTGATGCGGAACACCTGCACCAGCGGGCCGGGCCCGTCGATCACCTGGAAGCCCGCGCTCCTCAGCCGCGCCGCGCTACGCCCGGTGCCACCGTAGACCAGATCGACCGCGCCGGATTCGAGTGCGGCGGAAGCGGCGGCGTCGTTGTCGAACACCGTCAGCACCACCTCGTTCGACAGCGGCTCGCCCTGGCGCCAGTAATGCGGGTTCGCCGTCAGCCGCACGCGCTGGCCGACGACGCGCTCGGCGAGCACGTAGGCGCCGCTGCCGAGCGGACGGGTCACGACGGTCTCGATCGCGGCCGGGTCGATCACCGAGAGGAACTGCAGCAGGTCGGTGATCTGCCGCTCGGGCGCGGGGGCCTTCAGGTTGATGCGGATCGTGTGCGGATCCACCACCGTCCAGTCCTGCACGATCCCCATGGTCGCGTATACGTTCTTTCCGGCGGTGGGATCGGCCGCCTTGCGCAGCGTCGCGGCGACCGCCTCCGCGTTGAACGGCGCGCCGGAGCTGAACTTCACGTCCGTGCGCAGCTTCAGCGTCACGGACTTGGAATCCGGCGCGATGGTCCAGGATTCCGCGAGGCTCGGCACCGCCTTGCCGTCCGCGGTGTACTCCAGAAGGCTGTCGTACAGGTTCTTGATGGTGGGGAAGTTCACCGTCGAGAAAGCCTGCGGATCGAAATCGTTGATGTCGGCGGTGATGGCCACGCGCAGCCGTCCGCCGCGCAGATCCTGCGCGGGCGCAGGCGTCGCCGCGACGGCGAGCGCGACCAGCGAGGCGGTGAGGCCCAGCGTGCGGGCAGTGGAGCTTCTCATTGGCCGGAGACTCCTCAGACGGTGGTTTCTGCGTGTGAAGCCGGGCGATTGATCGCACTGTGTTGCGCCCGCCAGTCTTCGACCGGATCGAGCGGGTAGCAAGGCCGCGGCAGCCGCCGCCAGGGCAGGCCCAGCACATCGGACTGACCGGGCCCGCGCGTGTCTGCGCGGATGAGCTGCGAGGTGATCGGCGCGAAGTATTGGAAGTTCGACGCGGTCTTGACCACCGCCATCTTGTAGTCGGTGGGTTCGATGCCGAGCGCGCGGTACACGTCCGGCGTGTTGCCGGCCACGCCCCGCAACTCCGTGATCAGCAGCGTCACCGGGCCGACGTCGAAGATGACGGAACGGCCCATCTCGATCTCGCGCTGGTGCATCCCCGGCGTGGCGACGTGCCCGTCGCTGATGCTGCGCACGGTGCCGGTGACGGTCAGCGGCGTGAAGAAGGGTGTGGCGTCGCCGCCGAGTGGCAGCGTGACGGTGGCACCCGGTCCGGCCGCGTGCAGCCTCGCCGCGGCACCGGCGGAGATCATCGGCACCAGCGCGCGGCCCTTGATCTCCTGCCGCAGCATGGATTCCAGCAGCAGGTTGCTGTCGCCCGCCGCGCCGCCGAAAACCGTGTCGCCGGTGTCCGACAGCACCACCACGCCGCGCGGCGCGGCATCGGCCATGCGCACCGCCTCGTCCACCGGCAGCGCCACGCGCTCCAGGAACGCATCGCGCAGCGACCACGCGAGATCGGCGCTTTCATCGGCCAGCCGCTCGGCGAGCGCGCGGTCGTTGTCGGTGACGACGATGGTGGTCCAGCCGCCTTCCGCCACGTCCAGCCAGGGCTGCATCGGGTAGTTGCCCACGTGCAGCACGCGCTTGTCGGCTTCCATGCCGCGCGCCTGGTCGAACCACGTCTTCATCGGTGGACGGTCGGTGAGGAACTGCTCCTGATGCGTCACCAGCGGCAGCTTGCGCCACGCCATCACCGGCTTCACCTCGCCCGCCACCACGCGGATCAGCAGCGCGGTGCCGATATAGCCGGTGTCGAACGGGTCGTGCGGCTGGGTGCGGTGACCGACGATGGCGGTGGCGTTCGCCATGATCCTGCGGGTGACGTTGGCGTGGTGGTCGAGCCCCAGCACGATCGGAAATCCGGCGCCGAGGATGCGGCGGCAGAGCGCGATCTGTTCGCCCTCCACATCGTCGATCCCGTCGGCGGCGCAGGCGCCGTGAAGCTGCAGGGCGAGTCCGTCGAGCGGGCCGGCGGCCTTCAGCCCGGCTTCGATCTTCGCCTGCCAGTGATCGAAGGCGGCGCGGTCGATGCGTCCGCCGGCCACCGCATGGGCGCGCACGATCGGCACCGTCTCGATGGCCCGGCCGCTGTCGTCGACCGCCTTCAGATGCCCGCCCACCTGCCCGATGCCGCGCAACTCCTCGATGATGCGCGGGCCATCGAAGACGCCGAACGCCTCGTAGTCGCGCAGCGTGGTGGGCAGCGGATTGAAGTCGTTGGTCTCCTGGCCGATGTGGATGAGGCCGAGGCGCATCGCTCAGACCTCCGCGGCGGCGGCGGAGACGGCGGCCAGCGTCTCCTCGATCGCGATCTCGTCATGCGTGGAGGACAGGAACCACGCGCCCCGTTCCAGCACGCGCACGCGCCGCTTCAGCAGCGCGGCGCAGAACCGGACGTAGCGCGCGCGGTCCATGCGCATCAGGTCGCGGTAGTCGCGTGCGGGTTCGCTCAGTCCGAAGGCGACGTGGAAGATCTGCGGGAAGCCGGCCACGGCGGCGGGGATGCCGGCCCGCTTCAGGATCGCGTCGATGCCATCCATCAGCTTGCGGCCCAGCGGCTCGATCGCTTTGTGGACGCTGCCATCGGCCAGCGCGCGCAACGTGGCGAGCGTGGCGGCCATGCAGGCGGGATGCGCGTTGTAGGTGCCGCCGTGTACCGCGCCGCCGGTCGCGAACCGGTCCAGCAGGTCCGCGCGGCCCGCGACCGCGGCGACGGGGAAGCCGTTCGCAACTGCCTTCGCGAAGGTCGCGAGATCGGGCGTGACGCCGAGAATCTGCTGCGCACCGCCCGGCGCGACGCGGAAGCCGGTGATCACCTCGTCGAAGATCAGCACCGTGCCATGCTTGCTGCACGCGGCGCGCACGCCTTCCAGATAGCCGGGCGCGGGGTGGATCGCGCCCGCGTTGCACATCGCGGGCTCCATGATCAGCGCGGCCACGTCGCCGGCGGCGAGACGCGCTTCCACCAGCGCGAGGTCGTTCCAGGTCAGCACCTCCACGCTGCCCCAGGCGGTGGGGTCCTGGCCCGTGCTGCCGGGGTTGCGGTTCGGGTGCGTGCGGTCGCCCGCATTCTCCGGCGTGGCGGCGACGGAGACGAGGATGGAGTCGAACCAGCCGTGATAGTGGCCTTCGAACTTCACCACGGTGCGCCGGCCCGTCGCGGCGCGCGCCAGCCGCAGCGCCGCCTGCACCGCCTCCGACCCGGAGCCGCAGAAGCGCAGTTTTTCCGCGCAGGGGACGAGGCTGCAGAACAGTTCCGCCGCCTCCGCCTCCACCCGGCTCTGCCCGCCGTAGAGGATGCCGTGTTCGAGCTGTGCGACCACCGCGCGGCGCACGGACTCCGGATTGTGGCCGAGGATCATCGGCCCCATGCCGAGGTAGTAGTCGACCAGCCGGTTGCCGTCCGCGTCGTGCAGGTACGGGCCTTCGCCGCGTTCGAAGACCAGCGGATGCGGCGCCATCCCGACGCGGAAGTTGCTCGACACGCCGGCGGGCATGAAGCGGCTCGCCGCCTCGATCAGCCGGCGCGATTCATCGAAGCGCGCGGGTTCGGGCTGGGCGGCGTTGGTCCGGTCGATCGTGGCGTTGGCGCTCAAGGGCGCTCTCCTGCGCTGGGGGTGCCGCGGGGCTGGTCCGGGTCGGGCCGCTGGGCGGCGCCGGCGTAGAGCAGGTCCTGATGGCGGGTGACGAAGCGCCGGTGCCGCTCCACCGCCGCCTCCTGCCAGTCGTGATCGGGCGGGATGTCGGTGGCGAAATCGTCGTGCAGCCTCCGTCCGCGTACCAGCATCGCACTATCCGGAATGGACAGCGTCTGGCGGACGTGTCCGGCGATGTAGCGGATCGCGAGGCCGATGCGCGGCAGGGCGGCGCGGTTGGGTCCGCTGCCGTGGATCAGCAGCGTGTGGTGCAAGGACATCTCGCCGGGGGCGAGCACGAGGTCCACCGCATCGTCCTCGTCCACCTCGCACTGCACCTCCTGCCCGCGGCTGAGCAGGTTGCCGGCGGCGAAGGTGTCGCGATGGGCGATCTGCGCGCGGTGCGTGCCGGGGACCACGCGCATGCAGCCGCTTTCCGGCGTGCTCGGGGTCAGCGCGATCCAGGCGGTGACGACGTCGGGCGAGGACAGGCCCCAGTAGGTCGCGTCCTGATGCCAGGACACGATGGCACCGTCGCCCGGGCGCTTGGCGAAGAAGCCGCCCGCCCAGCACAGGATGTCCGGCCCCAGCACCGATTCCACCGGATCGAGCACGCGCGGGTCGCGCACCACGTCGGCGATCCAGCGCAGGAACAGGTACGGCTTCTCGTTCAGCGCGCGGGAGAGCTTGCCGCCGGCGCGCGCCTCGAACGCGGTGAAGCGGTCATGCAGGGCGGCGGCCTCGCTCGCGGGGAAGGCAGGCAGCGGCGCGACGAAGCCGCGCTCGCGGAACGCCGCCACCTGCTCCCCGGTCAACCCCTGCCCCATGGCGTGAGCCTATGGCGGCGGCACCGGTCCGCGCCACGAAAACCGCGTTTCATGCGGCGAAACGTGACGAAAGCGCACCGGAAGCGGGGCTGGTCGGCGGGGCGAGGTGGCGGTAAGGGAACCGCCGGCACAAGGACGGGGACAAGCACGATGGCCGATGCGGTCGCGATCACGCCTTCTCTGAATTACACGCCGCAGCGTCCGCCCGCGCATCTGCCGCCGCCGCGCATCAACCTGTATTCCGACACGCAGACCAAGCCGTCGCGCGGCATGAAGGAAGCGATGATGTCGGCCGAGGTCGGCGACGAGCAGCACGGCGACGATCCCACCGTGAATGCGCTGTGCGACCGGATGGCGGCGCTGCTCGGCAAGGAAGCGGCCGTCTACCTGCCGTCGGGGACGATGGCGAACCAGATCGCGATCCGCGTGCATGTCCGCCCGGGCGAGGAGGTGATCGCGCACGAGTCAGCGCACATCCTCACCAGCGAAGGCGGTGGCCCGGCGGCGAATGCGGGCGCCAACATCCGCCCGCTGCGCGGCGAGCGCGGCATGTTCACCGCCGACACGCTGAAGGCGGCACTGCTGCCCAGGAGCCGCTATGCGCCGACCCAGGCGCTGGTGGAGGTGGAGCAGACCGCCAATCTCGGCGGCGGCGCGGTCTGGCCGCTGGAACAGCTCAATGCCGTGGCCGCGGTGGCGCAGGGGGCGGGGCTCGCCACGCACATGGATGGCGCGCGGCTGATGAACGCCTGCGTGGCGGCCGGGGTGGCGGCCAAGGACATGGTCGCGGGCTTCGACAGCGTGTGGCTGGATTTCACCAAGGGGCTCGGCGCGCCGCTCGGCGCGGTGCTCGCCGGCAGCGCGGAATTCATCGACCAGGCGTGGCGGTGGAAGCAGCGCATGGGCGGGTCGATGCGGCAGGGCGGGCTGTGCGCGGCCGGGTGCCTCTACGCGCTCGACCACAACATCGACCGGCTGGCGGAGGACCACACCAACGCCAAGGTGCTGGCGCGCGCGCTGGCGCAGATCCCCGGCGTGAAGGTGACGGAGCCGGAGACCAATCTGGTGTTCTTCGACATCACCGGCACGGGCGTGAGCCTGAACGATCTGCAGACTAAGCTGGCCGAGCAGGCGATCTGGATCAGCGGATTGGCCGGCCGTGCGCGCGCCTGCACGCATCTGGACGTGACGCGCCCGCAGGTCGAGGAAGCGGCCGAGGCGATCCGGAAGATCCTCGCGCGGTAACGCTGATACGGGTGACCTGCGCGGAAGACGGAACGCCGCGCAGGCGATACCGGCCCTCTCCCCAAGCGGAAGCTTTGCGAAACGGCCGTGACCTTCCCTTCCCCCTCTCCCGCTTGCGGGAGAGCGACTGTGTGATCAAGCGTCTCTCCATGGTGTGTTGGTTCTTGCGATGGCGGCGAGGATGCGCAGCAGCTTGTGCATGCAGGCTGTGATGGCGAGCTTGGCCGGCTTGCCTGCGGT
>JBBCJT010000139.1:0-10776 GCA_037190665.1 Rhodovastum atsumiense | reverse complement strand
TGCTGCCGGCCGAGCCAGAAGCTCAGCGCCAGCCACGCCACGGACAGCGGCACGGCCACGATGGCGATGCCGGTCATGGTCAGCCCCAGCGCGATCAGCCCGCCATAGCTCCATGCGCCCACCTGGTCGCCGCCGCGATAGACCACCGTGTCGATGAAGTTCTTCGCCTTGTAGCGGTCCTCCCGCTCCACGGCGGTGAACAGCACCTCCCGCGTCGGCCGGGCGAGCGCGAAGTTGGCGACCCGCCGGGCGACCTGCACCGCGACGAAGACCGCCACGCCGGGCCACACCGCCAGTGCCGCGAAGCCGAACGCGCTGAGCAGCGGCAGGATGCACAGCATCACCGCCACCCCCAGCCAGCCCATCAGCCGCCCGGTGAGGAAGAGCTGGAGGGTGATGGTCAGCACGTTCACCCACAGGTCGATGTTCGCGAAGAAGGCGGTGCGCGCTGCACGGTCGGGGAAATGCGCCTCCGCGATGGTCGCCTGCTGGAAGTACAGGAAGGTGGAGGTGACCGAGTAGATCAGGATGAAGCCCGCGATGCCGAGCAGGTAGGGCGAGCGCAGCGTGTGCGTCATGCCGGCGAAGATGCCGCCGCCCACCGCCCGGTGCGGATCGTCGCCCGGGGCCGGCCGGCGGAACGCGTCGCTGATGCCCGACAGCCGGCGCACCGCGAAGACCGCCACCTCCAGCAGCAGGATCGAGGCGAGCAGCAGCCAGTTCTGCCCGATATGTGCGACGAAGCCGGAGGTCAGGGCGGCCCCCGCGATCCCGCCCAGCGTCGCGCCGGCGGCGAGCACGCCGAACAGCCGCTTGCCCTGCTCCGCGTCGAACACGTCGACGATGAAGGACCAGAACACCGAGACGACGAACAGGTTGAAGACCGAGACCCAGATGAAGAAGGCGCGCCCGATCCACACGTGCTGCGCCTCGCTCGCGAACATCAGCAGCAGCATGAAGGCGAGCAGGTTGAGCATGAAGAAGCGGTAGGCGATGGCGATGAAGATCTCGCGCGGCCAGCGCCGCACCGCATAGGCGAACAGCGGGTTGGCCGCGAGCATCGCCAGCAGCGTGCCGGTGAACAGCCACGGCAGGTTGCGCACCCCGCCCGCCACGCCAAGCTCGTCGCGGATCGGCCGCAGCACGTAGTAGGCGAGGAACAGCGCGAACACGTAGAGCCACGACCAGGCGAGCGCCTGCGCTTCCGCCGGGCGCAGGTCGATCACCCGCCGCAGGAGCCGGTAGAGAATTCCGTCCGCTGCCTCCGCCGTCGCGGCGGAGTCAGATTGCATCGAAATACTGCTCCATCCGCCGGCGCAGCGCGGCATCGGGCATGCGGCCCCGCGCGGCGTTGAGGTTGTCGTCCACGTAGCGCGCCTGCGCCATGCCCGGCACCGCGCAGGTCACCGCCGGGTGCGAGACGAGGTACTTGAGCATGATCTGCGCCCAGCTCGTGGCGTCGATCTCGGCCGCCCAGTCCGGCAAGGGCCGGCCCTGCGTGGCGCGGAACACGCTGCCGCGGCCGAAGGGCAGGTTGATGAACACCGCCATGCCGCGTTCGGCTGCCAGCGGGATGATCCGTTCCGCCGCGTTGCGGTTGTCGAGCGCGTAGTCGATCTGGATGGAATCGAGCGTCTCGCGGCGCATCATCGCCTCGAACGCCTCGTACTGCCGGTCGAAGGAGGTGGTCGCGCCGACATAGCGGATACGCCCCGCCGCCTTCAGCTCGCGCAGGATCGCAAGCTCGTTGGTGATGTCGCGCAGGTTGTGCACGGCCAGCAGGTCGATCCTGTCGGTGCGCAGGTTGCGGAAGGACTGTTCGATCTGCGCCCGCCCCTGCTGCGGATTGTCGGCACCGACCTTGGTGCAGACGAACAGGTCGCGGCGGATGTTCAGCTCGCCCATGATGCCGCCCATGATCGACTCGGCATCGCCATAGGACGGGGCGGTATCCACCACCGTGCCGCCAAGCTCGTGGAAGCGGCGGAACGTGTCGCGCAGCGGCGCCAGGTCCGCTTCGGTCTTCGCCTCCTCGTACCGGCGGGCGGACCCCAGCCCGATCACGGGGATCATCTCGCCCGTGCTCGGGATCGGCTTGCGCAGCAGCGGCGCGGGGGACTGGGCGAGGGAGGGATGCGCGGCAAGGCCACCGGCGGCGGCAAGACCGGCGAGTACGGAACGTCGGCTCGTCGTCATTTCCTGTCCTTTCGGCACATGACCTTTGGCGCATGTGTCCCGGCGCCGGGCAGCGATCCTGACGCGGTCCGGGGTCTTGGCAAGTTGCGGAACGTTACAGCCGCAACCGCCCGGCGCGCGAGGGGGGCCGGATGCGAACTGGCGACGGAGGGGCGCGCCGCCTACACTGCCGCGCCAGACGCCGCAGAATGAGAGGTGCCTCGTCATGACGGACGCGCCAGCCAACCTCGACGTCGCGGATCCCCCGGCCCTGACGCAGGCCGACATCGATCAGCGCGTCTTCGACCTGTATGACGAATACTGTCACGGCCGGATCGACCGCCGCACCTTCCTGGAGAGCGCGGCAGCGATCGCCGGCGGCCTCGCCATGGCGCAGGCCCTGCTGCCCCGCTACGCGCGGGCGCAGACGATCTCCTTCACCGATGAGCGCATCAAGGCGCGCTACATCAGCTACCCCTCGCCCGGCGGCTCCTCCGGCACGATGCGCGGCTATCTGGTGCAGCCGGCCGGCGCGGGACTGTTCCCGGCCGTGCTCGTGATCCACGAGAACCGGGGGCTGAACCCCTATATCGAGGACGTCGCGCGCCGCGCCGCCGTGGCGGGGTTCCTCGCGCTCGCCCCGGACGGGCTCGCCCCCCTCGGCGGCTATCCGGGCAACGACGATGACGGGCGGGACCTGCAGGCCCGGCTCGACCAGGCGAAGCTGCGCACCGACATGCTGAACAGCGCGCGCTATCTGAAGGCGTATGCGCTCTCCAACGGCAAGCTCGGCGTCACCGGGTTCTGCTGGGGTGGCGGGACGACGAACTACCTCGCCGCCGCGCTGGGGGCGGACATGCAGGCCGGCGCGCCCTTCTACGGCGCGGCGGCGGAGACGGAGGCGATCCCGAAGATCAAGGCGGCGCTGCTGATCCACTATGCGGAGCAGGACGCGCGCATCAACGCGATGTGGCCGGCGTTCGAGGCGGGGCTGAAAGCCGCCAGCGTGCCGTACGAGATGCACACTTATCCGGGCACCCAGCACGGGTTCCACAACAACTCCACCCCGCGCTACGACGAGGCGGCGGCCAAGCTCGCCTGGGACCGGACCGTCGCCTTCTTCCACCAGCGGCTGGCCTGACGCTCATACCGGCCAGCCTTTCGGCTGGCCCGATATGAGTCTTCATTCCGCGCGCAGCCGCCACATCAGCCCCCGGTCGGCGCCACCAGCGAGACGCCGCGGCGGCGGCGCACCCGCACGCCGCGGCGCTGCAGGTCTCGCAACTGGAGGTAGGCTTCCGCGGCCATCACCGCGTCGTTGACGGCGATGTGCTGTTCCAGCGGCGCGATCCCCAGATCCTCCATCATGGCGGCGAAGCGCAGGTCGATCGCCGTGCCGGGCGGCGCGTCGCCGTACTTGCGCTCGTAGTAGAGCGCGGAGACCTCGATCAGCGGATTGGGCAGCCGGATCTGGATCAGCGGCAGGATGTGCCGGTTCAGCATGCGCACGTCGAAATCGATGTAGTAGCCCAGCAGCGGGCGGCCGCCGATGAAGCGCAGCAGGTCCGGCAGCACGCGGTGGACCGGCAGGCCCTCGGCCACGTCGCGCGCGCGCAGCCGGTGCACCCGGATGGACTCCGCCGTCGGCATCACGTCCGGACGGATGATCGCCTCGAACCGCTCGCTGGTCAGGATGCGGTTGCCGGCGACGCGGATCGCGGAGATGGCGAGGATCTCGTCGTGCCGCGTGTCGAGCCCCGTGGTCTCGCAATCGAGCGACACCACCTCGTCCGCCGGGCCGGCGTCGAACAGGAAGCGATAGGCGTGGTCGCCCAGCGCGACATGGTCGAACAGCCGTTGCAGCCAGCCGGCCATGTCAGAAATTATCCAGCCGGAGGTGCACGCGCAGATAATCCCGCAACTGGCGGACGACGCGCAACGCATCGCGCAGGATGTCGCGGTCGGCGGTGGACAGCGCATCCATCCGCACCACCGACTCGCCCTCGGTGGTGCCGCGCCGGGCGGCTTCGAGCTGGGAGCGCAGCCGGAACTCCATGAACACCCGCAGCGCGCCGACAAGCTCGGTGCCGAATTCGTCACCCAGCGCGCCGGCCTGGATCAGCGCGGCGATCCGCTCCGCGGTGGATTCCGCGGACAGGCCACGTTCGAGCATCAGCGCGCGCACGCCATGGATGATCGGGAAGGTGCCGGCGCGCTTGACGTCGATGGCATCCGCCCCGCCCATGCCCACGGTCGCCATCAGCGTGTTGAACAGCCCCCCCGTCGGCGGCTGCGCGAAGGTCTCCACCAGATGCGCGAAGCGGGCCAGCAGGACAGGCTCGCCGCGCATGATCGCGGTCAGCGCCGCCTTGGCCCGCGCCAGCAGCGCCGGATCGCCGGCGACGGCCGTCGCATCGGCGAAGACCGCGAGGTTCATCGCCGCGTCGGCATCGCCCGCGCGGGCCCAGCGTTCGATCTGGCGGATGAAGCCGTCCACGGTCTGCGACCAGACCGGGTTGCTGACCATCACCCGGCCGGGACACGGCGGGAAGCCCAGCGTCTCCAACGCGCCGGAGAAGCGGGTGCGGAAGGCGGCGAGGTCTTCCTCCGGCACCGGCACGGCCAGCAGCAGCCCGTTGTCCTGATCGGTGCGCACGGTCTGCTCGCCGCGCCCCTCGGAGCCCATGAGCATCAGGCAGGCATGCGGCCGGATCGTCTCCGGGCAGGTCAGGTCATAGGCCTTCGCGTGCAGGCGGCGGTTCAGGTCGGAGGTGATGTCGGCGATGGTCTCCACGCGGATGCCCTGTCCGTGCAGCCGCTCCACCTGCTTCTGGATATCGCCGGCGCAGGAGACGAGGTCGGCGATGTCCCGCGCGCGATCGATGCGGCTGGGGATGAGCTGGGAATTGCCGGCGAACAGGCCGAGCAGGTCGATATCCTCGAGGAAACCCGCGTAGCCCTCCTCCGTGCGGATGGCGAGCCGGCGCTTGCCGTGCCGCGTCATCTGCAGCAGCGCCTCGGCGATGAAGGCGTCGGGCGCGATGGAGATCACGTCGTAGCTCGCGACCTCGCCCACCGGCGTGTCGAGCGACAGGTGACGCAGGATCAACGCCTTGGCGAGGTTCATCCCGGTGACGATGCCGATCCGCTCGCCGTCGCGGACGTAGAGCGCGTTGATGTCGCGTTCCTGCATCAGCCGGCCGGCATCGGCGATGCTGCGCGCGGCGTCGATGAAGACTGCCGGATCGCGCTGGGCGTCCGCGACGCGGGCGTGCAGCACGGAGTCCACGCCGGAAACCTGCCGTTCGGCGGCGAAGGCCTCCAGCTTGCGCGACACCTCCGCGTAGAAGAAGGCGGCGAAGCCGGGATTGTCGGCGATCAGGCCGAGCAGCGGCGCCTTCGGCAGCAGGTAGCAGAGCGTCTCCTCGGCGGCGATGAAGTCCTCGCCCGCCGCGCCGTGCATCAGCGCCCGCGCGTCGAAGCTGTCCTTCGGGCCGAGCACGGATTGCAGCTCGCCCGTCTCGTCGCGCAGTTCGACCTTGCCCTTGATGACGACGTGCAGGCTTTCCGAGGGCTGCCCGCGTTCGATGATATGGGCGCCGGGGCTGAAGTAGCCGATGTCGAGCGCGCTGCGCAGCCGGCCGACCTGTTCGTGCGTCAGCCGGTCGAAGGGCGGGTTGGTGGCGTCGAACCCCTGCGGCATGGCGATCGCCGCGGCCGCGCGGGACGGACCCGTGCGGCCGCGCCTCGGTCAGTGCACGTGGGCCGAGGCGGCGCCGATGCCGGTCTCGGATCGCACGTACTGCGCATCGAACGCGGCTATCTCGTCGCGTCCGCGCTGGCTGGCATCGACCTTCGAGAAGAGCCAGATGCCCCCGAAGGCGATCGCCATCGAGAACAGCGCCGGGTTGTCGTAGGGGAACAGCGCGGTCGCGAAGCCCAGCGTGCTGACCCAGACGGCCTTGCTCAGCACCACCATGATCACCGCCGACAGCAGCCCGAGCATCCCGCCGTAGAGCGCACCGCGCGTGGTCGTGCCCTTCCAGAACACCGACATCAGCAGCACCGGGAAGTTGCAGCTCGCCGCCACCGCGAAGGCGAGGCCGACCATGAAGGCGACGTTCTGGTTCTCGAAGATGTAGCCCAGGTAGATCGCCACGATGCCGATGATGACCGCGGTGATCTTGGACAGTCGCACCTCCTGCTGCTCCGTCGCCTTGCCGCGCGCGATCACCTCCGCGTAGAGGTCATGGCTGACGGCGGACGCGCCGGCGAGCGTGAGCCCGGCCACCACGGCGAGGATGGTCGCGAACGCGACCGCCGAGATGAAGCCGAGGAACAGCGACCCGCCCACCGCGTCGGCCAGATGCACCGCCGCCATGTTCGTCCCGCCCAGCAGGCCGGTGATCTTGTTGTAGGCCGCGCCGGAGGCTGCCCCGTAGTAGGCCGGCTCCAGCATCAGGAAGGTGATGGCGCCGAAGCCGATCACGAAGGTCAGGATGTAGAAATAGGCGATGAAGCCGGTGGCGTAGAATACCGACTTGCGCGCTGCCTTCGCGTCCGAGACGGTGAAGAAGCGCATCAGGATATGCGGCAGCCCGGCGGTGCCGAACATCAGCGCGAGGCCGAGGGAGATCGCCGAGATCGGGTCGGACACCATGTTGCCCGGCGCCATGATCGAATCGCCGGAAGGATGGATGCGCACTGCGTCCGCGAACATCGCCTCCGGGCTGAAGCCGTAGCGCCACAGCACCATGAAGGCCATAAAGCTCGCCCCCACCAGCAGCAGGCAGGCCTTGATGATCTGCACCCAGGTGGTCGCCTTCATGCCGCCGAAGGCGACGTAGATGATCATCAGCGCGCCGACGATCACCACCGCGTACAGGTAGTCGAGGCCGAACAGGAGCTGGATCAGCTTCCCCGCGCCCACCATCTGCGCGATCAGGTAGAAGGCGACGACGACCAGCGTGCCCACGGCGGACAGGATGCGGATCCGCGTCTGGTCCAGCCGGAAGGAGGCGACGTCGGCGAAGGTGAACTTGCCGAGGTTGCGCAGCCGCTCCGCGATCAGGAACAGCACGATCGGCCAGCCGACGAGGAAGCCGATCGAATAGATCAGCCCGTCGAAGCCGCTGGTGAACACCAGTCCGGAGATGCCGAGGAAGGAGGCCGCCGACATGTAGTCGCCGGCAATGGCGAGCCCGTTCTGGAAGCCGGTGATGCCGCCGCCCGCCGTGTAGAAATCCGCCGCCGACCGGCTCTGCCGCGCCGCGCGGTACGTGATGCCGAGCGTGAAGACGACGAAGGCGACGAACATGACGATCGCCGCCCAGTTGAGTGCCTGCTTGTCCACCGCGCCGCTGAGCGCCTCCGCCGCCCAGGCGGCGGAGGCTCCCGTGAGCAAGGCGGCGGCCACGAGCTTTGCCCAGCTCATCGCTCGATCTCCTGCATCAGCTCGCGGGTGAGCTCGTCGTAGCGGGTGTTGGCGCGCTGGACGTAGATGCCGGTCAGCACGAAGGCCGAGACGATGACGGCGAGGCCGAGCACGATGCCGAGCGAGGTGACGCCGCTGCCGATCTTGGTGGCGAGCAGGCCCTTGGCAAAGGCGACCAGCAGGATGAAGCCGAAGTAGATCACCAGCATCGCCGCGGACAGGATCCAGGCGAAGGAGGATCGCTGCTCGATGAGGGCGATGAACTTGGGATGCTCGAGGATCCGCTGATGCGGGGCGGTGGGCGGGGGCATGGTCACCTGCGTTCTCGTTTGGGGGGCAGGAAGCTCAGCGAGGCGGCCGGCACGGCAGGGGACGTGTACGTTACACGTGACACCAGCTACTGCCATGCGGCACGCGCGGGCCCGACGCCTTGATGCGGATCAAACCCGGATCGATTCACCGTCGTTCGTGACTCGCCCCGCAGGCGGGAGCTGATAAGGAAATAATCCCACCCGAAGCAGCCTCGGGGCGGGGATCGCGCGGTTCGGCCCCGCGGGTGCAACCTTCGGGCTGACCCGCGCGCTTGCTGCGCTAGTGTGGTTGTTCAGGCGCGACGCGCCGCGGGGGCCGACAGGAGATGCTGGAAGCCGTGCAGGAAGAATTGCTGACCATCACTCGGGGCGGCCCGGTGGACGCCTTCGCGTGGCTCGGCCCGCATCGCGACGGGGACGGTATCCGCATCCGCACCTTCCAGCCCGGCGCGGAGCGGGTGGAAGTGATCGCGGACGGACGCGTGGCGGCGGAGCTGGCGCCGGGCATCGCCGACGGCATCTTCGAGGCGCGCCTGGCCGACCTGCCGCGTCCCTACCTGCTGCGCATCACGTGGCCGGGCGGCGCTGTGCAGGAGACGGAGGACCCCTACGCCTTCGGCCCGGTGCTGGGCGAACTCGATGTGCATCTTCTCGCCGAGGGCCGGCACCGCGAGCTGTGGCGCGCGCTCGGCGCCCACGTCGCCACGATCGACGGCATCCCCGGCGTCCGCTTCGCGGTCTGGGCTCCCAACGCGGCGCGCGTTTCCGTCGTCGGCGACTTCAACGTCTGGGACGGGCGGCGCCACCCGATGCGGCTGCGGAGGGAGGCCGGGGTGTGGGAGCTGTTCATCCCGCGCCTGGCCGAAGGCGCACGTTACAAGTACGAGCTGCTCGACGCCGCCGGCCGCGTCCTGCCGCTCAAGGCCGATCCGGTGGCGCAGCAGGCCGAGCCGGCGCCGGCCACCGCGTCTATCGTACCCGATCCCCGCCCCCCGGTCTGGTCCGCCCGTGCCCTGCCCGCCCGCAGCGATGGGCCGATGAGCATCTACGAGGTGCATGCCGGATCCTGGGCACGCGGCGATGGCGACCGCGTCCTGCAATGGGACGAGATCGGCGAGCGGCTCATCCCCTACGTGCAGGACATGGGGTTCACCCATATCGAGCTGCTGCCCGTGATGGTTCATCCCTTCGGCGGGTCGTGGGGCTACCAGCCGCTGGGGCAGTTCGCCCCGCACGCCAATCTCGGCACGCCCGACGCCTTCGCCCGCTTCGTCGATCGTGCGCATGCGGCGGGGATCGGCGTGATCCTGGACTGGGTGCCGGCACATTTCCCGACCGATGCGCACGGGCTGGCCCGGTTCGATGGCACGGCGCTGTACGAGCATTCCGATCCCAGGGAAGGCTTCCACCGCGACTGGAACACGGCGATCTACAATTTCGGCCGCCACGAGGTGCGCGGCTTCCTGATCGCCTCCGCGCTCTACTGGCTGCAGCACTACCGCGTGGACGGACTGCGGGTGGATGCGGTGGCCTCGATGCTCTATCGCGACTACAGCCGCAATCCGGGCGAATGGGTGCCGAACCGCTATGGCGGCCGCGAGAACCTGGAGGCGGTGGAGTTCCTGCGCGAGCTGTCGCGCGCGGTTGCCGAACGCTGCCCCGGCGCGATGCTGATCGCCGAGGAATCCACCGCCTGGCCGGGCGTGACGCGGCCGGCGGACGAAGGCGGGCTCGGCTTCACGCACAAGTGGAACATGGGCTGGATGCACGACACGCTCGATTACATGCATCACGAGCCGGTCCACCGGAGCTGGCATCACGATTCGATGACGTTCGGCCTGATCTACGCCTTCACCGAACGCTTCGTGCTGCCGCTGTCGCATGACGAGGTGGTGCATGGGAAAGGCTCGCTGATCGGCAAGATGCCGGGCGACGACTGGCAGCGCTTCGCCAACCTGCGCGCCTACCTGTCCTTCATGTGGGGACATCCGGGCAAGAAGCTGCTGTTCATGGGCGGTGAGTTCGCGCAGCGCCGCGAGTGGAACCACGACATCTCGCTCGACTGGCACCTGCTCGACCACACCTCCCATCGCGGCATGCAGCGGCTGGTCGCCGACCTCAACCGGCTGCACGCCACGCTGCCCGCACTGCACCGGCACGATTTCGATCCCGAGGGCTTCACCTGGCTGGTCAGCGACGACCGCACGCAGAGCGTGTTCGCCTTCCTCCGCCGTGGCGACGCGGCGGACCTGCCGGTGCTGGTGGTGGTGAACTTCACGCCGATGCCCCGGCACGACTATCGTATCGGTGTGCCGATCGCGGGGGCCTGGAACGAGATCCTGAACAGCGACGCCGCCGTCTATGGCGGATCGGGCATCGGCAACGGCGGCACGGTCCTTGCCGAAGCTACCCCGCTGCACGGCCAGCCCGCCTCCCTCCGGCTCACGCTTCCGCCGCTTGGCGCGCTGATGCTCACGCCGTCGCTTGGCTGACATCTCGATCCTGCCGGGACGGCTGCTGCCCGGGCGCCCCGACCCGCTGGGCGCGACCTGGGACGGGCTCGGCGTCAACTTCGCGGTCTTCAGCGCGCATGCCGAGCGGATCGAGCTGTGCCTGTTCGACCGCACCGGCCGGCGGGAGATCGCCCGCCTCACCCTGCCCGAATGCACCGACGAGGTGTTCCACGGCTACCTGCCCGAGGCGCGGCCCGGCCTCGTCTATGGCTACCGCGCCCACGGCCCGTACCGCCCGGAGGATGGCCACCGCTTCAACCCGCACAAGCTGCTGCTCGATCCCTATGCGCGCCAGCTCGTTGGCGAGCTGCGCTGGACCGATGCGCTGTGCGGCTACCGGATG
>JBBCJT010000138.1:0-8483 GCA_037190665.1 Rhodovastum atsumiense | reverse complement strand
TCTCCACGTCGAACCCGGCCTCGCGCAGCGTCGGGATGTCCGGGAATTCCGGCCAGCGCACCGGGCTGGCCGAGGCGAGCAGGCGCAGCTTGCCGGCCTCGATCTGCGCGATCACGTCGGACGGGTTCTGCACGATCACCTCGACCTGCCCGCCCAGCAGCGCGACCACCGTCTCGCTGCCGGAGCGGTAGGAGACCTGCTCGAAATTCGCGCCGGTGCGGCGGCCGAGATCGAACATCGCAAGGTTGTTCGGCGCGGATGGCGCACCGAAGAACACCGGCGCGCGCTTGGCCGCATCCACCAGATCCTGCACCGAGCGGTAGGGCGAATCCGCGCGCACCACCACGCCGTAGCGGAACCGGCCGAAGCCACCGAGGAAGGCGAAGTCGTCGATGGTGTAGGGCACCTTCATCAGCAGCGGCGTGATCGCCACGGCGGAGAAGGTGACGACGCCGATGTTGTAGCCGTCCGGCCGCTGCTGCGTGAGCCACGCGGGCGCGAGCGTGCCGAGCGCGCCGGGCCGGTTGGTGACGACGATCTGCCGCGGCAGCCCCGCCGACATCACCCGCGCCAGTTCGCGCGCCGCCGCATCGGTGTTGCCGCCGGCGCCGAAATTGACCGTCAGCGTGATCTCGCGATCCGGCCAGGCCTGCGCGCGGGCGATGGCCGGCATCGTCATCATGGCGGCGAGCGCGGCGCGCCGGCCGATCCTGTATGTCATGTCCGTTTCCCCTGTCATGGCATGAAGAAGCCGCCGTTGATGTCGATGACCGCGCCGTTGATGAATCCCGCGCGGTCGGAAGCGAGGAAGGCGATGGCGTCCGCCACTTCGTCCGCCGTGCCGAGCCGGCGCACCGGGATCTGCTCCGCGTAGCGGCGGTTCACCTCCTCACCGGCCTGCATCGCCATCTCGGTCAGGATGCGGCCGGGGGCGACGGCGTTGGCGGTGATGCCGAACGGCCCCATCTCGGCGGCGATGGCCCGCGTCAGCCCGAGCACGCCGGACTTCGAGGCCATGTAGCTGCCGCCCGCGACGATGGATTTGGATCGCCCGGCGAGCGAAGAGACGTTGACGATGCGCCCCCAGCCCGCCGCGCGCATGCCCGGCAGCAGCGCCTGGCACAGGCGCAGCGGTGCGGTGAGGTTGACGGCGAGCACGAAGGCCCATTCGTCGGCGCCGATCTCGCAGATGCCGGCGGATCGCCCGTCGGGCTTCTTCGGCGACACGCCGGCATTGTTCACCAGCACGCCGATTGCGCCCCAGCGTGTGGCGACCTCATCGCGCAGCGCGGCGATGGCGGCCGTGTCGGTCACGTCCAGCGTCGCCGCCCACGCGTTCGCCTCCGGCCAGTCGCCGCGCAGCGCATCCGCCGCGACCCCTGCGCGGTCGGTGGCGACCACGCGGCAGCCGTCGCGCAGCAGCGCGCGCGCGGTCGCGAGCCCGATGCCGCGCGCGGCACCGGTGACGAGGGCGACGCGGCCCATCAGGTCTGGTCCGGCGTGTAGAAGGTGATCGGCGGATAGGCGTTCTGGTCGCAGATCACCTCGATCAGCGCGGTGCGGTCGGAGGCCATCGCTTCCTTCAGCGCGCCCGCGATGTCGGCCGGATCCTCGATGCGGATGCCGAGGCAGCCGGCGGCGCGCGCGATGGCGGCGTGGTCGACCGGGTGGAAGTCCACCGCGGAGGTATGCGCGCCGAACTTCACGTTCTCCGCGTGCTTCTGAAAGCCGAGAATGCCGTTGTTGAGCAGCAGCAGCGTGACCTTCAGCCCCATCCGCCGCGCCGTCTCCAGCTCCGACCAGACATGGCCGAAGCCGCCATCGCCGACGAGGCAGATCACATCCGCCTCCGGCCGCGCCACCTTCGCGCCGAGCGCCATCGGGAAGCCCCAGCCCAGCCCGGCGAGGCCGCGCGGGGTCAGGAAACGCTGCCCGGCCGCTTCGGCGGTGAGGTAGTTCGTGGCCCAGATCGTGGAGTAGCTGGCATCGCCGACCACGATCGTCTGCGGGCCCACCAGCGCGCGCAGCTCCTGCATGATCCGTTCCGGCCGGATCGGCGTGGCGGACGAGGTGCGGAGCGGTTCGGACTCCTTCCACGACATCTCGCGCCCGGCGGCGATGCGCTGTTCCAGCGCGGGGCGGGCGGTGGCGCGGGCGGACAGGTCGCGCGTCTTCAGCTCCGCGGCCAGCGCGCGCAGCGTTTCGCGCGCATCGCCCGCGAGGCGCAGCGCCTCGTAGTTGCGGCCGATCTCCAGCCCGTCGATGTCGATGTGAATGTAGCGCGCGTTGCGCGGGTACAGCTTCCAGGAGTCGGTGCCGTTCTGGTTGGTGCGGTTGCCGACCAGCAGCACCAGATCGGCCTCCGTCACCACGCGGCGCAGATGCCGGCTCGCGGCGTTGGGACCCATGGAGGACCCGACCACGCCGATGGACAGCGGGTGGGTCTCCGCGACCGCGCCCTTGCCCATCACCGTGGTCGCGACGGGCAGGTGCGCCAGCTCCTGCAGCGCGGCGAGTGCGTCCGCGGCACCCGAGACATGCACGCCGCCGCCGGCGATGGCGATCGGCTGCTTCGCGGCCAGCAGCGCATCGGCGGCCGCGGCGATGGCGTCCGGTGCTGCGACCGGGCGGTCGAGCGGGAAATGGCCGAGGCTGGTGCTGCGGACCGGCGCGGGCCCCTTCTCCGTCAGCAGGTCGGCCGGCAGCAGCAGCACGGCCGGGCCCGGCCGGCCGGAGCAGGCGACGGCGAAGGCCTGGTCGATATAGTCCTCGACGCGCGAGGCGACCTGCACGCGGCGCACCCATTTGGCGACGGGCGCGAACATCGCGACGTGGTCGAATTCCTGGAAGGCGTTGCGGTCCGCCTCGTCGCGGTTCACTTCCTGCACCAGCGCGACGATCGGGATCGAGACCTTCAGCGCCTCGGCCAGCGGCGGGACCAGCAGGGTCGCGGCCGGGCCGTTCTGGGCGGTGACCACGCCCGGCTTGCCGGCGATGCGCGCGTAGCCGTCCGCCATGTAGCCGCCGGCATTCTCGGTCCGGTAGGCGACCTGCGCGATGCCCGCCTGCTCGCAGGCGAGGTGCAGCATGCTGGGCAGGCTCTGGCCGAAGACATGGGTGACGCCGTGGCGCTTCAGCGCCGCCGCGATCGTGTGCGCCGCCGTTGCGGTCTGGCGCAGGCCGGGCGCGTTGAGGGGGCCGGGCGTGTCGTCCATGGATGCGTCCTCCGCCGCTTCGTTGGCGGCGGGGTGCCTCATATGTTATAAAATGTAAAGAGCATTTTGTGATGGCAACGCTGCCGGCGCAACCCGTAGGACAGCCCGCATGTCGATGACGTTGGCGCCGATGCCGCGGGAGAACATCGCCTCCCGCATCGGCCGCACCATCCGCCAGGAGCTGATGACCGGCCGGCTGCGGCCGGGCGAGCCGATCACGCTGCGCTCGCTCGCCGAAAGCCTCGGCGTCAGCCAGACCCCGGTGCGCGAGGCGCTGCTCCAGCTCGTGTCCGAGAAGGTGTTGACGCTGACGCCGGGCAAGTCGATCACCGTGCCGGTGCTGGATGCCGCACGGTTGACGGAGCTGCGGGACATCCGCGTGTCGCTGGAAAGCCTCGCCACCTTGCGTGCGGCGCCGCGCGTGGATGCGGCGCTGCGCAAGCGCCTCGCCGCGATCCATGCGCTGCTGATGGCGGCGCGCAGGCAGGGCGACCGCGAGGGGCTGCTGCGCCACAACCTCGACTTCCACTTCGCGCTCTATGGCGCCGCGGGCATGCCGCACCTGCTGGGCATGATCGAGACGCTGTGGGTGCAGACCGCGCCCTATCTAGCCTTCCTCTACCGCCCGCCCTTCCCGCGCCCGGCCGGCGAGCATCCGCACGCCGCGATCCTGCGCGCGCTGGGCGCGGGCGATGCGGCTGCGGCGGCGGGGGAGATAAGGCGCGACATCGAATCCCACGGGGAGCTGCTGATGCGCGCGCTGCACGAACAGGGCATCATCGCCTGACCAACGAGGGGGAGACGTCCGGCGTGACACCATCCAGCATCGCCATCGTGGGCACGGGACTGATCGGACGGTCCTGGGCCATGGTGTTCGCCCGCGCCGGCTGGCAGGTCGCGCTGTACGATCCCGTGCCGGGCGCGGCCGCGAAGGCGCGCGATTTCATCGACCCGGCGCTGGAGGATCAGGCGCGGCACGGCCTCGTGCAGGATGCCGCCACCGCGGCCTCGCGCGTGCGCGTCGTGGACAGCGTGAAGGCCGCGCTGGACGGCGCGGCGATGGTGCAGGAGAGCGGGCCGGAGAAGGAGGACATCAAGCGCGCCACCTTCGCGGAGCTGGACGCGCTCGCCGCGCCGGAGACGATCCTGTCCTCCTCCACCTCGGCGATCGTCGCCTCCCGCTTCACCGAGGCGCTGGCCGGCCGGGCGCGCTGCCTTGTCGGCCATCCGGTCAATCCGCCGCATCTGGTGCCGCTGGTGGAACTGTGCCCCGCGCCGTGGACGGCGCCGGAAACGGTGGACCGTGCGCGCGAGATCTACGCCGCGGTGGGGCAGGTGCCGATCCTGGTGAAGAAGGAGATCGAGGGCTTCATCCTCAACCGCCTGCAGGGCGCGCTGCTGAGCGAGGCGTTCCGGCTGGTCGAGGATGGCGTGGTGAGCCCGGAGGATTGCGACCACACGCTGAAGAACGGGCTGGGGCTGCGCTGGTCCTTCCTCGGCCCGTTCGAGACGATCGAGCTGAACGCGCCGGGCGGCATCGGCGACTACTGCGCGCGCTACAGCGGCTTCTACCGCCGGCTCGCCGAAGCACCGCCGCCCGCTTCCGTGTGGGATGCGGAGAACGTGCAGAAGCTGGTCGTGCAGTGGCGCGCGCCCGCGACGCCGCAGGAACACGCGGCGCGTGAGCAGGCGCGGGATACACGGCTCGCCGCACTGCTCGCGCACAAGGCGAAGCAAGGGTAGCGCGCGGGCGATCTTTCTCCCCTCTCCCGCTTGCGGGAGAGGGAGGGGCCCGCGCTGCGCGGGAGGGTGAGGGTCCGCGCGGAGACGACACCGCGTCGTGGTGCTGGCGGACGCACCCTCACCCCGGCCCTCTCCCGCCGGGCGGGAGAGGGAGGAGAGGCGCGGCCGTTTCGCGAGACTGTTCCCGGCGGGAGAGGGGAAAGCGCCGCGCTACTTCCCTTCGGCCACGATCCGCCCCGCGATATCCAGCGCCCGTCGCAGCAGCGTCTCGCCCGCTTCCGGCGTGCGGAAGGCGCTGTGGGCGGTCAGCGTCACGTTCTCCATCCGCGTCAGCTCGTGGCCCGCCGGCAGCGGCTCGATGTCGAACACGTCGAGCGCGGCATGCGCGAGCCGCCCGCTCTTCAGCGCCGCGATCATCGCCGCCTCGTCCACCAGCGCCCCGCGTGCGGTGTTCACCAGCATCGCCCCGGGCCGCAGCTTGGCGAGCCGCTCGGCGGACAGGAAGCCGCGCGTCTCGTCGTTCAGCAGCAGATGCATTGAGACGATGTTGCTCTCGGCCAGCAGCGTGTCGAGATCGACGAAGCTCACCCCCGCCGGGGCCTCGCGCTTCGTGCGGTTCCACGCCAGCACCCGCATCCCGGACCCGGCGGCGATGCGCGCCACCTCCGCGCCGATGCCGCCATAGCCGATCAGCCCCAGCGTCTTGCCGGTGAGCTGCATGCCCTCCGTCCGCAGCCACTCGCCGCGGCGCACCGCACGGTCCATCGTCGCGACGCCGCGCGCGGCGGCCCACATCAGCGCGATCGCGTGCTCGGCCACCGCCGTGTCGCCGTAACCCTTGATGATGTGGACGGTGATGCCGAGCTCGGCCAGCTCCTCCACGTTCATGTAGCTGCGCGCGCCGGTGCCGAGGAACACGACATGGCGCAGTCCGGTGCAGGCGCGCATCGCCCCGGTCGGCATGAAGGTGTGGTCGTTCAGCACGAAATCATGCCCGGCGAGCAGGCCGGGAAGTTCCTCGGCTGTGACGTGCTCGGCGCGGTTCAATGCAACCGGCGGGTCGTCCGGCCGCAGCACGCGCGCGAAAATCCCCGCCAGCTCCTCGCCGGCATCGATGAACAGCCCCTTCATGCAATCCTCCGTGTGCGGCACGATCCTGCGGTGGGCGCGGCCCTGCGGCAATCGTATGTTGATTGACGCGGCCGTCTTCACCACCACATGGTCAATCGATGTCGCGGCGCCCGTTCTTCCTGTTGCCCCTGCTCGCGGTCGCCGCTGTCGCGTCCGCGCAGAAACCGCCCCCGCTCGATGCGCCGGGGCAGGGGCCCTCGCGCCCGCAGATCCTGCCGCCGCTGACGATCGAACCGCAGGGATCGGGGCGCGGCAAGCCGCCGCCGCTCTCCGCCGGCGCGCCGCCGCAGCCGGGCGGCAAGGGCGGCACCGGCAACGAGCCGGGCCGCGGCGGGCGGGAATTCCGCACCGCATCGACCGGGACCGGCTTCGTCGTGGCGGACCAGCGCGTGCTGACCAACCAGCACGTCATCGACGGTTGTGCCCGGCTGGTCGTGCGCACGGCGGAGAACCAGAACCTGACGGCGACGGTCGCCGGCCAGGACAGCGAGCGCGATCTCGCCGTGCTGACCGTGCGGGGCAATCCCGGCCCGGTGCTCACCTTCCGCGACAACCCGCCGATCCGCCGCGGCGACGGCGTGGTGACCTACGGCTTCCCGCTGTCGGGGCTGCTCTCCTCCGGGCCGACGCTGACCACGGGCGAGATCAGCGCGCTCGCGGGGCTGCGCGACAACCAGGCGAACTACCAGATCAGCGCGCCGGTGCAGCAGGGCAATTCCGGCGGGCCGCTGTTCGATCTCACCGGCAACGTGGTGGGCGTGGTCGTCTCCAAGCTCGCCGCGATGCGCATCGCCCAGCAGACCGGCGACATTCCGCAGAACGTCAATTTCGCGGTGAAGGGGACCGAGGCGATCGAGTTCCTGCGCCGCAACAACGTCCAGCCGCGGCTGGCCCCAAGCGCGGGGGCGGACAAGCGGGCCTCGGAGGTGGGCGAGATCGCCCACCCCTCGACCGTCTTCATCCAGTGCCAGCGATAACTCATACCGGCCAGCCTTCCGGCTGACCGGTATGATGCCGACGGCATGGGTCTCTTACTCATGCCGGGGCCGCGAATGCGGCCCGCCGGTAGTCCGGCGAAGCCAGGCAAACCGGAGGTTTGCGCCCGGCGTCTGAGGGCATGAACAAGCGCAACCGCCACGCCAGTCCTGCGCGCCGATACCGTTCGCCCTGCCGATGAAAAGATCATCGGCAAGGCTCGGTGGCATCAGGCCGGCTGAAGCGCGCGCGGCCGCGCCGTCGGCAGGCGGAGCGCGAAGGCCCCGGCGCCCACCAGCGCCTGCACGGCCAGCAGCACGGTCCACATGGCCGGGAACTCCCAGCCGCCGCCCTGCGAGCTGAACACCCAGCCATTGCCCGCATGCACGGAAACCGCCCCCAGCATCACCGGAATCAGCGCGATGGCGACGGCGCGCACGGCCACGCCCGCGATCAGCAGCACGCCGCCCGCGATCTCCATCGCGATCACCAGCCACGCCAGCGCTGCCGGATAGCCGAGGGACTGGAAGAAGGCGGTGGTGCCGCCGATGCCGAACGTCATCACCTTCAGCAGCAACCCGTGCGCGAGGAAGGCGATGCCCAGCGTCACGCGCAGCAGCGCGGCGCCCCAGGCGGAAGGCGTGGTGTCGTTCATCGTGAGGATCTCCGGATGGACAGGGAGCGCCGATCGCTCCGTTCGCCTCAGCAATGGCTTCGTCGCGCGGCGCGATCCAACGCGTTGTGTCCATGCGATCCATCGATGCGGTGGATGCGGGGCGGCGGGGCGCGATAGGCTGGCGGGATGGAAGTCCTGACCTTCCCCGAACGTGCCTTGCGCGTACGCCGCGCCGCCGCACGGCTCTGCGTCGGCCTCGGCTGGGCGCCGCTGCACGAGGTGCCGCTGCCGGACGGGCGCCGGGCGGACATCCTCGCGCTGCGGCCGGATGGCGGCTTCGCGATCCTGGAGATCAAGTCCGGCCTGCGGGACTTCCTGGTCGACGTGAAGTGGCCGGCCTATCGCGCCTACTGCGACGCGCTGTACTTCGCCGTCGACGTGGATTTCCCGCAGGAGATCCTGCCCGACGAAGCGGGGCTGGTGGTCGTCGCCGACGGGGAGGCCGCGCTGCTGCGGGAGGCGCCGCTGCACCCGCTGGCGGCCGCCCGCCGCCGCGCGCTCACGCATCGCTTCGCACAACTCGCCGGACTGCGCCTCGCCGCCGCCGAGGACCCCGCCGGCTTCGCCGAACTGCGCGCCGCACTGCGGGCGGAGTGACGTGGGGCGCTGCCCCACGCCCCGGCAGGGCGCTGCCCTGCACCCGCAAGGGGCCACCGGCCCCTTGACCCAGGCTCCTCAAGAGGGCCTTCGGCCAAACCGGTCGGCAGACCCCACCCCTCACAACAATCGTTGTGAGGGGTGGG
>JBBCJT010000137.1:0-77540 GCA_037190665.1 Rhodovastum atsumiense | reverse complement strand
GGCTGGACCGCCTCGCCGCCCGCGCCGGCTATTCCAAGTACCACTTCCTGCGGCTGTTCAAGGAGCATACCGGCGTGACCCCCCGCAGCTACGCCGAGGGGGTGAAGGCGCGGCGGCTGCAGGCGGCGCTGGCCCGCGGCGAGCGCGTGGCCGATGCGGTGGCCGGCGCCGGCTTCGGCAGCGAGAGGCGCGTCTACGAGGACACCGCCCGCCATCTCGGCATGCGCCCTGGCGCCGCACGGCGCGGTGGCGCGGGCGAGACGATCCGCACCGCCTTCGGCGACGGGCCGTTCGGCCGCGTGCTGGTGGGTGCGACGGAAGCCGGCGTGTGCTTCATCGGCTTTGCCGAGCCGGACGATGCGCTGATGGGCGACCTGCGGCGGCGCTTCCCGCAGGCGCGGATCGTCGCGGACGATGCCGGGCTCGCGGACACGCTGCGCGCGGTGCTGGATTTCCTGCGCGAGCCGCGTGCCGCGCTGGACCTGCCGCTCGACCTGCGCGGCACCGCCTTCCAGAAGCGGGTATGGGACACGCTGCGGACGATCCCGCCGGGACAGACGCGCAGCTACGCCGAGGTCGCGGCCATGCTGGGCGCGCCGAAATCGGTGCGCGCCGTCGCCCGGTCCTGCGCGACCAACCCGGTCTCGCTCGCGGTGCCGTGCCATCGCGTGGTCGGCAGCGACGGCAGCCTCACCGGCTACCGCTGGGGCATCCCGCGCAAGCGGGCGCTGCTGGCCCGTGAGGCGGCGGAGGCGAAGTAGGCCGCGAGGTCCCCTCTCCCGCGAGGGGCAGCCGGCCGGCGGTCAGTTCGCCGGCCTCGCCTGCATCGCCATCGTCCACTCGTCGGCACGCGGGGCGTAGACGAGGCCCTTGCGGGTCGCGACCGCGGTCATCTGGGTGTGCAGCGGGATGATTGCCCCATCCTCGATCGCAGCCCGCATCGCGCCCTGCATCAGCGTGAGCCGCGCCGTCGGATCCATGGTCGTGGTCGCCTGCTCGATGCGCTGGTCGACGTCCCTCGACGCGTAGGCGCCGAAATTGTAGGCGCCGTAGCCGCGGCCCGCATCGACACTATGCAGGAGGCCGGTGAGCGCGCCCGAGGAATCGCCCGTCGACGAACTGCCCCAGCCGACCAGCACGATCGGAAACTCCGACTGGCCCGCCCGCGCCCGGCCGAAGAAGACGTTGGAGGGATAGGCCTCGACCTTCATGGTGAGTCCGATCCGGGCCCACATCTGCCCCGCCGCCTGGCAGATCGCGGCATCGTTGACGTAGCGGTCGGTGGTGCAGGCGACGGTCATGCCGAACCCTTCCGGCCAGCCCGCCTCGGCCAGGAGCGCGCGTGCCCGGGCGACGTCGAATGCCGGCGCCGGAATGCCGGGATCGAAACCGAAGAACCCCTCGGGGACGAGCTGGGTTGCCGGCGCGGCGAAGCCCTCCATCACCTGCTCGATCAGCGCCGGGCGGTTGATGGCGAGCGACAGGGCCTGACGGACCCTGACGTCGCGGAGCGGATTGCGGTCGAGCGGCTGGCCGGCCTTGGTCGTCAGCCCCGGCAGGGTCTCGGCGCCGACATTGGGCGCGAAGTAGATCACCCGGTCCGAGGCGCGGGTGAACAGGCTCGCGCGTGCGTCCGACCTCAGCCGCGGCAGGTCGGCCGTCGGCACGTAGTCGATCATGTCGACATCGCCCGCCAGCAGGGCCGCCACCCGCGTGGCGGGGTTGGGGATGAAGCGGAAGGTGACCTTGTCCCAGGCCGGTGCCGGCCCGTGATGCCCGGCGACGCGCTCGAGCTCCAGCCGCTCGCCGCGGACGGAGCGCACGAAGCGGTAGGGGCCGGTGCCGATCGCGGCCTTGCCGGACGCGAAGTCGGCCGGCATCGCGCCTGCGGCCGCCTTGTGCGAGACGATCGACATGATCGTGAACTGGCTAGGCAGGATCGGGTTCGGCCGGTCGGTGCGGAAGATCACCGTGTAGGGATCGGGCGCCTCGGTCGCCACCACGGACCGGAGCGCGCCGGTGTAGGGGCTGGGGTTGTTGGGGATCGACGGCACCCGCTTGACGGTGAAGAGCACGTCCTCGGCCGTGAACTCCTGCCCGTCGTGGAACTTGACGCCGCGGCGCAGCTTGAACTCCCACGTCTGGTCGTCGATGGGCCGCCAGCTTTCCGCCAGGCCCGGGATCGGCTGCGAATTGACGTCGCGCGCCACCAGCGGCTCGAAGATGTGCTGGGCGTAGGCCATGTTCGTCGAGAGATAGAGGTAGTGCGGATCGATCGACGGATCGAACCGCGCCCCCACCGTCAGGTCGGCCGCCGACACCGGCGCGGCCGTGGCGGCACAGAGCGCGATTGCCGCGAGAAATTTCTTCATGGTCCCCTCCCTCCCCCGTTGGCGGGCCGCCACACCTCGCGCGCCACCCGCATCCAGTTGCCACCAAGGATCTTGCGCACGTCCTCATCGCCCCAGCCTGCGGCGGCGAGTGCGTCGGTCACTTCCGGCACCTGCTCCGGCTGGAAGAACTCGGGCACCCGTGCCCGGTCGTAGCCGCTGCCCGTCGGGTAACGCTGGGCGGTGCCGCGGATCAGTACGTTCGTCAGCGTCTCCGGATCATAGACGAAGTCCAGGCCGAGGCCGACATGATCCGGCCCGACAAGGTCGAGGCAGTGCCGCATGTGCGACAGGAAGCGCTCCACCGTCGGCGGCCCGCCGAGGAAGATGTCGAGCCCGTTGATGCCGACCACCCCGCCGGAGGCGGCACAGGCGCGGATCTGATCGTCGCGGATGTTGCGCTCGTGGTCGAAGACGGCGCGCGGGTTGGAATGGGAGAAGATCACCGGCGCCGTCGATGCCTCGATCGCGTCGAGCGAACTGCGGCAGCCGACATGGGTCACGTCGACGATCATGCCCACCCGGTTCATCTCCGCCACCAGCGCCATGCCGAAGCGGCTGAGGCCGGCATCGGTGCGCTCGTGACAGCCATCCGCCGCGAGGTTGCGCATGTTGTACGCGAGCAGCATGTGGCGGATGCCGAGATCGTAGAAGAGCGCGACGTTCTCGAGCCTGCCTTCAAGCGGGTTGCAGCCCTGGAAGTGAAAGGCGACGGCGAGCTTGCCCTCCGCCTTGGCACGCTCGACATCGGCTGCCGTGTCGACCAGCACGAAGCGGTCCGGCCGCTCCAGGAAGAAGCGCCGTTCCTTGGCGAGCGAGGCCATGGCCTCGGCGAATGGCGTACGATCCTGCGCAATGGTCAGCGAGACCATCGTGTAGCCGCTGCCGATCAGCCGATCGAGCGTGTCCGGCTTCATCTCGGCACGCTGGGCGTAGTCGCCCCAGGGCATGGTCATGTCGACGACGATTGCGCCGCGATGCAGCGCGGAAGGAGGGACAGCGGGCGATCGGGAAACGACGGCGCTCATGGTCCCCCCTGCTCGTCGGCTTGACGACCATACAGTAGTGTATGGAAGCTGGGCAAGGACGGTTGAGACCCGAAACGGGCGGGAGGAATGCGGCAATGTCGGACACGAGCAAGGGATCGCCCGCCTGGAGGCTGAGCCCCGCGGATTATCTGGCGGCACGCCCGAAGATCGAGACTGACGGGACCACGCGGCGCTCGCTCTACGTCCCCGTCCGGGACGGGGTGCGGCTCGCGGCGGACATCCACCTGCCGGCGAACGCCGCGGATACGGCGCGACCCTCCGTCGTTCTCTTCACGCCCTACTACCGCCGCTTCCGGCTGAAGCAGGACGCGGCGCCCGGCACCGAAACGAGCCCGAACTACGCCGTCATCCGCGACTTCTTCGTCTCCTACGGCTACGCCGTCGTCATCGTGGACGTGCGCGGCACCGGCGCATCGTTCGGCGCGCGCGAGGGCTTCCGTTCACCGGCGGAGCGGCTCGACTACCACGACGTGGTCGACTGGATCGCCCGCCAGCCCTGGAGCGATGGCTGCATCGGCATCACCGGTATCTCCTATGTCGGCGCGGCCGCGGATTTCGCGGCTTCCACCGCCCATCCCGCGATCAAGGCGGTGATGCCGACCTTCTCGGTCTGGGACACCTGGGGCGACATGTTCTATCCGGGCGGCCTTGCCTATATCGGCATGATCGGCGGCTACGGCCGGATGATCGAGGCGCTGGACCTCGACCAGCGAGACGTGCTGCAGGAATTTCCCTACTTCGCGGGCCCGCACTTCGCCGGCCCGGCGCCGGTCGATGACGATCCCGATGGCAGCATGGTCGCAGCCGCGATCGCCGAGCACGCGGCCAACTTCGACACGACTGCCTTCGTCACCCAGCTTCAGGCCCGCGACACCGCCTTCGCCCATGATCGCGAGTTCCGCGCGACCACGGTGGCGCCGCGCACGTATCTCTCCGGCATTCCTGCCGACCTGCCGCATTACGGCGTGTCAGGCTGGATGGACGGCGCCGCCTATACCAACGGCGCGGCGGGGCGGTTCCGCGCGCTGCCCTGCCGGGAGAAGCGGCTCCTGTTCGGACCATGGGATCATGGCGCCCGCACCAACGTCAGCCCCGCGCGCGAGGACGCCCGGCCGCGCTTCGAGATGCATGCGGAAATCCTGCGCTTCTTCGACCAGCACGTCGCCGGACGCGACACCGGCCTGCCCGCCGAGCGGCCCGTCCACTACTTCACCATGATCGAGGAGGCGTGGAAGGCAGCCGATACCTGGCCGCCTCAATCCGAGCCGCGCACCCTCTGGCTTGCCGCCGATGCCGCGCTGACGGACACGGCGCCCGAGGCTGCCGGCAGCGACACCTATCGCACCGACCACGGCATCGGCACCGGCCGCAACACCCGCTACGAGCGGATCGCCGGGCAGCCGGTCGAGGAATACTACGGCGACTGGCATGGGCGTGACGCCCGCATGTCCGTGTGGACGAGCGCGCCGCTCGACCGCCCGGCCGAAGTGACGGGCCACGCGGCCGCGCGCATCTGGCTGGCGTCGGAGGCGAAGGACGCCGCCGTCATCCTCTATCTGGAGGACGTCGCACCGGACGGCACCACGCGCTACGTCACCGAGGGGATGCTGCGGGCGATCTTTCGCCGCACCGCCGAGCCGCCGGCGGACTATCCCCATTTCGGCCCCTGGCATCCGTGCGGCGAAGCGGATGCCGAGCCACTGGTGCCGGGCGAGCCCGCGCTGCTCGAGATCCAGTTCATGCCGACATCGTGGCTGTTCAGGCAGGGCCACCGCATCCGGCTGGCGCTGGCGGCAGCCGACCGCGATCACCTCGCCCGGGTGCCCTTCGGGCGGTCGCCGCTCCTGACCATCCTGCGCGGCGGCGAGCGCGCCTCCTCGCTCACCTTGCCGATCGTGCCGCGAAGCTGATCGGGCATCGGGAAGCCGGTGAGGACGCGGTAGTAATGCGGCAGCAGGTCGAAGCGCAGCGCACGCGGTTCGCGGATCGCAAGCGCGTAGTAGCCGACCTGATGGAAGTAGGCGACGCGCGCCCGCACGAACGCGTCGGTGCCTTCATAACCGAGATCGCCGAAGATGTCGGTGAGCAGCGCGATGCGGCGATCATCGGTACGCCGCACGGCCGCGGCGGCTGCGGTGTCATGGCGCGCCCAGTCCCGCACCGCCGCGTCGTAGGCCGGGCTGAAGGCGACCTCGTCGATCCAGAGCTGGACGAGGGCCATGAGCTTCGCGTGGCCGTCACTGCCGGCACGGGCGACCGCCTGCTCCATCGGTGCGGTGTTGGTCGCCTCCCAATGCGCGAGCAGCGCGGACAGCAGCTCCGTCCGGTCGGCGAAGTGCCAGTAGAAGCTGCCGCGGGTGACACCGAGATCGGCCGCCAGCCGGTCCACCTTGACCGAGGCGATACCGCCGGCGACCAGCGCGCGGCGCGCGGCCTCGATCCAGTCGGCGCGGCCGAGCGGACTCGCGGGCCGCTGTCCGGCGCTCCCTTTGGACCCTCGTCGGCCCTCGCCCCGCCCATCGACCATCCACGTTCCCTTCTGCCATCGCCCTGAACGGAAATTTTCGCGTGCCCCGCTCTACATACTCCGCCCTGTCGCTGCTCCGCCGGGGGCTTGGCCGGCATCGTGGCTGGACGCCGGCCTGGCGTCATCCCGACCCGAAACCCCGCTATGCCGCCATCGTCGTCGGCGGCGGCGGCCATGGGCTCGCCACTGCCTACTACCTCGCGAAGACTCACGGGCTGACCGATGTGGCGGTGCTGGAGAAAGGCTGGCTCGGCGGCGGCAACACCGGGCGCAACACCACGGTCGTCCGCTCCAACTACTACTTCCCGGAGAGCGGCCGCCTCTACGACCTCGCGCTTCGCCTCTACGAGGGTCTGCCGCGCGAACTCGACTTCAACATCATGCTGTCGCAGCGCGGCATGCTGATGCTCGCCCACAGCCATCACGACATGGAGTTCGCGCGGCGCACCGCCAACGCCATCCGGCGCAACGGCATCGACTGCGACCTGCTCGACCGCGACGACATCGCCCGCCGGCTGCCGCTGCTCGACATGTCGGAGACCGCGCGCTTCCCGGTGCTGGGCGGCTATCGCCAGGCCCGCGGCGGCATCGCCCGGCACGATGCCGTCGCCTGGGCCTACGCACGCGGGGCCGACCGGCTCGGCGTGGACATCCTCCAGAACTGCGAGGTGCAGGGCTTCCTGATCGAGGCCGGGCACATCGCCGGTGTCGAGACCAGCCGCGGCAGGATACGGGCCGACCGGGTGGGGCTCGCGGCCGCCGGCCATTCCGGTGTGCTCGCGGCGAAGGCCGGCTTCCGCCTGCCGATCACGAGCTATGCCCTTCAGGCCTTTGTCTCGGAGCCAGTGAAGCCGACCCTCGATGAGGTGGTGCTGTCGCCCGCGACCGGCGTCTATGTCAGCCAGTCGGACAAGGGCGAGCTGGTGGTGGGTGGGGGCCTCGACCTCCATCCTTCCTATTCCCAGCGCGGCAACCTGCCGACGGCGGAAAACGTGCTGTCGGGGCTGGTCGGCATGTTCCCGGCCTTCGCCAATCTGCGCCTCATGCGGAGCTGGGGCGGCATCGTCGATGTCGTCGCGGATTCGAGCCCGATCATCGGCCCGGCGCCCGTCGATGGCCTCTATCTCAACTGCGCCTGGGGCACCGGCGGCTTCAAGGCGATCCCGGCCGGCGGCACGCTGCTCGCCCATCTGATGGCGACGGGCGAACAGCACCCGGTCGCGCAGCCCTTCGGGCTCGAGCGGTTCCGGAGAGGCGCGCTCATCGACGAGGCCGCCGCCTCGGGGATTCCCCACTGATGCTGCTGATCCCCTGCCCCTGGTGCGGTGCGCGCGACGAGGCGGAGTTCCGCTGCGGCGGCGAAAGCCACATCGCACGGCCCGATCCCGACACGGCCGATGATGCGACCTGGGCCGCCTATCTCTTCGACCGCGACAACGTGAAGGGCGTCGGCTTCGAGCGTTGGCTGCACCGCCATGGCTGCGGACGCTGGTTCAATGTGGCTCGCGATACGGTCACGCATGAGATCCGTGCCGTCTATGCGATGACCGATCCCAGGCCGGAGATCGCCCCGTGAGCGGCTTCCGCCTACCGCAAGGCGGCCGCATCGACCGCGATCAGCCGCTCGCCTTCCGCTACGACGGGCGCTGGCATCAGGGTTTCGCTGGCGACACGCTGGCCTCCGCCCTCATCGCGGCGGGGGTCGATCAGATCGGTCGCAGCTTCAAGTACCATCGCCCGCGCGGCATCTTCGCCGCCGGCCCCGAGGAACCCAACGCGATCCTCCAGCTCGGCCCGCGGCCGAACCTCAAGGCGACGCAGGTGCCGCTCGAGGATCGGCTGGAGGCGAGCCCGGTCAATTGCTGGCCGAATGCGAGGGTCGATCTCGGCGCCGCGGTCGGGCTGTTCCGGCGCTTCATGCCGGCCGGCTTCTACTACAAGACCTTCAAGTGGCCGGGCTGGCACTGGTGGGAGCCGATCATCCGCCGCGCCGCCGGGCTTGGCCGCGTCGAGCCGGCTGCGGTCGCACCGGAGGGCCAGCGGCGCAGCCTGCACTGCGATGTGCTGGTGGTGGGCGCAGGGCCGGCGGGACTGGCAGCCGCTCTGGCGGCCGGCGCCGATGGCCGGCGCGTGGTGCTGGTCGAGCAGGACAGCCTGCTCGGCGGCTCGCTGCTGGTCGACCGGGGCACGATCGACGGCATGGAGTCCGACCGCTGGCTGGAGCAGGCCGAGGCAACGCTGGCCGCCCGCCCGCGCACCCGCATCCTGCGCCGGACCATCGCCTTCGGCTGCTATGACCACGGGCTGGTCGCGGCCATCGAGCGCGAGCGCATCGTGTGGAAGATCCGCGCCGCCCGGGTAATCGTCGCGACCGGCGCCACCGAACGGCCGATCGCCTTTCAGGACGACGACCGGCCGGGCGTGATGCTGGCGGGTGCGGTGCGCGCCTATCTCGCCCGCTGGGCCGCCGCGGCCGGGCGGCGCCTCGTTCTCTTCACCAACAACGGCGACGCCTATCGCACGGCACTCGCCTGGGCTGACGCGGGACTCACGGTCGCAGGCGTGGTGGATGCGCGGCGCAACGCCGAGGGGGAGTTGCCCGCTCTGGCAAAGGCGAATGGCATCCGCATCATCGACAATGCCGTCGTCGAGCGCACGCACGGACTGCGGCAGGTCACGGGCGTCACGCTGCGCGACGGAAACGGCCGCCGGCATCGCATTGCCTGCGACACGGTAGCCGTCTCGGGCGGGCGTGATCCCGCGGTGGCGCTTTTCGTACAGGCCGGTGGCCGCCTCATCTGGAATGATGGGGTCGCCGCCTTTGTGCCGGGCGACGGCGGCTATGCCACGCCCGTGGGCGCCGCGGCCGGTGTCTTCGGACTGGGCAGCGCGCTGACGCACGGCCACGCGGCCGACTCCGGTGATGGCACCGCACCCGCCGCGGCCGACGCCAGCGAAGGCAAGCTCCTTCCCCTGTGGCACGCGGGCGGCGATCCGGCGCGAAGCTGGGTCGACCGCGCGAGCGATGTCACCGTTGCCGATGTCGGCCTCGCCGCGCGTGAGGGCTATGTCTCGGTCGAGCACTACAAGCGCTACACGACGAGCGGCATGTCGCCCGATCAGGGCAAGTCCAGCGGTGTCGTCGCCCTGTCGCTGCTCGGGCAGGAGACGCAGCGGCCCCAGGCCGCGGTCGGCACGACCCGCTTCCGCCCGCCCTGGGATCCGGTGCCGCTCGCAGCCCTTACCGGCGCCGACCGCGGGCCCCGGCTGCGGCCGGTGCTGCACCTGCCGGCGCATGCCCGCCACCGGGAATTGGGCGCGACGTTCGAGGAATATGGCGGCTGGCTTCGCCCCGCCTGCTATCCGCGCACAGGCGAGACACGCGAGGCCGCGATCACGCGCGAGGCAGCGGCGGTTCGCGACCATGCCGGCATCTTCGATGCTTCGCCGCTGGGCAAGATCGACGTGCGCGGGCCCGACGCCGGGCGCTTCCTCGACCGCATCTACCTTCACCGCCTGTCGACGCTGAAGCCGGGCCGGCTGCGATACACGCTCGCCGCGACCGAAAGCGGCATTGTCGCCGACGACGGCGTCATCGCCCGCATCGCGCCCGACCGCTTCCTCGTCGGCACGACCTCCGGCGGCGCGCAGCGGATGGCGGAGCATTTCGAGGAATGGCTGCAGTGCGAGTGGGTCGATCTCGACGTCTTCGTCACGCCGGTGACGCAGCAATGGGGCGTCATCAACATCGCGGGACCTGCTGCCCGCACCCTGCTCGCGGCCGCCGGCAGCGATATCGCCTTCGATGCCGCGTCTTTCCCGCACATGACGTTCCGCGAGGGGCATGTCGCCGGCATCCCGGCCCGCGTCGCGCGGGTCAGCTTCACCGGCGAATGCTCCTTCGAAGTGTCGGTCCCGGCGCGGCGCACAGCCGAGTTGTGGGACGCGCTCGCGGCGACCGCAGGTCCGGCCGATCTCGCGCCGCCAACGCCTTTCGGCGTGGAGGCGCTGATGGTGCTGCGGATCGAGAAGGGTTACCTCCATGTCGGCGCGGACACCGACGGCACCACCTATCCCGCCGATTGCGGCTTCGCGGACGCGGTGGCGAGGCGGCAGGACGACTTCGTCGGGCGCCGCTCGATGCGCAGGCAGGACGCGCTCAGGGCGGACCGGCGGCAGCTCGTCGGCCTGCTGCCGGTGACGGATGGCGGGGCACTGGTGGCGGGCGCCCACATCGTCGCGGCCGATGGCGGCAGCGACGGCCATGTCTCGTCCGCCTGCTGGAGCCCGGCCGTGGGCGGCCGGATCGCGCTCGCCATGATCAGCGATGGCCGCAACCGGCTCGATGAAGTGGTGACGGTCGAGGATCTCGGTCGGCAGACGCAGGCCCGCATCGTCCGCCCGCCCTTTGTCGACCCTGAAGGGGCGCGGCTCGCATGACGATCTCGATCGAAGCGCCCGGCCTTCGCATCGCTGAAGCGTCCGACCGCCGCCGCCTGCTGCTGCGTGGACGCGGCGAGGATACGGCCTTCATCGAGGAGGTGCGCGCGGTGTTCGGCCTCAGCCTGCCTGTCCAACCCTGCACATCGAGCGAGGGATCGGGCGCACGCTGCCTCTGGCTCGGCCCGACCACCTGGCTTGCGGAAACGGGCGACCGCGAGGCCGATCTGGCGCTCGCGCGGCTCGGCGCCATCGAGGTCAGCGACGCGCGGCTGGTGCTGGCGGTGAAGGGGAACAGGGCCCGTGACCTGTTGGCGGTCGGCACGGGCGTCGATCTCGATCCGGAGGTTTTCCCGCCGGGTCGCGTGGTCGGTACGCTCTTTGGCCGGGTGTCGGCGACCCTCCACTTCGTCAGCGAAGCGCCGCTTCCGGACTCACCCCTCTTTCATCTCCATGTCGATCGCGCCGCCGCGCCCTGGCTTGCTGACTGGCTGGCAGCGGCAGTGGCGGGATTGGATTTGTAGGAAGCCCGCTCGTCGTTGCGGACTGCCGTTGGCGAAGCAGGCAACCACGGCTCCGCCGATCAATCCCGCCAGGGCTTCCGCGCCCAGAGCGCACGCAACCGCGCATCTTCCTCCAGGAACAGCTTCTCCTGATCGGCGGCGCTCATCGCCCGTCGCGGCAGGTTGAGATGTTCCGCCTCCGCGATCCAGGCCGGATCGGCGTTCGCACCAGCGATGGCCGTGCGCAGCGGCTCGCGGATTTCCGCGGGAAGGTTCGGCGGCGCGACAAGGCCGCGCGTGGAACCGCCGAGCACGGCGAACCCCTGCTCGCGGAAGGTGGGCACCGCGCCGGTCGCCGCCCACCGCTCGGGCCCGCCCTGCGCGAGCGCACGGATGGTGCCGTCCCGCAACAGCCCCAGCCCCTCGCTCATGTTGAAGGAGCCGACGCTGATGCTCCCGGACAGGAGATTGGTGATGATGGGCGGCGTGCCGTTGAAAGGCACGTGCGTATAGGCGGTGCCGGTCGCCTCCTGCAGAGACAACTGCAGCAGATGGTCGTCGCTGCCGATGCCGGCCGTGCCGATGGTCACCTCCCCCGGACGCGCACGCGCGGCGGCGACGAGGTCCGCGATGCTGCGCAACGGGCTGTCCGCACGAACCCAGAGGCCGCAGGGATCCTCGACCACGTTGCCGAGGAAGGTGAAATCCTGCACGCGGTAGCGCACCTGGCGCTCGATCGGCAGCGTGATCGAATTCGGCGCCTGCGCCGCGCCGATGGTGAATCCGTCGGGCGCAGCCTGCGCGATCCCCTCGAATGCCTGCTGGCCGCCCGCCGTCGGGCGGTTGATGACGACGAAGGTCGCGCCGGCAAGGCGGCGCTGGACGAAGGGCAGGATGGTGCGGGCCAGCGCATCCATCCCGCCGCCGGCCGGTCCGGGAACGAGGACCTGTATGGGCCGGTCAGCCGGCCACGCGGCAAGCGCCAGTCGCGGCATGCCCAGCGTAGCGGCCGCCGCTGCGCCAAGAAGCTGTCGTCGTTGCACTCCACGTCCCTCCCTCTTGAGACCCCAAGGCGCGAGCTTGTTGCCGCACCGCGTTCAGCGATCTTCGGGCAGTCCCCAGGTCCGGGGCAACGCGGCCTGCAGAAGCCGCGACTTCGATTTCCACCCCGCATCAAGGTGCCGTGACATCAAGTTCGCCGCCGCAACGCGGTCGTTCGCCTCGATGCGGTCCAGGATCGCCAGATGCTCCGCCCACTGCGTCGGCAACCGGTCGCGATCTGCGGCGAGGACGTATTCGACCAGCCGCCGCAGGCGCGTCACCCGCAGGCCGGCATCCGCAAAGAAGCGGTTGTTGGACGCGCGCATCAGGGTGAGGTGGAAGCCCGAGTTCGTCTCGAACACCCGGCGCGGATCAAGGCTGGCCACATCGGCCCGCGCGAGCGCCTCCTGCTCCCGCCGCAGCCGCGCGGCGACGGGCGCAGGCAGGTGGAAGCCCGGATCGAGCAGGGCCGCCGGTTCGATGGCGCGGCGGAAGCGGTAGGCCTCGTCATTGCCTGCCGCGCCCTCGATCAGTGGCAGGAATCGCCAGCCGCCTGCGGGCGCGCGTTCGATCCATCCCTCCGCCATCACCTGCATCAGCAGGCGCTGCACGATGCTGCGGGCGGCGTCGTAGCGGCGCATCAGTTCGGGGACGCTGACGAGTTCGGGCAGCGTCCCGTCCAGCCGGTCGCGGGCGAAGCGCCAGTAGAGGACCTCCGTCCGCTTGGTGTCCTCGTCCGGCGGCAGCGCGCGCGTGATGTCGTCGGGGATGGAGGCGACCACCAGCCGCCGCGCCTGCCGCCGCATGAAACCGTGCTGCGTCAGGATGTCGAGGGCGCCGCGCACCGGCGCGCGCGACGTGCCCATCGCCGAGGCGAGCGCGTTCTCCGTCACCGCCTCGCCCGGGGTCACGGCTTCGGCCCGCAGGTGTTCGAGGATCCCGCGCGCGAGCGTGGCGTGAAGGATGGAAGCAGGGGGACGGGACACAGCGACGCTACCTAGCGCGGATGGGCCGGATGACGAGGGCTCTTTTCATTTACTGTCTTATATGCGAATAAACGACAATAAGCGGAGGAAGCGCACCGCATGCCGGGCGACAGGTCCCTGGTAGCCAGCCTTGCCGGCCCGTCCGGCCGCCTGCTGCGGATCGACCTGCCGCGCATGGCCGGGGCGGCATTCGCGCGCATGCCGTGGTGCCACCGCGTGCTCCTGGAAAACGTGCTGCGCCAGCCCGAGGCCGACGTGCGGGCTGCCGGGCTGTCGGCGATGACCGGCTGGGTCCGGACCGGCCGCAGCGAGGCCGAGATCCCCTTCGCCCCCGGCCGCATCCTGATGCACGACACGACATGCGGGCCGGCTCTGGTGGATATCGCGGCGATGCGCGATGCGCTCGCCGAGGCGGGCGGCGACCCCACATGGCTGAACCCGTCGGTCCCCATCGCCACCTCCACGGACCATTCCCTTGCGGTGGACGTGTCCGCGAGCGGCGATGCGCTCGCACGCAACATGGCGCGCGAGATGGAGCGCAACGCGGAACGCTACCGCTTCATGAAATGGGCCGCCAACACGGTGCACGGCTTCCGGGTCTTCCCGCCCGGCACCGGCATCATGCACACCATCAACATGGAGCGGCTGGCCACCGTGGTGGCGACCGTCCAGCACGAGGGTGCCGCATGGGCGATGCCGGACACCCTCGTCGGCACGGACAGCCACACGCCGATGGTCAACGGCATCGGCGTCCTGGGCTGGGGCGTGGGCGGGATCGAGGCCGAGGGCGTGATGTTCGGCGTTCCGGTGTCGCTGCGCATTCCGGACGTGGTGGGCGTGAAGCTGACCGGCGCACTGCCCGATGGCGCGCTCGCCACCGATCTTGCGCTGACGGTGACGCATCTGCTGCGCAAGGCCGGCGTCGCGGGCGAGTTCGTCGAGTTCTTCGGCCCCGGCGTCGGCACGCTGGGTGCGGGGCAGCGGGCTGTCGTGTCGAACATGGCGCCGGAATACGGCGCGACGACGGGCTGCTTTCCCATCGATGACGCCACCATCGCCTATCTGCGCGCGACGGGGCGGGACGAACGGCAACTTCAGCTCATCACCGCCTACGCGCAGGCACAGGGGCTCTGGCACGATCCGGACGCCGCGCCGCGTTACACCACCGTGCTGGAACTCGATCTCGCCACGCTTCGGCCAACCGTGGCGGGGCCACGCCGGCCGCAGGATCGGCTGGACACCGCCGCCGTGCCGGAAGCGCTTCGCGAAGGGTTGGCACATACCGACAGCGCGGCGGATTCCATCCCCGACGATGCGGTGGCCATCGCGGCGCTGACATCCTGCACCAACACCAGCGATCTCGGCCTGCTGGTCGCTGCCGGGCTGCTGGCGCGGAAGGCGCGCGCGTTCGGGCTGCGGCCGCCGGCCTGGGTGAAGACGTCGCTGACGCCGGGATCACCCGCGACACGCCGCCGGCTGGAACGGGCCGGGTTGCTGGAAGACCTCGCCGCCCTCGGCTTCGACATCGCCGGCTACGGCTGCGCGACATGCATCGGCAATTCCGGCCCGCTTCTGCCGGCGGTGGCCACGGCGGTGGAACAGCGCGGGTTGAAGCCGGTGGCCGTGCTGTCCGGCAATCGCAATTTCCCCGGGCGCGTGCATGCGCAGATCGAGTCCGCGCTGCTCGCCTCGCCGCCGCTCGTGGTCGCGTATGCGCTGGCCGGGCGGGCGATGCTGGACATCGCGCGCGACCCGATCGGCACCGCCGCCGATGGCCGCACGACCCGCCTGTCCGATCTGTGGCCGCGCCCGGCGGAGATCGAAGCGGCGGTCGCGCTGGGGAACGATCCGTCCGATGTCGCGGAGTCCTATGCGGCGGCGGAGACGTCCGGCCCATGGGCCGCGCTGGATGCGCCGGACTCGCCGCTGTTCCCGTGGGACGCGCGTTCGACCTATCTGCGGCGGCCGCCATTCGTGAATGCGGGGACAGCGCGAGAGCCGCAGGGCCGGCTGATCGCACATCCGCTGCTCGTGCTCGGCGACGACATCACCACCGACCATATCTCGCCGGCCGGCGCGATCCCGGCGCGCAGCGATGCCGCCGCGTGGCTGACGGAACACGGAGAGGACCCGCGCGACCTGAACGTCTACGCCTCCCGCCGCGGCAACTGGGAGGTGATGCTGCGCGGGCTGTTCACCAATCGCAGTGTCGTCAACCACCTCGGCCCGGGCCACGCCGCCGGCCGCACCGTCTTCGCGCCCACGGGCGAGGTCCTGCCCGTCTGGCGCGCGGCGGCGCGGTATGCCGAGGCCGGGCTGCCGGTCGTGCTGATGGCCGGGGACCGCTACGGCACCGGATCGTCGCGCGACTGGGCGGCCAAGGGCGCGCAGCTTCTCGGCGTGCGGGCCGTGCTCGCCAGCAGCTTCGAACGTATCCATCACGCCAACCTGATCGGGATGGGCGTCCTGCCGCTGCAACTGCCGCCGGACTGGCGGCCCGCCGCGCTGCGCATCGAGCCCGGCGACACGCTGGAGATCGACTGGAACATCGCCGCTCTGACGCCACGCGCGCGGATCGGCGTGACCCTGCATCGCGCGGCGACGCGGACGCGGGAAACGACATCCGCGACGGCGCTGCTCGATACCGCGCGCGACGTCGCACTCATCCGGGCCGGCGGCATGATCCCGATGATCCTGCAGCGCGCCCTTGCACATGCCGGCCTGCCGGCCATCAGCCCAAACGCGCCGCCAAGCGGCCGATCCCAGGGGACAGGAGGAACGCCATGAAACTCACACGACGCGGCTTCGCGCTCGCGAGCGCCACCGCCACGCTGACCGGCTTGCCGGCCTTCGCCGATCCGGCCTTCCCAAGCCGGTCGATCCGCATGATCGCCCCCTATGCCGCGGGCGGCGGGCAGGACATCACTGCGCGGCTGCTCGGCGAACAGCTTCGGGCCGCCTTCGGCCAGCCGATCGTGGTCGAGAACCGGAGCGGCGCGAGCGGAATGGTCGGCGCGCAGACCACGGCCCAGGCCGCGCCGGACGGGTACACGCTGATGCTCGGCGGTTCGGGCGAGACGGCGATCAACGTCCATCTCTTCCGCGGCCGCATGTCCTATGACCCGTTGAAGGACCTGCTGCCTATCGCCCTGGTGGTGCAGGTGCCGATCGTGGTGTTCACCAACCCGTCCTTCCCGGCCCGGACGCCGGCGGAGCTGGTCGCGCTCGCCAAGTCGAAGCCGGGGGAGCTGAGCTATTCGTCCTCCGGCATCGGCAACCCGCAGCATCTCGCGGGCGAGCTGTTCAACTACATCGCCGGCACGGAGATCCTTCACGTGCCCTATCGCGGTGCCGCGCCGGCGGTGACGGACGTGGCGAGCGGCCGCGTCAGCATCGGCTTCAACGGTCTCGCGGCGGCGCTGCCTCTGATCCGCGACGGCAAGCTGCATCCCATCGCGGTCACGTCCCGCACGCGGCTGCCGCAGCTTCCGGATACGCCCGCCTTCGCGGAGTACGAGCCGCTGAAGGAATACGAGCTGGTCAACTGGTTCGGCGTGTTCGGACCGACCGGCATTCCGCAGCCTGTCGTCACGCGCGTGCAGGATGCCGTCACCACCGCGATGCAGGACGCCAACCTGCGCCGCAAGTTCGAGGAACAGGGATTGCTGCCGGGCAGCCTGCCGCCGTCGGAGTTCAAGGATTTCGTCGCCGCCGAGTCCGCCAAGTTCGGCCGCATCATCGAGCAGGCCAAGATCACTGCCGATGGCTGAGGCCGGTTCGCACCGCTGGGGGCGTGTCCTGCTGACCGGCGCGGCGGGGGAGATCGGCACGGTCCTCCGCCCCGCCCTGCGCCCGACGGCGCATCGGCTGCGGCTGCTGGACCGCGTTCCCGTGGTTGCACCCGTCGCGAATGAGGAAGCCGTGGAAGGCGACATCACCAGCGCGGATGCCATGATGGCGGCGATGAAGGATGTAGACTGCATCGTCCACCTCGCCGGCATCCCGCGCGAGGGCGCTCCGCCGGAGGATATCTTCCACACCAATGTCCTCGGCTGCCATGTCGTCTACGAGGCGGCACGGCAGAACGGCGTGCGGCGCATGATCTTCGCCAGCAGCAATCACGTCATCGGCTTCTACCGCGCCGACACGGACGTGGGCGTGAACGAGCCGCCACGGCCGGACGGCTACTACGGCGTCAGCAAGGTCTTCGGCGAGGCGATGGGCCGGTTGTGTGCGGACAAGTTCGGCATGGAGGTCGCCTGCCTCCGGATCGGCTCCTTCCGGTCCCGGCCGGAAGATGCGCGCCAGCTCGGGACGTGGATCAGCCACGGCGATATGGCGCGGCTTGCGCGCTGCTGTGTCGAAGCGCCGGCTTTCCACTACCTCGTCCTTTACGGACTGTCGGCGAACCGGCGCGCACGTTGGGGCGATGACCATGCGGCGCGCACCCATATCGGCTACCAGCCGCAGGACAACGCGGAAGACTTCGCGGCTGAGCTGGAAGCGTTGCCCTCCGCCGCCGGTCCGGTGGCGGAGGCGTTCCATGGCGGCCCGGCGGCCGCGATGGGTTTCGTCGGCGATCCGGCACGGGTGCCGTAGGGGATGGCGATGTTCGCCTATGTCGGCAGCCGCACCACACGCGAACGCAACGCGCGCGGCGACGGGATCAATGTCTACCGCGTGGACGCGGCGTCCGGCGCGCTGACGCATGTCCAGCTTGTCGGCGATCTGGTGAACCCGTCCTTCCTCGCGCTCGATCGCGGCTTCCGCACGCTCTACACCGTGCACGGCGATGCGCGCGAGGTCAGTGCCTTCCGCATCGACCCGGCGGACGGCACGCTGGCATTCCTGAACCGGCAATCCACGGAGGGATTGAATCCGGTCCATCTCGCGCTCGATCCCTCCGGACGCTGGATGGTCATCGCGAACCATCTGACATCCACGCTCGCGTTGCTGCCGATCCGACCGGACGGCGCGCTCGGCACCGTGGCGGACCTTGTCACGCTCGAAGGCGAACCCGGACCGCATCGCGTGGAGCAGCCTTTCCCCAAGCCGCACCAGGTCGTGTTCGACTCGTCGGGACAGATGATCGTCGTGCCGGACAAGGGCGTGGACCGGATCTTCGCCTATCGGCTCGATCCCCTCGGCCATCTCAGGCCGGCGGCATCGCCGTGGTGCACGGCGCGTTCCGGCGCGGGGCCGCGTCATCTCGCCTTCAGCACCGATGGCCGCTTCGCCTATGTGCTGAACGAGCTGGATTCCACCGTCATGTCCTGCCGCTGGGACGCCGCATCCGGTGAGCTTGCGCCGTTCCAGATCCTGCCGGCCCTGCCGGACGATTTCACGGGCGAAAGCCGTGCGGCGGAGATCGAGGCGTCGCGCGACGGCCGCTTCATCTATGCGTCGAACCGCGGCCATGATTCGATCGCGACCTTCGCCGCCGAACCATCGACGGGACGGTTGCGCGCCATCGGGTGGACGCCCGGCGGCGGTCGTACGCCGCGCTTCTTCGCCCTCTCCCCGGATGACCGATTCATGTACGTGGCGAACGAGGACACCGACACCATCCGGCTGTTCGCCATCGCCCCCGACAGCGGCCTGCCGGTCGCGACCGACCATGTCGTATCCACCGGCAGCCCGGTCTGCATCGTTTTCCGGACGGCGTGACGATGACCCGCCCGGCCACACCAGCACGCATGGAGCGAAGCGCGTGACGACGGACGACCTCTCCTACATCGCGGCCCCGGCCCTGACCGCCTATGCCGCGGCGCTGTTCGCGAAGGCCGGCTTGCGAGAAGGCGATGCGGAGGTCATCGCGCGCGATCTGGTGGCCGCCAATCTGCGCGGCATCGATAGCCACGGCGTCTCCCGCATTCCGATGTATCTGGAGCGGCTGCGTCGTGGCGTGGTGAAGGCGCGGCCGGAGATCACGGTGGACCATGTCGCCGGCGCCGTGGCGCTGGTCGATGGCGATGACGGGATGGGCTTCCTCGCCGGCCATCGCGCGATGAGCGAGGCCATCGACCTCGCCCGCACCAGCGGCATCGGGCTGGCCGGCGTGCGGCGCAGCACGCACTACGGCATGGCGGCACTGTATGTGCAGCAGGCGATGGAGGCCGGCTTCATCGCCATGGCCTTCACCAATTCCTCCCCGGCCATCGCGGCCTGGGGCGGGCGCACACCCTTCCTCGGCGCGGCCCCGCTCGCGGCCGGCATCCCCGGCGGGGACCAGCCCGGCTACGTGCTCGACATGGCGATGACGGTGATCGCGCGCGGCAAGATCCGCCTTGCCGCCACCCATGGAACGCCGATCCCGGAAGGGCTGGCATTGGATTCGGACGGCCACCCCACCACCGACGCGCGCAAGGCGTTCGAGGGTGTGTGCCTGCCCTTCGGCGGGGTGAAGGGGTCGGCCCTGTCGATGCTGATGGACCTGATGTGCGGCGTGCTGACGGGTGCGAACTATGGCGGCCGCGTCCGCAGCCTCTACTTCGATCACGAAGAGCCGCAGAATGTCGGGCATCTGTTCTTCGCCATCCGGCCCGACCTGTTCATGCCGCGCGAGGCGTTCGCCGAACGCATGGACGATTTCGTCACCCGGCTGAAGGGGCAGCCGCGTGCGGCCGGTTTCGATGAGATCCTCATGCCGGGGGAACCGGAGGAACGCACGGCAGCGAACCGCGCCGCGACAGGCATTCCCGTGACCGCCAAGGTGATCGCGGAACTTGCCGCCCAGGCGGAGGCCACCGGCGTGGCGCCTCCGGCTTTCTCCCGGGCACCGATCGCCGCCTGAGGTTTTCAGCGCATTGACGGCGACGCTTCGTCTGCGTCCGTTCGCGCGAGCGTCTGCGAAAGGACTGATGTTCGCACTGCAACGGAAGCCGCGGCATCGGTCCCGGAATGCCACCTGACACCTGCAACTCGAAGTATACCTTGCGCAGATCTTCCGCACGCCAGCACGGCCCCGCCCTGCTACGCGCTGTTGTCCTCGGCCCGCACCTCGTCGTTATCTGTCCGAACTAGTTGACACATCGGCTCCCCCCGGTCTCATGCATCCGGGGTGCCGCTCATGATCTATCATGACGGCAGATCGCATCTTCACGCAGGGGAGTTCCGTGAATGTCCAGCCAATTCATCCGCATTCTGCCACGCCGGCTGCTGCTGGGCAGCGCCACCGCGGCCCTTGCGGCGCCCGCGCTGATACGCTCCGCGACCGCGCAGCCGGCCTGGCCGACGCGCCCCGTGCGCCTCGTCGTCCCGTTCGCCGCCGGCGGCGCGACGGACATCAGCAGCCGCATCGTGGCGCAGAAGCTGTCCGAGTTGCTGGGGCAGCCCATGGTGATCGAGAACCGCCCCGGCGCGGGCGGCACGGTAGGCACCGACAACGTCGCGAAGTCCCCGCCCGACGGCTACAGCTTCGCCTTCAGCGGGCTCTCGACGACCGCGCTCGCCATGGGCCTGTACCGGACCATGCCCTATGATCCGGTGAAGGATCTGGTGCCGGTCTCGCCGACGGTGCTCGTGCCGATCGGCATCGCCGTGCGCAAGAGCGTCGGCGTCTCCACCCTGCAGGAATTCATCGCCTACATGCGCGCCAATCCCGGCAAGCTGAGCTATGGCAGCGCCGGCAACGGCTCGTCGGGCCACATCTCCTGCGTCGCGCTGCTGCAGCAGACCGGCACCCAGGCGGTGCATGTGCCCTATCGCGGCAGCGGGCCGGTGTTCAACGACCTGCTGGCCGGTGTGGTGGATTTCACCGCCGACGCGCCGGGCCTCATCAAGCCGCATGTCGACAGCGGCGCACTGGTCGCTCTCGTGATGGCGACGCCGCAGCGGTCTTCCGTGCTGCCGGACGTGCCGACCAGCGCCGAGGCCGGGCTGCCCGGCTACAAGGCCTATTCCTGGTTCGGCCTGTTCGGCCCCGCCGGCACGCCGCAGCCCATCGTGGACCGGCTGGCCGAGGCGACGCAGGCGGCGCTGGCCGATCCCGCCGTGGCGCAGAAACTGGACCGCGAGATGGGCCTGCCTCCGCTGACCGGCTACACGCAGGCACGCTTCTCCGCCTTCCTGCGGGAGGAGATCGAGTACTGGGTGCCGCTGGTCCGCGCGAGCGGCGCGCGAGCCGACTGACCAGCCGGGTATCAGGGCTCCGACGCGACGGCCTCGGCACATAGCGCGGTCAGGATCGACCTGAGCCGCGTCACCAGTGCCGAGGCGCCCATGGTCTGGCTGCGCACCATGATCACGTCGCGACGGACCTCGGGCAGGAAGGACCGCGCGGCGACCCCCGGCCGCCGGCGGCGTCGCACCAGCCCGTCCACGATCGCGTAGCCTATCCCCTCCTGCACCATCGCCACCGCGCCGACGGTGGTGCCGACCTCGACGACCAGATCGCGCTCGACGCCCTCCTGACCGAAGGCGAGATCCAGGCTGTGGCCGAAATCCAGCCAGCTCGCGAAGCCGACCTCGGGCTCGCCGGCCAGCAGCCTAGGGCGCAGCACCGGCTCCTTCACCAGGCGATGCCCGGCCGGCAGCAGCACGACGCAAGGCACGCTGCCGAGTACCGTGGCTTCCAGACCCGGCAGGCTGATCGGCGTCAGGGCAAGACCCACATCGAGCCGCCGTGCCAGCAACGCCTCGCCGAGTTCGCGCAGCGGCAGCAGATGCGCCGTCATCCGGGCCGCATGACGCTCCCGCCGCAGCGCCGCGAGTGCCGGGGGCACCAGCGATACCGCCAGCGAGGAGGAAGCGCCGAGCCGCAACAGGCCCCCACGGGATCCGCCGAGGTCGCGGGCGAAACCCTTGAATGCCTGCAACTCCTGATAGAGGCGCTCCGCCTCCGGCAGCAGGGTCTCGGCCTCGGCGGTCGGGATCAGGCGGCCGCCGGCGCGCTGGAACAGGCGGAAGCCCAGCCGGTCCTCGCAGTGGCGCACCGCCTTGGAAAGCGCCGGCTGCGAGACATGCAGCACCTCCGCCGCCGCGCTCAGCGTGCGATTCTGCATCACGGCGCGGAAGATTTCGATGTCGCGGGCGTTCATGCGGGCCAAGGATAGACCCGCCGCGTCGACACGGAAGTCTAACCGTCCGCCATCGCCGCTTCCATAGCCGCGCGTGGCGTGCGGCCGGGTGCTGCGCGCACCGCGGCGAACAGCTTCCGCTTCAGCCAGCCGCGATGGTTTGCCGGCACCCGCGCCAGCGCCTCGCCCAGCGCGGCATAGGCGTCGGCATCCCAGCGGCCTTCATGCGTCCGGCGCGCGGGCCCGCCATCGAAGCCGTCGCGCGTCGCCAGCTTCGCGCGAAGCGCCGCCGTCGCGGCCTCATCCACCGCACCGTCGCGGATGACGACAGCGTAGTCGCGCTCCGCCGCCTCCTGCGTCAGCCGGCCGGCGCGCACGTCGCGCAGCACGGCGGCGGGATCGCGCTGCGCCGGATCGCCACGCCCGCCGCCGCCGGGCGAGACGATGCGCACCACATCGCCGGGCGCGAGGTTCAGGATGTCGGTGTTGCGCAGGTCATGCTCGTTCGGGCGCGAGGGGTTGAGCGTGAAGGTGCTCGCCGCCCCCGGCCTGCCGCCGAGGATGCCCCATGGCTGGAAGATCGAACGATCCCGGTTGCGTGCGGTGACGGTCGCACCCGGCGCATCGGTGGTGAATTCCAGCACCGTCGCCAGACCGCCGCGATGCGCGCCGGGGCCGCCGGTATCCGGCATCAGCCCATAGCGCAGGATGCGCACCGGCGCTTCGGCTTCGGTGATCTCGACGGGGCTGTTCTTCAGATAGGCGGCGTCGGCACCGGAGCCGTCCGTGCCGTCGCGATGCGGCATGCCGCCGCCGCCGCCGACGATGGGCGCCACCGCGGCGATCACGCGCCGCCCGGTCCGCGGATGTTCGGCGGCGAGGTTGATGATGGAGGACGAACCGGCCGGCGCGGCCGGCAGGCGTTCCGGCGCGGCCTGCGCGAAAGCGCCGAAGACGAGGCTGCGCAGCCGCGCGCAGGTCAGGCTGCGCATGCCGACCGCTGCGGGGTGCGCGGGGTTCACCACGCTGCCTTCGGGCAGGATGCAGGTGAAGGGCCGCGTCGTGCCGAAGTTCAGCGTGATCTTCGGGCTGAGCGCGGACAGCACGTAATACACGCCGACCAGGATCAGCGAATGCCGCGGATGCCCGCCCGTCGGTACGTTCATCGAGCAGAGCGTCTGCGGATCGGTTCCGGTGAAGTCGAGTTCCGCCGAATCCCCGTCGATGCGCAGCGCCACCTTCAGCCGCAGCGGATCGCCGCCGACACCGTCCTCATCGCAATAGTCCGCGAAGTGATAGGTACCATCCGGCAGGCCGGCGAGCACCGCGCGCGCCTGCGCCTCGCCATAGTCGAGCAGATCGGCGAGACCATCCTTCAGCATCCGCGCACCGAAGCGACGCACCAGATCGAGGATGCGGCGCTCGCCCGTGTTCACCGCCGCGACCAGCGCCTTCAGATCGCCCCAGTTCTGTTCGGGCACGCGCACGTTGGTCATCATGGTGCGCAGCAGCGTCTCGTCCAGCACGCCCTCGTGGTAGAGCTTGCTCGGCGGGATGCGCAGGCCTTCCTGATGCACCTCCGTCAGCGTGCGCGAGAGGCTCGCCGGCACCGCGCCGCCGACATCGACATTGTGGATGTGGCCGCCCGCGAAAGCGATGATCTCGCCTTCGTGGAAGACCGGCTTCCACATGTTGGTGTCCGGCGAATGGGTGGACAGGTAGCCGGAATACGGATCGCTGGTCATCGCGATATCGCCCGGCCGGTAGCCGCCCGGAACCAGCGCGATGGCGTCCTCGTAATCCACGCCCGGATACCACGTGGCACCGAGATCCAGCGGCACGGCGCAGGTCTTGCCGTGCACGTCGAGGATCTGGATGGTGAAATCCTCCGTCTCCTTGACGAAGGTGGAATGGGCGGTGCGGTAGAGCGTGGTCGCCATGCTCTCCGCCGCGGCGCGGCAGTGGTTGCGCAGCACCTGCAGGGTGACGGGATCGGTGCGCATCAGCCGTGCTCCATCACGAGGTTGCCGAGTTCATCGGTGGTGGCGGTCCAGCCGCCCGGGATCAGCACGGTGCAGTCGGCCTGCGTGACGATGGCCGGCCCGGCGAACCGCCCGCCGGGGCGAAGCGCCTCGCGGCGATACAGACCGGCCACGTGCTCCGCGCCATCCAGCCGCAGGTGCACGCGGGATTCCGGCTTCGCCTCATGCGGCGTCGCCTCCTGTCGCGGGATAACAAGCGGCGGCGCGGGGTGGCGGGCGGCAGCGCGCAGGCTGACCACCTCGATGGGCGCCTCGGGGTCGCTGTGACCGAAGCTTTCCGCATGTGCCGCATGGAACAGGGCGACAAGGGCCGGCACGCCGCCGGACAGCGCATCCGCGGGCACGGGCACCGTGAGTTCGTAGGACTGGCCGCGGTAGCGCATATCGGCCGCGAGCGTGATGTCCGCCGCGCCGCCGCCGCTCATCTCCGCAAGCGCCGCACTGGCTTCCTCGCGCAGGTCGCGGAACGTGGCTTCCAGCGCCGGCCACGCCTTCTGCTCCAGCGACAGCAGCACCGTGCGCATCGTGTCGCGCCGCAGATCGGCCGCGAGCGCACCCAGCGCGCACAGCGTGCCGGGCACGGGCGGCACCAGCACGCGGCGGATACCGGCCGTCTCGGCGAGCATCGCGCCGAGCATCGGCCCCGCCCCGCCAAACGGCATCAGCGTCAGCTCGCTGGCATGCATGCCGGCGCGGGCGAGCAGCTTGTCGATCTCCACCAGCATGCCGCTGATGGCGACGCGCAGCACGCCTTCGGCCGCCGCCGGCGCGTCGATGCCGAGCTTCGCCGCAATGGGTGCGATCACCTCCTCCGCCAGTGCGCGGTCGGGGCGGATGGTGCCGAAGCCCAACTCGCCCTGCCCCAGGATGCCGCACAGCAGCGCCGCGTCCGTCACGGTGCAGCGTGTGCCGCCCCGGCCGAAGCAGGCCGGGCCCGGCAGCGACCCCGCACTCTCCGGTCCCACCTGCAACACGCCCTGCGCGTCGATGCGCGCGATGGAGCCACCGCCCTGCCCGCTCGACACCACGGCGACCGTGGGAATGGCGAGCGGGAACTCGCCCACCGCATGGCCGGTGCCGAAGGCGGGAACGCCGTCGGTGAGCAGCGCGACATCGGCGCTGGTGCCGCCCACGTCGAGCGTCAGCACCGCGTGCAGCCCCGCCGCCCGCGCCACCACGCCGGCGCCGACCACGCCCGATGCGGTGCCGGAGAGCAGCATGCCGACGCAATCGCGCCGACCGCGCTGCGCCGTCATCGTCCCGCCGGCCGAGGTGGTGAGCAGCAGCGGTGCGGCGATCGCGGCGGCGCCGAGCTGCGCCTCGACACGCTCCAGATAGGCGGCGATGCGGGGATGCACGTAGGCGTTCAGCACCGCGGTGGTGGTGCGCTCGTATTCGCGAATGGCGGGCCAGACCTCGCTGCCACGGAAGACGAACAGGTCGGGTGCGATCTCGGCGATCATCGCCGCCACGGCTTCCTCATGCGCCGCGTTGCGCCATGCGTGCAGGAAGGACACGACGATGCCGGCGCAGCCCGCGGCCCGCGCCCCTACGACGGCAGCCTCGACCGAAGCGCGATCAGGTGCCGTCAGCGTCGCCCCCTCGGCGTCCATGCGTTCGACGATGGGGAAGACGTGCTCGCGCGGCACCAGCGGCTCGGGGCGCTCGCAGAACAGGCTGTACGGGTCGGGCATGCGCAGCCGCGCGAGTTCCAGCATGTCCGTGAAGCCGGCGGTGGTGAACAGCGCGAGCGGCGCGCCGCGACGCTGGATGATGGTGTTCACGCCGACGGTGGTGCCGTGAACGAAGCGTTCGACCAGCGGGGGCTGCAGCCCGTGCGCAATCAGGTGCTCCAGCCCGGCCCCGACATCCCGGCCTGGTTCGGCCGGTGTGGTCAGCACCTTCAGCGTCTGCATCCGTCCGGTAAGGGTGTCGAGCGCCGCGAAGTCGGCGAAGGTGCCTCCGATATCCACGCCCACGCGCCAGGCCATGCCGCACTCAGTCCCATGCATGTTGCAGGGCACAAGATTGCGGCACCGGCGCGCCGGAGGCGAGGGGCCGTCTGGCGTGTCGTCGATAACCAACGGTTATAGCGGGCCGGGCGCGCCCTTCGCTGCTACCGGGTGACAGTGCGGCGGCGGAACATCTCCGCCACGATGATGAACAGCGTGATGAAGACGAGCACCACGGTCGACACCGCCGCGAGCGTCGGATTCACCTGCAGCAGCAGGTCGTTCCACATCTGCCGTGGCAAGGTCGAGGTGCTTCCGCCGGTGACGAACAAGGCGATCGTCAGCTCATCGAAGGAGGTGATGAACGCGAACAGGAAAGCCGCGATCACTCCGCCGCGTATCTGCGGCAGGGTGACATAGAAGAATGCGTTCCATCGGCTGGCACCCAGACTCCACGCCGCCTGATCCTGCCGCTCGTCATAGGTCTTCAGCACCGCCATCACGGTGATGACCACATACGGAACGGCCAGCACGGTGTGCCCGATGACCAGTCCCAGGATGGTCCCCACGAGCCCGATGCTGGCGTAGAGGTAGAACAGCCCGACCGCGATGATGATCCGCGGCAGGACCAGCGGGGCCAGGATAAGCGCCAGTATCACCCCGCGCGCGCGTATATCCTGACGCACCAGGACGAAGGCGGCGGCCGTGCCGAGCAGCGTGGCGACGACGCCCGTCAGCAACGCGACGATAAAGGATCGGATGGTCGCATCGACCCAGCCGGACGTTCCCAGATAGACGGCATACCACTGCAGCGAGAACCCGCGGGGCGGGAACTCGATGAACGCGCCCTCGGTGAACGACACGGGGATGACGAAGAAGGACGGCACGCAGAGGAAGGCGATGACCAGACCGCCCACCAGCACGAGCAGGGGGCGCGAGAACGACACCCTCGTTCGCACCCCGAAAGCCGGCAGAACCCGATCCCACAGTTCTCCGCCACGGTCGCAGAGCCACGCGACCGCGTTGATCGCGTACCCGCCAAGCGCAGCCCCGCCGCGGGCGAGCAGGCCCGGCCGGCGCTGCCGCACCCGCTCCTCCGTCGCGCCGCCCGACAGGTTCGATGTCCCGAGGATCCGGTCATACAGAAGGAACACCAGCCCGGATGTCACCAGCAGCAGCACGGAAAGCGCACTGGCGAACCGCCAGTTCAGCACCTCCTGGATCACCGAGATGATGACCTGCGAAAGCATCGTCTGCTGCCGGCCGCCGAGCAGCGCGGGCGTGATGAAGAATCCCAGCGAGGTGATGAAGACGAGCAGCGCGGCCGCCGCCACGCCCGGCACCGAAAGGCGGAAGTAGATCTGCCAGAAAGCGCTGCCGCCCCGCGCGCCCAGCGTCCGGGCGGCGCTGATCAGGTTGCTATCGACACGCTGCATGACCGCCAGCATGGACATGACGGCGAGCGGCATCATGGCATGCACCATGCCGATCATCACGCCGGTGAAGCTGAAGATGAGCGGCAGGGGCGCATCCGTCACGCCCAGCGACATCAGCAGCTTGTTGATCGCCCCGTTGCGCCCGAGCAGGATCATCCAAGCGAAAGTGCGCACCAGAAAGCTCGTCCAGAACGGCATGAGGACCAGCAGTATCAGCAGGTCGCGCATGTTCGGGCGCGCCGTGGCCAGCAGGTAGGCGACCGGATAGCCCGCGAGGAGCGAGAAGACCGTCGTCCAGAGCGAGATCTGCAGCGTGATGCCGAGCGTACGCAGATACACCGGCGTATTGACGACACGCAGGTAGTTCTCCGCCGACAGGTTTCCCGCACGATCCAGCACGCTCAGCCACAGGATCTGCGCGACCGGGAAGACGAAGAACGCCAGCACCACGAGCAGCAGCGGATAGAGCGGCCATGCCCGTACCCAGCCAGCGCGAGAGTAGGCCGTGCTCATTGCGTCAGCACGACCGCCTGGTCGCTGTCCCACCCGACACGGACCACCTCGCCGATGGCCGGGATGGTGCCGGGACGGTCCGCGAACTGCTTCGCGATGAGTACGGGTCCGCCTTCCACGGCGATGAAGTGGCGGAATACCCCGCCGCCGAACACCGTGTCCGAGACGGTTCCCGTGGCCGTGTTCTGCGCCTGCCCCCCTTCTCCAAGCAGGCGCAATGCCTCGGGACGGATGACGAGCTTGACTGCCTGACCGGCGGCGAGCCCGTCGGTCGACTTCACCTGGATCGTGAGATCCCCGACCACGCGCAGCGTGCCATTCGCGACCACCTCGCCCGCGAGAATGTTCGACTCGCCGAGGAAATCGGCGACGAATTCGCTGCGCGGACGGAAGTACAGGTCCTCCGGCGTGCCGAGCTGCACGATCCGACCATGGTTCATGAGGCAGATGCGATCCGACATCGCCAACGCCTCCTCCTGGTCGTGGGTGACGTAGAGGATGGTGATGCCGAGCCGCTTGTGCAGCGACTTGATCTCCATCTGCATATGGTCACGGAGCTTGCGGTCCAGCGCGCCGAGCGGCTCGTCCATCAGGATGATCGACGGGTGGTAGACCATGCACCGCGCCAGCGCGATGCGCTGCTGCTGCCCGCCGGACAGTTCGCGAGGAAGCCTCTTGGCCACCTGGGGAAGCTGCACCATCTCCAGCACGCGCGACACTTCGGTTTCGATGTGCGCGGACGAAGCGCGGCGCATGCGCAGCGGGAAGGCGATGTTCTCCTCGATGCTCATGTGCGGGAACAGCGCGTAGTTCTGGAACACCATGCCGACGTCGCGCTTGTTCGGCGGCTCGTAGGTGGCGAGCTTGCCGCCGATCCACACCTCGCCGGATGTCGGTTCCGTCAGCCCCGCCACGATCGTGAGGAGCGTCGTCTTGCCTGATCCTGACGGGCCCAGCAGCGTCAGGAACTCACCTTCCGCCATGTCGAGGCTGGTATCCGCGAGCGCGGTTACCAGCCCGTATGACTTGGTGACGTTCCGGACAGAGAGTTTCGTGCCAGCCGGCGGGACCGCCGGCCCGCCGTTCAATCCAGCAGCCAAGCGTTGAAGCGTTCCAGGGCCGCTTCCTTGTTCTTCGCCCACCACTCCGTATTCGACTGCGCCATCAGCCGCAGGTTATCCGGCGCGGTCGGCAGGAACTTCGCGCGCTCCGGCGATATGTAGTCGTAAGCCTTCGGATTGGTCGGCCCATAGGCAAGCTTGCCGACGAATTCCGCCTGCCGCTGGGCGTTCGCGCAGAACTTGATGAAGCGACGCGCAAGGTCCGCACGGGGGTTGCCCTTGGGAATGCACCAGCCCTCCAGCGCGTAGAGGCCCTGATCCCAGGAGATGGCGACAGGCCCTCCCGCTTCGATCACCACCTGGGCGCGCGCGTTCCAGGTCGGGATGATGTCCACTTCTCCGCTTTGCAGAAGCTGCGTCGTCTGCGCACCGCCCGTCCACCAGACATCGACGTGCGGCTTGATCTGGTCGAGCTTCTTGAAAGCCCGGTTCATGTCGATGGGGTACAGCTTGTCCGCCGGCACGCCATCGGCCATCAGCGCCGCTTCCAGCATGTCGATCGGATGCTTGTGAAGGGACCGGCGTCCCGGAAACTTGCTGACGTTCCAGACATCCGCCCAGTTCTTCGGACCGTTCGCACCGTACTTGTCCGAGCGGTAGGCGATGATCGTGGCGTAGACGTCCTGGCCCATCCAGCCCGGCCGGCGCGCCTGGGGCATGATCTGCTCCATGTCCGGGCCGCTCCAGTCGAGCGGTTCGAGCAGCCCTTGCGGTGCGAGCTGTTCGACATCCGCATCGGTCGCGATCACGGCATCCCAGGTAAAGGATCCGGTGTCCACATTCGCCTTGATCTCAACCGTCGGGTAGTGCTCGCGCGCGACGTGCCGAACCGTCACGCCGGCTTCCTTCGCGAATGGCTGAATGAAGGCCGCGCTGGAAGCGGGCGTCCATGCGCCGCCCGGATCGGCGACCGTCAGCGTGTTCCCCTGTCCTCGGGCGCGTCCGGCGGGAAAGGCCGCTGCCAGGAATGCGCCGAAAGCAGCCGATCCCGCCAGCATTTCGCGGCGCCCGGTTGAATAGCGGGCAGGATCTCTGATGAGCGTCGGGTCGATCATGGTCCTACGTCCTCTTTCCTGTACCGAGCCCTGCCGACGGTGAAGTCAGTGCGTCAGGCATCAGGCGATCTGGCTATAGGTTGAGGCAGCGGCAGCCGTTCTATGGGGCGAGGCCCCAATGGCGGTGCAATAGCAATCGCAATGCAATTGCCCATTCGTGCCCCCCTATCTTGGAAGCAGCATGTGATTGCTTCGATAGCGCGTCAACCGAATCGAACGTGCCGGCGCATCGATCGGAGCACGCCGTTACCCCGGCACCGACTGCCGGCGAAGCTGAGGCTCTGGTTGCCCGGGCGGCGGATCGCCCGCCAACCGGTCCCAGCAATCGTGATGCGCCGCGGAGAGGCGATGCTTCATGATGCGCAGGCTCGGCGTGCGCTCGAACTCCTCCACCACGGCGAGATAGCGGGGGTTCTGATAGGGTGCGAGGCGCGCCCCGAGCCAGGCGGACAGATCCGCGAAGTTCACCGTGGCGCCCGCACGCGGCTTGATGAAAAGCTTGATGTCCTGCTCGCCGACATCCGCCTTCACGCCGATCATCGCGCAATCCTCCACCGAAGGATGCGTGGCGGCGACGTGCTCGACCTCCCAGGCGGAGACGTTCTCGCCCTTCACGCGGACGCTGTCGGCAAGGCGGCCGTGGAAGAAGAGATTGCCCTCCGCATCGAACGAGCCGCAGTCGCCGGTATAGAGCACGCCATCGCGGAGCGCCTGCGCGGTCGCACCGGGATTGCGGAAGTAGCCCGGTGTCAGCGCGTCGGGATCGCTGCTGCGCACGGCGATCTCACCCCGCACGCCCTGCGGGACGGCCTTACCCGCCTCATCCAGCAGCGCAATCGAGTGCCAAGGGACCGCACGGCCGACCGATCCGACCACGCCAATGTCGTTGAAGCTTGTGAAGCTCGAAGCCTCGGTCATGCCGTAGCATTCGCGCACCTGCAGGCCGAACCGCTCCTCGAACGGCCGCCAGACATCCACCGGGCAGCCGCCGCCCCATGCGATACGGGCGCCGTGGTCGCGGTCGAGCGGGCCGGGCGGCTGCTTCAGCAGTATCTGCAGAATGCCGCCGAGGAAGTGGATGTGGGTCGCCGCCTCGGCCTTCACCTCCTGCCAGAACCGGCTGGCGGAGAAGCGCGCGACCATCGCGAGCACGACGCGCCGGCGCAGCGGCAGCACGATGAGCTGTGCGCCGCCGATGTGGTAGAGCGGCTCCCACACGAACAGCACATCCCCATCGCGCGCGGCCGCCACCAGCAGCGCCCCCTCGCCCGCCAGCCGCAGCATCCGGTGCGTCACCATCACGCCCTTGGCCGGGCCGGTGGTGCCGGAGGTGTACATGATGGCAAACAGGTCGGTGTGGACCGGCGGCAGCGCGGTGAAGGGCACATCGCCCTCCAGCAGCGGCTCCAGCCGCAGCGGCGCAGCCTCATCGCCGACCACCACCATCGGCACACCGTCGAGGTTCACACCGCATGCGGCGATGCGTGGCAGCACCTCGGCATCCGCGATCACCACGCGCGGTTCGGCATGCGTCAGTATGTGGCGCAGCCCCTCGCCACGCAGCGCGGCGTTCACCGGCACCCAGATCATGCCGGCGCGCGCGATGGCGAAGATGAGCGCGAGCGAGGCCGGGCTGTTGCGCATCATCACCGCGATCCGGTCGCCACGCCCCGCACCCAACCCGGAGAGCCCCGCGGCAAGCGCGGCCGACATGCGGTCGAGGTCCGCGAAGGTGATCGGCCGCCCGTCGAAGCGGGCATAGACCCGGCTGCCCTCCTCCGCCGCGATCGCGGCGAAGAGCGGCCAGAAACCCTTCTCCGCCTCCGGATCGGGCAGGCCCATCAGCCGCCGGCCTTGCGGGCAGCGCGAACGGCCAGGAACTGTTCCATCATCCGCGCGGGTTCGCCTGTTCCGTAGCTCTGGCGCTGGTTGCGGACGCCTGCGGCGAGGCAGTCGCGGAAGCCGGCTTCGGTCACCTCGCGGAAGCGCGCCTTGTTCAGCCGCATCGCGACCGGCGGCTTGTCGGCCAGTTCCGCGGCGAGCGCCAGCGCGGCGGGCAGAACCTCCTCCGGCGGCACGATCCGGTTGATCAGGCCGATCCGCTCGGCCTCTGCCGCATCCATCATGCGGCCGGACAGGGTAAGGTCGATGGTGCGGGCGATGCCGATCATCTCGCGCATGATCCACGGCCCGGTGGTGCTGGCGATGCCGGAGTTGATCTCGGGCTGCCCCATCGTCACCTCGGGGTGGCCGATGCGGAAGTCGCCGAGCAGCGCCACCTGGAAAGCCGAGCCCGCGGCAAGACCATTGAGCGCCATGACCAGCGGCTTCGAGAGCGAACGGATGCGATCGTAGAGCCGCTCCCATTCCCCGATCCAAAGCTCCGCACGGTCGGGATCGAACGTCTTCGTCTCGTTCAGGTCCTGCCCCGCGCCGAAGGCACGATCGCCCGTCCCGGTCATGACGACGGCGCGGATCGCGTCATCATTCTCCACAGCGTCGAGCGCGGCGACGAGGGCTTCGCGCATCGGCGTGTGCCAGGCGTTCAGCACATCCGGCCGGTTCAGGGTGATGATGGCAACGGCCCCGCGTGTCTCACGAAGAATGAAATCTGCCATGGCGCGCGCTCCTCTGGCCGCGCCGGGGCACGGCGGGGTGATGGGAATCCGCAGTCTATAATCGCGTTGCGATTACCGATATCGCAGAATATCATTACGTGATTGCATGCGCTGTCAACGTCGCCATCGGAGACCACCACGCTGACAACCCGGCCGCAGGCACCCGCGCGCAACCCAGCCCGGCCCGCCGACCGCACGGCGGCCGGAGCCGGTACGGACGCGCTGTTCGTCAATTCGGTGGAGAAGGCCTTCCGCGTGCTCGACACCTTCGGGCCGGGGGCGAACAGCCTGAGCCTTGCCGAGATCGTGACCGCATCCGGCCTCGACCGCAGTGCGGCGCAACGCTTCGCCCACACGCTCGAACGGCTCGGCTACCTGCGGAAGGACCCGCGCACGCGCCACTACGAACTCACGCTGCGCACGCTCGAGCTTGGCTATCGCTTCATCCGTTCGAGTGTGCTCGTGGACCGTGCCGCGCCGTATCTGCTCGATCTCAGCCGCACCACGGAGGAAGCCGTCAGCCTTACGGTCCTCGACGGGCCTGAGATCGTCTACCTCTCCCGTCTCGTGAGCCGGCACATGCTGCAGACCAACGTGCGGGTGGGCAGTCGCCTGCCGGCCTATTGCACCGCGCCGGGGCGCGCCATGCTGTCCCGCCTGCCCCGCGCGGAGGCGGAGGCGCTGCTCCAGGCCTCCAATCGCGTCGCGTACACGCAGCACACCACCACGGACCTGCCCGCCCTGCTCGCGCGGCTGGACGAGGCGGCGGCGAAGGGCTTCGCCATCGCCGTGCAGGAGATCTATCCCGGCGACGTCTCGATCGCCGCGGCGATCCTCGGTCCGGACGGTGCGCCTTCCGCGGCGGTGAACGTCGCCGTCTCGCTCGCCCGCTCCGGGCCCGAGGCCGCGGTGGAACGCTTCGCGCCGCTGGTGATGGCCGCCGCGGCCGCGCTGTCGCAGTCCATGCCGAGGGAGGCACGACGATGAACGGCCCTGGCTGCATCATGGTGTTCGGCACCGGCGCCTTCGCCACGCGGATCGCCTGCGACATCGCGGCGACCGCGCGGCATCCCATCCGCCTCGTGCTCGCCGGGCGCGATGCCGCGCGCCTGGCCTGGCTCGTCACCGCCTGCAACGCGCGCGCCGCCACCTTCGGCACGGAGGTTCGCGCGGAAGCGGTGGTGGTCGACCTTTCGAGCGCCGACGCCGCACGGCCGGCGATCGAGGCGGCGCGGCCCGATGTCGTCGTGCAGGGTGCTTCCGTGCAGACCTCCTCCGTCATCGCGCGCACGGGCGATGCATGGTCGCGTCTGGTAGCCGAGGGCGGGCTGAGCGCCACTGCCGTCTTTCAGGCGCTGCTCTCCGCACGGGTCGGCCGTGCCATGCAGCGCGCCGGCTCGCGCGCCGTGCTGGTGAATTGCTGCTTCCCGGATGTGGTGAACGGGATGCTGGCCGGGCTGGGCCTGCCGGTCGCCTGCGGCGTCGGCAATGTCGGCATCCTGTCTTCCGCCTTCGCCGGCGCGCTCGGGCCCGACGCGCGTGTGAAGGTGCTGGCGCATTACCAGACGATCGGCGCGTGGCGCCGGCCCGTGGAGGAACGCAGCGGCTTCCCCCCGCCGCGCGTCTGGCTGGACGGCGCGGAGGTGCCGGACGTTCACGCGCGCTTCGCCGGGATACGCCTGACGCCGGAGCCGGCGATCGAGGTCTCGGGGTCCGCCAGCGTCCCGCTGCTGGTCGCCATGGCGACGCCGGGCACCGAGATCGCCGCGCATGCGCCCGGCGCGCTCGGGCTGCCCGGCGGCTATCCGGTGCGCTGGCGCGACGGCGCGCTGGCGCTCGACCTGCCGCCCGGCCTGTCGCGGGAGGAGGCCGCCGCCTGGAACGAGAGCTTCGAGGCGCGCAACGGGCTGCTGGTCTCGCCGGACGGACAGGTCACCTACACCGGCGTGCTGCACGACCGGCTCCGCGTCCTCAGCCCCGACCTTGCCGGCGGGTTCGCGCTGCGCGACCTCGAGGCCGTGCATGCCGACATGGCCGCGCTGCGCGACCGGTTGCAGGCGGCGCGGGCCTGATCGCCATGGCCGGGGCGCTGCTGCACAGGCTGCTCGACCGGCAGGCGCCACGCGTGCCGATCCGCATCGACGGCGCAACGGCGGAGGCGTTCGAGGGAGAGAGCCTGCTCGTCGCCATGCTGAGCCATGGCGCGCAGTTGCGCCGGCATGAGGTGGACGGCGCACCGCGCGCCGGCTTCTGCCTGATGGGCGCGTGTCAGGATTGCTGGGTCTGGCTGCCCGACGGCAGCCGCCTGCGCGCCTGCACGACGCGCGTGGCCGCGGGCATGGAGCTGCTGACCGCCGCGCCGGAGCCCGCTCGCCGTGACTAGCGTCGCCATCGTCGGCGCCGGCCCGGCGGGGATGGCCGCCGCCGCGCTGCTGGCGGAACACGGGTTGCGCCCCGTGCTGGTGGACGAGGCGGAGCGGCCGGGCGGGCAGGTCTGGCGGCAGCCCGGCGCGCCGGTGACGCCGGACAAGAAGCGGCTGCTGGGCCGCGCCGGCGCGGCGGACTTCACCCGCGTCCACGCCGCCTTTGCCGCCGTTGCCGGCAGAGTGGACCATCGACCGCGGCACCTCGCCTGGACCGTGCAGGACGGCGAAGTCTTCCTCGCGGAGGGAGCGCGGATCACCACGCTCCGCCCGGCGGCGCTGCTGCTGGCCACGGGAGCGACGGACCGTCTGCTGCCGGTACCGGGCTGGACGTTGCCGGGCGTGTTCTCGCTCGGCGGGGCGCAGGTGCTGCTGAAGGATCAGGGCGCGGCGATCGGCCGCCGCGTGGTCTTCGCCGGCGCCTCTCCGCTGCTGTACCTCGCGGCGCTGCAATACCACACGATGGGTGTGGAGGTGGCGGCCGTCCTCGACACCACGCGCTTCGCGGCGAAGCTGCGCGCTCTGCCGGGTCTCGCCCGCAGCGGGACGCGCATCCTCGCGCGCGGGCTGTCGTACATGGCGCGGCTGCGCGCCGCCGGCGTTCCGATCCTGCATGGCGTGACCGGGCTGGTTGTCGAAGGCGAGACGCGGGCCGAAGCGATCCGGTTCACCAACCACGGCGGCGCCGAACGAAGGATCGCCTGCGATGCCGTGGCGCTCGGTTTCGGGCTGCGGCCGGAGACGCAGCTCTCGGACCTGGCGGGCGCGACGCTCCGTTTCGATCCGACCTTTCGCCAATGGCTGCCGGCGACGGATGCAGATGGCCGCTGCGGGCCCGGCCTCTACGCCGCCGGCGATGGCTGCGCGATCGGCGGGGCGGAGGCTGCCGAACTCAGCGGAAGGCTCGCCGGCTGGGCGATGCTGGCCGATCTTGGCAGGACGGTGCCGGCGGAGGAACTCCGGGCGCTGCGGCTGCGCCTCACCCGGTTGCGCGCCTTTCAGCGCGACCTGACGCGGGCCTTTGCCTGGCCGGGCCACTGGCTGCGGACGACGCCGGAGGAGACGCTGCTCTGCCGCTGCGAGGCGGTGACGCTCGGCGCACTCCGCGCCGCGCTCGCGAAACCGCTCGGGCCGCGCGAGATCAATCGTGCGAAGGCGCTGACCCGCTGCGGCATGGGGCGCTGTCAGGCGCGCTTCTGCGGATCGGCCATGGCGGAGGCGATGTCTCAGGCGCTCGACCGGCCGCTGGATGAAGTGGGCCGGCTCCGCGGTCAGGCGCCCGTGAAGCCGATCCCGCTGGACGCCGCGCTCGCGCAGGAGGCCGCGGCGCCGTGAGCGTCACCCGCACCGGCACCGCCATCATCGGCGGCGGTCTGATGGGCTGCTGGACCGCGTTGATGCTGCGCCGTCGCGATCCGGACCATCCCGTGCTGGTGCTGGAGAAGGGCGCGGTCGGCGCGCAGGCCAGCGGCGTGAACTACGGCAATCTCCGCATCCAGGGCCGCCACCCGGGACAGCTTCCGCTCGCGATCCGCGCGGCGGAGATCTGGGAGCGGCTGCGCGACCATGTCGGCGAGGACTGCGAGTTCGACGCCACCGGCCATCTCTACGCGGCGCGCGACGATGCGCAGGAGATCGCGAAAGCGGAGAAGACCGCGAAGGAGGCCGCGGCGCACGGCATGACGACCGAGGTGCTGGATGCGGCGGCGCTGGCCGCGCGCTGGCCCTGGCTGAAGGGCTTCAGTGTGGCGTCCTGGTCTGCGCGTGACGCGGTGGCCAACCCGCGCCTCGTCACGCCCGCTGTGGCCCGCGCTGCCCGTGCGCGCGGCGCGGAGATACGGGAAGGCGCGCGCGTCATCGCCGCCGCGCACAGCGGCGGCGCCTTCCGCATCGAGACGGATGGTGGCGGGATCATCGCGGCCGATCAGCTCGTGAACGTCGCCGGTGCCTGGGCGCCGGAGGTCGCGGGATGGTTCGGCGAAACGGCCCCTGTCGTCCCGGCCGGCCCGCCCCAGTTCGTGACCGATGCCGTTCCGTATTTCATGCGGCCATCGGTGCAGGCGGTGGATGGCAGCGTCATCTTCCGTCAGACCCCGCAAGGCCAGATCGTGGTTGCGGGCTATCCGCGCGGATCATCCGATCCCGTCGCCAACCGCGCGCCTGTCGACCCCCGCAGGACGCTCGCCGCGATGGGCCATCTGCTCCGCGCCGTTCCGCGCCTGCACGGGGCGACGCTGCTGCGGGTCTGGTCCGGGATCGAGGCCTATCTGCCCGACATGCTGCCCGTGATCGGCCCCAGCGGCACGACACCGGGGCTATGGCATGCCTTCGGCTTCTGCGGGCACGGCTTCCAGCTCGGCCCGGGCGTCGGCGCGGTGCTGGCGGACCTGCTGCTGGATGGGCGCACGGCGACGCCGCTGGACCTGTTCCCCATCACGCGCTTCGCGACGGGACAGGTGACGGAGGCCGAACACTTCCGGCGCGAGTTCGACAGCCGGTCGTTGGCACAAGCCCGCCCCGACAGCGCCGGCAGCGCGGCAGACAGGTCCGGTCAGGAGGCGTAGGCGGGCTCTTCCTCGTCCAGGATCTCGCGCACCGCCGCGAGGAACATGTGTGCGTTCTCGCGCCTTGTCGGGAAGTCGCGCAGGCGGGGCAGCTTCTCGTCCGGGATGTGCATCAGCGGGCGGCCGGTGGACATCGCCAGCACCTGCACCTCGCAAGCACGCTCCAGGTAGTAGAGATCGTCGAAGGCATCGGCCACCGTCTCGCCCGCCACCACGACACCGTGGTTGCCGAGGAACAGGACGCGATGGTCCTTCATCATCCCCGCCATCCGCGTGCCCTCGTCGGTGCCGAGCGCGAAGCCGTTGAAGTCCTCGTCATAGGCGCACAGGCCGTGGAAGCGGCCGGCGTTCTGATGGACCATCTCCAGCCGCCCGCCGCGGATGCAGGTGAGCGCGGTGGCATAGGGCATGTGCGTGTGCAAGATCACGCGATGCCCGGTCTGCAGATGCATCGGCACATGGATGTTGAACCCCGTCATGGCGGGGCGGCCTTCGCCCTCCACCACGTTGTTCTGATCGTCGATGACCAGCAGCCCGCTCGCCTTCGCCTTGGACCAGTGCATACGGTGCGCGTTGATCAGGAAGCGGTCCGGCGCGAGCATGACGGAAAAGTGGTTGCAGACGCCTTCGTGCAGACCAAGGCGAGACGCCCAGCGCAGGGCGGCGGCGAGGTCGAGGCGCGCTTCCTGCCATTTAGCCTTGTTGCTCGGCCCCTGGGTTGCAGATGACATGGAAGCCTCCCGCGCGATCGGATGGAAAGCCTTGCAGGCCGGGTACGGCGCGTCAACGCGGCCCGGCCGGTCAGGGCGCGACTCAGATCCGCACCACCGCTTTCCGGTCCGCCTCCGACGCCGGCATGCTTGCCAGTTCCGCCAGCGTCAGTGGCTTCACCGGCGTGCGCAGCCGGTAGTAGCCGACCTCCGCCGGCGACACGCCGCGCGCCGCCGCGATCGTCTCCACCACGGTCAGCCCGCACAGCCGTCCCTGACACGGCCCCATGCCGCACCGGTACATGGCCTTGAGCTGGTTGGGTCCGGGCACGCCCATCGTCACGGCCTCGCGGATCTGGCGCCCCGTCACTTCCTCGCAGCGGCACGCCACGGCATCGTCATGGGCCTGCCGGAAGTGCGGCGCCGGCCGATAGAGCCGATCGAGAAAGGCACGGCCGCGGCCGTAAAGGCGCATCCTCTCACGTGAAGGCGCCGCCAGCCGATCCCGTTCCGCCTCGTCGATGCGGCCCAGAACGCGCGCGGCTTCCAGCCCCGCGAGCTGGCCGGCGCAGGCGGCAATCTCCGCACCGCCGATGCCCGCCCCGTCGCCGGCGATGGCGATGCCGTCGAGGCTGGAATTGCCCCAGTCATCGACCGTCGGGCGGAAGCAGGCCTGCTCCTCATCCCAGACGAACGCGCAGCCGGCGGCGTTGGCGAGGTTCACGTTCGGCGTCACGCCCTGATGCAGCAGCACGTGGTCCACGGCGATCCGCGCATCCTGCCCGCTACGGCGATAGGTCACCGACGTGGCATGCGCCTCGGTGCCTTCGATCGACAGGCCGGTAACCCCGCCGATGACCTTCACCGTACGCCGCACGCGCAGCATCAGCCCCAGCCCCTTGCGCAGATAGGGCGACCGCAGGAAGCCGCCGGCCGCGCCCAGGGCAGCCCGCCAGTTCCCGGCGGGCGTGGTGTCCAGGATCGCCGTCGGCGGATGACCGGCTGCGAGATACTGGCTGGCAAGCAGCCACAGCAGCGGACCGCATCCGGCCAGCACCACCCGCCCCTGCGCGACGATGCCGGAGGATTTCAGCAGGGTCTGGGCGGCACCCACGCTCATCACCCCGGGAAGCGTCCAGCCCGGAACGGGAAACGGGCGTTCCAACGCGCCGGTCGCGAGCACCACGCGGCCCGCGGTCACTGTCGCGGCGTGACCGTTCAGCGAAAGCCCGATGCATCGCTCGGCATCCAGATGCCAGACCGTGGCCTGTGGCAGGTAGTCCGCCCCGGAAGCGGCGAAGGAAGCGGCGATGGCCTCGCCACGCCAGTAGTCTGGACCCAGCACGGCACGGTTCTGGAGCGGCGTTTCCGTCACCGCGCGGTAGATCTGCCCGCCGGGGCTTGGCGCTTCGTCCACCAGCAGCACCGACAGCCTGTGCCGCGCGGCCTCGCTGGCGGCGGACAGGCCGGCAGGTCCCGCACCGACCACAACGAGGTCGTAGTCAGGCCGAAGTGCATCCAGCGCGTCGAGCCGCCTCAACGGCCGACTTCCCGACGCCCGTCCTGCGTCTCGATCCGCATGCCCGGGCGCAGCCGCACCAGACAGCCTTGCCGGTTGCCCACGCCATCCACGGTGACCAGGCAGTCGAAGCACACGCCCATCATGCAATAGGGTCCGCGCGGCACGCCGGAGACCGCGGTGCCGCGGCAGGCATCATGGCCGAGCGCCAGCAGCGCGGCGGCGACCGTATCGCCCTCCGCCCCCGACACGGTCTGGCCGTTCAGGACGAATGGCACCTCGCCGCGCGCGGCCATGCCGGTTCGCTCAGGCAGCCGCCGGTACATCGAACCTCCGCGGATGGAAGACGGAAAGGCTGTCGTCCAGCATGCCGGCCGCGACCATCGGCGCGACGCGCAGCGCATGGGCGGCGGCAAGGGTGACGCCGCTGTGGCAGGTGCAGAGATACGCGCCCGGCGCGCTGTCCGACTGCTGGTAGATGGGGAAGCCATCGCGCGTCATGACCCGCAGCGCGGACCATGTGCGCACGACGTTCAGCGTACCGATACGCGGGAAAGTGCGCACGGCGCGGTCCGCGATCACGCCCAGCACGCCAAGGCCGGTGCGCGTGTCGAATCCCGCCTCCTGCTGGCTGTCGCCCATCATCACGCCGCCTTCGTCGGTCTGGCGGATGGTGACGGTCGGGTAGTGCAGGAAGGGCGCGGTCTTCTCCGTGACGATGGCCTGGCCGCGCTGCGGGCGCACCGGGGCCTGCAACCCGACCATGGGCGCAAGCCGCGCATTGCCGGTGCCCGCCGCCAGCACGACCTGCCGCGCCAGGATATCGCTTCCGCCCGAACGGATACGAAAGCCGCCTTCCGCCAGCGGCACGATCCCGTCCACCGGATGACCGGGCAGGTAGACACCGCCGCGCCGGGTGAAGGTGGCGTGCTGCGCGCGGAACAGCCGCAGCGAGTTCACGTGGCCATCCAGCCGGGTGTGGATCGCGCCCACGACCTCCGGCCCGATCTCCGGCAGCGCCTGCCGCAACTGGGCGCGGTCCCAGACCTCGTAGGGAAAGGGATCGAAGCCGGGCTGGGCCTGCAACCGCTCCATGGCCGCTGCCCGGCGCATCAGCTCATCCTCGGACAGCGCGATGGTGAAACCGCCCGGCTGGGACAGGCCGACATCGACGCCGGTCTCCTCACGCAGCATCTGCGCATAGCCGGGCCAGAGGGCGGCCGAGTCCCGCGACCAGGACGAATAGCGCGGCATCCCCATGCCCTTGCTCTGGATCCAGACGAGGGCGAAGTTCCCGCGGCTCGCGCGTTGCGCCAGATCGTCCTCGTCCAGCATCGCGGTCCGCTTGCCGCTGCCCGCGAGCCCCAGCGCCACCGCGCTGCCCACGAGCCCCGCCCCGATCACCGCCACGTCGAATTCCGCCGTCATGGACAGGGCACTCGCGAGCGGGATGATGCGGCCGGCATGGCGGCGAGGGTCGGAGCGCAGCCTCGCACGGTCAATTCGGTTCTTCGTCTGGGGCCATCGAAAAATCTTATGCCTCGCGCAGCGGCGCGGTCACATCCGGATGCTCGAATGTACGGTCGCAGAGGCGGAGCAGTTCGGCGAGCATCGGCGACAGCTCCGTTTCCGCCACGTGCACGGCCCGTACGCCGAAGCTGATCCGGGGCTCGAAGGGCCGTGCGAGGCCACCCTTGGCGACATGCGCCGCGGCGGTGATGCCGTCGATCACGCCGATCCCCACGCCCGCCATCACCAGTTCGGAGACGACGTAGGACAGGTGGGTCTCGACGCGGGTCAGCTTGTCGATGCCGTGCGCCTCCAGGATCGTGGCGAACTGCGCGCCGATGCGCGTGCTGGGGAACAGCGCGACCAGGGCCTCGCCCTTCAGGTCCTCGGGGCGGATCACCTGCCGCGCGGCAAGCGGGTGGCCCGGCGGCAGGACGCAGGCGCAGGGAATGCTGTAGCTGCGCTCCACCCTCAGGCCCGGGGTGCCGGTCGCCGGGCTGATGAACCCCAGATCGCAGCCGCCGGTCAGCACCATCTGCACCACCACCTCGGACGGGACGGTGTGGAAGGCAATGGCCGTGCCCGGTCGGGCGGCGATGAAATCGCGCATCACCCGGGGCAGCACCGCCGCCGCGGTCGGCATCGCCCCCAGCGAGATCGTGCCCCGCCGCCCCTGCCGGATTTCCCCGGCGACCGAGGCGATCCGGTCCAGACTGATGAACGACCGTTGCAGTTCCTCGAACAGGAGGCTGCCTTCCGCCGTGGGCTGCAGGCGCCCCTTCACGCGATCGAAAAGCCGGAAGCCGACCTCCTTCTCCAGCTCCTTCAGCAGCCGGCTGACGGCAGGCTGCGAGCGGCCGAGCGTCTCGGCCGCGGCGGAGACGCGCCCGGTCAGCACCGTGAGATGGAAGGCCTGCAGCCCCCGCTGGCTGAGCGGCCTTGGCATACGACAACTATCAGGTTTCCGTATGACACCGTCCAGTAATTCGATTGGCGCCGCGGGCGGGCCGGTGCTTGACGTGGTCCGTCATGCCGCATGCGCGGCCAAGGGATGTGGGAGAGCGGATGTACCGGATCGGCTTCGATGTGGGTGGCACGTTCACCGATTTCACCGTGCACGACGCGCGTGACGGCGGCCTGCGCTACTTCAAGGTTCCTTCCACGCCGGCCGACCCGTCCGAGGCGATCGAGACCGGCCTGCGCGGGCTGATCGCCGAGTTCGGCATCGCAGCCGCAGACATCTCCTTCGTGGGCCACGGCACTACGGTGGCCACCAACATGGTGATCGAGCGGCGCGGCGTGCCGACCGGGCTGATCACCACCAAGGGCTTCCGCGACGTGCTGGAGATCGGCCGCCAGACGCGGCCGCATCTGTACGATTACTCCATCGCCAAGCCCCCGCCGCTGGTGCCGCGCGCGCTGCGCATCGAGGTCGCGGGCCGGCTCGACGCGGAAGGCACGGAACTGGCGCCGCTGGACGAGGACGCCGTGGCCGAGGCCGCGAAGCGCCTGGGCGCGGCCGGCGTGAAGGCGGTCGGCATCTGCTTCCTGCATTCCTATCTGCGCGACGCGCACGAGAAGCGCGCGGCGGAGATCGTCCGCAAGCTGTTGCCGGAGGCGTATGTCTCCACCTCCTCCGAGGTGCTGCCGGAGTTCCGCGAGTACGAGCGCTTCTCCACCACCGTCATCAACACCTATGTCGGCCCGCGGATGGAACGCTACCTGGAAGGGTTCCTCGGGCGGCTGACCGGGCTCGGCGTGCCCGTGCCGCCCTACACGATCCATTCCAACGGCGGGCTGATGTCGGTGGAGACCGTGCGCGCCTTCCCGGTGCGCACCTGCCTGTCCGGCCCGGCCGCGGGCGTGGTCGGTGCTGCGGAAGTGGCCACGGCGGCGGGTTTCCCCGATGTCGTCACCTTCGATGCCGGCGGCACCAGCACCGATGTCTCGCTGATCGCGGGCGGCGTGCCGGCCTTCGCCACCAGCCGTCTGGTCGCGGACTATCCCGTGCGCATGCCGATGGTGGACGTGCACGTGATCGGCGCGGGCGGCGGGTCCATCGCCTGGATCGACGATGCCGGCGCGCTGAAGGTCGGCCCCCACAGCGCGGGCGCCGATCCCGGCCCGGTGGCCTATGGCCGCGGCGGGCAGGAGCCGACGCTGACGGATGCCAACATCGTGCTGCACCGGCTCGATCCGGTCTCGCTCCTCGGCGGCAAGATGAAGGTGGACGAGGCTGCGGCGCGCGCGGCGATCGAGGCGAAGATCGCCAAACCGCTGGGGCTGACGGTGGAACAGGCCGCGCTCGGCATCATCCGCATCGCGGTCGCGAACATGAGCCGGGCCATCCGCTCCGTCTCCACCGAGAAAGGGCACGACCTCGGCCGCTTCGCGCTGTTCCCCTATGGCGGCGCGGGCCCGCTCCATGCCGGAGCCGTGGCCCGCGAATGCGGCATCGCCCGCGTGCTGGTTCCGCAGGAGCCGGGCACGATGTGCGCGCGCGGCATCCTGCTCTCCGACATCAGCCTCGACTTCGTGCGCAGCGAGATCGTCGAGGCAACGGAGGCGAGCTGGCCCGGCGTCATGGCGCGTTTCGACGCCATGGCCGCGCAGGGGCAGGACTGGCTGGAGGCGAGCCACGTGCCGCCCGCGGACCGCACGATCCAGCGCGTGATCGAGGCCCGCTACAAGGGCCAGAACCACGAGGTGCAGGTCCGCCTGCCCGCCGACGGCATCTTCAGCCTTGAGGCGTTCCAGCGTGGCTTCGCCGAGGCGCACCGCCAGGAATACGGCTACGACGTCGCCGGCCGCGCGGTGGAGGTGGTGAATGCGCGGCTGAAGGCGGTGGGCCGCGTGCGCCGCCACGCCACGCGCTTCGACGGCGCCGACAGCGCCCTGCCGCCCCCGCGCGAAACGCGCCGCGTGCATTTCGACACGGTCTGGGTGGACACCCCGATCTACGACCGTGCGGGCCTGGGCGCGGGGCTGCACCTCTCCGGCCCCGCCATCATCGACGAGATGAGTTCCACCACTATTGTCGAGCCCGGCCAGTCGGTGCGCGTGGACGCTGCCGGCAACCTGATCGTGGAGATCGCCGCATGAACGCGACCGCACCGGTGCTGTCCGATCCGATCGAGATGGAGGTGTTCAGCAACCGCCTGCTGTCCATCACCGAGGACATGGGCAACACGCTGATCCGCTCCTCCTTCTCCACCAACATCAAGGAGCGGAAGGACTGCTCCGTCGGCCTGTTCGACATCGACGGGCGGCTGATCGCGCAGGCATCGCACATCCCGCTGCATCTCGGCTCCCTGATGGGCAGCGTGAAGGCGACGCTCGCCCGCTATCCGGCGGAACGGATGCAGGACGGCGATGCGTTCGTCAGCAACGATCCCTTCATGGCCGGCGGCACGCACACGCCCGATATCGCGGTGGTCACGCCAGTCTTCATCGACGGCGCGGCGCGCTTCCTCACCGCCAATGTCGGCCATCATTCCGATGTGGGCGGGCCGACGCCGGGTTCGATCTCCGGCGGCGCGCGCACGATCTTCGAGGAAGGGCTGCGTATCCCGGTGATGCGCCTCGTCCGTACCGGCGAGCTGGACGAGGACCTGCTGGAGATGATCGCGCACAACTCGCGCGATCCGGACGAACGCGCGCTCGACCTGAAGGTGCAGGTCGCGACCAATCAGCGCGGCGGGCGGCTGATGCAGGCGCTGTGCGCGCAGATGGGCACGGATGCCGTGGCACGCGCGATCGACGACGTGCTGGCCTACACCGCGCGCCGCATCCGCAACCGCGTGCGGGACATGGCGGATGGCAGTTCCAGCTTCACCGCCTGGCTAGACGATGACGGGCTGGACGGAGAGCCGGTGGCGATCAGGGCGACCGTGACCGTCGCGGGCGAAAGCCTCGTGATCGACTTCGCCGGATCCACCCCGCAGGCGCGCGGGGCAATGAACGTGGCGGAAAGTGCCCTGCGCGCCACCGTCTACTACTCGGTGAAGACGCTGCTCGATCCCGGCCTGCTGCCGAACCAGGGCATGGCGGCCTGCATCGAGATCCGCGCGCCCGAGGGCAGCATCGTCAACCCGCGCTTTCCGGCCGCGACCGGGGCGCGCAGCATCACCTGCAATAAGGTCGCGCGCGCGCTGTTCGGTGCCTTCGCCGGGCTGCTGCCGCCGGAACGGGCGATGGCAGCGAGCCTGGACAGCGTGCCGGTGATCATCTTCTCGGGCGAGCGGCGGCGGCAGGACGGGCCGTTCGTCTACCTCGAATCCATGGGCGGCGGCATCGGCGCGCGGCATGGCGGCGACGGGATCGACGGGGCGCATGTCCACGTCACCAACACCTCCAACCTGCCGGCCGAGGCGCTGGAGAACGAGTACTCGCTGCTGGTGGACGAATACGCGCTGGTGGAGAACTCGGGCGGCGCCGGACGCTATCGCGGAGGGCTCGGCATCGCGCGGCAGATCCGCGCCACGCGCGACGGCGTCATCTTCTCGGCCCGGTCGGACGGACACAAGGCCGGCGCACCGGGCCTCGCCGGCGGGTTGCCGGGCGGGCTCGCGCGGCTGCTGCGCAATCCCGGCACGAAGCAGGAGGAGGAACTGTCCTCCAAGGCCGCCAACCTGACGCTCGCCGCGGGCGAGAGCGTGCGGCTGGAGACGCCGGGCGGTGGCGGCGTGGGGGCGCCGACGGAGCGCGCTCCGCAGGCCCTCGCCGAGGATCTGGCCGGCGGCAAGGTCTCGCGCGACCGCGCACAGCGCGACTACGGCGCGGCACTGGTGGAGGCCGCCCTGCGGCGCTGACCGGCTTCGCCCATCACGGATGATCTGGAGGACGAGTGCGATGATGCGACGACGCGATGTGCTGACGGCCGCTGGCGCGCTTGTCGCGCCGGCACTGGTGCGCGCGCAGGACTTCCCTGCCCGGCCGCTGCGGCTGGTGGTGCCCTTTGCGGCCGGCGGAGGGACGGATGTGCTGGCACGCATCCTCGCCAACGCAATGGCCGAAAAGCTCGGCCAGCCCGTGGTGGTCGAAAACCGGACCGGCGCCGCTGGCAACCTCGCGATGGAGAACATCGTCCGGTCCCCGGCCGACGGGTACTCGCTGCTGATGGGCACGAACGGCGCCGTCGCGGTGAACCGGCATCTCTATCGCGACATGGCCTTCGATCCGCTGCGCGATCTCGCCCCGGTGAGCCTGACCTTCCGCATCGAACACCTTCTGGCGGTGAGCAACGCCCTGCCCGCGAAATCCGTCGCGGAGCTGATCGCCCTCGCCAAGGCGCAGCCGGGCAGCCTGACCTTCGGGTCCGGTGGCGTGGGGTCCATGATCCATCTCGCGGGTGAGCTGTTCCGCGTGAAGACCGGGATCGACATCGTGCACGTGCCCTATCGCGGTGGCGGCCCCGCGATGAACGATCTGGTGGCCGGCACGATCTCGATGATGTTCGACAGCCTGCCCTCCGCCGAACCGCAGGTCAGTGCGGGGCGCGTGCGCGCGTTGGCGCTGTGCGGCGCGAAGCGGCACAAGCTGATGCCCGACCTGCCGACGATGATCGAGGCAGGGGTGCCCGGCTATGCCGCCTCCACCTTCGCGGGACTGTTCGCGCCGAAGGGTACGCCGCAGCCTGTCATCGCGCGGCTGGCGGACGTAGTCCGGACGCTGGTGGCGACGCCGGCCTTCGCGGAGCAGCTCGGACGCTCCGGCGGCGACGCGGCGGCCTCCAGCCCGGCGGAGCTGGGCGAGATGATGGCGCAGGACAGTGCGCAGTGGGAGGTCGTGGTGCGGGAGGCGAAGCTCTCCGCATCCTGAAGCAGGCCATCGCGGCCGTGGGTTGCAGGCACCCGCTCGCCGCGGCGCCGGCGCGCCTCGTCTACTGCTCGGCGAGCGCGCGCACGCCTGCGTGACGCTCGGCTTCCGCCGTGGCGAGACCGTCCCGCCACCTGGCAAGCTGCTTCGCGTCATCATCGAGGGCGGCCGTCATGCGCGCCACCATGCGCCGCACCTGATCGGGTGCGGTGCCGCCCGCGATCGTCCGGGCCGCGACCGACTGGCCGGGATCGAGGGCCGCCGCAATAGTTGCGGCATCGAGGCCGGCGCCGCGACCCGCCACCTCCATCGACGCCGCCTCCACGATCTCCACCGTCGCCTCGTGCGCCCCCTTCCCTGCCGCCATCAGCCGCTGCACGACGGCGCCGGCAACGTGATGCGCGGTGCGGAAATCCATGTCGGCCTTGCGCACCAGCGCATCGGCAAGATCGGTCGCCGTCGAGAAGTTGGCGCGCGCGCGGGCCAGCAGCAGCGCGCGGTTCGGCTCGGCCGTCGCCGCGGCGATCCCGGCCAGCGACAGCGCCCGCTCCGCTTCCGCGAGGCCCGGCCAGATCATCGCCTGGCCTTCGCGGTGCGCATCGAGCGTGTTGGTGAAATGGCTCGCCCGGACGCAGGCGCCCGCCGATCCGAAGGCGGCCACGACATGCGCGGCCTTCGCCTTCAGGTGCTCCAGCACCACCGGGTTCTTCTTCTGCGGCATGATGGAGGACGTGCCGCAGACGGAATCCGGGAACTCGACCGCCGAGAACTCATGCGTGACCGCGACATGCATGTCCTCCGCGAAGCGGCTCAGCGTCAGCGCCATCTGCGCCGCCCCCGCCACCAGCTCCAGCGAGAAGTCGCGGCTGGCGACGCAATCGAGCCCGTGCTCCAGCACCGCATCGAATCCGAGCAGGCGCGCCGTCAGGTCGCGGTCGATCGGGAACGTGGTCGTCGCGAGCGCGGCCGCGCCCATCGGTGAGAGGTTCAGCCGCTTCCACGCATCGCGCAACCGCGCCGTGTCGCGTTCCAGCGCGGAAGCAAGGCCGGTCAGATAGTAGCCGAAAGTGATCGGTTGCGCCGGTTGCAGATGCGTGTAGCCGGGGATGACGACATCGGCGAACAGCGCCCCGCGCTCCAGCAGGGTGCGGCGCAACGCGAGCGCCCCCTCGAACAGGCGCAGCAGCGCATCGCGCGCGCGCAGCCGGTCGAGTGCGGCGGACAGGTCGTTGCGGCTGCGCGCGATGTGCAGGCGGCCGCCCGCATCCGCGCCCGCCAGCGCGATCAGCCGCGCCTCCACGTTGAAGTAAGCGTCCTCCAGCCGGGGGTCGGGCGCGATGGCGGCGCTGCCTTCCTCGGCGATGCGCAGCAGTCCGGCGGCGATGGCCTTGGACTGCGCCGGGGTGACGATGGCCTGCCGCGCCAGCATCACCAGATGCGCCTCGTTCAGGGCAGCGAGATAGGGAAAGGTCAACTCCAGCTCGGCGGCGAGGCGTGGGCGGTAGATGTGCTCCAGGACCTCGGGCGCGATCCCCTGCGTAAGGCGGCGGCTGACCTTGGAGGCGTGAGTCATGGCGGTTCCCGTTTTCAGATGCTCGCTGCGTCGGGCGCGCGCACCGCGCCGGCGACACGCCCGGCCGAACGCGCAAGCTTCTTCTCCAGGCGACGCGACAGCGCGGTCAGCACGGAGCAGATGGCGAAGTAGACAAGCAGCACGAAGATGTAGATCTGGAACGCGGGGTTGATGCCCTGCATCACCGTGCTGCGCTCGATGATCAGCCCGCCCGCCTTGAGGAACTCGGTGACGCCGACCAGCGCGCCGAGGGAGGTGGACTGGATGATGAGCGCGAGCAGGCCGGTATAGGCGGGCAGAACGGCGCGCAGCGCCTGCGGCCAGAGGATCAGCAGGTATATCTTCCACGGATACAGGCCGAGCGCCGCGGCTGCCTCTCGCTGTCCCTTCGGGACCGACAGGATGCCGCCGCGCACGATCTCCGCGCCGTTCGCCCCGCCCCAGAGCGACAGGCCGAGCGCGACTGCCGGAAACGGTTCCAGCGGTACGCCCGCGTAGGGCGCGCCGAAGAAGATCGCGAAGATGGTCACGATCAGCGGGATGTCGCGGAAGGTCTCGACATAGCAGGCGACCAGCGTCCGCACCGCGCGCGACTTCACCGTGGCGAGCGTGCCGAACAGCACCCCCAGTATCGTGGAGGCGATCAGCGTCACCAGCGCGAGCAGCAGCGTGGCGCGCAGGCCGATCAGCAGAAGCTGCGCATTCTCCGCGATCAGGGCGAGCCCGTAGCTCATGAGCGGAACGGCGCCTGCAGCCGGTGCTCAAGAAGCCGCACCGCCGCGCTGAGGCTGAGCACGAGCGCGAGATAGCCCACCAGAAGCACGGCCAGCATCTCGAACGCGCGGAAGTCGCTGGCGATGCGGTCGAACGCGACACCGGCGAGGTCCTGCAGGCCGATCGCGGAAACGTAGGCGCTGTTCTTCACCAGCGAGACGCAGGTGTTGAGCATGGCCGGCAAGCCGATCCGCACCGCGAGCGGCAGGCCGATCAATCGCAGGTACTGAATCTGCGACAGACCGAGCGCTCGTGCCGCCTCACGCAACCCCGGCGACACGGCCGAGAGTCCGCCGCGCACGTTCTCGGTCTGGAATGCGCCGGCCCACAGCGTCAGCGCCAGCACGCCCGACCAGAACAGCGACAGCGTCAGCCCGATCGTGGGCAGCCCGAAGAACACGAAGAAGAGCTGCACCAGCAGCGGCGTGTTGCGGATGAATTCCACATAGAAAGCGACGATCCGGTCGAGCACCGGCACCCGCATGACGCGGATGCTCGCCCCGATGAGACCGATGCCGATGGAGAGCACGACCGCGATCGCGCTCACCTGGATCGTCAGCAGGATGCCGGCGCGCAGCGCCGGCATCTGCCGCATCAGATAGTCGAGATCGAATTCCAACGCGCGGCCGCGTCAGCGCGCCGTCGGGCGCGGCTTGGTGAAGGCGTCCATGTAGGGGCCGCGGATCTCCTCCGGCACCCAATGGTTCACCCACTTCGTGTACAGGCCTTCGGCCTTCATCCGCTCCAGTGCCGCATTGATCCAGGCCTTCCACTCCGGCTCGTTCTTGCGCACCCCCACCGCCGCGTCGGAGACAGCGAAGGGTTCGCCGACCAGCCGCAGGTTGGGATCGCGGGCGGCGATGACGATCAGCGTGGCAGCGTCGTGGGCATAGGCATCGCCGCGTCCTTGCTGGAGCGCCTGCAGCGCGTCGGATGCGGTGTTCAGCCGCAGCGACTTCAGGTTCGGCATGTTCGCATCGAACCACAGCGCCTGCGTCGTGCCGCGCAGCATGATCACCGTGCGGTCCTTGATGTCGTCGAGCTTCTGGATCGGGCTGTCCTTGGGTACCAGAAGATCGGAACCGCCCCAGCGATAGCCTTCGGAGAAGTCGATGACGCGGGCGCGTTCCGGCGTCACGCCCAGCGTCGCGATCAGCAGATCGACGCGGCGGGCGTTGAGCTGCGGAATTCGGTTATCGGCGGTGACGCATTGCAGCTCGATCTTGTCGGCGCTGCCGAAGGCCCACGCAGCCATCTGGCGCGCCATGTCGACCTCGACACCGGCGAAGCCGCCATCGGGGCCGCGGAATCCATAGGGCGGCTGGTCGCAGCGCACGCCTGCGCGCAGCACGCCCTGATCGCGGATCGCCTGCGGCAGCGGTGGCAATTGCTGCGCCAGCGCCGGGACGCCGAGCGCGGCGAGCAGCGCCGCCCCCGCCAATGTCCTGCGGAAGAACTTCATCCCTCAGCCTCCTTCGTTGGTTTTTGACGTGCGGACCGGACGCATCCGACCCAGGCGTTCGGCCACGACTTCACCGGGGTTCGCGGCGAAATCGCGCAGGTGGTAAGCGGCGCTCGCCAGCGGCACGAACCAGGACCGGTTCGCGGGCGGCGGCACGGCCGGAAAGGGAATGTCGGCAAAGAAGGCGCGGCGGTTGGTGCGGCCGAGCATCAGTTGCGCGGCGTGCCAGCCGAGGAAGGTCATCAGCGCCACGCCGTTGCCGTTGCAGCCGACGGCGTGCATCACCCCGTCCTTCTCCGCCACATGCGGGATGCTGTCCGCGGTCATGCCCACGAAGCCGCCCCAGGCATGGGTCAGGCGGATCGGCGCAAGCTCCGGCCAGATCCGCAGCATCCGCGCGCGCATGCGCATCGCCAGCGCCTCGGGCGCCGCATCGATGGCGCGCGGGCGGCAGCCGAAGAGGATGCGCGTCCCGTCCGGCGACGGCCGCGTGTAGGTCAGTTCCTTGCGGCTGTCGGTGACCATGCGCCGGTGCGGGATCAGCCGGTCCATCATCCCGGGCGGGAGCGGCTCGGTGGCGATCTGGTAGCTCATCACCGGCACCACGCGCTTCCGCAGCCAGCGGCTCGCATCGTCCGTGTAGCCGTTGGTGGCGAACAGCACATGCGCGGCGCGGATGGCGCCGCGCTCGCTGCGGACCAGATGACCGTCCCCGTCCCGTTCCGTACCGAGCACGCGCGCGTGGCTGTACAGCGCGGCCCCCGCCGCGCGGGCCGCATCGCGCAGGGCGCGGTTCAGCTTGGCCGGATGCACCCCGCCGTAGTCCTCCACGACGAAGCCGCCGTGGAAGTAGTCCGAGCCGACCTCGCTGCGCTGCTCCTCGCGCGACAGGATGCGGACCGTTACACCGGTGCGGGCGTGCAGCGTCTCCGCGTTGCGCCGCAGGGTCGCGAGATGTGCGGGCGCGAAGGCGCCGAAGAAGCGGCCACAAAGTTGCAGGTCGGCATCGAGGCGTTCGCGCGCGACGAGGTCCTTGAGGAACTCGAACGTCGCCTTGCTGTCCTCCAGCGCCGCGACCTGCTTGGCGGCCGGAAGTCCCTTCAGCGCCTCGGTCAGCACCAGCTTCTGGCCGGAACTGACCATCCCGCCCGAACGTGAGGATGCCCCGCCGCCGAGCGGCCCGCCATCCAGCACTACGACCGACGCCCCGGCGCGCGCCGCCTCCAGCGCCGCCGAGAGGCCGGCGAAGCCGCTGCCGACGATGACGAGATCGGCGCGCTCCGGCAGCGCCTCGCTGCGCGCGTCCTCCGGAGGGGCGGCCTCCCACCAGTACGGCTCGGCGCGGAAGTCCGGATGGAAGGCGGAAGCGGTCATGCAGCGGTCTCCAGCCTTGCTGCCGCGTATGCGGCCTCCAGTGCCGCGGATGCCGTCCCGATCAGCACGACCCGCCCGCCGGATGGTGCCAGCATCCCGGCGAGGCGTGGCACTGCTGCGAAGGTGGCCGCTGCGCAAAGCTCCAGCAGCAGGCCGTGGCGCGACGCGAGGGTGGCCTGCGCCGCGGCGGCGGCCGCATCGTCGATCACCAGCGCCACACCACCCGTGTCGCGCACGGCCCGCACGGCCTGGTCGGTCGTCGTCTCCCCCGCGATGGAGGTCTGCTGCGTCTGGCCGGCGAAGTCGTCCGTGGTGCGCGCCGTGCCGGCGAGCACCGCGGAGACGCGGGCGAACGGTTCCACCGCCACGACGCGCGGACCCTCGTGCTGCCATAGCCCCGCTTCCCGCAACGCCTGGAAGCCGGTGGCAAGGCCGTGCGCGGTGTCACCGCGCGCGGTCGGCACGACCACCGCGTCGATCCCGTCCGGCATCTCCGCCGCCAGTTCGAAGGCGAGCGTGCGGTACCCCTCGACACCCCACGCGTTGCTGCCGGCCGCCGGCAGCGCGTAGTTCGTGGCCGGATACCAGCCCTCCGCGTCCACAAGCCGCCGCATGGCGGTCCAGCGCGCGATGCCGTCACCGGCCGGGATCATCCGGGCGCCGAGGCGCTCCAGCGCGGTACGCGTGGCAGCCGGCACCGTGCTGCCGACGACGACGCAGCAGGCGATGCCGGCGCGCGCCGCATACGCCGCCAGCGACAGCGCGGCATTGCCCGAGGACGCGCAGATCACGCCCCGCGCCCTTCGTTCCCTCGCACGGGCGACGACCAGCGGCGACATCCGGTCCTTGTGGCTGCCGGTGGGGTTCATCCACTCGGCCTTGATGCGCAGATCAGCGAGCGGCGCGGGCGGCGGCAGCTCGATCAGCGGGGTGCCGCCCTCGCCCAGCCCGTCCCACGCAAGGTAAGGCAGCCACTCGCCTGCCTGCGCCATGCGGGCGCCGGCGGGGGGCAGACTGCGCGGCTGCTGCGCGTAGACGGCGCGGACGCTGGTGGGGGTCCCGGCCGCACGCGCTCGCGGGCAGCCCTCCGTCCAGTCGCCGACCGGCAGATCAGGCCCTCCGTCCAGCGGACGAAAGCCGATCAGGCCGGGATTGCGCCGAAGGATCGTTCCGCCCGCCACGCGATCATTGACGGCCAGGCACCCTCATGCCGTCAAATGCCCGCAGGCGCAGTTTCCATGCGCCGGAGGCATCGGGAGGCGGCATGGATTTCCGCCAGGTCGCTGCGTTTCAGGCCGTGGCGCAGTACGGCGGCTTCTCGCGCGCCGCGCGGGCGCTCGACATCGGGCAGCCCTCGCTGACGCGATCCGTCGCGCGGCTCGAACACAGCGTCGGCTTCGCGCTGTTCCTCCGTGGCCAGGGGGCCGCGCGGCTGACCCCCGAAGGCGAGGCGTTCCTGCGCGAGGTGGAGCGCGCGTTCAGCGGCATCGACCGGCTGCGCTCGGCGGCGCAGGACATCCGCAATTTCGGCACCGGCCGGCTGCGCGTCGCCTGCCTGCCCGCGCTGGCCGGCGGGCTGATGGCGGACGCCCTCGCCCGGTTCATGGGCGAGCGGCCGCAGGCCACGGTGGCGCTGCAGGTCCGCCGCTCCAGCGTGGTCTACGAATGGATCGCGACGCAGCAGGCGGATCTCGGGATCGCCGCGCCCCGCAGCGACTACCCCGAGGTCGAGGAGGAGGACTTCCTCACGCTCGAGGGGGTGCTCGTCGTGCCGCGAGGCCATCGCCTTGCGCGCCGCCGCCGGCCGGTCGGGCCGCACGACATCGCCGGCGAGCCCTTTCTGGCGCTGGGTCTGGAGGACGGCACGCGCCACGCCTCCGACGAGGTGTTCCGCAGCGTCGGCATTGCGCCGCGCATGCGGCTGGAGACCCAGTACAGCGCCACGCTGTGCCAGCTCGTCGCGGCGGGGCTGGGGGTTTCGCTGGTCAACCCGCTCGTCGCGGCCGATGCCCGGGCGCTGCCGATCGTCGCGCTGAGGTTCGCGCCGGCCGTGGCGTTCCGCTACCTGCTGCTGCGTCCGCGAGGCGGTGCGCGGGACCGGCTGAGCGAGGCCTTCGCGGCGGAGCTGCGCGCGCAGGCCGCGGCCGGCAGCCCCGGACCCTGACGAAGAGCGTGCGGCGTCCCCGGTATCAGGGCACCCCGATACGCGCCGTCACCGTCATCTGCGCCGGATCGACCAGCAGCACCCGGTCCGGCCCGCCGCCGGTCACATGCACGGCCAAGCGGTTCCCCGCCGATGCGATCGCCACGATCCGCGTCCCCGCCGGCTCGTCCAGCACCAGCGTGCCCGTCGCCTCGCCGCCCGCGACCGCCCCGCCCAGCCTGCGGGTCGCGAGCACGCCCAGCAGCACCGTGCCGGCGACGATCATCAGTCCCATCACCACCACGGCGATCTTCAGCGCCCGGTAGCCTGCCGATCCGGGGGCGAGCGCGCCGCCCCTGCCTGGTGTAGTCATCGCGCCATGCCCCAATTCCGCGAGGCCACAGCGCCCGCCGCCGCCGCCGGCGAACGCGCCGACCGCTTCCTCGCCTCGGCCTTAGGCGACATCTCCCGATCCCGCGTCAAGGCGTTGATCGAGGCGGGGGCCGCCACGCGCGACGGGCATGCCCTGTCGGATCCGGCCGAATCGGTGCGGGCCGGGGCGCGCTACGTGCTGGTCCTGCCCGATCCGGCCTCGGCCCGCCCGGCGCCAGAGGCGATCCCGTTCACCATCCTTTACGAGGATGCGGACCTTATCGTGCTCGACAAGCCGGCCGGCCTCGTCGTCCACCCGGCCCCGGGCAACGAGGCGGGCACGCTCGTCAACGCCCTGCTCGCCCATTGTGGGGACACGCTGCCGGGGATCAACGGGGAGAAGCGGCCGGGGATCGTCCACCGGCTCGACAAGGACACCTCCGGGGTCATGGTCGTGGCCAAGACCGAGCTTGCCAACGCCGCGCTGACCACCGCCTTCGCCGCCCGCGACCTGGATCGCGCCTACCTTGCCCTCGCCTGGGGCCTGCCCGCCCCGCCGGCCGGGGAGATCGAGGGCGCGATCGGCCGCGACCCGCGGGAGCGCAAGCGCATGGCCGTTGTCGCAAGGGGCGGAAAGCCGGCGCTGACCCGCTATCGCACGTTGAGAATCTGGCACGCCGGCTGCGCGCTGCTCGAATGCCGGCTCGCCACCGGCCGCACCCATCAGATCCGCGTCCACCTCGCCAGCCGCGGCCATCCCATCGTCGGCGATCCGGTCTACCTGCGCCGCACGCCGACGGCCGCGTCCCGGCTGCCGGCCGATATCCGCCGGACATTGCTCGATTTTCCCCGGCAGGCCCTGCACGCCGCCCGGCTCGGCTTCGCCCATCCGCGCACCGGGGCTGCCCTGTCCTTCGAGACGCCGATGCCCGCCGACATGGGGGGCCTCATCGCCGCGCTGGACGCCACATAACCGACCTGTGACGTCGGATTTCCTTGACAGGACAAGAATGGTCCGATATACGACCGCTCACCACGGCAGCCGGGGGCGCCGGTCCGTGGACGGCCTCCGGCGGAGGTTGCCGCTCTCAGGAGCTTCTCGCCGGGACGTGAAGGCCGATCCCGCGCCCGGACTGGGTACAGTCGCAACCGGATACGCCCTTCGCCTTTACAGTCAGGGAAGCAAGCGCGTCCGACAACAGGAGGCTCGTATTGGCCACCGCCGTCATTCCTATCGCGTCCGAAGGCAACCTGTCCCGCTATCTGCAGGAAATCCGCAAGTTCCCCATGCTCACGCACGAGGAAGAGTTGCGGCTGGCCCAAACGTGGCGCGACACGGGTGATATGGAGTCGGCCCACCGGCTTGTCACCTCCCACCTGCGTCTCGTCGCGAAGATCGCCATGGGCTACCGCGGCTACGGCCTGCCGGTCAGCGAGCTGATCAGCGAGGGCAACGTGGGCATGATGCAGGCGGTCAAGCGGTTCGACCCGGACCGCGGGTTCCGCCTCGCCACCTACGCCATGTGGTGGATCCGTGCCGCGATCCAGGAATACATCCTGCACTCCTGGTCGCTGGTGAAGATGGGCACCACGGCCGCCCAGAAGAAGCTGTTCTTCAACCTGCGCCGGCTGAAGGGCCAGATGCAGGCGATCGAGGACGGCGACCTCCAGCCCGAGCAGGTGGCGAAGATCGCCCATGTGCTCGACGTGCCGGAGCAGGACGTGATCTCGATGAACCGCCGCCTGGCGGCGCCCGACAACAGCCTGAACGCCCCCGTCCGCTCCGACAGCGAGGGCGAGTGGCAGGACTGGCTGGTCGATGACGCCGAGAGCCAGGAGACGGTGCTCGCCGAGCGCGAGGAGTTTACCGGCCGCAAGGCCCTGCTCGCCGAGGCACTGAAGACGCTGAACGACCGCGAGCGGCACATCCTGATCGAGCGCCGGCTGAAGGAGAACCCGACCACGCTCGAGGACCTGTCGGTCCAGTACAAGATCAGCCGCGAGCGGGTGCGCCAGATCGAGGTGCGCGCGTTCGAGAAGCTGCAGAAATCCATGAAGGCGCAGATCGCCGCCCAGCGGGAACGCACCGCCGCCGCGGCGGCCGCGTTCTGATCCCCGCCTGAGAAGACCCGCCGGCGGCATGGCACCATGCCGCCGGTTTCGTTTGCCTGATCGGCGCGGCCGGCCTTTGCTGCCGCGCAGCATGATCCGCCCCCGACCTCCCCTCCCGCCAGAGCCGCTATCCTGACCGGCCGGATGCAGACCGCGCTGACCTGGGCGGGGCTGCTCGCCGCGTCGGTGGTGATCGAGGCCGCGCTGTCGGCCGTGCACATGCCGGCCGCGGCGCTGCTCGGCCCCATGATCGCCGGCATCGGATTCGCGCTCGCCGGCCTGAAGCTGCGCGTGCCCTCCCTGCCCTTCCGGGCGGCGCAGTCCATCGTCGGCTGCATCGTGGCCGCCGCCATCACCCCCGCGATCCTCGCCACCGTGCTCGCGGACGGCCCTCTCTTCGCCGCCGTCATCGCCGCGACGCTGCTGGCGAGCGCGGTAATCGGCTGGACGCTGGCGCTCCGCGGCGGGCTGCCGGGCACGACCGCGATCTGGGGCACCTCCGCCGGCGCGGCGGCCGCGATGGTGCTGATGGCCCGGCACTACGACGCGGATTCGCGGCTGGTCGCCTTCATGCAGTACCTGCGCGTGGTCTGCGTCGCGGGCACGGCCGCCCTGGTCGGCCGGCTCTGGGCGGGGGTGGACGCCACCGCCGGGCCCGTGGTCTGGCTGCCGCCGCTCCAGCCCGTCGACCTGCTGGCGACGGTCGCCATCGCCTTCGGCGGCGCGTTCCTCGGCCAGCGCGTGCGCCTGCCGGCCGGGCCGATGCTGCTGCCGATGATCCTCGGCGCCACGCTGCAGGGGCTGGGACTGATCCGCATCGAACTGCCCCCCTGGCTGCTGGTGCCGAGCTACGCCGTGATCGGCTGGAGCATCGGCCTCGGCTTCACCCGCGAGGTGCTGATCCACGCGCTGCGCGTCCTGCCGCAGATCATGCTGTCCATCATCGCGCTGATGGCGAGCTGCGGCCTGCTCGCCTGGCTGCTGGTCTGGCTGCTCGGCATCGACCCGCTGACCGCCTACCTCGCCACCAGCCCGGGCGGCGTCGATTCCATCGCGGTGATCGCCAGCACCACCAACGTGGATGCCGGCTTCGTCATGGCCGTGCAGACGCTGCGCCTGTTCGGCGTCATGCTGGTCGGCCCGGCGCTGTCGCGGCTGATCGCCGAACGGATGCGGATACGCCGCTGACCTTTACCGCCCCGCCGCGCCCCGCCATACCGCGAGCGTAAACGGAAGGAGCGGATCATGAGCCTGCGCGCAGCACTCGCCGCCACCGCCATCGCACTGGCCGCCGGCACGGGCACCGCCGCCGCGCAGGAGCTGCGCATCGGCCTCGCCTCCGCCATCACCTCGCTCGATCCGCACTTCCACGTCATCGGCTCCAACAGCGCGCTGGCCCGCAACTTCTTCGACGGGCTGGTCAACCAGGACGACCGCCAGCGCATCGTGCCGGGCGTGGCGGAGAGCTGGCGGGCGGTGGAGCCCACGGTATGGGAATTCCGCCTCCGCCCCGGCCTGCGCTTCCACAACGGCAGCCCCGTCGAGGCCGAGGACGTGGCGGCGAGCCTGCGCCGCGTGCCGCAGGTGAAGAACTCGCCCTCCTCCTTCCTGCCCTTCGTGCGACCGATCGCCTCCGTCACGGTGGTCGATGCCGCCACCATCCGGATCGCCACGCACGAGCCCTTCCCGCTGCTGCCCAACGCGCTGAGCCGCATCGCCATCGTTCCGCGCACGCAGGAAACCGCCGAGACCGCCGCCTTCAACGGCGGGCAGGCGATGATCGGCACCGGGCCCCTGCGTTTCGTCCGCTATCTTCCCGGCGACCGGGTCGAGGCCGAGGTCGCGCAGCCGGGCGTCGGCTGGGCGAAGGTCAGCTTCCGCTTCCTCGCCAACAACGCCGCCCGCGTCGCGGCCCTGCTGTCGCGGGACGTGGACGTGATCGAGCAGGTCCCGCCCGCGGACATCGTGCGGCTGCGGCGGGAGGCGTCCGTCGCGCTCGCCTCCGCGGCGTCCAACCGCGTAATGTATCTGCATCTCGACCACGAGCGCGAGGCGAGCCCCTTCGTGAAGGGGCGCGACGGCGCGGCGATCGGCAACGCGCTGCGGGATGTGCGGGTGCGGGAGGCGTTGTCGCTGTCCATCGACCGGGCGGCGCTGGTCGCGCGGATCATGGATGGCGAGGGCGTACCGGCCGGGCAGCTTGTCCCCGACGGGACGTTCGGCCACGTGCCGGGGCTCGCCGCGCCGGCCGCCGATCCCGCCCGCGCCCGGCGGCTGCTGGCCGAGGCCGGCCTGCCGAACGGCTTCGCGCTGACCCTGCATGTCACCAACGACCGCTATCCGAACGACGAGCGCGTGGGTCAGGCACTCGCGCAGATGTTCACGCGCATCGGCATCCAGACCGGGGTGGAGGCGCTGCCCGGCAACGTGTTCTTCACCCGCGCTTCGAACCGGGAATACAGCCTGATCATGGGCGGCGCGGCGGCGGAGACCGGCGAGGCGTCCTCCGTGCTGCGGCCGCTCGTGGCGACCTTCGATCCGGCGCGCGGCGACGGTTCGGGCAATCGGGGGCGCTTCTCCAACCCCAAGGTGGACGCCGCGCTGAGCGAAGCGCTGGCCACCGTGGACGATGCGAAGCGGGAGGCGCTGCTGCAGGAAGCGACGCGCATCGCCATCGCCGAGGTCGCGGTGATCCCGGTCTTCTTCCTCGCCAATTCCTGGGCGACGGGCCCGGGCGTCGTCTACACCCCGCGCGCGGACGGCTACACGCTCGCGATCAACGCCGCGCCGCGCTGAGGCCGGCGTGGCGGCCCCGATCCCGGTCCTGTTCGACTGCGATCCCGGCGTGGATGACGCGATCGCGCTGCTGCTCGCGCTTGCCTCCCCGGAGATCGAGATCCGCGCCATCACCACGGTGGCCGGCAATGTCGATGGCGCGCTGACTTCGGCGAACGCCCTGCGCGTGCTGGCCCTCGCGGGCCGCGACGACATTCCGGTCCATGCCGGCTGCGTCCGCCCGCTGCTGGGGCCGGTATGGCGCGGCAAGTACAGCGGCGCGGGCGGGCTCGGCGGTTCGCTGCTGCCCGAACCCCGCGCGAAGGTCGCGCCCGGCCATGCGGTGGACGTGATCACCGCGACGCTGGAAGCGGCCATCGCGCGCGACGAGAAGATCGAGCTTTGCGTGACCGGGCCGATGACCAATGTCGCGGTCGCGCTGGCGCGTGATCCGGGCCTCGTCGCCGGCATCGCGCGCGTCATCGCCATGGGCGGTGCGTTCGCGCAGGGCGGCAACCGGACACCGACGGCGGAGTTCAACGTGCTCGCCGATCCGCACGCCGCGCAGATCGTGCTGGCGAGCGGGGCGGAGGTGGTGCTGGCCCCCATCGACGTCACGTTCCAGGCGCTCGCCACGCCCGCGCGCGTCGCGGCGCTGCGGGCGATGGGCGGGCGGCTGACCATGGCTGCGGCGGAGCTGATCGCCTTCTACGACCGCAACGACCCGGCCCGGTACGGCGCGCCCGGAGGCCCGCTGCACGATCCCTGCGTGATTGCGTACCTGCTGCACCCGTCCCTGTTCGGCACGCGCCGCGCCAACGTGCAGGTCGAGCTGACGCCGGGGCTCTGCTACGGCCAGACGGTTGCGGATTTCTGGTCCGTCACGGATCGGGCGCCGAATGCGACCGTGCTGTGGACGCTGGATGCGGACGGGTTCTTCGATCTGCTGTGGAGCCGGATCGCGGCGCTCTGATGCGCCGGCGGCGCTCGCCGCCGCTTGTTCGCTAGAAAGAGGCAAGCAGCGTCGCGCGAGATCCTTATCCTGCGCACGCAGGAGCTTTGCGAAACGGCTGCGCTGCTTCCCCCTCTCCCGCTTGCGGGAGAGGGCCGGGGTGAGGGTGCTTCCGTCAGCGTGAGGGCGTGGTTTCGCCTGCGCGCAGGCCCTCACCCTCCCGCGCCCCTCCCTCTCCCGCCGGGCGGGAGAGGGAACGTCGCGTGACCGTGCTTGCCTTTCCGCAGAGCTTCCCGCACGCGGCGGGAGGCGTGGCCACGTTTGCGGACTACACCCTCAACAGCGCCCGCACATGCGCCGCCGCCGATGCGGCGAGTGCGTCGAGGTTGTAGCCACCCTCCAGCATACTCACGATGCGCCCGCCGCAGCGGCGGTCCGCGATCTCCATCAGCCGTTCGGTGAGCCAGACGAAATCCGGGATATCCACTCGCAACTGCGCGAGCGGATCGGCGCGATGCGCATCGAATCCGGCCGAGATGATCAGCAGGTCCGGCGCGAAGGCATCGAGCGCGGGCAGCAGCGTGCCGTCCCAGGCGTGGCGGAAGGCGCGGCCGTCCGATCCCGGCTCCAGCCCCACATCGACGATGTTCTCGGCAACGCCATGCGTGCCCGTCTCCCCGGTGCCCGGATAGCAGGGGAACTGGTGGGAGGAGGCGTAGAACAGGTGCGGATCGTCGCGGAAGATGTCTTCCGTGCCGTTGCCGTGGTGCACGTCGAAATCCACCACCGCGACCTTCTCCAGCCCCCAGCGGTCGCGCGCGTGGTGGGCGGCGACGGCGGCGTTGTTGAACAGGCAGAAGCCCATCGGCCGGCGGTACTCGGCGTGATGCCCGGGCGGGCGCACGGCGCAGAACGCGGCGCGCGCCCAGCCTTCCTGCACCGCGTCCACCCCCGCGCACCCCGCGCCTGCCGCCCGCCGCGCCGCCTCCGCGCTGCCGCGCGTCATGCGCGTGTCGGGGTCGATCTGCACCCAGTCGTCCGGCTCCGGTCGGATCGCGAGGAGCGCGTCCACGTATTCGCGGGGATGCGCGCGCGCGAGCTGTTCGGCCGTGGCCTGCGGCGCCTCCTCCCTCAGCAGGTCCTGAAAGTCGCGATGATCGAGCGCGCCCATGACGCGGCGAATCCGGTCGGCGCATTCGGGATGCGCGATACCGTTGTCGTGATCGAGGCAGGCAGGATGGGTGAACAGCGCAACCGGCATTATCCCTCCACGGGCGCGGGATCCGTCGCCCGGCGTCTAATGGTGAAACGAAAAATGCCGCCATCCTCACTGAAGGCCACCAGCGCGTGGCCGGTCTCGCGGCAGAAGGCTCGGAAATCCGCGACCGAGGCAGGGTCGGTCGCGAGCACGCGCAGCCGCGCGCCGGGTGGCATCCTGCGCAGCTCGCGGTTCGCGCGCAGCACCGGCAGCGGGCAGCTCATACCCTTCACGTCGAGCTCGATATCGCTCATGCGCCAAATCTCGGCCCGGACGGGCGCTTGAGCAAGTCACCCGCCTTCGCCAAGTTCGGCCGATGGCATCCATCCGCTTCGGCGTCGATCTCGGCGGCACCAAGACCGAGATCGTCGCCCTCGGCCCCGACGGCGCGGAGCGCCATCGCACGCGCATCGCCACGCCCAAGGGCTATGACGACATCATCGCCGCCATCGCGGGGCTGGTGCGCGGGGCGGAGCAGACCGCCGGCGGGGCGGGCAGCGTGGGCGTCGGCATTCCCGGCTGCATCAGCCCCGCGACCGGGCTGGTGAAGGGGGCCAACACGCAATGCCTGAACGGCAGGCCGCTCGACCGCGACCTCGCCGCCGCGATCGGGCGGCCGGTGCGCGTGGCCAACGACGCCAACTGCCTCGCGCTGTCCGAGGCGTCGGACGGTGCGGCCGCGGGACTCGGCAACGTGTTCGGGGTCATCCTCGGCACCGGCTGCGGCGGCGGAGTGGTGATGGGCGGGCGCATCGTCGAGGGCCGGCACGGCGTGGCCGGCGAATGGGGGCACAACCCCCTGCCCTGGATGACGGCGGCGGAACATCCCGGCCCGCGCTGCTGGTGCGGACGCCTCGGCTGCATGGAGGTGTTCGTCTCCGGCACCGGCCTCGCGGCCGATTGCGACGGGCCGGGCGCGCGCGACGCGACCTCCATCCCCGGCCGCGCGGCCGCCGGGGAGGCGCGGGCCATCGCGGCCCTCGAACGCCATGCCGACCGGCTCGCGCGCGGGCTCGCCGCCGTGATCAACCTGATCGACCCCGAGGCGATCGTGCTCGGCGGCGGGCTGTCGAACATGGCGCATCTGTACGACGCGGTGCCGAAGCTGCTGCCGCGCTACGTGTTCAGCGACGTGACGACCACCCCGGTGCTGAAGGCGAAGCACGGCGACAGTTCCGGCGTGCGCGGGGCGGCGTGGCTGTGGCCATGACCTCCGGGGTCATGGCGCCGCCGCATCCCGCATCATAGGGAGGCAGGCATGAACCAGATCAGCCCCCCGATCGGCGAGGTGCTGCGGGAGTGGCGGCAGCGGCGGCACCTGTCGCAGCTCGACCTCGCGCTGGAGGCGGAGATCTCCACCCGCCACCTCTCCTACGTCGAGACCGGCAAGTCGCGCCCCAGCCGGGAGATGGTGCTGCACCTCGCCGACCGGCTGGACGTGCCGCTACGGGAGCGCAACCGCATGCTGCTCGCCGCCGGCTTCGCGCCGCAGTTCCCCGAACGGCGGCTGGACGACCCCGCGCTGGCCGCAGCACGACAGGCGGTGGAGCGTGTGCTCGCCGCGCACGAACCCTTTCCAGCGCTCGCGGTCGACCGGCACTGGACGCTGGTCGCCGCCAACCGCGCCGTCGCCCCGCTGCTCGCCGGCATCGCGCCGCGCCTGCTCGCGCCGCCGGTGAACGTGATGCGGCTCGCCCTCGATCCGGAGGGGCTGGCGCCGCGCATCGCGAACCTGCCCGAATGGCGCGCGCATCTGCTCCACCGGCTGCGGCGGCAGGCGGAGACCACGGGCGATGCCGCGCTCGCCGCCCTGGCCGAGGAGTTGCGCCCCCGCCGCCCCGATCCCGCCCCCGCGGCGGACCACGGCGGCATCGTCGTGCCGCTGCGGCTGCGCACCGACGCCGGGGAGCTGAGCTTCATCAGCACCATCACCGTGTTCGGCACGCCGGTGGACATCACACTGGCCGAGCTTGCGATCGAGACCTTCCTGCCCGCCGATGCCGCCACGGCCGAGGCGCTGCGCCGCCTGCTGCCGGGCTGATACCGCCGAGCCTTGCCGACGGGCTTTCATCGCCAAGGCGAACGGTATCCGCGCGCAGGGTTGGCGTGGCGGCTGCGCGCGAAACAAGGGCTCATACCGGCTCGGCCAGATGGCCGGCCGGTATGGGCGCATTGCCGCGCGGCGGGCCCGCCCCTATGCACGGCGCATGGAGCACGGACCGCCCCTCCGCATCGAGACGCTGACCGGCGCGGCGCTGGTGCCGCTGCTGGGCGATCTCGCCCGGCTGCGCATCACGGTGTTCCGCGACTGGCCGTATCTCTACGACGGCGATGACGGGTTCGAGGCGCGCTACCTGCGCCGCTACGCGGACTGCCCGCTGGGTGCGGTGGTCGTTGCCTATGACGGCGATACGCCCGTCGGCGCCTCCACCTGCCTGCCGCTGGAAGTGGAGCCCGCGAACATGACGCTGCCCTTCCGGGCGCGCACGATCCCGGAAGAGCGCGTTGCCTATTTCGGCGAGAGCGTGCTGCTGCCCGCTTATCGGGGCCGCGGCGCGGGCGTGGCGTTCTTCGAGCAGCGCGAGCGTCATGCAAGGCGCATCGGCCGCCACCTCGCCGCCTTCTGCGCCGTGGTGCGCGATCCCGCCGATCCGCGCCGGCCGAAGGATGCGCAGGATCTGGTGCCGTTCTGGAAACGGCGCGGCTTCGTGCCGCGGCCGGACATGACCTGCCGGATGGACTGGCGCGAGATCGGCCAGCCGCGCGAGACGACGCAGACGTTGGCGTTCTGGACGAAGGCGCTCTGATGCGGCTTGCGCTTGCGCAGTATCCGATCGAACGCCCTGCCTCCATCGCCGCCTGGCGCGACAAGCTCGATGCCTGGATCGCGCGCACGGGCGACGCCGAGCTGCTGGTGCTGCCGGAATATGCCTGCGTCGAACTCGGCGTGGCGCTGTGCGGGCGGGAGGGCGACGCGGCGGGCGAGATTGCGGCGGTGCGTGAGGCCGGGCCGGAGATCGTGGCCACGCTGCGCGACTGCGCCATGCGGCACGGGTGCTGGCTGCTCGGCGGATCGCTGCCGGTTCGGCGCGGCAATGCGACGGTCAACGCCGCGCCGCTGATCGCGCCGGACGGCCGGATCGCATGGCAGGACAAGCACCGGCCGACGCGCTTCGATGCCGGCCCGTGGTCGCTGTCCGCCGGCGCGCCGCCCGGCGTGTTCGACACGCCATGGGGAAGGATCGGCATCGCCATCTGCTACGACGTGGAGTTCGCGCCGCTGGTACGTGTGCAGGTGGAGGCGGGCGCGTGGCTGATCCTCGTACCGACGTGCACCGACACGGTCGCGGGCTTCAACCGCGTCCGCCTCGCCGCCCGCGCGCGGGCCATCGAGAATCAGTGCCTGATCGCCATCGCGCCGACCGTCGGCAGCGCGCCATGGTCCGCCGGACTGGACACCAATCGCGGCTACGCGGCGGTGTTCGGCCCCTGCGACCGCGGCTTTCCCGAGGATGGCGTGCTGGCGCGCGGCGCGATGGACGCGGCGCAATGGGTGCATGCGGCGCTCGACCCGGCCGTCGTGACGCGCGTGCGCGACGATGGGGACGTGCGCAACCACGCCGACTGGCCATCCGCCGTCCCGGCGGCGCAACCGCACGGTTTCGCATGAGCCTCATCTATCTCGTCGCCGGCGAGGCATCGGGCGACATCCTCGGCGCGCGTCTGATCGCGGCGCTGCGTCGCGCACGCCCCGATCTGGCCTTCGCCGGCGTCGGCGGACCCCGCATGGCGGAGCAGGGCGTGACGAGCCTGTTCGACCATCGCGAACTCGCGCTGATGGGGCTGCTGGAGGTGATCCCGAAGCTGCGGCTGGTGAAACGGCGGCTGGCCGAGACCGTCGCCGACATCGCCGCGCGCCGGCCCGATGTGGTGGTCACCATCGACTCGCCCGGCTTCGGCCTGCGCGTGCTGAAGCGCGTCGCCCCGCTCGGCATCCGCCGCATCCAGTACGTCGCCCCGCAGGTCTGGGCGTGGCGGCAGGGGCGCGTGCGCAAGTATCCGGGCCTGTGGGACCGCCTGCTCTGCCTGCTGCCGTTCGAGCCGGAATTCTTCGCCCGCCACGGGCTGGAAGCGCGGTTCGTGGGCCATCCGGTGCTGGAGAGCGGCGCCGGCGGCGGTGACGCCGGGCGGTTCCGCGCGCAGCACGGGCTGGCGGACGACGCGCGCGTGGTGATCGTGATGCCCGGGTCGCGCCCCGGAGAAGTGCGCCGGCTGCTCACGCCCTTCGCGGACGCCATCGCGCGCATTCCGGACATCGTGCCAGTGGTGCCGGTCGCGCCCGCCGTCGCCGAGACGGTGCGCAGCTTCGCCTGGACAACACCGCCGATCCTCGTGGAAGGCGAGCAGGCCAAGCACGACGCCTTCGCCGCCGCGTCGGTGGCACTGGCGAAATCGGGCACGTCCTCTCTGGAACTCGCGGTCGCGGACGTGCCGCACCTGATCGCCTACCGCGCAAACCCCCTCACGGCGATCCTGGTCCGGCGCATGGTGACGGTGAAGTACGCGAGCCTCGTGAACCTCCTGTCGGACCGCGAGGTGGTGCCGGAGCTGATCCAGCAGGACTGCGCGCCGGAGAAGCTCGCGGCGACGCTCCGGCGGCTGCTCGAACGCGAGGGCACCGCCCAGCGCGCCGCCTTCGCGAAGGTGCGCGAGGCGCTTCGTGCGCCCTCCGGCCTGCCCAGCGAGGCGGCCGCCGCCGAGGTGCTGGCGCTACTCGATCAGCCCTGAGGCGGCCAGCCGCGCGGCGCTGTCCGCCATCGCCGCTTCGACCATCAGCGCGCAGGCGAGCGCATCGCGCCCCGCCTTGCCGTCCACCACCACCGGCGCACCGTCGAGGCAGGCTGCGGCGAAGGCGACCTGTTCGGCCTCGATCGCGTCCGCATCCTGCCAGGACACGGTCTCGGCCCCGAAGCCCGGCGCGCCCGCCCGCCCCTCGCCCCTGCGCACCAGCGTCAGCGCGCGCGCGGCCATGTCGAGGCTCGCATACCCGTCCGCCGCCCACAGCCGCATGCGCCGTTCGGTCGCCGGCGAGATGCGGCTGCCGCGCACCACCGCCGCGCGCCCGTCCGCCCAGGACAGACGCGCGTCGCACATGTCCGGCAGCGCGGAGACGACCGGCGCGCCGATCGCCTCAACACGCGCCGGCAGCCCGCCCATCAGGTGCACGATCAGGTCGATGTCGTGGATCATGATGTCCATCACCACCGACACATCGGTGCCACGCGGCTTGAAGGGTGCGACGCGCGTCGCCTCGATGAACAGCGGTGCGCCGAGCCTGCCGGCCAGCGCGCCGCTGGCGGCGGAAAAGCGTTCGAGATGGCCGACCTGCAGCACGCGCTTCCGCTCCGCGGCGAGACGGATCAGCGCCTCGGCCTGCTCCACCGTCGCGGCGATGGGCTTCTCGATGAAGACGTGCCTGCCGGCGGCGAGCACGCCCACGGCGATGTCGTAGTGCGCGGCGGCCGGGGCGGCGACGATCACCGCCTCGGCGGCCTCGATCAGCGCGCCGAGCGGCATCACCCGCGTACCGGCCTCCGCCGCCACCGAAGCGGCGCGGGCGGGGTCGAGGTCATGGATGCCGATGAGGTCGAACCGCGCCCCCTTCGCCGCCTTCAGCGTGTGGAAGCGGCCGAAATGGCCGGCGCCTGCGATACCGATGCGCAACCTGCTCATGCCGCGTGTCTGCGCCCGCCGCCGCGTCGCTTCAAGCGGCTGGCTGGCGGCGCGATGGCGGGCGCGCGAAGCTCCCGCCATGTCCCCGGCCCGCCTGCTGGCGCTGCTGCTCGTCCTCGGGGCGGCCTGCCGCGCGGAGACCGTGTCGATCCCTGCCCCGGACGGCACGATGCTGACCGCGCGGCTGGCCCGCCCCGCCGCCGGCGCGCCATCCGCGCCTGGCGTGGTCGCCCTGCATGGCTGCGGCGGCGCCTTCCCGGCACGCGACCGGCAGTGGGAGGCGGCGCTGACCGGGGCCGGCCATGCCGTACTGTTCCCGGACAGCTTCGGCCCGCGCGGCCTCGGGTCGCAGTGCCGGGTCCGCGATCGCGCGCGCGGCTATCGGGCGATGCGGCGCGGCGATGCGCTCGCCGCCGCCCGCTGGCTGGCGGCGCAGCCGGGAATTCCGACGGGCGGGGTCGCCCTGCTCGGCTGGTCCGATGGCGGCAGCACGGTGCTGACGGCCGCCCGGGCGGCTGCCGACAACGGGAACGCGCTGATCCGCAGCATGGTCGCCCTCTATCCCGGCTGCCGGGGCCGGGCCGGCCTGCGCCCTGTCGCGCCGCTGCTGATCCTGATCGGCGAGGCCGATGACTGGACCCCGGTGGCCCCCTGCCGGGACCTCGCGCGGGCAGCCGAGGGCATAACGTTCCACGCCTATCCCAGGGCGTTCCACGATTTCGACGCCCCGGTCCCGCTGCGCGTGCTGCGGAACATACCGCGCAGCCAGAACGCCGACGGCAGCGTGCATGTCGGCGGCGATCCGGCCGCGCGGGCGGATGCGCTGGAGCGTGTGCTCGCTTTCCTGCGCCGCTAAGCCGCCCCCGCCATGGACAAGCCGCGGCTTTCGGCGCGATGACTCGCGCCGAACCGGAAGAGAGGGGATCGGCTGTGTTTGGAACGCTCAGGCAGGCATGCGCGGCGCTCGCGCTGGTGGCATTCGCAGGCACGGCATCGGCGCAGACGACGCTGGTCGCCTGTACCGAGGGCAGCCCGGACAACCTCAATCCCCAGTTCTCCGGGTCCAACACCACCTTCGACTACGCCCAGCAGATCTATGACCGCCTCGTCGCCAACGAGATCGGTGGATCGAAGCTGATCCCCGCACTGGCCGAAAGCTGGGAGAACTCGCCGGACGGCCTGGTCTGGACGCTGAAACTGCGGCGTGGCGTGAAGTGGCACTCGAACCGCAACTTCACCCCCACGCGCGACTTCAACGCCGATGACGTGATCTACACCTTCGACCGGATGTCCAACCCGGATCATCCGTACCACCGCATCGGCGGCACCGGGTACGGGATGTTCGACTATGCGCTGAAGACCCGGCTCGACCGGATCGAGAAGGTGGACGACCACACCGTCCGCTTCGTGCTCAAGACCCCGATCGCCGCCTTCCTCGCCACGCTGACCGTCGAGCCGATGTCGATCCTGTCGGCCGAGTACGGGCAGAAGATGCTCGATGCGAAGACGCCCGATCTCTACAACCAGCAGCCGATCGGCACGGGGGCCTTCCAGTTCGTCGCCTTCCAGCGCGATTCCTTCGTCCGCTTCCGCGCCTTCCCGCAGCACTGGGCGCGGCAGGCGGGCATCGCGGATCGCACCGCGCAGGTGGACAATCTCGTCTTCGCCATCACGCCCGATCCGTCGGTGCGGCTGGCCAAGCTGCGCGCCGGCGAATGCCACATCGCGCGCTATCCCAACCCGGCCGACCTGCCGGCGATCAAGGCCGATCCCAACCTCGTCACGCTGGAAGTCTCGGGCGCCGATTACGGCTTCCTGTCGGTGAACCAGTCCAGGAAGCCGTTCGACGACATCCGCGTGCGGCAGGCCCTTGAGCACGCGATCAACTACGACGCGCTGATCGAGGCGGTGTATCGCGGCACCGGCACCCGTGCGACGGCGCTGGTGCCGCCGGCACTGTGGGGCCACAACCCGGATCTCAAGCCCCGCCCCTACGACCCCGCCCGCGCGAAGGCGCTGCTGGCGGAAGCCGGGCTCGCGAACGGGTTCGAGACGACGCTGTGGGCGCTGCCGGTCACGCGCGGCTACATGCCGAACGGCCGCCGCGCGGCGGAGATGATCCAGGCCGACCTCGCGGCCGTGGGCATCAAGGCGAACATCACCAGCTTCGAATGGGGCGAGTATCTGCGCCGCGCGCGGGCCGGCGAGCACGAGATCGCCATGACCGGCTACATCTACGACTTCCCCGACCCCAGCCAGATCATCCTGTCCGGCTGGACCTGCGCCGCCGCCGAATCCGGCGCGAACCGCGCACGCTGGTGCAACAGGGAGTTCAGCGACCTGATCGAGCAGGCCAACGCGACCTCCGATCAGGCGAAGCGGACGGAGCTGTACATCCGTGCGCAGCAGATCGCCTATGACGATGCGGCGACCTTCCTGATCGCGAACTCGGTCAGCTTCACCCCGCTCCGCAAGGAGGTGCAGGGCTACCGGGTGCACGTGTTCGGCGGGCAACCCTTCGTCGGGGTGTCGCTGCGCCGCTGAGCCCATGATCCGCTGGCTTCTCGGCCGTGCCGCCGTGCTGCTGCCCACGGCGGTCGCGGTCACCATCGTCGCCTTCATGCTGCTCCACCTCGTCCCCGGCGATCCGGTCGAGATCGCCGCGGGGGAGCGCGTGCTGGACCCGGCCGAGCATGCCCGGCTGCTGAGGGAACTCGGCCTCGACCGGCCGCTGTGGGAACAGTACCTCGACTTCATGGGCCGGCTCGCGGTGGGCGATTTCGGCGCCTCCGTCCGCACGAAGGAGCGGGTCGCCGCCGAGTTCATGGTCCGCTTCCCCGCGACCATCGAGCTTGGCCTGTTCGCGCTCGGCTTCGCGGTGCTGGTGGGGGTTCCCGCCGGCATGATCGCCGCGCTGCGGCGCGGCCGCACGACCGACCACGCGATCATGACGGCGGCGCTCACAGGCTATTCGATGCCGGTGTTCTGGTGGGGCCTGCTGCTGATCCTGTTCTTCTCGGTCAGCCTCGGTTGGACCCCGGTCTCCGGCCGCATCGGCGTCGCCTACTACGTGGAGCCCGTGACGGGCTTCCTGTTGATCGACTCATGGTTGTCCGGGGAGCCGGGGGCGTTCGCCTCCACGCTCTCCCACCTGATCCTGCCGGCGATCGCGCTGGGCACGATCTCGCTTGCCGTGATCGCGCGCATGACGCGCTCCTCCATGCTGGAGGTGCTGAACGAGGACTACGTGCGCACCGCCCGCGCCAAGGGCCTGCCGTTCCGTCGCGTGGTCACGGTGCATGCGCTGCGTAACGCGCTGATCCCGGTCGTCACCGTGATCGGCCTCCAGCTCGGCCACCTGCTGTCGGGGGCGATCCTGACCGAGACGATCTTTTCCTGGCCCGGCATCGGCAAGTGGCTGGTCGAGGCGATCCAGCGCCGCGACTACCCGCAGATCCAGGGCGGCATCGTCATCATCGCCGCGTTGATGATGGCGGTGAACCTGCTCGTCGATCTCTGCTACGGCCTGCTCAATCCGCAGATCCGCCATGGCCGCCGCTGACCTTTCCGCGCCCCGCAGCCCGCTGGCGGAGGCCTGGACGTCGCTGCGCGGCAACCGCGCCGCGCTGGTGGCCCTCGGCGTGATCGTCCTGCTCGCGTTCGCCGCCCTGTTCGCCGACCTGCTCGCCCCGCATCCGCCGGACACGCAGTACCGCGACGCGCTGCTGCTGCCCCCGGCCTGGGCCAGCGGCAACTGGGCCTATCCGCTCGGCACCGACGATGTCGGCCGCGACGTGCTGTCGCGGCTGCTGCACGGGGCGCGGCTGTCGCTGACCATCGGGCTGATGGTGGTCACGCTCGCCTTCCTCGTCGGCGTGTCGCTCGGTCTCGTCGCCGGCTATGCGGGCGGGCTGTTCGATCTGGTGGTGATGCGCTGCGTGGACGTGCTGATGGCGCTGCCGGGCCTGCTGCTCGCGCTGGTGCTGGTCGCCCTGCTCGGGCCGAGCCTCGTCAACGCCATGTTCGCCATCGCGGTGGTGATGCTGCCCAGCTTCGTGCGGCTGACGCGCGCGGCGGTGCTTGCCGAGAAGCACCGCCCCTACGTGGAAGCCGCGCGGGTGAACGGCGTGGGCGATGCGCGGCTGATGCTGACGGCGCTGCTGCCCAACTGCCTGCCGCCGCTGATCGTGCAGTCCACGCTCGGCTTCTCGGTCGCGGTGCTGGACACGGCGGCCCTCGGCTTCCTCGGGATGGGCGCGCAGCCGCCCACGGCCGAATGGGGCACGATGCTCTCCGGCTCGCTGCAGTTCGTGCAGACCGCATGGTGGCTCGTCGCCCTGCCGGGTGTCGCCATCCTGATCACGGTGCTGGCCTTCAACCTGCTGGGCGACGCGCTGCGCGACGCGCTCGACCCGAGCCTCAAGCGTTAGGGAAACACGCATGCGGCTCTACATCTCGGCGGATATCGAGGGCATCGCGGGGGTCGCCACGCGCGACCAGACGATGCTGGAAGGCTTCGAGTACCAGTCCGGACGACTGTGGATGACCGACACGGTCGCCGCCGCCTGCCGCGCAGCCTTCACCGCCGGCGTCGAGGAGATCGTCGTCGCCGACAGCCACGGCACGCATCTGAACATCCTGCCCGACCGGCTGCCGAAGAACGTGCGGCTGGTCCGCGGCAAGCCGCGTCCGCTGGGCATGGTGCAGGGCGTGGAGGCCGGCCGCTTCGACGGGGCGCTGTTCCTCGGCTGGCATACCGGCAGCACGCACGTGTCCGGCGTGCTGGGCCACACGATGCAGGGCCGCGTGATCCGCGAGATCCGGCTGAACGGACGCACCGTCTCCGAGGCCGGGTTCTACCACCCGCTGATCGGCCATTTCGGCGTGCCGCTGATCGGCATCTCCGGCGACGACCAGTTCGTGGACGAGACCCGCGGGCTGGTGGGCGACGTTGAGGCGGCGGTGGTGAAATGGGCCTACGGCACCTTCGCCACCCGCACCATGACGCCGGAAGAGAGCTATGAGGTGGTTGCCGAGACCACCCGGCGCGCCATCGCCCGCATCCGCGACTTCAAGCCCTACCGCATCGAGGGCGAGATCCTGCTGGAGGTCAGCTTCAAGCACCGCCCGCCGGCCGAGATCCTGTCGCTGCTGCCGCAGGTGGAACGCGTGGACGGCTACACCATCGCGGTGAAGGTGCCGGACATGGTGGCGGCGGTGAACTTCATGGTGGTCGCGCTCGCCTACAGTTCGACGCTTCTCTAGAGCGGGACTTTCGCCTGCGCAGTATACGGCGCAGGCAATAGTTCCACTCGGCATGGTTCATGAAGCAGGCACGCTCAACCTGGCCGTGTATACTCAGGTTGAGCGTGCCCTGACCCCTTCACCCCCTGCCCGGGCTGCGTCAGGCTGGGCGCAACCAAGACAGAAAACGGGGCCGGGGATTCCATGCTTCAGAGGGAAGGGCGCGGCGCCGCACTGGTGCCGCTGCTGGCAGTCGCCTTCTTCGCGTCGGGCTTCGCGGCCCTGCTCTATCAGGTGGTCTGGCAGCGGCTGCTGGGCCTGTTCGCGGGGTCGGACGCCGTCACCGCCGCCATCGTCGTCGGCGCCTTCCTCGCCGGCATCGGGCTGGGTTCACTCGCCGCCGGGCTGCTGACCGACCGCATCACCCCGCGCGCGGCGGCGACCGGCTTCGCGCTGTGCGAGGCGGGGATCGCGGGCTTCGGGCTGTTGTCGGTACCCGCGCTGCATGTCTGGCTGCCGGCGCTGGTCGGCCACGGGCTGGAAGGCACGCAGGTCTTCGCCGCCTGCTTCGTCGCGCTGCTGCCGCCGACCTTCCTGATGGGCATGTCGCTGCCGCTGCTGTCGCGCGCGGTGGTGCCGCGCATCGAAGCGGCGGCCGGGCGGATCGGGCTGCTCTACGGGCTGAACACGCTGGGCGCGGGCGCGGGTGCGCTGATCGGCGGCTTCCTGCTGGTCGGGACGCTGGGCTTCGACCGGGCGGTGCTGCTGGGATCGGTGCTGAACCTCGCCGCCGGCCTGCTCGCCCTGCCCGCGCGCTCCATGGTCCCCGATCTGCCGCCCGCGCCGCGCGTGCGCACCTCCGGCGGCGGCCTGCCGCTAGGGTGGATGGCACTGATGTTCGCCTCCGGCTTCCTGATCGTCGCGCTCGAGATCCTGTGGGTGCGGGTGCTTGGCGTGCTGGGCCAGACCAGCGCCTACAGCTTCGCCCTGATCCTCGGCGTGTTCCTGGTCGCGGACGGGCTGGGCACGGTGATGGGCGCGCGACTGGTGGCGCGGATGGGCGATCTGCGGCGCACGTTCCTGCTGCTGCAGGCCGGTGCGACGATCTGGACGCTGGCCACGCTGGCCGGGTTCTGGGCGGCGGCCGAATGGCCGGCCGTCGCGGGCGCGCTGGGGGTCGATGCGTGGCGGCATTCCACGGGCGCGATGGCCGCACTCGCCGCCGCCGCGCTGATCACGGTCGCGCCGCCATCCTTCCTGCTCGGCCTGTCCTTCCCGGTGGTGCAGCGGGCGGTGCAGGACGATCTCGCCACCGTCGGATCGCGCGTCGGCTTCGTGCAGGTGGCGAACATTATGGGCAACGCCGGGGGCGGTCTGTTCGCCGGGCTGGTCGCCCTGCACCTCTGGGGCAGCGCGGGGGCGCTGAAATTCCTCTCCTTCCTCGCGCTCGCGATGATGGTGCCACTGCTGCTGCGCCGCGACCGCCCGGCCTTCGCCGTCGCGGCGGCGCTGGCGGCCGGTGCGATCGCCTTTCCCTCGAATGCCGCGTTCTGGGCGCGGCTGCATCGCACCTTTCCTACCCAGCAGGCGCTGGTGGCCGAGGACCGGTCGGGCGTCGTGGTGCTCCGGCTCGACGGCGGGAACGGCGCGATGTTCATCCAGGGCCATACTCAGTCCCGCCTGCCGTTCCTGCCGATCCACGTGTTCCTCGGCGCCCTCGGCCCGGCGCTGCATCCCGCTCCGCGCGACGTGATGGTGGTCGGCGTGGGATCGGGCGGCACGCCCTATGCGGCCGGGTGGAACCCGGCGACGGAGCAGGTGCGGGCGGTGGAACTGGTCGGCGCGGTGTACGACGTGCTGGACACCTATCGCGCGCAGCAGCCGGACAGCGCGCCGGCGCTGATGGCGCGGGACCGGCGCTTCAGCCTCGTCGTCGGCGACGGCCGGAAGGAGGTGTTCGCGGGCGGGGCGCAGTGGGACGTGATCGAGGCGGACGCGATCCTGCCCCAGACCTCGCATTCGGGGATGCTCTACTCGGTGGAATTCCTCGACGGGGTGAAGGACAGCCTGCGGCCCGGTGGGCTGTTCGTGCAGTGGGCGCCGACCGAGCGGGTGGTGGCCGGCTTCCTGCAGACCTTCCCCCACGTGGTGATGATCCGCCCGGCCTCCATCCTGATCGGCTCGGACCGGCCCATCCCCTACGACGCGGAGGCGCTGGCCGCCCGGTTCGCCTCGCCCGAGTTCGCCCGCTGGGCGGAGGGGGCGAAGGTTGATCCGGCCGCGATGGCGGCCATGTTCTCGGCACCCCCGCGCATATGGGGACCGGCAGACGCACGCCCGGCCATGGCGGCGAACACGGACCTGTTCCCGCGCGACGAGTACTGGCTGAACAACGACGTGCGGGGGGCGGAACAGCTCGGCGGCGCCGGCCCGACGCGAACCGTGCTGGCGCGCCGCGGGCAGGCAGGAGGAGGCCCATGACCCCGACCCGATCGGCCGACGAAGCCGCCGTGCTGCGGGTGGTCGAAGCCTGGGCTGAGGCCGTCCGCCGCCGTGACATCCCGGCGATCCTGCGCCACCACGCGCCCGACATCCTGATGTTCGACGTCCCGCCCCCGTTCCAGTCGAAGGGAATCGAGGCCTACCGGAAGACCTGGGACCTGTTCTTCGCCTGGGCGCACGACCCGGCGACGTTCGATATCAGGGAAGTGAACGTCACCGCCGGCAGCGACGTGGCCTTCGTCGCCGCGGCCATGCGCTGCGCGGGGCGGGAACCGGACGGGACGGATATCGCGCTCGATTTCCGGCTCACCATCGGCCTTCGCAAGATCGGGGGGCAGTGGACGATCGTCCACGAACACCACTCGATCCCCGCCACCGCGTAGGTCGCGGGGCGTCAACGTTCCCAGGCGGGTAGCGCCGCCGGGGCGGGGGTGGCATAAGCCGCCGCTGTTCTGCCGGGGATAAGGCTTCCACCGTCCGCATGCTTTACTTCAGCCGCCTCCAGACTTGGCTGATCCTGGGCATCTGCCTGATCGGCGCGATTTTCACCCTGCCCAATTTCTGGCCGCGGGAAGCCGCGCCGTCATGGCTGCCCTGGCGACAGATCCAGCTCGGCCTCGACCTCAAGGGCGGATCCTACCTCCTGATGGAGGTGGACATGGACACCGCGCTGCGGGAACGGCTGGAAAGCCTCGCCGATTCGGCGCGCCAGACGCTGCGCCGTCAGCCGCTGATCGGTTACACCGCCGTGGCGGCCCAGCCCGCCCAGCGCCGGGTGACGATCCGCCTTCGCGACGCCACCCAGGCGCAGGACGCGCTGACGCGGCTGCGGGAGCTTTCCACGCCGGTCACCACCGGCATCGGCACCTCGGCGCCGGACATCGATTTCGCCAGCACGCCGGACGGGCAGATCACGATGACCCTGTCCGAGGTCGGGCTGCGGGAAAAGGCGACCAGCGCCATCCAGCAGTCGATCGAGATCATCCGCCGCCGCATCGACGGCACGGGCGTGAGCGAGCCGATCATCGCCCGGCAAGGCGCATCGCGCATCCTGGTGCAGCTTCCCGGCGTGGAAGATCCCGCCCGGATCAAGGAGTTGCTGGGCAAGACGGCGCGCATGACGTTCCGCCTGCTCGACGAATCCGCCGTCCCGCAGCCCGGCCAGCCGCCCCCGCCCGGCGTGGAGTTCCTGCGCGGCGAGGGCCGCGACGGGGAGACGATCTTTCCCGTCCGCCGCCGGATCGAGGTGGACGGCGCCAACCTGACCGACGCGCGCGCGGGCCAGAACCCGCAGACCAGCGAATGGGTGGTGAATTTCCGCTTCGATGCGGTCGGCGCCCGGCGCTTCGCCGAGGTCACGCGCAACAACGTGGGCAAGCCCTTCGCCATCGTGCTCGACGACCGGGTGATCAGCGCGCCCAATATCCGCGAACCGATCACCGCCGGCTCCGGCCAGATCAGCGGAAGCTTCACCGCCGCGACGGCGACCGACCTCGCCGTGCTGCTGCGCGCCGGCGCCCTGCCCGCGCCGCTGACAGTGGTGGAGGAACGCTCGGTCGGGCCGGACCTCGGCGCGGACGCGATCCGCGCCGGCATCATCTCCTGCATCGTGGGGCTGGTGCTGGTCTGCGCCTACATGCTGTTCGTCTACGGGCTGTTCGGGGCGTTCGCCTCGATCGCGGTGATCGCGAACCTGGTCCTCGCGCTGGCCTTCCTCAGCCTGCTCGAGGCGACGCTGACGCTGCCGGGCATCGCCGGGCTGCTGCTATCGGTCGGGATGTCGGTGGACGCCAACATCCTGATCAACGAACGCGTGTGGGAGGAGGTCAAGCGCGGGCGAACGCCGCTGTCGGCGCTGGAGGCCGGCTATACCCGCGCATTCGCCACCATCGTGGACAGCAACCTCACCGCGCTGATCAAGATGATCCTGCTCTATGCCTTCGGCACCGGGCCGATCCGCGGCTTCGCGGTGACGGTCGCCTTCGGGATCATGACCTCGATGTTCACCGCCACGATGCTGGTGCGGCTGATGAC
>JBBCJT010000136.1:0-75002 GCA_037190665.1 Rhodovastum atsumiense | reverse complement strand
TCGCCGGCCGTCGCGGGTTCGAACGAGCGGGTCGAAACCTGCGCCATCGCGGGCAGGCTCAGCAGGGCCGCGGCGGCCGCGACCGTCAGGACTCGCATTCATTACCTCCGTGTATCTGGCGCTGAATCTGTAGGCTGCCTTTCGTCTCATTCCAAGCAGGCTTGCTGCGGCGTGAGAGGGTTGCTGACATGGACCCATGCGGCAAGCGCCCGATCCGGTCACCGTCGCGGTGGTCCAGAACCGTCTGACCGCCATCGTCGAGGAGATGGGCGAGGCGATGCTGCGCACCGCCTACTCGCAGATCCTCAACTCCTCGCGCGACTTCTCCATCGCGCTGACCGACGGGCAGGCGCGCCTCGTCGCGCAGGCGGACCACATCCCGGTCCATGTCGGCGCCATGCCCTGGGCCGTGCGCGCCGTGATCGGCGCCTTCGGGGAGGATGTGGCCGAAGGCGACGTGTTCCTGCTGAACGATCCGTATCATGGCGGGTCGCACCTGCCGGACGTCACGGCCTTCGTGCCGGTCTTCGCGGAAGGGCGTCTGCGCTTCTGGTCGGTGGTGCGTGCGCATCAGTCCGATATCGGCGGGGCGACGCACGGCGCGTATAATCCGGCGGCGACGGAATTGTGGCAGGAGGGCATCCGCCTGCCGCCGATCCGCATCACCGAACGCGGCGAGCTGCGGCGCGACCTGCTCGCCATGCTCGCCGCCAACGTCCGCCACCCGCACGACTTCGCCGGCGACCTCGCGGCGATGATCGGCGCCGCACGGCTGGGCGAGCGCCGCCTCGCCGCGCTGATCGCCGCCCATGGCGCGGCGGCGCTGGGCGATATCGTGGATGCGATGCTCGACGCCGCCGAGCGCCATGCGCGCGCGGTGGTCGGCGCCTGGCGCGACGGCATCTACGAGGGCGAGGCGATCCTCGACGATGACGGCCACGGCGCGACCGACATCGCGATCCGCGCCCGCGTGACCGTCGCCGGCAGCGACGTCACGGTGGACCTGTCGGCCAGCGACGACCAGGTGAAGGGCTTCGTCAACTCCTCCTTCGCCAATTCCTGGTCCGCCGCGGCGATGGCCTTCGCCTACCTGCTCGACCCCGACACGGCGAAGAACGAGGGCGCGTTCCGGCCGCTGACGGTGATCATGCGCGAGGGCAGCATCGTGAACGCCCGCCCGCCCGCGCCGGTCACGCTCTGCACCAGTCACCCGGGCAACGAGATCGCCGAGGCGATCGTCGTCGCCCTCGCCCCCGCCTGCCCGGACCGCGCGATGGCCGGCTGGGGGCGGCGCTTCCGCATCGCCATCGCCGGGCACGATCCGGCGCGCGGGCGCGGCTTCATCTGGCACATGTTCCACGCCCGCCCCGGCGGCGGCGCCTCGCCCGCCGGCGACGGGTGGGACACGGCCGGGGAGTGGCACACGGTCGGCGGCATCAAGTTCGGCAGCATCGAGATCGCCGAACAGCGCTTCCCGCTGCATTTCGAATCGCACGAACTCGCCCCGGGCACCGAAGGCGCGGGCCGCCACCGCGGCGGGCGCGGCGCGACATTGCGGCTGCACCTGCGCGCCGATGCGGTCGGCAACACGGCGGGCGACGGCGCCCGGCACGGCGCGCGCGGCATCCTGGGCGGGCAGGACGGCACGCCGCACCGCTACATCCTGCACGCCCCCGGCGCGCCGTCGCGCGAGCTGCGCACCAAGGAGATCAGCATCGCCATGCCGAAGGGCTCGGTGCTCGACCTGCGCTCGGGCGGCGGCGGCGGGTGGGGCGATCCGGAGATGCGCCCGGCCGGGCTGGAACAGGATACGTGATGCGCACCGCGATCGGCGTGGATGTCGGCGGCACCTTCACCGATGTCGTCGTCGCCTCCCCCGCCGGCACCGTCATCGCCAAGGCGCCGACCACGCCGGACGACCAGTCGCGCGGCGCACTGGACGGCATCGCGCGGGCCGCCGCCGCTCTGGGATTGGACACGAAGACCTTGCTGGCTGCGACCGGCCGCCTCGTCCACGGCACCACGGTCGCGACCAACGCGCTGCTGGAAGGCAAGGGCGCGCGCGTCGGGCTGCTGACCACCGCGGGCCACCGCGACGTGGTGGCGATGCGGGAGGGGCTGAAACCCGACCGCTACGACCTGCGCATGAAGCCGCCCGTCCCGCCGGTGCCGCGCGCGCGCCGCTGCGGCGTGGTGGAACGGATCGGACCGGACGGCGCTGTGCTCACCCCGCTCGATCCCGCCTCGCTGGATGCGGCGCTGGAGGCGCTGGCGGCGGCGGAGGTGGAGTCCGTCGCCATCTGCTTCCTGCACGCCTGGACCAACCCCGCGCACGAACGCATCGCCGCCGAGGCGGCGCGGCAACGCCTGCCGGGCGCCTACGTCACCCTGTCATCGGACGTGCTGCCGGTGATCGGCGAGTACGCCCGCTTCATGACCACCGTCGCCAATGCCGAGGTCGGCCCGGTCGTGTCCGCCCATCTCGCCCGGCTGGAACGGCGGCTGCGGGAGGCGGGGTTCGCGGGTCAGCTCGACATCATCCTCAGCCATGGCGGCGTCGCCTCGGTCGCCGAGGCGTCGCGGCTCGCCGCCGCCACCGCGCTGTCCGGCCCGGCGGGCGGGGCCGCGGCGGCGGAGGCGCTGGCGCGGCTGGGCGCGGGGGCGGACCTCGTCGGCTTCGACATGGGCGGCACCAGCACCGACATCGCACTGGTCTCCGGCGGCACGGCCGCGCGCGCGGGCGAACGCAGCGTGGGGGCTGCGCGCATCGCGCTGCCGTCGCTCGACATCGTCACCCTCGGCGCCGGCGGCGGGTCGATCGCGCGCATCAACGCCGCCGGCCTGCTGCAGGTGGGGCCCGAGAGCGCCGGCGCGATGCCCGGCCCGGCCTGCTACGGGCGGGGCGGGACCGAGCCCACCGTCACCGACGCCAATCTCGTCCTCGGACGGCTGGGCGAGGATTTCGCCGGCGGCAGGCTGGACCGCGCGGCGGCGGAGACGGCGCTCGCCACGCTCGGCGCGCGGCTCGGCCTCGATGCCGTGCAGGCCGCCTCGGGCGTGGTGCGGGTGGTCGATGCGCGCATGGCGGACGGGATCCGCGTTGCCACCGTCCGCCGCGGCATCGACCCGCGCGGGTACGCGCTGCTCGCCTTCGGTGGCGCGGCGGGGCTGCATGTCTCGGCGATGGCGCGCGATCTCGGCATCGGCCGGGCCATCGTGCCGCTCGCCGCCTCGGTGCTGTCGGCCTGGGGCATGCTCGCGAGCGCGCCGCGCGCGGAAGTCGAGCAGAGCTTCGGCGTCGATCTCTCCCGCCTAGATCCCGGCGCGCTGGCGGAGGCCTGGACGCGGCTGGAGCGGCTCGCCGCCGAACGGCTCGGACAGGATGCGCCGACACTCACCCGCTCCGCCGGGATGCGCGCGGGCGAGCAGGTGTTCGAGATCGCCGTCCCGCTCACCCCGTTCGACTGGTCCGCACACGGGCTCGCCGCGCGGCTGGCCGAGGCGTTCCACGTACGCCATGAGTTCCTCTACGCCTGGGCGCCGCGCGGGCAGGATTGCGTACTGACCACGCTCCGCGTCGCCGCGACCGGCGCGCTGCCCGCCCCGCCCGCCCCGCCCTCCGCCGCCGCGACGCGGCCGGTCACGCGGCGGCGCGTCTGGCTCGACGGCTGGCAGGACGTGCCGGTGCACGCGCTCGACGGCCTCGCCGCGGATACGGCGCTGCGCGGCCCCGCATTGCTGGAGAGCCCCACCACCACGGTGCTGCTCGCAGCCGGGGACAGCACCCGGCGCGACCCGGGCGGCTGGCTGGAGATTTTCGTCGGCGCGTGAATATCGCGTGCGTGAATGCGTGCGTGACTGTTAGCAATTTCACGCGCAAGTTGCCGGATCGTTTGCGGGACGGCGCGCCACCGTTATGGTGTCACACGCAAACGGAGGAGGCGTCGCTTGCCGGCCCCGGCGGATATCGCGCAGGACCCGCGTCTGCTGAAGCTGACCACGTCGCTCGGGGCGGGGGTGCTGACGCCTGTCTCGCTGTCGGCGGACGAGGCGATCTTCCAGCCGTATTCCGTTCGCGTGGATGCGGTCTCCACCAACAAGGCGATCGACCCGCAGACCGTGGTCGGCACGGCGATGTCGGTGCGGGTGCAGCGCAAGGGCTATCCGGCGCGCTACTTCCACGGCATCTGCAGCCGCTTCGCGGCCGGCGGGCTGGTGGAGGGCGACCGGCGGCTCTACGCGATGGAGTTCGTCCCCTCGCTGTGGTTCCTGTCGGAGACGTCGGATTGCCGCGTCTTCCAGAACATGACCGCGCAGCAGATCCTGCAGGCGCTGTTCGGCGACACCGGCGTGGCGCCGGTGCAGTTCAAGCTCTACGGCGATGCGCTGCCGGAGCGCGAATACACGGTCCAGTTCAACGAGAGCGACCTCGATTTCGCGCACCGCCTGATGGAGGAGGAAGGGCTCTACTACTTCTTCACCCATGCCGAGGGCTCGCACACGCTGGTCGTCTGCAACGGCAACGCCGGTTTCCCCGAGATTCCAGAGAGCACGGTGTCGCTGCGGGCCGATCTCAACAGCCGCGAGCACCTGTCGTCCTGGCGGCAGCGGGGGCGCCCGGCCTCGGGCGAGGTCGTCCTGCGCGACTACGACTTCAAGGCACCGTCCGACACGCTGGAACAGCAGGAAGTCACCACGCTCACGGCCGCGGGCAAGGACAAGCGGAAGGTCTTCAAGTGGCCCGGCGGCTACACCAAGGCGGGCGAGGGGCGCAGGCGGTCACGCATCCACATGGAGGCGGCCGAGGCGCAGGCGAAGCTGGTCGAGGGCGAGGGCCAGAACGACGGATTCGTGCCGGGCGGCAAGTTCACCCTGGATAGTCCGCAGGGCACCGGCACCTGGGTCGTGCAGCGCGTGTCGCACCACGCGACCGACGAGAGCTGGCGCGCCGGCGGCGGGCGAGCCGACTACGCGAACAGCTTCGCGGCCTTCAAGTCGGACGTGCCGTGGCGCCAGCCCGCGGTGCGCAGCAAGCCGCCGATGCCCGGGCTGCTGACCGCGGTGGTGGTCGGCCCGTCCGGGGAGGAGATCTACACCGACGATGACGGGTTCGGCCGCATCAAGGTGCAGTTCCCCTGGGACCGCGAAGGCCAGAGGAACGAGAATTCGTCGCTCTGGATCCGGGTGATCCAGCCCTGGGCCGACAAGAGCTTCGGCGCCTTCTTCCTGCCGCGCGTGGGATCGGAGGTGGCGGTCGCCTTCCTCGATGGCGATCCGGACCGCCCCGTGGTGGTCGGCGCGCTCTACAACGGCACCAACATGCCGCCCTTCGCGCAGCCGGCGCAGAAGACCAAGACCGGCATCAAGACCAAATCCTCCCCCGGCGGGGGCGACGACGATTTCAACGAGCTGTCGTTTGACGACAAGGCCGGCGACGAGAAGATCTACTTCCGTGCGCAGAAGGACATGCTCGTCGAGGTCAAGAACGACCAGACGCTGAAGATCCTGAACTGTCGCATCAAGGAGGTGAAGGTTGACGAGACCGTCAAGATCGACGGCAAGCAGGACTTCAAGATCAAGGGCGACCGCACGACCGAGGTGAGCCAGGGCAACGACAAGCTGACGGTCAAGACCGGCAACATCGACGTCAAGGCGTCGATGGGCAACATCACGACCAAGGCCGCGATGGGCAAGATCGGCCAGGAAGCGATGCAGGCGATCGAGCTGAAGGTCGGGTCCAGCTCCATCAAGATCGACCAGATGGGCGTGACCATCAAGGGTATGATGGTCAAGATCGAGGGTACGGTGCAGACCTCCGTCAAGGGTCTGATGACCGAGGTGAAGGGCGATGGGATGCTGACGCTGAAGGGCGGCATCACCATGATCAACTAGGTCGCGCGCGATGTCCGCCACCATTCCCGAACTGGCCAAGATCCAGGGTGTCGACCTCCCCGGCATCGTCGGGCTGATCGACCTGCCGCCCGAGGCGCGCGACGCGGTCGCGCGCTGCACCGCCGCCCCCGAGGCGCTGGAGGAGCTGATCGCCGCGGGCTTCCTGATCGAGGCGACGCGGCTGCTCGCCCAGGCGCTGCCGAAGCGCGAGGCGGTATGGTGGGCCTGCATGTGCGCGCGGCACGTCCCGCAGCCCGACCCGCCGGAGGCCGACATCAAGGCGCTGGAGGCGGCGGAACACTGGGTGCGCCGCCAGACCGACGAACTGCGCCGCGAGGCGATGGCGCATGCGCAGGAATCCGGCTTCGGCACGCCCGAATGCTGGGCCGCGGTGGCTGCCTTCTGGTCGGGCGATTCGATGGCCCCGCCGGGACAGCCCGCCGTGCCGCCCGCGCCGCACCTGGCCGGCCGGGCGGTGGCCGGCGCGGTCGCGCTCGCCTCGGTGCGCACGCAGCCGGAGCGGGCGACACCGAGGCTGCGGAACTTCCTCGCCTCGGGGCGCGAGATCGCGGCCGGCGGACCGGGGCGGCTGGCGCCGGAGGCCGACTGAGATGGGCATGCCCGCCGCGCGCGTCGCCGACATGCATGTCTGCCCGATGGTCACGGGCGTGGTGCCGCATGTCGGCGGCCCGATCCTGCCGCCCGGCTGCCCCACCGTGCTGATCGGCAGCATGCCGGCGGCGCGTGTCACAGACATGGCCACCTGCGTGGGGCCGCCCGACGTGATCGTGCTCGGCAGCTTCACGGTGCTGATCGGCAACATGCCCGCCGCGCGGATGGGCGACATGACGGCGCATGGCGGCACCATCGTCATGGGCTACCCGCTGGTGCTGATCGGATGAGCGTGCTGGTGCTTTCCGTGCTGCGCTGCCCGGACGGCGCCGCGCCGGAAACGCGCCGCGTGACCGGCGGCGAGTACGCGATCGGCCGCGGGACGGAGAACGACTGGGTGCTCGCCGATCCGGAGCGCGTGCTGTCCAAGCGCCATTGCGTCGTCGGCTTCCATGGCGGCGCCTGGCACGTCACCGACACCTCCACCAACGGCGTGTTCCTGAACCGGGACAGCGACCCGGTCGGCCGCGACCAGAGCCAAGAACTGCGCGAGGGCGACCGGCTGCGCCTCGGCGCCTGGGAGATCGAGATCCGGCTGGAAGCCGATACCGGCATGGGCATGGGGTCGATGGACTCGTTCGGCGCCGCCCCCGCCGATCACGGCGCGCACCGCTACGCGGCGCCCCCGCGCAGCACGGACGCCTATTCGCTGGATCCCTTCGCGGACCATGCGCCGCCGCCGCAGCGCAACCCGTTCGACGAGCCGCCGCAGGGCGGGCCTGGCCTGCCGTCCGCGGCATTGCCGGAGGATTTCGATCCGCTCGCCCCCGATCCGGCGCCGGACTACGCCGGCCCCACGCACGAGGACCATACGCCGTCCTTCGGCGACGCCTTCCGCCCGCCGCCCGCGCACGGGCCGATGGCGCAGGGTGGCGCGATCCTCGGCGCCGGGCCGATCCCGGACGATTTCGATCCGTTCGCGCCGGAGCCCGTCGCGCAACCGCCGAAGGCCGGGCCGATCCCCGACGATTTCGGCATGGCGGTGCCCACCGGCAGGCCGCCGCCCGCACCGTCACCGCCGACACCGCAGGCCTTCGCGGCACCGCCCGCGATGCCGACCACGCCGCCGATCCCGCAGGACGACGACTGGAGCGATCTCGCCGCCCCGCCCGCCGGCGGCCCCGCCGCGAAAGCCGCACCGTCGACCGCCACGGACGACTGGCTCGATTTCAGCTCGACCGCGCCCGCGGAGACGCCGGCCCCGCGGCCGCCACCGCCGACGCCGATCCGCACCACCACGCCGCCCCCGCCGCCGCCTCCACCGCAGGCGGCAGCCCGCGCGGCACCGGCCGCGGCACCGGCCGATCCGTCCGACCTGCTCGCCGCCTTCCTGCGCGGCGCGGGCCTGCCGGATGCGCAGATCGGCGATCCCGCCCAGCGCATGGAGCGGCTGGGTGCGGCCTTCCGCGCGCTGGTGGCCGGGCTGCGCCGGGCGCTGATCGCGCGCGCCTCGATCAAGGGCGAGTTCCGCATCGAGCAGACGATGATCCGCTCGCGCGGCAACAACCCGCTGAAGTTCTCGGCCGGCGACGACGATGCCGTGGCCGCGCTGCTCGGCGCCGGGCGGCGCACCGAGATGGATGCGCCCGAGGCGGTGACCGACGCGCTGGAGGACATCCGCCTGCACGAGCTGGCCTCGATGGCGGCGATGCAGTCGGCGATCCGCGCGCTGGTGGACACGCTCGCCCCCGCGCCGCTGCTCGCCAGCGCCAAGGGCGGCCTGCTGCCCGGACAGAAGCAGGCCTCCGCCTTCGAGGCCTACGAGGCGCTGCACGCGCAGGTCACGGCGGCGCTGACCGACGATTTCGACAGCGTCTTCGGCAAGGCCTTCGCCCGCGCCTATGAACAGGCGCTGACAGAGGCGAAATCCCGCCCGCGCGACTGACATCACAGGAGGGAGCCAGCCCCATGCTCCGACGTCCGCTGCTGTTCATGCCCGCACTCGCGCTCGCGCATTGTGCCGCCCCCAAGCCGCCGCCCTCGGTGGAGATCGCGGTGGCGGGCGCGGCCAACCAGAACCCGGATTCGGCCGGGCGCGGCGCGCCCGTTGCCGTCAGCATCTTCAAGCTGACCGCGACCGCGAAGTTCGAGCGCGCGGACGTGTTCGCGCTGACCGAACGCGAGGCCGCGACGCTGGGCGCGGACAGCGCGGGATCGGAGCAGTTCGTGATCGGCCCGGGCGAGGCGCGCACCATCACGCGCGAGCTGCCGCCGACCGTGCGCTTCATCGGCGCGGTGGCGCTGTTCCGCGACATCGACCGCAGCACATGGCGCGGCGTGGTGCCGATCGCCGACAGCGGATTGACGAAACTGAGGCTGACGCTGAACGGCACGACGTTGTCGCTCGTGAAAGCCTGACCGGCCTGCTACCGTAGGTTGGTTTCGGAGAGGAAGCGCACCCCCGCATGACGTGGAGCAACCGGGTCGTCTGGCAGGAGGGTATGTTCCTCCGCGCACAGCACTTCCAGCAGCAGGATCGCTGGCTGGACGGGCAGATGCACGGGCGCGTGGCGCATCTGCGTCCGCATCCGTGGGGCGTGGTGGAGTGCGCGATCAACCGCGACCTGCTGGCGACGGGCCGCTTCGCCGTCGCCTCCGCCGCCGGCGTGCTGGAGGATGGAACCCCGTTCGCCATCCCGCACGACACCGATCACCCGCCGCCGCTGGAACTGCCGGAGACCGCGCGCAACGTGATCGTCTACCTCGCGGCCCCGGTGCGCCAGCCCGGCGCGGTGGAAGTCGCCGCCGGCACCAACGGCGAGCAGAGCGCGGCGCGCTTCGGCATCTCCGAGTTCGAGGCATACGACACGCACAGCGGCAGCCCCACGCCCGCGCCGCTCCAGATCGGGCGGTTGAAGCTGCGCTACATGCTCGAGAGCGACGACCGCTCGGGCTACGTCTGCCTCGGCCTCGCGCGCGTGGTGGAGGTGGGCGCGGACAAGCGCGTCACGCTGGACGACCGCTACATCCCGCCCGCGCTCGACTGCGCCGCCGCGCTGCCGCTGGCCGGCTTCATCACCGAGCTTGCCGGCATGCTGAACCAGCGCGCCGAGGCGCTGGCCGCACGGCTCGCCCAGCCCGGCGCGCGCGGCGTGGCGGAGATCACCGACTTCCTGATGCTGCAGACGCTGAACAGCGCGCAGCCGCTGCTGCTGCACTGGGCCAACGGCGCGGGCGTGCATCCGGAGACGCTGTATTCGGCGCTGGTGCAGATGGCCGGCGAGTTCGCGACTTTCACTGACGCGTCGCGCCGGCCGTCGCAGTATCCGGCCTATCGCCACGACGACCTGCAGCGCAGCTTCGCGCCCGTGATCGCCGACCTGCGGCGCAGCCTCTCCGCCGTCATCGACCAGGCGGCGGTGGCGATCCCGCTGCAGGAACGCCGCTACGGCGTGCGCGTCGGCCCGATCACCGATCGCGGCATCCTGCGCGCGAGCCAGTTCGTGCTGATCGTGCATGCCGACATGCCGGGCGAGAACCTGCGCCGGCTGTTCCCCAGCCAGGTCAAGATCGGCGCGGTGGAGCAGATCCGCGAGCTGGTGAACGTCGCCGTGCCCGGCATCTCGGTGCGGTCGCTGCCGACCGCGCCGCGGCAGATCCCGTTCCACGCCGGGGCCGTGTACTTCGAACTCGATCGCGGCTCGCCGCACTGGCAGCAGATGCAGTCCTCCGGCGGGTTCGGCATCCACGTCTCGGGTGAGTTCCCGAACCTGCGCATGGAACTCTGGGCGATCCGGGGCACCACATGAGCGACAACCCGTTCGAGGAAGACGCCGACCGCACCGTCATCCGCCCCGCTCCCGGTGGCCGGCGGCCGGCGGCACCGCCACCGCCCGCGAGCGGCGGCGGCTTCGCGCCCGCCGAACCCCCGCCGCCCCCGCGCGCGGCCTCCGCCCCCGCCGCACCGATCACCAACATGGACGGCACCGAAGGCGCGCCCGCCATCGGCGTGAACCCGATCGTGCAGGCGGCGGCGCCGCTGCTCGCGCTGCTGTCGCGGCTGCGCAACACGGCCTCCCAGCCCGATCCGGCCGACCTGCGCGAGCGCGCGGTGCGCGAGGTGCGCCAGTTCGAGCAGGCCTGCCGCGCCGCCGACGTGCCGATGGAACAGCTCCGCCCCGCGCACTACGCGCTGTGCGCCAGCCTCGACGACGTGGTGCTCGCCACGCCCTGGGGCAGCCAGGGCGCCTGGGCGGGACGCTCGCTCATCAGCACCTTCCACAACGAGGTGCGGTCGGGCGAACGCTTCTTCGACCTGCTGAACAAGCTCAAGGGCAATCCCGGCACGTATCTGCCGGTGCTCGAGCTGATGTATCTCTGCCTGTCGCTGGGGATGATCGGCAAGTACCGGCTGTCCCAGCGCGGCGCGACCGAGCTCGAGGCGGTGCGCGAGGATCTGTACCAGATCATCGCGCGGCAGCGGGCGAAGCCGGCCGAACCGGAACTGTCGCCGCGCTGGCGCGGCGCCGCCCGCCCCTACCGCCCCGCGCGTGCGGGCGTGCCTTCCTGGGTGGGCGTGGTCGCGGCATTGCTCGGCGTCGGCGGCATCTGGTTCTGGGCGTCCAGCGGGCTCGCCGACAGTTCGGATTCAGCGTTCGAGCGGATGATCAAGGCGCCGCCCGATCCGCAGCCGCAGATCGCGCGTGTCGCCCCCGTGATCGCGCCGCCGCCACCGCCTCCACCGCCGCCCGAAGCGCCGCCGGAACCCTCGACGCTGGATCGGCTGCGCACCTTCCTCAAGCCGGAGATCGACCAGGGGCTGGTCGCCGTGGTGGGCGACGAGCGCCGGCCGGTCGTGCGCATCAGGGGCACGGGCATGTTCGGCTCCGGCTCCGCCGATGTCTCACCGCGCTTCGTGCCGCTGCTGGAGCGCATCGGATCGGCGCTCGCGGAAGAGGAAGGCAAGGTCACGGTGCAGGGCCACTCCGACAACGTGCCGATCCGCACCGTGCGCTTCCCGTCCAACTTCCAGCTTTCCGCCGCCCGTGCCGAATCCGCGATGAAGATCATCCTCAACACGCTGCGGTCCCCCGACCGCATCCGCTTTGAAGGCAAGGCGGATGCGGAACCGATCGCGTCCAACGCCACGCCCGACGGGCGGGAGGCGAACCGGCGCATCGAAGTCGTGCTGCAGCGGCCGTGAGGGGGACAGTGCGATGATGTCCATCCTCCGCTCCCTGTGGGTCCTGTCCGGCATCGGCGTGCTGCTGCTCGTCGTGCTGATCTGGGTGTTCGGACCGCTGCTCGAGGTCTTCGGGCTGCGGCCGCTGGAAGGCGCGCTCGCGCGGTTCGTCGCGATCCTGATCGTGGGCGCGGTCTGGAGTGCCGCGAACTGGCTGATCCAGCGCAAGCGGGTGAAGGCGGACGAGGCGCTGGTGGCAGGCGCCGCCGCCGCCGACCCGTCCGAGGAGCGCGCGGCCGAGGAGCAGGCCGCGATCCGCGACAAGCTCGCCAAGGCGCTGACGCTGCTGCGCAAGGCGCGCGGCACGCGCGGCTACCTGTATGAGCAGCCCTGGTACGTGATCATCGGCCCGCCCGGCGCGGGCAAGACCACCGCGCTGCTGAACGCCGGGCTGCAATTCCCGCTCGCGGCGGAGATGGGCCAGGGCGCGGTCGCGGGCGTCGGCGGCACGCGGCTGTGCGACTGGTGGTTCACCGACAACGCGGTGCTGATCGACACCGCCGGCCGCTACACGACGCAGGATTCCGATGCGTCGGTGGACAAGGCCGGCTGGGACAGCTTCCTCGACCTGCTGCGCCGCACCCGCCCGCGCAATCCGCTGAACGGCGTGATCGTCGCGATCTCGGTCGCCGACATCGCAGCCGCGCCGAAGGACGAACGCCTCGCGCACGCGCGGGCCATCCGCCGCCGCGTGAAGGAGCTGAACGAGCGACTGGGCACGACGCTGCCGGTCTATGCGCTGCTGACCAAGGCCGACCTGCTCGCCGGCTTCACCGAATTCTTCGACGACCTCGACAAGGACCGCCGCGCGCAGGTCTGGGGCACGACCTTCCCGCTGGAATCGAAGGAAGCCGGCCCGCTCGCCGCCTTCGGCACGGAGTTCCGCGCGCTGGTCGAACGCCTCCAGCAGCGGCTGCTCGACCGGCTGCAGGCCGAGCGTTCGCCCGAACGCCGCGCGCTCATCGCGGGCTTCCCCGCGCAGGTCGCCTCGATGGAAGCGCCGCTGGGCGAGTTCCTGCAGGAAGCCTTCGGCGGCACGCGGCTCGACCCCGCGCCGTTCCTGCGCGGCGTCTACCTCGCCTCCGGCACGCAGGAAGGCACGCCGATCGACCGGCTGACCGCCACGCTCGCGCGCAGCTTCGGCGTGGACCAGCGCCGCGCGCCGAGCCTGCGGCCGCAGGCGGGACGGTCCTACTTCCTCAACCGGCTCGTGACCGAGGTGATCTTCGGCGAGGCGATGCTGGGCGCGCGCAATCCCGGTGCCGCCGTGCGCCGACGGGCGATCGCGGCCGCCGTGTGGGCGCTCGCGCTGCTCGGCCTCCTCGGCGGCGGCTTCGCGGTGTGGCAGGCGCAGCAGGCGGGCAACGTGCAGGTCGCCGAGGCCGAACGCGCCTTCGCCGCCTACGAGACCGCGGTGCGGGCCGCGCCGACCGATCCGGTGCAGAACGGCACCGACCTGCCGCGCGTGGTGCCGCTGCTGGATCAGGCCCGCGCCCTGCCCTTCGGCCCGGACGCGCCCCCGCGCGACGTGGCCCGGTTCGGCTTCGACCAGGGGGAGAAGTTCCGCGCCGCCTCCGCCGTCGTCTATCGCCGCGCGCTGGACCGCATCCTGCTGCCGCGGCTGATCGCGCGGCTGGAGACGCAGCTTCGCGGCGCGCTGAACCAGCCCGACCTGCTCTACGAGGGCACGCGCGTCTACCTGATGCTCGGCAACAAGGGTCCGATGGACGCCGAGCTGGTGAAGGCCTGGATGGACTACTCCTGGCAGGCCGACCTGCCCGGCCCGGTGAACGCGCCGCTGCGGGAGCGGCTGAAGCTCCACCTCGCGGCGATGCTGGACGGGCCGCTGCCCGACTACCCGCTCGACGGCGCGCTGGTGCAGGACGCGCGGGTGGTGTTCAGCCGCATGCCGCTGGCCGACCGGGTCTATGCTCGCATCCGCTCCTCGGCCCCGGCACTCGCGGTGCGGGGCTGGACGCCGGCGGAAGCCGCAGGCGCGGCGGGCGAGCGGGTGTTCACGCGCGGGTCCGGCAAGCCGTTGACCGAGGGCGTGCCCGGCTTCTTCACCGTGGACGGGTTCCACCGCGTGCTGCTCCCCGCGCTCGGCGGCATCGCCAAGCAGGTGGCGGAGGAAAGCTGGATCCTCGGCGCGCGCCAGCAGCTCGATCCCGACAGTCCGCAACTGCGCGAGCTGGAGCAGGCGGTGATCCGCCTCTACTCGGAGGAGTACATCAAGGTCTGGCGGGAGATGATCGCCGACCTGAACACCGTGCCGTTCCGCACCATCGGCCAGGCCACGCAGGACCTCTACCTGCTCTCCTCCCCCGGTTCGCCGATGAAGGAGCTGCTGGTCGCGATCGCGCGGCAGACCTTGCTCACCCAGCCGCCGGAGGACATCGCGAAGGCGCAGCAGGCGGCCGAGCAGCAGCAGGGCCAGCAGGGCGGCGGTGCGGCGCAGCGGATCGCGGGCGTGCTCGGACAGGCGCAGGCCGGCCAGCCGCAGCCCGATCCGCCGGGCAAGATGGTGGACGACGCGTTCAAGCCGCTGCGCGACGCGGTGGGGTCGGGCACCGGCGCCGCACCGATCGACCTGCTGTTCCGCGCGATGAACGACCTCCAGCAGCAGCTCGCGCGGCTGTCCAACGTGCAGGCCGCCGCCCCCGCCGCGCCGACGGGCATCGACCCCGGGCAGGTGCTGATGACGGAGGCGCAGCGCCAGCCGGACCCGATCAACCGCTGGATCCGCACCATCGCCCAGCAGGGCAACGCCATGCGCGGCGGCGGGGCGAAGGCGGCGGCGGCGGCGGCGTTCAACGGACCCGGCGGGCCGGCGCAGCTCTGCCGGGCGCTGGCCGGCCGCTTCCCCTTCGCGCGGTCGGAGGCCGAGGTCCCGATCGACGATTTCGCGCGGCTGATGGCGCCGGGCGGCGCGCTCGACGCTTTCTTCAACACCCAGCTCCGCCCCTACGTGGACACCTCGCAGCGCACCTGGCGGCTGCAGCCGATGGACGGGGTCGCGCCGCCGATCACGCCGGGCGACCTCGCCCAGTTCCAGCGCGCGGCGACGATCCGGGAGACGTTCTTCCCCGCCGGCGGCACCCAGCCCACCGTGCGGTTCGACATCGTCCCGCAGGACCTCGACGCCGGCGCGCGGCAGGTCACGCTCGACCTCGACGGCGTGACCGTCACCTACGCACACGGCCCGCCGCGACCGACGGCGATCACGTGGCCGGGGCAGACCGGCATGCGCAACCTGCGCCTCGTCTTCGATCCGCCGCCGCTGGGCGGGGGCGGGGCGTTGCAGGCGCAGGGACCGTGGGCGCTGTTCCGGCTGTTCCAGCAGGGGCAGATCCGCCCCACCGGGCGGCCGGAGGCCTACACCGTATCCTTCGCGGTGGGTGAGCGGTCGGCCACCTTCCAGCTTCTCGCCGGATCGGTGTTCAATCCCTTCGCGCTCCGCGAGCTGACGGAGTTCCGGTGTCCGGCGCTGGCGCCCTGACGCTTGCCGCCGGCTTCGCCGGCAAGATCCCCGCGCGGGGGGATTTCCTGCGCGCGGGGCTTCCCGCTTCTTTCGCCCAGCCCTGGGACGGCTGGCTCGCCGCCGGCATGGCCGCCGCGCAGGCCGCGCTGGGCGAGGAGTTCGACGCCGCCTACATGGAAGCGCCGGTCTGGCGCTTCGCGCTGGCCGCCGGCGCCTGCGGTCCCGATGCCGCGGCCGGCGTGCTGCTGCCGAGCGTGGACCGCGTCGGCCGCCGCTTCCCGCTCACGGCCGCGCTGATCCTGCCCGGCGCCGACCCGGCCGGCCTCGCCGCCTGCGAGAGCTGGTTCGCCGCCATCGAGGGCCCCGCCCTCGCCGCCATCGAACACGACCTCGAACCCGAGGCGCTGACCACGGCACTCGCCGAGGCCGGCACGCCGGAGCTGGGCTTCCTGCCCGAAAGCGCCGCCCTGCCCGAAGCCGGCGGGCTCGACGCCGCCTGGCCGCTCCTCGCGCGGCTGCTCGCCGACCCGGCGCTGTCGCTGTGGTGGACCGCGGGCGCGCCCCGCGTCGCGCCGCGCGCTTTCGCCGCCCGTACCCTGCCCGACCTAGCCAGCATGATGGCCGATCCATGAGCGAACAGACGCTCCAGGCTGCCCCGGCGGCTGCCGTGCACAGCCTCGCCGCCTCGCACCCCGGCGGGCGGCCGTACAACGAGGATTCCTTCGTCGAGCGCCAGGACATCGGCCTGTGGGCGGTCGCCGACGGGGCGGGGGGGCACCAGTCGGGCGATGTCGCCTCCGCCACCGTCGCGGCGGCGCTCAGCGCCATTCCCGGCGGGCTGTCGGGGGCCGAGCTGCTGGCCCAGGTGCGGCTGCGCCTCGCGGCGGCGAACCTGGAACTGCGCGCGATGGCCGCCACGCGCGGGCCGGAGGTGGTGCTGGCGACGACGGTGGTGGTGCTGATCGCCCGCGGCGGCCACTACGCCTGCCTCTGGGCCGGCGACAGCCGCGCCTATCTGCTGCGGGACGGCGTGCTGACGCAGATATCCCGCGACCACTCGCTGGTGCAGGAGATGGTGGACGCCGGCATGCTCGAACCGGAACAGGCCGAGAGCCACCCCCGCGCCAACGTCATCACCCGTGCCGTCGGCGCCGCCGCGGACTTCGCGCTCGACAAGACCACCGACCGCACCGCCCCGGGCGACCGGTTCCTGCTGTGCAGCGACGGATTGAGCAAGACATTGCCGGCCGACGAGATCGGCACGCTGCTGGCGGAGGACGGCGCGGCCGAACGGCTGGTGGCGGCGGCCGTAGCCGCCCGGTCATCCGACAACGTCACCGCCGTCGTCGTCACGCTGTAGAAAAGCGAAGGGCGGCTCCCCCCCAGGAGCCGCCCCCCGTAGGACGTCGGATCCAATCAGCCGCGGCGACGGCGGGATGCGACGCCCAGGCCGATCAGCGCGGTCCCGAGCAGCGCCAGCGAGGCGGGCTCCGGAGCCGGGATGGGCCGGTCGTTCCAGGCGAGGTTATCGAACTCGAAGGCGAACTGGCTGCTGGTGAAGACGACCCGGTTGAAGGCGATGTCCGAGTTGATGTTCACGTAGACGGTGCCGTTCACACCCTGATCGCCGGTGGGCGAGGCCAGCACGTCGATGCCGGTGAGCGTGCCGACCAGCGTGGCGCCGTCATAGAATTGCAGGGTGTTGTAGTCGTCGACGGAGCCCCAGAGCAGGCCGAGATACATCTGCGCGTCCGCGAACGCGATCTCTACTGCCGCCGTCGGCTTGGCGCCGGTCGAACCGGTGGTCAGGTACCGGGTCGTGTCCTGGCCGTCCGGCTGATCGCCGCCGCCCGACCCGAAGCCCAGGCCGTTGCCGCCCGAGAGGTACGGCGCGGCATAGATGCCGGACACGCTGCCGGTCACGAACGCCGCATCCGGGGTCAGCGTAACCGTCAGGCCCGCCGGTGCATCGGCATCCATGTTCCACTTGTTCACCCCGGTCGGTGCGCCGCCGACGGAGGAGACGATGCTCAGCGCCGCATGCGCGGAGCCGACGCCGATGGCCACTGCAAATGCCGCTGCGAGGCCGAACTTGGTCGAGAGAGCCATAGTGGGTGCTTCCCCTGAAGCAGATTTTTTCTCGTAGGCTCATCGAAGCAATCGGCGTGCCACAATTCACGACCTTGAAATGCCTGCGCTTTTTGGGGACATCGATTCGCTCTGTCAAGAATCCTGACAGGGTCGGAACAGTCCCGCCGGCGTGGAAACGATTCCAAGACACCCGCAAGCACTGGCGAGGTGAAAGGCGTCGTTACCGAAGATATGGCCTCGACGTGCCTGCTCTTGTCTTGAACAGGGGCCGGGGTGACTTGCGTCCGCTTGCCGTTACAGCCGCGTCCCCGAGTGGATCGCCGCGATCCCGCCCGACAGGTCGCGCCAGCGCACCTGCCCGAACCCGGCCGCCCGCATCATCGCCGCCAGCGTTTCCTGGTCCGGGAAAGTGCGGATGCTTTCGGCCAGATAACGATAGGACTCCGCGTCCTTCGCCACCGCCGCGCCGAGCTTCGGCAGCACCTGGAAGGACCACGCATGATAGGCGGGCTCCAGCGCGCCGATCCGCAGGCGGGAGAACTCCAGGCAGAGGAACCGCCCGCCGGGCCTGAGCACGCGCCGCGCCTCGGCCAGCACCGCGTCCTTGTCGGTGCAGTTGCGCAGGCCGAAGGCGATGGACACCCGGTCCATGCTGCGGTCCGGCACGGCGATGTGCTCCGCGTCGACCACCGCGAAGGACAGGCCGTCGAGCAGGCCGCGCGCCGCCGCGCGCTCCCGGCCCACGCGCAGCATCGCCTCGTTCACGTCCGTCAGCAGCGCCGGCCCGCCGCCGCGCCGCCGCCAGCCGAAGCTGATGTCGCCGGTGCCGCCCGCGAGGTCGAGCAGCCGCGCCTGCGGCCGGGGGTCGAGTGCAGCGACGAACTCCCGCTTCCACAGCCGGTGGATGCCGAGCGACATCAGGTCGTTCATCACGTCGTAGCGGCGCGCGACGGAGGCGAAGACCTCCTTCACCATCCCCGCCTTCTCCGCCCGCTTCACCTGCCGGAAGCCGAAATCCACCGTCTCGCTCATGCGCGCAGTGTAGGACAGCCCGCGCGCCGCGCGCAGGGGTACGCGGATCTTTGAGCTATGCTCCGCGCAGGAGGTGCCGGATGCCCACCATCAATGCCGACCAGCTACGCGCCGCCCGCGGCCTGCTCCGCATGAGCCTCAACCGCCTCGCCGCGCTGTCGGGCGTGGACGAAGCGACGATCCGCGGCTTCGAGAACGAGATGCAGACCCCGCCCCGGCAGGTGCGCGACAAGCTGCAGGCCGCGCTCGAGGCGAACGGGGCGATGTTCCTGCCCGACAGCACGCGCGGGGTGGGCGTGCGCTTCAAGTTCAACCGCCGCGAGACCCGCGCCATCTCCCGCTGGGAGGGGGAAGGCGGGTCGGTCGCGGACGACGACGTGCAGTAGCGCATGCCAGAACTTCCGGAGGTCGAGACGGTGATGCGCGGGCTTGCCGCCCGGCTGGAAGGCCGGCGGATCGTCCGCGCCGCCGCCGCACGGCCGGACCTGCGCTGGCCCATGCCCGCCGATCTCGCCGCGCGGCTGACCGGCACGCGCGTCACCGGCTTCCGCCGCCGCGCCAAGTACATCCTGATGCGGCTGGAAAGCGGCGAGAGCGCGCTGATCCATCTCGGCATGTCGGGCCGCATGGTGCTGCGCCCGCCGGGGTCGAACGCGCCCCCACCGCCGCACGAGCACGTCACGCTGCACAGCGAGGACGGCTGGGCCGTGGGCTTCGTCGATCCGCGCCGCTTCGGCAGCCTCGACCTGCTGCCCACCGCGGCGGAGGACGCGCACCGGCTGCTCGCCGGGCTGGGGCCGGAACCGCTGGACGACGCGTTCGACGCCAACGTGCTGTCGGCCGCGCTCGCCGGCCGGCGCAGCCCGATCAAGGCCGTGCTGCTGGACCAGCGCACGGTCGCCGGGCTGGGCAACATCTATGTCTGCGAGGCGCTGCACCGCGCCGGCATCAGCCCCCGCCGCATCGCCGCCACGGTCGCCGGCACCCGCGCCGCGCGGCTCGCGCCCGCGATCAAGGCCACGCTGCGGGAGGCGATCGCCGCCGGGGGGTCGAGCCTGCGCGACTACGTCCAGCCAGACGGGGAGCTGGGCTACTTCCAGCACGCATGGCGCGTCTACGGCCGGGAGGGCGAGGCCTGCCCGGGCTGCGCGCCCGGCGCCTGCCCGGGGATCCGCCGCATCGTGCAGTCCGCCCGATCCACCTTCTATTGCCCGCGCGCCCAGCGTTAGTTAAGGCCCGCCCGTCACGAAACGGAGCGGCAGCGGATGGCGCACGAGATGATCCTGGTTGAGACCGACGGCGCGGTGGGCATCATCCGCCTCAACCGCCCGAAGGCGCTGAACGCGCTCTGCGACCAGCTCATGGGCGAGCTGGGCGACCAGCTCCGCGCCTTCGATGCCGATCCCGCGATCCGCGCCATCATCCTGACCGGCGCGCCCGACGAGAAGGGCGAGGTGAAGGCCTTCGCCGCCGGCGCCGACATCAAGGAGATGAAGGACCGGACCTATCCGGGCATCTATTTCGACGACTTCATCGGCAAGCGCTGGGAAACGGTGCTGACGGTGCAGAAGCCGGTGATCGCGGCGGTGGGCGGCTTCGCCCTCGGCGGCGGCTGCGAGCTGGCGATGATGTGCGACATGATCATCGCCGCCGACACGGCGAGGTTCGGCCAGCCGGAGATCAACCTCGGCATCATCCCGGGTGCGGGCGGCTCCCAGCGGCTGACGCGCGCGGTCGGCAAGTCCAAGGCGATGGACATGATCCTGACCGGGCGGATGATGGACGCCGCCGAGGCGGAGCGCGCCAACCTCGTCACCCGCGTGGTCCCGGCCGCCGAGCTGATGGACGAGGCGCTGAAGACCGCGCGCAAGATCGCCGGCCTCAGCCCGGTCGCGGTGGCGGTGGCCAAGGACGTGGTGACCCGCGCCTTCGACACCACGCTGACCGAGGGCGTGCGCTACGAGCGCAAGCTGTTCCTGTCGCTGTTCGCCACCGCTGACCAGAAGGAAGGCATGGCCGCGTTCGCGGAGAAGCGGAAGCCGCAGTTCGTCGGGCGGTGAGCCGCCGCTGAGCCCCCGGCCGGACGCCCCCACCCGGCGCCGGTCTGGGTTTCCTTGACTCCGGCCGGGGGGCCACGTAGACCCCCGGCCTCCGCCGGGTCCGCCCGGCCATACCGTTTGCACGAAGACCTGATCCGACCCATGGCCAACACCGCCTCCGCCCAGAAGCGTATCCGCCAGACCGCCGTCCGCACGGCCCGCAACAAGGCGCGCACCTCGCGCATGCGGACCTTCGTGAAGAAGGTGGAGCAGGCGATCGCCTCGGGCGACAAGAAGGCCGCCCAGGAAGCGCTGCGCGTCGCGCAGCCGGAGATGCAGCGCGCGACCTGCAAGGGCGTCGCGCATGCCAACACCACGGCGCGCAAGCTGTCGCGGCTGTCGGCCCGCATCAAGGCGCTGGCCGCCGCGTAACCCGTGCGCCACACAGTGGCGCAATCGACCTCTCCCATCGCATAATCGGGCCGCGCGGCCTTGCGCCGCGGGGCCGGTCATGATGCGATGCGGCCGTTAGCACTGGACTGCAGCGGAGGCCGATCACAGCGGCCGCCAACCCGTTGCCTATCCTGCTATTCATCAAACCCCTGAAATATTCACCAAGTAATACTTCAATGACTTGGAGCAAACTGTTCGCGATGTCATGTCCGTGCAAAGTTTCCGCTTGTATCAAACCGGCCTCATAGCCTAGAAGACCGGCGGCCGCCCGACGACCCGCGGGCGCTATGTTCCAAAATGCCCCGGCCCCAGGCAGGCCGGGTTCAATCATGCCGCGCGGACGGGGGTTCGACGCGTGGGGGGAAGTATTTCGTGCGGCAGGCGGCAACCTGCCCGGATGAGCGACGAACACGGCGGCAGGTGAGTAAATGGCGCAGGAGCTTCCCCAGGCCACCGAGCGGCGGATCGAAACCGCCGCCGACCCTCTGGCGACCCAGTGGGCACGAGTGCGGGGGCGGCTGCGTGGCGAAGTCGGTGAGGTCGAGTACCGCACCTGGCTGAAACAGATGACGCTCGGCGCGCTCGACGGCGACGAGATCGTCGTCACGCTGCCCACCCGCTTCCTGCGCGACTGGGTCCGCCAGCACTACGGTGACCGCCTGCTCTCGCTGTGGCAGGCCGAGAATGCGCGCGTGCAGGCGCTGGATATCCGCGTCTCCCAGGGTGGCGAGGGCGGGCCTGTCGCCGGGCTGGCGGAGAGCATCGCCGCCCCGCCGCTGCCGCCCGTGCGCGAGTTCCCGCCCGCGCCGGTGCGGGCCGACCCGCGCACCGACCTGTCCGCCCCGCTCGACCCGCGCTTCACCTTCGACAGCTTCGTGGTCGGCAAGCCGAACGAGTTCGCCCATGCCTGCGCGCGCCGCGTGGCCGACCGGCCGGCGAGCCAGGGCTTCAACCCGCTGTTCCTGTATGGCGGCGTCGGCCTCGGCAAGACGCACCTGATGCACGCGGTGGCATGGGAGATCCTGCGCACCCGCCCGGGCGCCACGGTCGCCTACATGTCGGCCGAGAAGTTCATGTACCGCTTCATCGCGGCGATCCGCAGCCAGCAGACGATCGAGTTCAAGGAGCAGCTCCGCTCCGCCGACGTGCTGATGATCGACGACCTGCAGTTCCTGATCGGCAAGGACAACACGCAGGAAGAGTTCTTCCACACGTTCAACGCGCTGGTGGATGCCGGCAAGCAGATCGTCGTCTCCGCCGACAAGTCGCCGTCCGACCTGTCGGGGCTGGAGGACCGGCTGCGCACGCGGCTGGGCTGCGGCATGGTCGCCGACGTCCACGCCACCACCTACGAGCTGCGCATCTCCATCCTGGAGGCGAAATCGCAGCGCGCGGGCGTGGCCGTGCCGCAGAAGGTGATGGAGTTCCTCGCCCACAAGATCACGACCAACGTGCGCGAGCTGGAAGGCGCGCTGAACCGGCTGATCGCGCATGCCAACCTGTTCGGCCGGCCGATCACGCTCGAGACCACCAACGAGGTGCTGCACGACATCCTCAAGGCGCACGACCGGCGCGTCACGATCGAGGAGATCCAGCGCAAGGTGGCCGAGCACTACAACATCCGCCTGACCGACATGTCGTCGGCCCGGCGCGCGCGCAACGTCGCCCGGCCCCGGCAGGTGGCGATGTACCTCGCCAAGCAGCTCACCACCCGCTCGCTGCCGGAGATCGGCCGCAAGTTCGGCAACCGCGACCACACCACGGTGATGCACGCCGTCAGCCGCATCGGCGAGCTGATGGCCGCCGATGCCGGCTTCGCCGACGACGTGGAGCTGTTGCGGCGCATGCTGGAAAGCTGACCGCGGCGCGGTTTCGTTCCTTTCGGGAATCGTTCTAGGCTCCCCCCGACGCGGCGCGACCCGACGCCGCGGCAGCCACGGGGGGATCGATGTTCATCGCACGGCGAAGCCTGCTCGCGACCGCGTCCGTTCCGGCCTTCTCGGCCGCGCAGACCATCTGGCCGGCCCAGCCGGTCCGCTTCATCACCCCCTTCGCCCCCGGCGGCGGCGTGGACACGCTGGTGCGGCTGTGGTGCGCCAAGATGGCGGAGCTGACGGGCCAGAGCTTCGTGGTGGAGAACCGCGCCGGCGGCGGCGGCATCGTCGGCACCGGCGTCATCGCCCAGGCGCCGGCGGACGGCACCGTGATCGGGCAGGGCTCGGTCTCCTCGCTCGCGATCGCGCCCACGATCCGCCCCAACCTGCCCTTCGACGTGGAGCGCGACTTCACCTATGTCGGGGGGCTCTGGCAGCTCCCGAACCTGCTGACGGTCAACCGCAACGTGCCCGCGCGGTCGGTGCCGGAGCTGATCGAGCTGATCCGCGCCAACCCGGGCAAGTACACCTTCGCCAGCCCCGGCGCGGGCACGACCGTCCATCTGGCGGGCGAGATGTTCAAGCAGATGGCGCAGCTCGACATCCTGCACGTGCCGTTCCGCGGCGGGGCGGCGGCGCATGTGGACCTGATCGCCGGCCGCGTGGACATGATGTTCGACAACATCCCCCAGTCGCTGGCCGAGGCCCGCGCGGGCGAGGTGCGGGCGCTCGCCGTCACCAGCCTCGATCGCAGCCCGATGGCGCCCGAGATCCCGACCATGGCCGAGTACCTGCCGGGCTTCGATATCACCTCCTGGGCGTCGGTCGTCGGCCCGGCCGGACTGCCGCCGCCGATCGTCGCGCGGCTGTCGGCGCTGTCGAAGACGGCGCTCGAAAGCGCGGACCTCGCGCGCAGGTTCACCGAGAACGGGGCCACGCCCTGGTGGACCACGCCGGAGGCGCTGATCGCCTTCCGCCGCGCGAACGAGGCGCAGCTCGCCCCGGTGATCCGCGCCTCGGGCGCGCGCATCGAATAGGCGGCGGCGGGCCTACCAGCTCGTCAGCCGGCGGAGCTGCGGCGTCTTCTTGTGCTGATGCTCGCCCATCCGGCGCAGCAGCGTGTCGAGCTCGGCGATCGCCTGCGGCAGGTACGGCCCCTTGTTCAGCATGATCGCCTCGGCGCGCGCGCCCATCGCCGCGTCTGTCATCTCGCCGCGCGACGGCGCGCCCTTGCGGATCAGCGTCTCCAGCACCTGGGTCGCCCAGATCACCGGCACATGCGCCGCCTCGCCGAGCCACAGGATCTCCTCCTGCATCTCCGCCAGCCGCGCGAAGCCGATCTCCACCGCGAGGTCGCCGCGCGCGATCATGATCGCGGTCGGCTGAAGGGCGGCCGCCTGCGCCACGATCCGGGGCAGCGCGCGCACCGCGCGCGTCGTCTCGATCTTCAGCACCAGCGACAGGGCCTGCCAGTCATCCGGGCGCAGCCGCGCCAGCTCCGCCTGCAGCAGGCGCACATCCTCCGCCGACTGCACGAAGGAGTATTCGACGCCGTCCGCGTTGGCGGCGATGAAGGCGAGGTCCTGCCGGTCCTTGTCGCTCAGCGCCGCGCAGGACAGCGCCGTGTCGGGGAAGTTGATCCCCTTCTCCGGCTTCAGCTTCGCCCCGTCCTCCGGCGCGTGGTCGATGCGCGCCAGCAGGCCCCAGGACGCCGCCTGCTCGATCACGCCGCCGAACTTGCCGTCGTCAACGAACACGCGCTGGCCGGGCTGCACCATGCCGATCACCTCGCCCAGCGTGCACTCGGCGACGAAATCGGCCGTGCCCGCGGGCGCGGCCTCCAGCCCGCCCGGCGGTACGATCGCCAGCCGGTCGCCTTCCTCCATCCGCACGCCCCGTGCCGGCGGCAGCACGCCGCCGGTGCGGATCTTCGGGCCCGCCAGATCCATCAGCACCCGCATGCGCCGCCCCGTCGCGGCCTCGGCGGCGCGCAGGTGCCCGATCATGCGGCCCCACGCCTCCGCATCGTCATGCGCGCAGTTGATCCGCACCGCCTCCACCCCGCGCCGCGCGAGGTCGAGCATGAAATGCGGCGCGTCGGCGGCCGTGGACGGGCAGGTGACCATCAGCCGCGTCGCGCGCTGCGGGTTCGCCGGCCCCAGCACCTCCGCCGCCTGGCGTTCCAGCATCCGCTCGCCCGCGAAGAACGCGGCGGAGCCGGGCCGCGCCGGGGCGGGCAGGCCGGCCAGCGCGGCGAGCGAGGCGCGGACCGCCTCCAGCGTCGGCACCACCCGGCCCTCGAGCCGCCCGAGCGAGGACAGGCCGAGCACCATCAGCGCCCGCTGCAGCGGCCGCAGGTCGCGGCGGCGCAGGGCGAGATAGCGGGCGAGGTTGTCGCGGCCCTCGGCGAACGTCGCGCGCTCGGGGGCCGGCCAGTCCGCGGCGATCGCGTCGGCCTCCTCCTCCAGCGCCTGCAGCATCCCGTCCACCTCCCGATACAGGGCGTGCGGGTCGGGCGGGCCGTCCGCCTCGCTCCGCGTCGGGTCCTGCGATACCGGTATGCTGTCCATGGCGACGTCTCCCTGCGCAAGGCCTCCTACGTCACCACGCGCGCATCCGGTGATGACCCTGTCGTGACAGAACGGGGCGGCGGTCGCCGGGCCGGGGTGCCGCGTCGCGCGGGACCGCCTATGCTCGCCGCATGGACGACCCCTACGTCACGCTCGGCGTGGCCCGCACCGCGACGACCGACGAGATCCGCGCCGCCTTCCGAAAGCTGGCGAAGAAGCACCACCCGGACCTGAATCCCGGCGACGCGGCGGCGGCCGAGCGGTTCAAGGCGATCTCGGCGGCGCACGAGCTGCTGTCCGATCCGGACAAGCGCGCCCGCTTCGACCGCGGCGAGATCGACGCCACCGGCGCGGAGAAGCCGCCCGAGCAGCCCTTCTACCGCGACTTCGCGCAGGGCGGCGGCCGGCGCTACGCCTCCGCCGGCGGGCAGCCGATCGACCCGGAGGACCTGGACGAGCTGCTCGCCGCCTTCGGCGCGCGCCCCCGCGCGGACGGGCGCGACATGCACTACGCGCTCACCGTCTCCTTCCTCGACGCGGCGAAGGGGGCGCAGCGGCGGCTGACGCTGCCGGACGGATCGACGCTGGACGTGACCATTCCGCCCGGGCTGGAGGACGGACAGGTGCTGCGGCTGCGCGGCAAGGGCACGCCCGCGCGCGACGCGAAGGGCAAGCCCGGCGACGCGCTGATCGAGGTGCAGGTCGCCCCGCACCCGTTCTTCCGCCGCGAGGGCAAGAATATCGAACTCGACCTGCCGGTGACGCTCAAGGAGGCGATCCTGGGCGGCAAGGTGACGGTGCCCACGATCGACGGGCCGGTCGTCATGACCCTGCCCGCGAACGCGACCGGCAAGCGGATCCGGCTGAAGGGCCGCGGCATCGGCGGCGGCGACCAGTACGTGGTGCCGAAACCGGTGATGCCGGACGCGGACGAGCCCGAGCTCGCCGCGCTGCTCGCGGACTGGACCCCGCGCCACGGCCGCAACCCGCGCGAGGGGATGAGCTGATGGCCACGTTCGAGGACGTGCTGACCCGGTTCCCGGATCTCGACCGGATCGAGGTGGAACGCTGGATCGCCCAGCGCTGGGTCCGCCCCGACCCCGCCGACGGGGACGGCTGGGTGTTCGAGGAGATCGACATCGCCCGCGTGCGCCTGATCCGCGACCTGCGGCGCACCTGCGAGGTGCCGCCGGACGTGCTGCCGATGATGCTGTCGCTGCTGGACCAGCTCTACGAGACGCGGGGGCGCCTCGATGCCGTGCTGCGCGCCCTCGTCGACCAGCCGGAGACGGTGCGCGAGGTGGTGCGGAAGGCGTTGTCGTAGGGCGGGGCTTCGCCGCTCACGCCGGGTGGAGGTCGTGCGCTGGCTTTCGGTTGACCCGCCGGCGGTCAGAGGAAGGTGCACGCCTCGTGCAGCGCGAGGCGGGGCAGTCTCGGGAACAGCGCGTCTGGCTCGCCGTATCCGAGATTGACGATGAAGTTGGATCTGTAACCGCTTTCGGCGAAGAACTCCGCATCCACCCCGGCATTGTCGAAGCCGGAGATCGCGCCGCAATCGAGGCCGAGCGACCGTGCGGCCATGATCAGATAGGCACCCTGAAGCGTGCCGTTGCGGAACGCCGTCTCCGCCGCCACCGTTTCGTTGCCGGTGAACCAGGACCGCGCGTCGGCGTGGGGAAACAGCTTCGGCAGGCTGTCGTAGAAGCGCGGGTCATACGCGACGATGACCACGACCGGCGCCGACATCGTCTTCTGCCGGTTGCCCGACAGCAGCGCCGGCGCCAGACGCGCCTTGGCTTCCCCGCTGCGAAGGAACACGAACCGCGCCGGCGACGAGTTGGCCGATGTCGGGCCGAACTTCAGCAGCTCGTACAGCTCCTCCAGCGTGCCATCCGCGATCGGCTTCGGCGCGAAGCGGTTGTGGGTCCTTGCCGTCCTGAACAGCGTGTCCAGCGCCTCTGCGCACAGCATCTGCCGGCCCTCCATGGCGGTGAAAGCCAACGCCCGGAAAAAATAATGACGATGACGTCAGTTTCCTTATTGACCATCGGCTGTCAATTCGGAATCGTCGCGACGTCGGGCCGGCCGCGAGAATTTTGCTGACACCGACGTCACTTTCGGTTTTCATCGGCGCAGGGACGGGGAGAGCGAGGGGTGCCGGTCCACTACGAGAAGAACGGCCACATCGCGACGTTCACGTTCGAGAACGGCGCCGTGAACGCCCTCACGCCGACCATGCACCGCGAACTGCTGATGGCGCTGCGCGACTTCCTCACCGATACGCAAATCAGGTGCGGCATCCTCACCGGTGCGGGAGAGCGCGCGTTCTGCGCGGGCGACGACATCCGCACGCCGCGCAGCGGATCGGTCGCGCCGAGCGAACAGCTCGCCAGACACCTGTGGCCGCACAGCGACGAATCCGAAGGGCTCGATCCGGTCGCCTGGGCGCGCGACGTGCTCGCGGTCGAACGCTTCAAGCCGATCATCGGCGCGGTGTCCGGATGGTGCCTCGGGCAGGGCATGATCTACCTGCTGCACCTCACCGACATCCGGATCGCCGCGCGCAACGCCCAGTTCGGCTTCCCCGAGATCGCCTACCAGATGGCCTGCGCCGGCGGCACGACGCGGCTGGGGCGGCAGATCCCGCACACCACCGCGATGTGGATGCTGCTGACCGGCGATGCGATGACCGCGGACGAGGCGCTCGACGCGCGGCTGGTCAATCGCGTCGTCGATCAGGACGCGCTGATGCCGACCGCGTTCGACGTCGCCGCGAGGATCGCGCGGCATCCGCCGCAGGCCGTGCGCGTCGAGATGGAAGCCTACTACCGCTGCATGGACATGACGCGCAGCGAGGCCATGGCCTTCACCCGGGTGCTCTACCGGCTGCAGCGCCTCGGCGTCGATGAATCCGAACACCAGAACGGCATCGGCCAGTTCCTCTACCGATCGCCGAGCAAACGGGACTGAACCCGGCATACGGCCAGCCAAGGGAGATGGATGATGACACGCTTCGTTTCCTCGTCGTGCCGCACACACACACTCGCCGCCGCACTCGCGGTCGCCATGGGCTGCCTCGGAACGCATGCTGCGGCGCAGACCGCCTCATGCCATCCCGATGGCCGCCCCGCCGGGACGGAGGTGATCTTCAACAGCAGCGGCGGCACCTACGGCGACGCCATCCAGCGCGCCTTCTTCACGCCGTTCGAGCGCGACTGCGGCATCAAGGTCACGCACGTCAACAGCCAGCGGAACTACGCCCAGCTCCGCCAGCTCGTCCGTTCGGGCAACCTCGCCTGGGACATCGGCGCGACGGTCGCCGACCAGGAGTTCCCGCTCGGCATCCGTGACGGGCTCTTCCACAAGCTTCCGGCCGGGTACTGGGACAAGCTCGCCGCCGACATGATCCCCGGCTCCTTCAACGAATACGGCGCGTGGGCGACGCCTTACTCGCAGGTCCTCGTCTACTCGAAGGAAGCCTTCCCCGACGGGCTGAAGAGCTGGGCGGATTACTGGGATGTCGCCCGCTTTCCCGGCCCGCGCGCGCTGTCTAACAATCCCATCATGCTCGTGGTGGCGCTGATCGCGGATGGCGTGCCGCTGGACAAGATCTACCCGCTCGACCTCGACCGGGCGTTCCGCAAGCTCGACACCATCCGCCCGCATATCCGCTCCTTCTACCGCACCGCGGATCAGGGCGTTCAGGGCGTGGCGAACGGGGAGTTCGTCGCCTCCAGCACGCTCAGCGGCCGGGCCGTGGTCGCCATGCGCACCAGCCCGCGCGTCGGCACGTCATGGGACGGCGCGGTGCTGCACACGTCCTGGACCTTCATCCTGAAGGACTCGCCGCGAGCCCGCGGGGCGGAGGCGCTGCTCTACTACATGCAGCGGCCGGACCGGCAGGCGGAGCTTGCGAAGCTCACCGGCTACACCGGCGGCAACCGGCGCGTGCTGGAGATGCTGGACCAGGAGATCATCAACGCGCTGCCCGCGACCCCGGAACGCATCGCCACCTCCTCGGTCGTCGATGCGGAATGGTGGGCGGACAACAACGCGCGGGTCGTGCAGCGCTGGGACGCGTGGATGTCGCAGCGCTGATCGCGGCCGAAGGTCAACCAGCGTGCAGCCAGCGGGAGCATCCGGTCTGATGCGGGGTCGCGGGGTCCACCTCGTGCTGATGGCGCCCGCCTGCCTGTTCGTCTTCGCGTTCGTCATCGCGCCGATCGGCATCGCCCTGATCGACTCGTTCAGCAACGAGGGCACGTGGACGCTGGGGAACTACGTCCACGTGCTGACCGAGCCGCCCTACCCCCGCGTGCTGCTGAACACGCTGGTCATCGCCACACTCACGACGCTGCTGAGCATGGCGGTCGCGTTTCCCGCCGCCGTGTTCGTCGCCTCCCGCAGCGGGCGGGCGGTGGGGATCGTCGTCTCCCTGCTGGCGATCACGCTGTCGATCTCCGTGCTGGTGAAGATCTTCGCGTGGCAGGTCCTGCTCGCGCGCAACGGGCTGATCAACGGCGCGCTGCTCGGGGCCGGCATCATCACCGACCCCCTGCTGATGCTCTACACGCGGGCGAGCGTGGTCGTCGCCATGGTGCAGATCATGGCGCCCTATGCCTGCCTGCTGATGATCGCCGGCATGCGCCGCATCGACCGGGACCTGATGACGGCGGCGCGGACGCTGGGCGCGCGATCCCTGCGGCTGTTCCGCGACGTGTACTGGTCGCAGGTCCGCTTCTGCGTGGTGATGACGACGCTGATCATCTTCATCGGATCGAGCGGCTTCTTCGTCGCCCCCGCGCTGGTCGGCGGGCCCGGAGAGATCATGCTGGGGATGAAGATGCAGTCGGACCTGGTCAACCAGTACGAGTCCGGGCTGGCCGCGACCACCGGCATCCTGCTCACCGCCTTCCTGCTGGCGGTCACCTTCATCGCGCTGCGCCTGTCGGGCCGGTCCTTCCGCAACGTGGCCGAGGAGCTGGCGCGATGAACCGCCCGGCGCTGCGATCGGTGGCGGGCTGGACGTACTGCGTGCTGCTGCTCGGCTTCGTGATGGTCCCCATCGCGGTGATGATCCCCGCCAGCTTCGGCAGCGCGGAGGTGCTCCAGTTCCCGCCGGAGTCCTTCTCGCTGCGCTGGTACCGCGAGGTGCTGGGCGACGCCCGCTGGCTCGATTCCGCGTGGCTGTCCTTCCGCCTCGCCATCGTCGCCGCGCTTCTCGCGACGCTGGCGGGCTTCATGGTCGCGATCGAGCACATGCGCTTCGGCCGGGTGCGTCCGCTGATGCGGGCCTACCTGCTGCTGCCGCTGATCGCGCCGCATATCGTGCTGGCGGCCGGCCTGTTCTCCATGCTGCTGCAGGCCCGCCTCCTCGGCAGCCCGACCGCGCTCGCGCTCGCCCAGTGCTGCCTGGCGCTGCCGCTCGCCGTGGTGGTGCTGATCAACGCCGTGGAAGCCATCGACCCGCTGCTGTGGACCGCGGCGTCCTCGCTGGGCGCGCGCTGGTGGACGGTGCTGCTGAAGGTGATCCTGCCGAATCTCTGGCTGAGCCTGATCGTCGCGGCGCTGATCGCCTTCAACTCCGCCTGGGACGAAGTCACCTTCGCGGTCTTCTTCGGCCCGATCCAGACACCGACGCTGCCGAGCAAGATGTTTTCCTACCTGCAGGAACTCATCAACCCATCCGTCACGGCGATCGCGACCCTGCTGATGACGGTGACCATCGTCCTGGCGCTCGCCGCCGCTTCCATACCGCGTCTGATCCGCAGAGGGGGACGGCGTTGACCACACCTGCGCTTGCTCTGGAAGGCGTCACCAAGCAGTACGGCGCCAGCGTCGCGCTGAAGCCGTTCGACCTGACCATCGCGCCGGGCGAGTTCGTGACGCTGCTGGGGCCGAGCGGGTCCGGCAAGACCACCGTGCTCGGCATCGCGGCGGGCACGCTGGTTCCGGATGCCGGCCGGGTGCTGTCGCACGGCAAGGATGTCACGCGCCAGCCCACGCATCTCCGCAACGTGGGGATGGTCTTCCAGCGATACACGCTGTTCCCCAACATGAGCGTGGCGGACAACGTCGCCTTTCCGCTGAAGGTGCGGAAGGAGCCGGCCAGGGTCATCGCCGAGAAGGTCGCGCACTATCTCGACCTCGTCGGGCTCCTGCCGCTCGCCGACCGCTATCCCTCGCAGGTGTCCGGCGGGCAGGCGCAGCGCGTCGCGCTCGCGCGCGCGCTGGTGTTCGAGCCCGCGCTGCTGCTCATGGACGAGCCGCTGGCCGCAATCGACCGCCGTCTGCGGCAGATGCTGCAGGAGGAGATCCGCCGCATCCAGCGCCGGACGCGCGTGCCGACGCTGTACGTGACGCACGATCAGGACGAGGCGATGCACATGTCCGACCGCATCGTCATCATCCGCGACGGCGAGATGGCGGCGAACGGCACGCCGCAGGATCTCTACTGGACACCACCCTCGGTTTGGGCGGCCGAGTTCCTCGGCGACGCGAACGTGCGCCACGTGGAACTCGCGGCCCCGCCGGAGGGGCGCGCCTGCGCCGTCAGGGACGCGGCCGGGCGCCGCCTCTCCGGCACGCTGCATCCGTCCGCCTGCCCCAAGGGGCGGCTCGCGCTCGTGGTGCGGCCGGAGGATTGCGTCGTGCGCCGCCAGCCCGAACCCGATGCCTGGCCGGGCCGTGTCGTGGACGTGTCCTTCCGCGGCGCGACCCAGGAAGTGTGGGTCGAGCTGGAGGACGGATGGACGATCCGCGCGTCGATGCGCGCGCGCGAGGACATACACCCGGGCTCGGCGATCCATGTCGGATGGCCGGCGGCGGCTGCCGTGATCGTCGGCGCGCAGGGATAGACAGCAGGGAGGAGTTCCAATGGGCGGATCTTCGAAACGGATGCATCTGGCGCTCTCGGCCGCCTCGCTCGGCTACCATGTCGGCTGCTGGCGCCTGCCCGAGGCCAATCCCGCCGGGACGATGACCTTCAACCACTACGCCGACATGGCGCGGCTGGCGGAGCGCGGGAAGTTCGACATGATCTTCCTCGCCGACGTCGCGGCGGCGCGGGAGACGACGGGCGCGCCGGACGTGGCGCGCCGCATCCATCACGCCGTCCGCCACGATCCGCTGATGCTGCTCGCGGCACTCGCGCCCATCACCAGCCGCGTCGGGCTGGTCGCCACCGCGACATCGACCTACGCGGACCCGTTCACCATCGCCCGGCGGTTCGCCTCCCTCGATCACATCAGCGGCGGGCGCGCCGGCTGGAACGTGGTCACCGGCTACAACATCGAGGAGGCGCAGAACTTCGGGTACGAGAAGGTCCCGGACCCGGGCTACCGCTACACGCGCGTCTACGAGACGCTCGAGGTGACGAAGGGGCTATGGGATAGCTGGGACGACGATGCCTTCCTGCACGACAAGGACACCGGCATCTACTTCGACCCGTCGCGGCTGCATGTCCTCAACCACAAGGGCCAGCATTTCTCGGTCCGCGGACCGCTCGACGTGGCGCGCCCGCCGCAGGCCTATCCGGTCTTCGTGACGGCGGGCGAATCCGACGCGGCCAAGGATCTCGCCGCCGCGCAGGCGGAGGTCGTCTATGCGGGCCTGCCCAACCTCGCGAGCGCGAAGGAGTACTACGCCTCGGTCAAGGACCGGATGGCGCAGCACCGACGTTCGCGGGACGGGCTGAAGATCCTCACCGGCATCATGGCCTTCGTGGGCGAGACGGAGGCCGAGGCGCGCGCGAAGTCGGACCGGCTGATGAGCCTGATCCACCCCGAGATCGGCCTGCGCATGATCCGCCCGATCTTCGGCGACCTTTCGGCGCATGGCCTCGACGACCGGGTCCCGGAGAGCGCGCTGGAGGCGCCGGCGAGGACCGCCCACAACGACTTCGCCGCCCGCAACACGATCGCGGGCGTGCTGGCCGAACGCGTCCGGCGCGACAACCTGACCATCCGCCAGCTCTACGAGGCGATCGCGGAAGGGTACTGGCAGCTCAGCATCGTCGGCACGCCGAAGATGGTGGCGGACCGGATGGAGGAGTGGTTCGACGCGGGGGGCTGCGACGGCTTCATCGTCCAGCCGCCGTACTCGCCGGGTGCCGCGGCCGATTTCGTCGACCTCGTCATTCCCGAGCTGCAGCGCCGGGGGCTGTTCCGGAAAGATTACGAGGGCACGACGCTGCGCGACCATCTGGGCCTCGCACGGCCCGCCAGCCGCTACGCCGCCTGAGCGGCGTTGCCGCGTGCCGGTTCGCCCGCCGGACCTTCCGTTGCTATCCTAGCGTATGCACTCGGAAACCTCCCCCGTTCCGGCGATACCGCATCATGGCCCGTTCATGTTCGCCGACTACCTGCGCGACCGCCTGGCGGAGCAGGGCCATGCGAAACGCGTCGTGCGCACGCGGCTGCGGCTGGAGATCGCGGCGACGGAGCTGCTGCAGGATGTCGGCTATCATGAGCTGAAGATCAGCACGATCTGCGACGCCGCGGATTGCGGCCACGGCACGTTCTACCGCTACTGGGCGGACCGGGAGGCCGTCGCCCGCGACGTGATGACGGATTTCATGGCCGCCATCCGCAGCTCCCGCCCGCCCCAGCCCCCCGGCACGCCGCTGCACGAGCGTGTGCTGTTCGGGCACATGTACTACATCGAGATCTTCCGCCTGAACGCCGGGCTGATGCGCTGCCTCGGGCAGCTCAACTTCCAGGTGCCGGGCTTCGCGGAGATCGGCCAGAAGGCGAATCGCCATCTGGCGGAGCGGGTGCTGCGGGCGTTCCGCAGGGAGGGCTTCGCGCGTCAGGGCAGTTCCGACAGCCAGGACATCGCGCTCGCGCTCGGCTGCATCGGACTGGTCGACGAGATGCTGCGCAACATCTTCATCAACAACGCGAAGATCCGCATCAGCACCAAGGACCTCGCGGTCATGTTCCTGCAGATGTGGTACCGCGTCTTCCTGACCAGGGAACCCGTCGTGTCGGACAGGGCGGAGCAGCTTTTCCGCAAGCTGCGCAACGGGCGGGAGCGCAGGGCGGCGGCCGCGCCGCCCGTGCCGTCCGCCACGGCGAAATCCGCCCGCCGGGCCGGCGCGCGCTACGCTCCGGCGGAGTAGTCGCCGAGCAGCACGCGGCGCCAGCAGGCGGACAGCAGGTCCGCCACCTGCTCCGTGGTCATCGCGGCAAGCGGCTCGCTCGGGGGGCGCAGGTAGATGTCCCGCAGCAGGCCGTCCGCCATGGCGATGCAGGCCAGCACCCGCGCCAGCCGCTCCGCCTGCGTCAGCGCGGCGGAAGCGGGATCGGCGCGTTCCCAGCTTCTGACGACCCGTTCGGCGAGCGCGAGATTCGCGGCCTGTCCGATGCGGGAGAACTCGGCATCCGCGGCGGCGAGTTCGCCGAGGCAGCGCATCATGGCGGCGTTCCGCCGGTACACCTCCGCATAGTAGCGGTGCCCGGCGACGATGCGGTCGGTGAAGGGCATGCCGCCGGTGGCGGGCCGGCGGCGGCGGATGGTGGCGAGGAAGTCGGCGATGACGTCCGCCGCGGCGGACCGGCCGTCGCGCCAGTAGCGGTAGAAGGTCCCGTGCGCGAGCCCGGCGCGCTGCACGCAGTCGGCGACCTTCAGCCCGTGCAGCCCGTCCTCGGCCAGCACATCGGCCACCGCGATCATCAGCCGCAGCCGCGTGCGCGCCGGCTTGGGCGAGTCCTCAGCCTGCGTCAGCCGCCCGGCGAGGTCGTCGCCATAGGCGAACGGTCCGGTCGCATCACCGATTGACTTTCGATCATCCAATAATGACACTGACATCAGAGTCACTATAGCGAGGCTGGCGATGCCGGGCAAAGCGGGGCGGGAGGAACCGGCAGGGCAGAGCGGCGCACCCCGCGGCGCATCCGTCCGCTTCGATCGCGTCAGCCGCCGCTACGGCGCGGTCGAGGCGTTGCGCGCCTTCACCCTCGAGATCGCCGCGGGTGAGTTCGTCACGCTGCTCGGCCCCTCCGGCTCCGGCAAGACGACCGCGCTCAACATCCTCGCCGGCTTCATCGACGCATCGGACGGCGACGTGCTGCTCGGCGGCCGGTCCATCACGCGCCTGCCGACCGAGAAGCGCGGCGTGGGCATGGTGTTCCAGAACTACTCGCTCTTCCCGCACATGAGCGTGCTCGACAACGTGGCCTTCCCGCTCCGCATGCGCGGGGTCGACAAGCGGGAGCGGGCGCGCCGCGCGGAGGCCGCGCTCGAGATGGTGCAGCTCGGCGGCTACGGCGCGCGCATGCCGCACGCGCTGTCGGGCGGCCAGCGCCAGCGCGTCGCGCTGGCACGCGCCGTGGTGTTCGAGCCGAAGGTCCTGCTGATGGACGAGCCGCTGGGCGCGCTCGACCTCAAGCTGCGGGAGGCGATGCAGCTCGAGATCAAGCGGCTGCACCGCCGCATCGGCTGCACCGTCATCTACGTCACGCACGACCAGTCGGAGGCGCTGACGATGTCGGACCGCATCGTGGTCATGCGCGCCGGCGCGATCGAGCAGGCGGGCGACCCGCAGCAGGTCTACGACGCGCCGGAAACCCGCTTCGTCGCCGAGTTCATCGGCGAGACCAACGTCCTCGCCGCCCGGGCGGAAGCGGGCGGGCAACTCGTGCTCGGCCGGCATGGCGCCGCGGCGATGCCGCTGCCCGCGGGCACCGCGGCAGGCTGGCGCGGCGAGATCTCGCTCCGCCCCGAACGGCTGCTGCGCGCGGAAGCGCCGCAGGCCGGCCCGCTGCGCTTCCCGGCACGTATCGAGGAGGCCGTCTTCCTCGGCGATCTCGTCCGCTACGGCGCGACGCTGCCGGGCGGCGACCCGATCGTCTTCCACGAACATCGCAGCCTCGGCCTGCCGCCGCTCGCGGAAGGCAGCGAGGTCACGCTGGCCTTCCGGCCGGAACATGCCGTGTTGCTGCACGGCCAGACATGAACAGAGTGAAGGGGACGTCATGCAAAGAGGACTGACGCGCCGCAGTCTCGCGGCGGCTTCGCTGGCCGGTGCGGCCCTGTCGCACTGGCGCCCTGCGCAGGCGCAGCAGGGCGTCACCATCACCGTCAACGGATCGGGCGGCAGCCTCGCGCAGATCCTGACGCGCATCTACGAGGAACCGTTCTTCAAGGAGACGGGCATCCGCGTGCGGCCGACCGCGCCCGTGTCCCTCGCGCGCCTGCGCGCGATGATCGAGACGGGCAACATGGAATGGGACCTCACCGAGATGGGCGCCCATGACCTGATCGAGGCCGAACGCAACGGCTGGGTGCAGGAGGTCGACTGGAACGTCGTCGATCCCGACCGCAAGCTGCCGGAGATCGCGCGCCACCGCTTCGGGATGGTCACATCGACCTTCTCCACCGTCCTCGCCTTCCGCACCGACCGCTTCGGCGGCAAGCGGCCGGACGGCTGGGCGGATTTCTGGGACGTGCGCGCCTTCCCGGGGCCGCGCGCCCTGCAGGACAGCCCGGTGCAGAACCTGGAATTCGCCCTGCTGGCCGATGGCGTCGCACCGGACAAGCTGTACCCGCTCGATGTCGATCGCGCCTTCCGCAAGCTCGACCAGATCAAGCCGCACGTCGCCACATGGTGGCGCACCGGCGCGCAGCACGTGCAGCTCCTGCTCGATGGCGAGGCGGTGATGACGTCGGTCTGGAACGGCCGCATCACGCCGCTGCGCAACGAAGGCCGCCCGGTCGACATCACCTGGAAGGGCGGCAGCCTGCAGCTCTCCTACTGGGGGATCCCGAAGGGCGCGAAGCATCCGGCCGAGGCGATGAAGTACATGCGCGCCCGGCTCGATCCCGATCGCGGGGCGCAGTTCGTGAAGGAGATCCCCTATCCGGGGTTCATCCCCGGCCTGATGGAACGGCTCGACGAACGGACGGCGCGGGACCTGCCGACGCATCCCGACAACGTCGCCGTGCAGTACCGCTTCGATCCGGCCTGGTGGGCCGAACGGCGCGGGCCGCTGACGGAACGCTGGAGCGCGTGGCTGCTGTCCTGATGGCGTTGCGCCCGAACCGGCGATGGGCGCCAGTCCTGCTGCTGGCGCCCGCGCTGCTGCTGCTTGGCGTGCTGTTCCTCTACCCGCTCGCCGAGATCATGCGCCTGTCGCTGTTCGGGCGGGCGGGGTTCAGCACCGCCGCGTTCGAGCGGTTCTGGACCTCGCCGATCCTCGGCATCGTGTTCGTGCGCACTTTCCGCCTCGCCGTGGAGGTGACGGCGATCTGCCTGCTGGTCGGTTATCCCGTGGCGATGTTCCTCGCCACGCTGCGGCGGAACTGGCGCACGGTGTTCATCGTGCTGGTGCTGCTGCCGTTCTGGACCAGCGTGCTGGTGCGTTCCTACACGTGGATGGTGCTGCTGGGGCGCGAGGGCCTGATCAACACCGCGCTGCAATGGGCGGGGTTGACGGACGCGCCGGTGCGCCTGCTGTTCACGCCCTTCGCGGTCTATCTGGGCATGGTGCAGATCCTGCTGCCGATCATGATCCTGACGCTCTACGGCGTCATGGCGGAGATCGACGGCGGGCTGTCCCGCGCGGCGCGCATCCTCGGCGCCTCTCCGTGGCGGGCGTTCTGGCATGTCTACGTGCCGCTGACCGTGCCGGGCATCGCGACCGGATGCGTGCTGGTGTTCATCCTCGCGCTCGGCTTCTTCATCACTCCCGCGCTGCTCGGCGGCCCGCGGCTGCGGATGCTGGCGAACCTGATCGACGTGGAAGTGCACGAGACGCTGAACTGGACGCAGGCGGCAGCGATCGCCGTCGTCCTGCTGGCCGTGACGCTGGCGGCCGTGGGCCTGTTCCGCCTGCTGGTCCGCGAACGCACGCTGTACGGAACCGCGCCATGAGCGTTTCGGCGCGCGTGCGCTGGCTGCTGGCCGCGTGGTTCGGCCTGGTCGTGATCTATCTCGTGTTCCCGCTGCTGATGCTGGTGCCGATCTCCTTCAGCCCCACGCAGTTCCTGCGCTTTCCGCCCGAAGGCTTCAGCCTGCGCTGGTACCGCACGTTCTTCACCGAACGGTCCTGGGTGGAGGCGACGTGGCTGAGCGTGCAGATCGGCACCGCCACCACGATCCTGTCGCTGGTGCTGGGCACGGGTGCGGCCCTCGCCATCGTCCGCGGCGAGTTTCCCGGCCGGCGGCTGCTCTACGGGCTGATGATCGCGCCGCTGATCGTGCCCAGCGTCATCCTCGCACTTGGCCTGTTCCTGATCCTCGCGCGGGCGAAGCTGCTGGAGAACATGGCCGCGCTGATCGCGGCCCATACGGCGATCGCGCTGCCCTATGTCGTGCTGATCGTGGGTGCGGCGCTGCGCAACGTGGACCAGACGGTCGAGCGCGCGGCGCGGGTGATGGGCGCCGGCCCGCTGTCGGCGTTCCGCCACGTCACCATGCCCGCCATCGCGCCCGCGCTGTTCGCCGGCGGGCTGTTCGCCTTCTTCGCCAGCTTCGACGAGCTGGTGATCACCTACTTCATATCCGGTGCGATCGAGACGCTTCCCCTGCGTATCTGGAACGACCTCAACCTCCGCCTCGACCCGACCGTTGCCGCCGTCGCCTGCCTGCTGATCCTCGTCTCCGTGATCGGCATGGGCGGGGCGGAGATGCTGCGCCGGCGCGGCGCACCTGCCCAGGAATGAAAGTCATGGACCCGATCCTCGCCGCCCACGCCGCCATGCGCGCCCGTGTCGAGGCGCCGCCCTTCGCTCCCTCGCTGGGCGCGTTCGTGGACGCTGCAGCCGCCGCGCATGGCGACGCGCCGGTGTGGCGCTTCGTGGATGCGCCGGACGACCTGCCGTTCCGCGACCTGACCTACAACGGGCTCGCCGACCTCACGCGGCGCATCGCGGCCGGGCTCGCCGCCGGCAGGGTGAAGCATGGCGAGCGGGTGGGCGTGATGCTGCCCAACATCCCGGCCTTCCCGCTCACCTGGCTCGCGCTCGCGCGGCTCGGCGCGATCATGATCCCGGTGAACACCGGCTACACCGTGCGCGAGCTTGACTATGTGCTCGGCGACGGCGGCGCTACGCATCTGGTGGTCCACGAGGACTGCCTGAACGTTGTGGAGGAGCTGCTGGCGCAGCGCCCGGTGCTGGATCGCGGTCACATCCACGTCGTCGGCCGCGCGCCCGCCGGCATGCGGAGCTGGTCCGCGCTGACGCAGGCGGAAGGCGCGTTGCCGGACGGTGGGCCGGGCCTCGATGACCTGGTCAATCTTCAGTACACGTCCGGCACCACGGGGTTTCCCAAGGGTTGCATGCTGAGCCACCGCTACTGGCTCACGCTCGGCCGCAACGCCGCGTGGCGTGGCGGGCAGGACATACGCTGCGTGCTGGCCGCGCAGCCTTTCTACTACATGGACCCGCAATGGCTGCTGCTGATGGCCATGCATCTGGGCGGCCGCCTTGTTGTCGCGCCGCGCCCGTCCGCCACGCGCTTCATGGACTGGGTGCGCCGCGAGGGCGTCGAGTACTGCATCTTCCCGCAGATCCTGCTCAAGCAGCCGGAGCGGCCGGAGGACAGTGAGAACACGCTGAAGCGCGTCTCCGTGTTCGGCCTGCGCGGGGACATGCACGCGACGCTGGAAGCCCGCTTCGGCTGCATCGCGCGCGAGAGCTTCGGCATGACGGAGATCGGCAGCGGCCTGACCACGCCGCCCGAAGCCGTGGAGATGGTCGGCACCGGCACGTGCGGCCTGCCATCGCCGTTCCGCGAGGCCAGCATCCGCGATCCGGACGGCCGCGAACTCGGCGCCGGCGAAGTGGGCGAGCTGTGGGTCCGCGGCCCGGGCATGCTGCAGGGCTACTGGAACAAGCCCGAGGCGAACGCGGCCGCCTTCCCCGGCGATGGCTGGTTCCGCACCGGCGATCTGTTCCGCCGCGACGCGCGCGGCTTCCACTACATCGTCGGCCGGGTGAAGGACATGATCCGGCGCTCCGGCGAGAACATCGCCGCCCGCGAGGTGGAGGCCGTGCTGCTCCAGCTCGACCCCGTGCAGGAGGCTGCCGTGATCCCCGTGCCGGACCCCGACCGCGGGCAGGAGGTGAAGGCGTGCCTCGTGCTGAAGCCGGGCTTCACCCCCGCCGACCTGCCGCCCGAGGCCGTGTTCGCGCACTGCCTGTCGGGACTGGCGCGGTTCAAGGTGCCGCGCTTCCTGGAGTATCGCGCCTCCCTTCCCAAGACGCCGTCCGAGAAGGTCGCGAAGCACGTGCTGATCGCGGAGCGCGCCGACCTGCGGGAAGGCGCCGTGGACCGGCTCGCATCGCAGGGCGAGGCGGCGCACTGATGCCCATCCGCTACGAGACCGACGGCGCGGTCGCCACCTTCACCATCGACAACGCCAAGGTGAACCCGACCACGCCCGCGATGCACAAGGAGCTTCACACCGCGCTGGTGGAGTTCCTCCGCGACGACCGCATCCGCTGCGGCATCCTCACCGGCGCGGGCGAGCGCGCCTTCTGCGCGGGCGACGACATCCGCACGCCGCGCCCGCCCCTGTCCCCCGCCGAGCAATTCGCAGATCATCTCTGGCCCCACCGGCGGGAGAACGGCGAGCCGCACGATTTCTCCTGGTCGCGCGACGTGCTGGCGCTCGACCGGTTCAAGCCCATCGTCGGCGCGGTCAGCGGCTGGTGCCTGGGCATGGGCCTGATCTACCTGCTGCGGCTGACCGAACTGCGCGTCGCCTCGACCACGGCGCGGTTCGGCTTTCCCGAGATCGCCTACGGCATGGCCGGCGCAGGCGGCACCACACGGCTGTTGCGCCAGCTTCCGCCCACGGTCGCGTGGCACATGCTGCTTACGGGCGAGCCGCTGACGGCAGAGCAGGCCGAACGCCATGCGCTGGTCAACCGCGTGGTCGAGCCGGGCGCGCTGATGGACACGGCGCGGGAGATGGCGGCGCAGATCGTGCGCCACCCGCCGGCCGCGATCCGCATCGAGATGGAAGCCGCCGGCCGCGCGCAGGACATGACGCCCGAACAGGCGATGGCCTTCACCAAGCACCTCTACCGGCTGCAGCGGCTCGGGCTGGCGGAGGGCGGGGATGTGTTCGACAGCGGGTTTCTGTACCGCCGCGAGGGTTAGGGTTCGGCCGGCCGCACGACGTTCACCGGCGGCTGCGTTCAGGCGGGAAGCCCGGCAGCGGTGGCTAGGCTACCCGCACTCCGCGCACGTCAGCAGCCCACGCTTCTCGCGCGCCGCCTCGATGCGGTAGCCGCAGCGGATGCAGTTCGCGCCGTCGTCGCTGGTGTCGAACGGATCGGCGACGCCTCGCCCCGATTGCCGGATCTTCGGGCTGCGGTGGGCAACAGCCCGCTCGGCCACGGGGGATGCCTCTTTCGCACGGGCCACAGGCTCGGCAGCGACGGTGACGGGCGATGGCGCCCACATCGGCATGACATGCGCCGCCGGTTCCGGCTCCGTGGCCCTCGGCGGTTCGGGCAGCGGGGCGGCCGGGTTCTGGCGCCGGGTCGGGAAGCCGTCCTCCCAGGTCGCGGCGTGGGTCTGCGGGCTGGTCCGCCGGGGCTGATCCTTTCCGGCCGCGCCGGACCGGACGTGCACGACCTCGACCACCCGGGCGCCGGGCGCACCCCGCCTGCGCGGGATCGTCAGCAGTTCGCGGTCGCGGTCGGTGGTGGCGGGCGCGTTGTCGTGGAAGCGGGCGAAGACGTGATCTTTGTCGATCATGGACTTTCGGGCGTGGTGGAAGGATGTGCGGCGGCGCGATATCGCCGCCCCGTCACTTGAGAAGCGGTGAACCGGTTTGGGCTACAGCGCGATTGCCCGGGCAATCACAACACTGAAATCCGGCGAGACCCGCAGCCGAAAGCAGGCTGCATTCAAGCACTTAAACCCGCTGATAAAAATCGGTTTCCCCCTCAGGATCCCGGGACATCCGGCTCTCTCCGGCCGGATTCCGCTCTTTGTTCCGACTTTGTACCAGCAAAGCCCTCTCCGAGGCCAGCCCAATCCAAAGCAGGCGGCCCCCATGGAATCGCGGGTGCAGGGGGCCGTGCCCCCTGCCGGGGCGCGGGGCAGCGCCCCGCATCCCTATCGCCCCCGCAGCCCGGGCAGACCCGACAGGCGCGCGATCAACCGCCCGGCCACCGAGGCATCCCGCCCCCCGTCGCCGGCGTTCACCGCCGCCTGAAACGTCTGCAGCGCCTGCGCCGTGGCCGGCGCGTAGATCGCATGGTCGCGCGTGGCCTGCTGGGCGAGGCGGATGTCCTTGAGCATCAGCTCCGCCCGGAAGCCCGGCGCGAAGACGTCCTCGATCATGCGCCTGGCATGGTTCTCCAGCACCGCCGACCGGGCCGAGCCGCCCAGCAGCGCGGTGCGCATCGCCTCGGGGTCGAGCCCGGCCTTGATGCCCAGCGCGAGCGCCTCGCCCACGGCCTGCATCGCGCAGCAGATCGGGAGCTGGTTGGCCGCCTTGCACACCTGCCCCGCACCGGCGGGGCCAAGATGGGTGATGGTGCGGCCCACGGCGGCGAGGATCGCGTCCGCGCGGGCGAAGGCGTCCGCCTCGCCGCCGACCATGCAGGTCAGCGTCGCGTCCTCCGCACCCTTCGGCCCGCCGCTGACGGGACTGTCCAGCAACGCAACGCCCCGCGTGGCGAGCCGCGCGGCGAAGCCGGCCGTGGCGGTGGCGGAGATGGTGCTGAAGTCGATGACCAGACTGCCGGCAGCGGCGGCGGACGCCACGCCGTCCGGGCCGAACAGCACCGCCTCGACATCCGGCGTGTCGGGCACGCAGAGGCAGATCGCGGCGGCATCGCGCGCCGCCTCGGCCGGGCTCGCCGCCCAGCGCGCGCCGTCCGCGACCAGCCTCTCGGCCGCGTCGTGGCGGGTGCGGCTGGCGATGGTGAGGGCGAAGCCCGCCCGCTTCAGGTTCGCCGCCATGGACCTGCCCATGACGCCGAGCCCGATGAAGGCGACCCGGGCAGGTGGAAGGACCGGGTCGCCCATCGTCTCAGCGCGTCGGGCGCGGCGGGGTGTGGCTGTAGTCGTAGAAGCCCTTGCCGGACTTGCGGCCGTACCAGCCGGCCTCGACGTACTTCACCAGCAGCGGGCAGGGGCGGTACTTGCTGTCGGACAGCCCCTCGTACAGCACCTGCATGATCGACAGGCAGGTATCGAGGCCGATGAAGTCCGCAAGCTCCAGCGGCCCCATCGGATGGTTGGCGCCGAGCTTCAGCGCGGTGTCGATCGCCGACACGCTGCCCACGCCCTCGTACAGGGCATAGACCGCCTCGTTGATCATCGGCACCAGGATGCGGTTGACGATGAAGGCCGGGAAATCCTCGGCCACCGCGGTCGTCTTGCCCAGCTTGGTGGCCAGCGCCTGGGTGGCGCGGAAGGTCGCCTCGTTGGTCGCGATGCCGCGGATCACCTCCACCAGCTTCATGACCGGAACCGGGTTCATGAAGTGGATGCCGATGAACTTCTCGGGCCGGTCCGTCGCCGCGGCGAGCCGCGTGATCGAGATCGAGGACGTGTTCGACGCGAGCAGCGCCTCCGGCTTCAGATGCGGGCAGAGCGCGCGGAAGATCGAGAGCTTGATCTCCTCCTTCTCCGTCGCCGCCTCGATCACCAGATCGCAATCGCCCAGCAGCGCGTAGTCGGTGCCGGTGGTGATGCGCGCAAGGGCCGCCGCCTTGTCCTCGGCGGTGATGGTGCCCTTGGACACCTGGCGGTCCATGTTCTTGCCCATCACGGACAGCGCGCGGGCCAGCGCGTCTTCCTTGATGTCCACCAGCACGACGGTCTCGCCGGCCAGGGCGCAGACATGGGCGATGCCGTTGCCCATCTGCCCCGCGCCGATCACGCCGATCTTGGCGATGGTCGGCGCATCGAAATCCATGCCCGCATCAGCGGGCCGGGCCTTCACCTCGACATTCATCGTCAGGCGCGCTCCAGTTCGGCCGCCAGTTCGGGCAGCACGGTGAACAGATCGGCCACCAGACCGTAGTCGGCGACCTGAAAGATGGGCGCTTCCTCGTCCTTGTTGATCGCGACGATGACCTTGCTGTCCTTCATCCCGGCCAGATGCTGGATCGCACCGGAGATGCCGACGGCGATGTAGAGGTCAGGCGCCACGATCTTGCCGGTCTGCCCGACCTGGTAGTCGTTGGGCACGAAGCCGGCATCCACCGCGGCACGGGACGCACCCACCGCGGCGTTGAGCCTGGACGCGACCGCGTCCAGCAGCTTGAAGTTGTCACCGTTCTGCATGCCGCGGCCGCCGGAGATGACGACGCGGGCGGAGGTGAGTTCCGGGCGCTCGGACTTGGTGAGCTCGGCGCCGACGAAGGAGGACAGGCCGGGATCCTCGGCCGCCGCCACGTCCTCGACCGCGGCGGAGCCGCCTTCGGCGGGCGCGGGGTCGAAGCTCGCGGCGCGCACGGTCAGCACCTTGACCGGATCCGCCGACTTCACCGTGGCGAGCGCGTTGCCCGCGTAGATCGGGCGGATGAAGGTATCCGCACCCTCAACTCCCGCGATGTCGCTGATCGGCTGCACGTCGAGCAGCGCGCCGACGCGCGGCATGACGTTCTTGCCGATCGCGGTCGCGGCGGCGAGCAGGTGCGTGTAGCCGGGGGCGAGCTTGGCGAGCAGCACGGCCATCGGCTCGGCCAGCGCGTGCGCGTAGGTCGGCGCATCCGCCTTCAGCACCTTGGCGACACCCGCGATCCTGCCCGCAGCCTCGGCCGCCGCGCCGACGCCCTGGCCGGCGACCAGCGCATGCACTTCGCCCAGCTTCGTCGCTGCCGCCACCGCGCTGCGCGAGGGCTGCTTGATGGCGCCGTTCTCGTGGTCGATGAGGACGAGGACAGGCATCAGATCACCTTCGCTTCGGTCTTGAGCTTGGAAACGAGTTCGGCGACCGAACCCACCTTCGCGCCGGCCTGCCGCTTCGCGGGCTCGGCCACCTTCAGCACCGTCAGCCGCGGCGTCGGGTCGACGCCGAGATCGGCCGGCTTGACCGTCTCGATCGGCTTCTTGCGCGCCTTCATGATGTTCGGCAGCGAGGCGTAGCGCGGCTCGTTCAGGCGCAGGTCGGTGGTCACGATCGCCGGCAGCTTCAGCGCCACCGTCTCGAGCCCGCCGTCCACCTCGCGCGTCACGTTCACCGCCTCGCCCGCGATCTCGACCTTCGAGGCGAAGGTCCCTTGCGGCCAGCCCAGCAGCGCGGCCAGCATCTGGCCGGTCGCGTTCATGTCGTCGTCGATCGCCTGCTTGCCCATCACGACGAGCTGCGGCTGCTCCTTCTCGACCAGCGCCTTCAGCAGCTTGGCCACGGCGAGCGGTTCCAGCGCGGCATCGGTCTCGACCAGGATGCCGCGGTCGGCCCCCATGGCGAGCGCGGTGCGGATCGTTTCGGCGCACTGGGCCACGCCCATGGAGACGGCCACGACCTCGGTCGCGACGCCCTTCTCCTTCAGCCGGACCGCTTCCTCGACCGCGATCTCGTCGAAGGGGTTCATCGACATCTTCACGCCCGAGACGTCCACCCCGGACCCATCGGCCTTCACGCGGATCTTGACGTTGAAATCGACGACACGCTTGACCGGAACAAGCAGCTTCATGTCACGCCGTATGTTTGTGATTGGGACGGTGCGGCTTTTCGCACCTGCAATAGCGGGACGCTAGTCGTCTCGCCGCAGCCCCGTCAATTTCTCACAGAACGAGATTCGTTTCAATGACGGAGAAGGCCCAGCAGCAGGGCGAACAGCACCAGCGCGCCCGCCTGGGCGATCACGCGCCAGCGCATCAGGGCGTTGCTCTGCTCGGGCGTCGCGCTGCCGCGGACGAAGCCGATCAGGCCGGCGAACAGCACGCCGAGCGTGGTCAGCATCGCGAGGACCAGCAGGATGGTCAGGAAGGTTTCCATGGGCTGGTCTCTTTACGCCCCGGCCCCCTGACTGTCGCCATCAACCGCGCGCGAGGGCCCGCGACATCAACCGCGCGCGACCGCGCGACATCAACCGCGCGCGAGGGCCCGCGCCAGCGCCGCGCCGGCCAGCGCGAGCACCACGCACAGGCCGAAGACCGGGGTGTAGCTGCCGGTCGCCTCCGCGAGCGCCGCCTGCCCGGCCGGGGCGATGATCAGCGTCAGCCCCAGCACGAAGCCGAGGGCCGCCGTGGCACCCCCCACCTGGCCGGCCGGGGCGACGCGGGCGGCCTCGGCCAGCAGCGCGCCGTTCCAGCCGATCCCGGTCGCGCCCACCGCCACGCCGAGTACCGCGATCACGGCCACCGGCCAGCCCGGCCCGGCGAGCGCGATCAGCAGCATGGCCGCGGCCATGGCGACGCCCAGCACGCCCAGCACGCGCGGCGCCCCGTAGCTGTCGGCGAGCAGCCCCCAGGCGATGCGCCCGACGATGCCGGCCACCTGCGTCAGGCTCAGCACGAGCCCGGCCGTGACCAGCGGGATGCCCAGCACACCCACCTGCCAGGCGACGAAGAAGCTGAACACGGCGAACTGCGTGACGGAGAAGAAGGCCGACATCAGCGTCAGCGCCCGCAGCTTGGGATGGGTGCGCAGCAGCCCCAGGCTGCGCGTCGCCCCGCGCCAGCCGACCGGGGCCGTGGGATCGCGGTCGGCATCCAGCCGCGCGCGCAGCGGCTGCAGCGCGAACGCCGCGAGGAGCGCGAACCCCGCCATCACCAGCACCGCCACGCGCCAGCCCGCGGCGACCGCGATGGCCGGGGCCACGGCCGCCACCAGCATCGCACCGGCCGGAACGCCGGTCTGCTTGATGCTGAACACCAGCCCGCGCCGGGCCGGCGGCGCGCGGGCGGCGAGCAGGTGGCTGCCGATCGGCGTGACCGGCCCGTGGCCGATGCCGGACAGGAAGCTGGAGGCGACCAGCGCCGCCGGATGGCCGATGGCGGCGAGCGCGATCGCGCCCGCGATCCAGACCAGCGCCACCTGGCAGGTCCTCACCCCGCCCCAGCGGTTCACGAGGTCCTGGGCGAGGGGCCCGGACACCAGCGCGCCGCCGTAGAGCAATCCCGTGTGCACGCCCGCCAGCGCCGGCGGCAGTCCCAGCTCCGCCCCGATCAGCGGGGCGAGCACCGGCAGGGTGAGGAACGCGCCCATCCCGGCCAGATGGACTCCCAGCAAGGCGGCCATCAGGACGGGCAGGCTGACGGGTGCGGACATCGGTATGTCACAGCCTAGCCAGCGTTCCTGTCCTTGACACCCCGTCACCGGACAGGCCACGCCGCGCACCATGCTGGCCCGCTTCGCCGCCCTGCTCATGCTGCTTGCCCTGCCCCTCGCGGCGCAGGACAACCCGATGACCGCGGGCGCCGCCCCGGCGGCAGACACGCCGGCCGCAACGGCCGCGCCACCCGCATCCGCGCTGCCGCCCGTGCCCCCCGAACAGGCGCAACGCCTGATCGAGCTGCTGCGGGACGATGCGCGGCGGACCGATTTCCTCGCCAATCTGGAGGCGCTTCTCGCCGCCGCCCGCTCGCCGGCCGCCGAGGGCGAGACCGAGCTGCCGATCCCGCTCGCGCCCAACAGCGTCGGCGCGCAGCTCCTGCTGGGCATCGCGCAGTCCGCCTCCGGCATGACCGATCGCATGGTCGAGGCCGCGCAGGCGGTGTCGGACTTCCCGCTGATCTGGCGCTGGCTGACCGGGCTGTCCACGGACCCGGTCGCGCAGGCGCGCATCGCGGACGCCTCCTGGCGGCTGCTGCTGGTCTTCCTGCTGTCCGTGCCCACCGAATGGCTGATCTGGCGGACGCTGCGCCGCCCGCGCGAGTGGCTGGATTCGTCCGCCCCGCCGCCGCACGCCCGCTGGGGCCAGTTCCGCCGCCTGCCGCTGGTGGTCGCGCGGCTGGTGCTGGACCTGCTGCCGATCACGGCCTTCGCGCTGGTCTCCTACGTGCTGATCGGCGGCACCGGCGCGCTGCTGTCCACCGACGCGCTGCCCACCTCGCGGCTCGCCCTGCTCGCCGCCACCAACGCCTACATCATCAGCCGCATGATCATGGCCGCGGTGCGCATGATACTCAGCCCGGCGAACCCGCACCTGCGGCTGCTGCGGGTGAGCGACGAGACGGCGGCCTACCTGACCGTCTGGGCGCGGCGGATCGTGGTGGTGTCGGTCTGCGGCTGGGCGATCGCGGAAGCGGGGCTGCTGTTCGGCCTGGCCGCGGCGGCGCACGAGGCGCTGCTGAAGATGGTGGCCCTCGTCGTCCACGTCTTCCTGATCATCATCGTGCTGCAGAACCGGCAGGCGGTGGCGGACTGGATCCGCCCGCGCGACGAGGAGGCGCGGGGCGCGATCGCCACGATGCGCCGCCGCGTCGGCGACGTCTGGCACATCTTTGCCATCGGCTACCTCGTGGCGCTTTGGGGCGTCTGGGCGCTGGCGGTCCCGAACGGGTTCGCGGTGCTGCTGCGGATCTCGGTGGCGACCATCGTGATCATCATCGTCGCGCGCGGGCTGGATGCCGCGCTGCGCCGGGGCATCGGCCACGGCTTCCGCATCGGCCCCGACCTCGCGCGGAAGTATCCGGGGCTGGAGGCGCGGGCGAACCGCTACGTGCCGGCGCTCAAGAGCGTCATCTCCATCTTCATCACGCTGATCGCGATCCTCGCGCTGTTCGAGGCGTGGGGCTTCGACAGCCTCGCCTGGCTCGGCACCGGCCGGCTGGGCGGGCGGCTGGTCGCGGCGATGATGTCGATCGGCTTCACCCTGCTGGTCGCGCTGCTGATCTGGGAGGGGGCGAATACCGCCATCCAGCGGCATCTGAGCCGGCTCGCGCGCGATGCGCAGGCCGCCCGCAGCGCGCGGGTGCGCACGCTGGTGCCGATCCTGCGCACCACGCTGCTGATCACGATCAGCGTGATCGCGGCCCTGGTGGTGCTGTCGGAGCTGGGGGTGAACATCGCCCCGCTGCTCGCCGGCGCCGGCGTGGTCGGCATCGCGGTCGGCTTTGGCTCCCAGACGCTGGTGCGCGACGTGATCACGGGGATGTTCCTGCTGCTCGAGGATTCGATGCAGGTGGGCGACGTGGTCCAGCTCGGCGGGCTGTCGGGCTCGGTGGAGGCGCTGTCGATCCGCTCCATCAAGCTGCGCGCCTTCGACGGGTCGATCCACCTGATCCCGTTCAGCGCGGTGACCACGGTGACCAACATGACCCGCGATTTCAGCTTCGCGGTCGCCGACGTGACGGTGGGCTATGCCGAGGACACCGACCGGGTCGGCGAGGTGCTGAAGGAGATCGTCAAGGAGATGCGGGCCGAGCCGCGCTGGGATTCGGCGATCCGCGACGATCTGGAGCTGATCGGCGTGGAACGGCTCGCCGACAGCGGTGTGGTGATCCGCACCCGCATCAAGACCGAGCCGATCCAGCGCTGGGCGGTGGCGCGCGAGTTCAACCGCCGCATCAAGAAGCGTTTCGACGAGCTGGGGATCGAGATCCCGTATCCGCACACCAAGATCGTGGTCGCCGGCGCCGTGGCGACGCCGTTCGCGAGCGCCGCCCCGCGCGCGCTCAACGCGCCGACGGCCTCGGGCGCGCCGGTCGCGGGGCCCGAGACGCCGCCCCAGGCTCAGCCGCAGGTCCCGTGACCGCTTTTCCTTGCAACCCGCGGCGGCTGCTTTAGAAGCCGCGGCCGCAGCTCTCGGGGGGAGAAACGCGCCCATGCAACGCCGTCTCATGCTCACCCGCGCCGGCCTCGGCGCCGCCGCCGCCTCGGCGCTGGCCGCCCCGGCCATCGCGCAGACCCAGCCGGAAGTCCGCTGGCGCCTGCCCTCCTCCTTCCCGCGGTCGCTCGACACGCTGTTCGGCACCGGCGAGCAGATGTGCAAGCGCGTCGCCGCGCTGACCGACGGGAAGTTCCAGATCCGCCCCTTCCCGGCGGGCGAGATCGTGCCGGGCCTCGCGGTGCTCGACGCGGTGCAGGCCGGCACCGTCGAGTGCGGCCACACGGCGATGTACTATTACGTCGGCAAAGATCCGGCCTTCGCCTTCTTCACCGCCCTGCCCTTCGGGCTGAACGCGCGGATGAACCTCTCCTGGATGCAGTTCGGCGGCGGCAATGCGCTGCTGAACGAGCTGCTGGAGAGCTACAACACCATCGCCTTCCCGGCCGGCGACACCGGCGCGCAGATGGGCGGCTGGTTCCGCAAGGAAGTGAAGTCGGTCGCCGAGCTGAACGGGCTCAAGTTCCGCATCGCCGGCATCGCGGGCCAGGTCTTCGCCAAGATGGGCGCGGTGCCGACGCAGGTCGCCGCCGGCGACATCTACCCGGCGCTGGAGCGCGGCACGATCGACGCCGTCGAGTTCGTCGGCCCCTACGACGACGAGAAGCTCGGCTTCTCCAAGGTCGCGCCGTACTACTACTACCCCGGCTTCTGGGAAGCCGGCGCGCACCTGCACCTGATCATCAACAAGCAGGCCTACGAGGCGCTGCCCGCCACCTACAAGGAGGCGCTGCAGGTCGCCGCCGCCGAGGCCAACGCGGACATGATCGCCCGCTACGACTACCTGAACCCGCAGGCGCTGCGCCGGCTGATCGCGGGCGGCACCCAGCTCCGCCCCTGGCCGCGCGACATCATGGCCGCGGCGTGGAAGGCATCGCACGAGCTGTATGCCGAGCTGTCGGACAGGAACCCGCGCTTCAAGAAGGTGTGGGACGCCTACCGGCCGTACCGCGACGACCTCTACACGTGGTTCCGCGTGGCCGAGGCCAGCTTCGACAGCTTCGCCTTCACCGCCGCGCAGACCGTCCGCTGATCTCCGCCGCCTCCCCGCATCGCGCCCCTTGCCGGCGCGATGCGGGGGCGGCGCATGACGGTTCGTCCATGAGCCCGCGCGGAGACTTTCCTTTGCGTCCCGGGGCGGCTAGCAGGCGCCCCGACGCCCTGCCCGGATCGGACATGCACGGATGAATCTCGAACTGATGTGGCCGGCGATCCTGATGGGAATCGTCGAGGGGCTCACCGAGTTCCTGCCGATCTCCTCCACCGGCCACATGATCCTGCTGGCCGAGCTGATCGGCTTCGAGGGCCCGCCCGGCAAGACCTTCGAGATCGCGATCCAGCTCGGCGCCATCCTCGCCGTGGTGGTCGCGTTCCTGCCCAAGCTGCTGGGCATCGCCGCGCACATGTTCAGCCGCTACGAGGAACGCTACTACGCGAGCAACATCCTGCTCGCCTTCCTGCCGGCGATGATCCTCGGCGCGACGCTCTACAAGCCTGTCACCGAATTCCTGTTCAATCCGTGGGTGGTCAGCGTCGCGCTGATCGTGGGCGGCATCGTCATCATCCTGGTCGAGCGCGTCCGCCGCACGCCCACCATCCTGTCGATCGAGGAACTCGGCCCGCTGGGGGCGGTGATCATCGGCTTCGGCCAGGTGCTGGCGATGATCCCCGGCACCTCGCGGTCCGGGGCGACGATCATCACGGCGCTGCTGCTGGGCATGGAACGCCGGGCCGCGGCCGAGTTCAGCTTCGTGCTCGCGATCCCGACGATGTTCGCCGCCGCCGTGTTCGCGATCTACAAGAACTGGGACGTCCTCGACCTGACCGCCTTCCGCCTCGTCGCGGTCGGCTTCGTCGCGGCGTTCATCGTCGCGCTGATCGTGGTGAAGATCGTGATGGCGGTGATCGGCCGCATCGGCTTCACACCCTTCGGCTGGTACCGCATCGCCCTCGGCACGCTGATGCTGGCGTGGCTGGCGGTGCGGTAGCCCCGGGGCGCTGCCCCGGACCCCGGAAGGGGCTGTGCCCCTTCACCCCACCAGGGGACACGGTCCCCTGGACCCGCGATTCCTTCAGGAAGGCTTAAGCAGGTCGGTCATCTGCCCCCCCCCCCTCGATGATTATCGAGGGGGTGGGGGCAGATGACCGATTTGGCCGAAGGCCCTCTTGAGGAGATCCCGGGTCAAGGGGCCGGTGGCCCCTTGCGGGTGCAGGGCAGAGCCCTGCTGGGGTCGAGGGGCAAAGCCCCTCGGCTACCCCGCAAGCTCCGGCAGGTCGCGGTACAGTTCCAGCGCGTCCGGGTTTGCCAGCGCCTCGACGTTCTTCACCGGGCGGCCATGCACCACGTCGCGCACCGCGAGTTCGGTGATCTTGCCGGATCGCGTGCGCGGGATGTCCGCGATCTGCAGGATCTTCGCCGGCACGTGGCGGGGCGAGGCATTCTCGCGGATCACCTTGCGGATGCGCGCGCGCAACTCGTCGTCCAGCGTCACGCCCTCGCGCAGCCGCACGAACAGCACCACGCGCACGTCGCCCTGCCAGTCCTGGCCGATGACGATGGACTCGAGGATCTCCGGCAGCTTCTCTACCTGCCGGTAGATCTCGGCCGTGCCGATGCGCACGCCGCCGGGGTTGAGCACCGCGTCCGACCGGCCGGAGATGACCAGGCCTGCCACGCCGTCCTCGTGCTCGATCAGCTCGCACCAGTCGCCGTGGTGCCACACGCCTGGGAACCGCTCGAAATAGGCGGCGCGGTAGCGCGCGCCGTCCGCATCGCCCCAGAAGCCGACCGGCATCGAGGGGAAGGGCGCGCGGCAGACCAGTTCGCCCTTCTGCCCGCGCACCGATCGCCCGGCCTCGTCGAACACGTCCACCGCCAGGCCGAGGCCGCGCGACTGCAACTCGCCGCGCCGCACCGGGCCGGTGGGATTGCCGAGCGCGAAGCAGCCGACGATGTCGGTGCCGCCGGAGATCGAGGCGAGCAGCACGTCCGGCTTCACGTGCGCGTAGATCCAGTCGAAGCTTTCGGGCGCGAGCGGGGAGCCGGTGGACAGCACCGCCTTCAGCGCCGACAGGTCGTGCGTGTGTACCGGGTCGATGCCGGACTTCGCCGCCGCGTCGATCCACTTCGCGGACGTGCCGAAGATGGTCACGCCCTCGTCCTGCGCGAGGTCGAACAGCGCCTGTGGGGCGGGATGGAACGGATTGCCGTCGAACAGCACCAGCGTCGCGCCGGCGATCAGCCCGCTCACCTGCCAGTTCCACATCATCCAGCCGAGCGTGGTGAAGTAGAATAGCCGGTCGTCGGGCTTGAGGTCGGTGTGCAGCAGATGCTCGCAGGCATGCTTGAGCAGCACGCCGCCCTGCCCGTGCACGATGCATTTCGGCTTGCCGGTCGTGCCGCTGCTGAACAGCACGTAGAGCGGCGCGTTGAACGCGCCGCGCACGAACTCCAGCGCAGCCCCCTCGTGCGGGGCGGCGAAATCGTCGAGTGCGACCGCGCCCGGCAGCGCGCGCGCGCCGTCATCGCCGATGAAGGCGTCGATCACGAGCTTCGTGCCCGGCAGCCCCGCCATCACCTCGGCGATCTTGGCGGCGTTGCGGAAGGTCTTGCCGCCGTAATGGTAGCCATCCACCGCGATCAGCAGCTTCGGCTCGATCTGGCCGAAGCGGTCGAGCACGCCGGCCGCGCCGAAATCGGGGCTGCAGGAGGACCAGACCGCGCCGACCGCGTTCGCCGCCAGCATCGCCGCGATGCCGGTCTGCGTGTGCGGCAGCCAGCCGGCCACGCGGTCGCCGGGGCCGATGCCGGCGGCGCGGAAGGCGGCCGCCAGCGCGGCGACGCGGGCGCGGAGTTCATCGCGGGTCCAGGCGATCCGCCGCCCGTCCTCGCCGCGGAAGACCAGCGCTGGGCGGTCGCCGGTGTGGCGCAGCATGTTCTCGGCGTAGGAGAGGCGGCCCTGCGGGAAGAACCGCGCGCCGGGCATGGCGGCGGGGTCGGCGAGCACGGTGCCGCCCTTCTCGCCGACCAGACCGGCGAAATCCCACAGCGCGTCCCAGAATCCGGGGATATCGTCCACGGACCAGCGCCAGAGCGCGGCCCAGTCGGGCAGGTCGACGCCGCGGGTGGCGCGCAGCCAGTGGAGCATCGCCGTGGCGTTGCTGGCGGCCACGCGTTCGGCGCCCGGCCGCCACAGGATGTCGCTCATCCGCCCCCCTTCCGTGTCGCCGGGGCTGCCCGCGGCGCAATGCGGACCGCACGGAAAAACCCGGCCTGATGCCCTTGATCCCCGGGGCGTCCGCAGCCTATACGGCGCGCTCCCAGCGGTCGGGGCTGTAGCTCAGTTGGGAGAGCGCGTGAATGGCATTCACGAGGTCAGGGGTTCGATTCCCCTCAGCTCCACCAGCGCCGCCTTTGCAGCGCTGATCTTCCGGACCGCGGGTAGCCCGGCAATAACTGTGTCTCTGCGCATGCATCGTCGTGGTGCGGTGTGCGGCCGTGTTCGCGCGTCCTCACGCCGGCCGTGCCTGCGGGAGGTTTGCAAAGGGTTGGGCGCACCATCCGGCAGTCGGGTGCAGCCTTCGACCGAAGCCGTCGCAGGAGAGGCAAGGTCCATCCCGCACCGTCCCCTCTCCCGCTTGGCGGGAGAGGGAGGGGCCCGCACTTGCGCGGGAGGGTGAGGGGGTCTGCGCGGAGGCGAAACTTCGCCGTCGCGCTCGCGGAAGCACCCTCACCCCGGCCCTCTCCCGCAGGCGGGAGAGGGAGAACAAGGCTTCATGGGCTCGTGAAAGTCTACTGCGCCGGGGCCTGTTGCAGCCGCGCGAGTTCCTCGCGCGCCGGCAGGTAACCGGGGTCGAGCTGCAACGCGCGCTCGACATCCGCCTTCGCCTCCGCCTTGCGCCCCAGCTCGGCGCGCACCGCCGCGAGCCGGGTCAGCGTGTCCGCGCCGGGCCGCAACGCCACGGCACGCGCCAGCGCCACCTCCGCCTCCTGCAGCTCGCCGCGCTGGTGCAGCACCCAGCCGAGCGTGTCGGCGAAAGCCGCCTCCTCCGGCGCGCTCGCGACCGCGCGCCGCGACCAGCTCAGCGCATCGTCGAGACCCCGCCGCTCGACCGCCGCGAGCCAGGCGAGGTTGTTCATCGCGACCGCGTTCTCCGGCTCGATCGCGAGCACCGTGCGGTAGCGCACCGCCGCCCCCGACAACTGCCCGTCCATCTGCAGCACCATGCCCAGCCCGAGCAGCGCGTTGATGGAGCCAGGATCCTGCTGAAGGGCGGCGTCGTACAGGGCGAGCGCCTCCGCCTTGCGACCCATGGACTGCAACAGTCCCGCCTTGGCGATGCGGGCGGCGATGAAGCCCGGCTGCCGCATCAGCGCGGCTTCCAGCGCCGTGAGCGCATCGAGCGGCTGGCTCGTCTGCATGAGCAGCCGCGCGCGGGCGTAGTCCGGCACCGGGCTGTCCGGCAGCAAACGCGCGGCCTCGTTCAGTTCCGCCATGGCGCGACCGGGTTCGCCCGTGCGCGCCAGCGCCAGCGCGCGGCCGTAGCGCGCGACGCCGTTGCCCGGATCGCGCGACAGGACCGACTCGTAGAACGGCAGCGCGCGGTCGGGCTGGCCGAGGCGCTGGCTCAGCAGGTCGGCGATCTCGAGATAGGCGGCGGGCAGATCGGGTGCGAGGCGGATCGCCTCGTTGAAATCCGCCACCGCGTCCTCGGCACGGCCCTGCGCGGCATGCACGCGGCCCAGCGCGCGGTGAAGCTGCGGCGCGCGCGGAGTGGCGGCGATGCCCTGGCGCAGATACGCCTCGGCCGCCGCCAGATCGTCCTTGCGCATGGCGACCTCGGCGAGGCCGATATAGGGGCTCGGCGCGAGCGGATCGGCCTGGCGCAGCCGCTCGAAGCTGGCATGCGCGGCATCCAGTTCCCCCGGCGCCGGAGGCATGGTTTCGCGCTGGCCGGGCGCGGGCGGTTCAGCCCAGTCGCGCGGCATCATCGGCACCGCCACGACGGTGCCGGCACCCCATAGAGGACCGGCCAGTGCCATGCCCAGCACTGCCGCCCGAAGCCCACCCCGCATCGGGCCTGTCTCCCAAGCTCAGCCGCTCATCATGTGGCGAAACGACCTCGCACCGCCACCCCAATCCTGCGAAACGGACGGTCAGCCGCGGCCGACCTCGACGATCCGGTAGACGCGCTCCGCGCCGCCGGGCGGTCGCAGCGTGACGTATTCGCCGGGGCGGAACACGCGCCCGGCGAAATCGCCCAGCGGCGCCTCCGTGTCCTGATCGCCGTAGCGGATCGCCCAGCCTTCCTCGGTGCGGATCAACTCGCCCTGCCGCTCGCGGCCGCTGCCGTCGAAGCGGCGGACCCGCCACGGCTCGGGATCGGCGTCCCAGGCGCGCTCATCCAGCCGCCCCTCCGGCGTCAGGGTCAGGGCGAGGTCGTAGCCGTCGTTGACGTCCCCCTGCGGGCGGGCGTCCGAATGGGCGAGCAGCATCACGATACGCGGCATGGTGCCTCAAACGCGCCACGGACCGGCCGCGTTCCGCAAGCCTCTCATACCGGCCAGCCTTTCGGCCGACCCGGTATGAGTCTCTATTCCGCGCGCAGCCGCCACACCAGCCCTGCGCGCCGATACCGCTCGCCTTGCCGATGAAAGGGCCATCGGCAAGGCGAACGGTATCATGGCGGCTGGTGCGGCAGCATGGCGATGGCACGCCGCAGCTTGTGGATGCCGGCGCGCACATGCCCCTGCGCGCACAGCTCCCGCCCCTCCTGCGCCAGCCGTGAGGCCGGGCCCGGCCGGCCGGCAGCGCGCGTCTTCGCGAGCGCGGAAAGCTCCGCGCAGTATTCCGGCGTGACGGTGGTCACCCGCGACGGTGCATCGGCCCCGCCGACCAGCGGCATGGCCAGCAGCAGCCAGGCAAGGCGGTCGCGCATGGGGCCGGTGTGCGCCCGGCGGCGTAACGGGCCGATGGGAGGCGGGTGAAGCTTCGTTCATGCGGCGGGGATGAGGAGGCGGGCGACCAGACCCGGGTCGTTGTCCTCCAGCTCCAGCCCGCCGCCATGCAGCCGCGCCACCGCATCGACCAGGGCAAGGCCGAGGCCGGAGCCCGGCGAATGCCGCGCCGCCTCCCCCCGCCAGAACCTTTCCCGCGCGCGGTCGCGCTCGACCGGGGGGATGCCCGGGCCGCTGTCGGCGACGCTGACATGGACCCGCCCCTGCGCCACGCCGGCGGCGAGCCGGATCGCCGCGCCCTCGGGCGAGAACTTCAGGGCGTTGTCGAGCAGGTTCGCCACCGCCTGGGCGAGCAGGTCGCGATCGCCGTGCACCGTCAGGTGCGCCGGCAGGTCGGTCTCGATGCGGATGCCGCGCGGATCGCCCAGCACGGCGTAGGTCTCGGCGAGGTCGCCGAGCAGCGGCGACAGGTCGCTGTCGCTGAAGGCGGCACGGCGGGCGCCGGCCTCGATCTCCGCGATGCGCAGCAGCGCCTGGAAGATCGCCACCACGCCGTCCAGGTCGGCGATCGCCCGCTCGATCGCCGCGCGCAGCGCCGCGGCATCGGCGCCCTCGCCCAGCGCATCCTCCAGCCGCGCGCGGGCACGGGCGATCGGCGTGCGCAGGTCGTGCGCGATCGCGTCGGAGATGTCCCGCACGCCGGTCATCAGCACCACGATCCGGTCCAGCATCGCGTTCAGCGTGCGCGCGAGCCGGTCGAACTCGTCGCCTTCGGGGCGCGTCGGGATGCGGTGGGACAGCTCTCCGGCCGCGAACCGCATGGCGGTCTGCGCCACCGGGGCGAGCCGGCGTTCCAGCACGCGGCGCACCAGCCAGCCGCCGGCGACCGCGATCAGCACCATCAGCCCCAGCGACCACGCCACCGCCTCGCCCAGCAGCGTGCCGAGCCGCTGGCGCTCCGTCACGTCGCGGCCGACGAGCAGGTGCGTCCCGTCCGGCAGTTCCAGATGCGCGAGCCGCGCGCGGGTGGCGGTGCCGGCGCGGTCCACCTGCGTCTCGAACCAGTCGCCGTCTTCCGTGCCGTCCGCCTGCGGCCAGCGGTCGAGATTGCCGCCGAGGCGCCGGCGCGCGACATCGGTGGCGAAGTAGATCGCGTCGTCGTCCACGTCCTCGGCCAGCCGCTCGGCGATGGCGGCGAGCAGCACCGGCACGCCGCCCTCCCGCCAGCGTTCGGCGAGCACGACGAGGTCGGCGCGGATCGCGGCATCGGTCTGCCGGCCCAGCGCGCTGGTGCTGGCCCACCACAGGAAGCCGATCAGCGCGGCCGCGCCGACGGAGAAGACGAGGGCGAACAGCGCGGCGAAGCGGAAGCCGGCGCTGCGCAGCAGAAGCCGGGTGCGTCCCTGGGCCGCCGGCTGGACCGCCTGCGCCAGCTCAGCGCCCCCTGCGCGCGGCCGGCATCGCTCAGCCTTCCACGCGCAGCATGTAGCCGGCGTTGCGGACGGTCTGGATCAGCGGCGTGTCGAAGGGCTTGTCGATCTTCTGCCGCAGGCGGGAGACGTGGACGTCGATCACGTTGGTCTGCGGATCGAAGTGATAATCCCACACGCCTTCCAGCAGCATGGTGCGGGTGACGACCTGCCCGGCGTGGCGGATCAGGAACTCCAGCAGCCGGAACTCGCGCGGCTGCAGGTCGATCTTCTGCCCGCCGCGGCGCACGGTGCGCGACAGCAGGTCCATCTGCAGGTCGCCCGCCTGCAGGCTGGTCGCCGGCCCGTCGCCGCGGCTGCGCCGCCCCAGCGCCTCGACGCGGGCCAGCAGCTCGGCGAAGGCGAAGGGCTTGGGGATGTAGTCGTCGCCGCCGGCGCGCAGCCCCTTCACCCGCTCGTCCACCTGCGCGAGCGCCGACAGGATCAGCACCGGCGCCTTGCCGCCCTGGCTGCGGAAGGTCTGCAGCAGCGACAGCCCGTCCACCCCGCCCGGCAGCAGCCGGTCCAGCACGATCACGTCGAACGCCTCGCTGACCGCGAGGAACAGCCCGTCGCGGCCGGTGGCGGCGTGGGTGACCACGTGGCCGGATTCACGCAGCCCCTTGGCGACGAACCCCGCCACCTCATCATCGTCCTCGACCAGCAGGATGCGCATGCTCAGCCCCGCGGCGACGGGCGGCGGCCTACTTCGACCGAGACCTCCCGCGGCCGGCCCTGCCGTGTCAGCGACAGACGCGCCGTCTGGCCGGGCGGGATGGCCGCGATGCTGCGCACCAGGCTGCGGCTGGTATCGGTGCGGTCGCCGTTGACCGCGAGCACGACGTCGCCGGGGCGGAGACCGGCGCGGGCGGCGGGACTGCCGGGCTCCACCGCCTCCACCGCCACGCCGCGGCTGGGCCCCTCGGCCGAGACGTCGCGCACGGAGACGCCGAGCCAGCCGCGCTGGATGCTGCCGCTGCGGCGCAGCTCGCCGATGATGCCCTGCGCGATCTCCGACGGCACAGCGAAGCCGATGCCGACCGACCCGCCGGAGGGCGAGACGATCGCCGTGTTCACGCCCACCACCTCGCCGGCCTGGTTGAACACCGGCCCCCCGGAATTGCCAGGATTGATCGAGGCGTCGATCTGCAGGAAGTCGTCATAGGGCCCCGCGCCGATGTCGCGCCCGCGGGCGGAGACGATGCCGGCGGTGACCGTGCCGCCCAGCCCGAACGGGTTGCCGGCCGCGAGCACCCAGTCCCCCGGTTCCAGCACCTTGCTGTCGCCCCAGCGGGCGGCGGGCAGGGTGCGCGGCGCGTCGATCTTCAGCAGCGCGAGGTCGGTCAGGTCGTCCGCGCCCACCAGCCGCGCCGGCAGCTCCGTCCCGTCCGAGAGGCTGACGGCGATGGTCCGGGCGGCGCGCACGACATGGTTGTTGGTCACGACGAAGCCGGACGGGTCGATGATGAAGCCCGAGCCCTGGCCCTGCACCGGGCGGGGGCTGCGGCGCTGGCGTTCCCGCCACTGCTTCTCCATCGGCGTGCCGCGGAATTCGGGCGGCACGTCGTCGGCGCCGGCGCCGCTGCGCTCCACCACCGAGATGTTCACGACCGTGGGCATCACCGCGCGGACCAGCGGCGCGAAGGAGGGCAGCGCCGTCCCGGCGGCGACCGCGCCGCGCTGGGCGCAGGCGGCAGTGGAGGCGGCGAGGGCGGCGGCGGAGGCAAGGAGCGCGCGGCGTGCGAGCGCGGGGGTGGTCATGCGGTTTCCTTGGCGGGCCATGGTGTGCACAGGCTGTTTACCACCTCCGGAGGTTGCGCGGGATCAAGGTATCTGCCGGCGCCCTGCGCCACTATCAGATGTTGCACATCAGCCAGGGAGAGCAAGTCATGGCCGGAAGCAGGCAGACGGGCGGATCCGTGCCGCCGCCGGATGTGGTGACCGCGCTGGCGGCGATGGCCAGCCACATGATGGAGCGGCAGATGGAGCTGGTGCAGGAACTGATGCGCTGCTCCGACCCCGCGGCGATGACCGTCGCCACCACGCAGTGGACGGAACGCAGCATCACCGGGTTCATCAACGACCAGGCCCGGGTGATGGAGGCCACGGCGGCGCAGGTGGAGCGGCTCGTCCGCGCGCCGCTGCAGTAGGACGAACGGCGTCCTTCGCCGACCCCTTTCCCCGGCCGCGGGGGGCAGGCCTTTTTCCGTCTGCGAAAGCGCTGGACGGAAGGGGAAGGCATGGACCGTCACGCCAGGTTCCCTCTCCCGCTTGCGGGAGAGGGACAGGGTGAGGGGGTCCGCGCGGAGGCTAAACCTCGCCGTGATGCTGGCGGCCGCACCCTCATCCCGGCCCTCTCCCGCACGCGGGAGAGGGGGAAAGGGCGGGACCGGCGGCGCATCAACGCGCCTGCGCGGCGGCGAGATCAAACAGCGGATGCCTGAAAAGTGACGTGGACGCCCTGTTGTAGCTGAGCGGCGGCGCCCGCCAACCGGCAGGCGCGTCGCAGAACCGCCCGACGATCATCCCGTCGCCGGAAAAACTCTCCTGCACGTCATGCTCGACCTCGATCGTCGCGCCGAGCCCGGCGAGCAGCGCCAGACATCGCTGATGCGTGAGCGGATCGCCGCTGATCGCGTGATGATGCGTGGAGACGAAAACCCAGCCGAGCCGCCCCTGCCGCACCAAGGGCGCGATCTGGTCCAGAACCGCGGTCTCGGCCCCCTGCGCGTCGCAATGCAGCAGCGTCAGATGGTCGACCTTCCGCGCATCGAGCAACGCGGGGAGGTCGATGCACGGCAGATCGAGCGTGCCGGACTCCTCGGTCCGGAACGCGACCGTCCTGCCCGGCACCGCACCGACGAAACCCTGGACGAACTCGGCCGCGATGCCGTTGAGGGCGAGGTTGCGGCGGCCGATCTCGATATGCGCGGGATCGGGCTCCACCAGCAGCGCACGCCGCCCCGGCGCCGAGGTCAGGAACCAGAGCGTGTAGTACGCCCAGAACCCGCCCAGCTCGACCATCGTCCCGCCGGGCGGCAGGGCGTGCATGAGCGCGTGGAAGGCCGCTTCCTCCTGCGGCTCGTGATGTCCGCGCGCGAGTTCGATCAGCCGCGTCATCCACGCGCCGTAATAGCCGTCCGCGACGACGCGGAGGCCGTTGTGCATGATCTGCACGCGCGTGCCGTCCGCCTCCGTCGCCACGCTCCCAGCGCCGGCGACCTTCGGGATGAAGTCGCAATCCCCGCAGCGCAGCCCCATCGCGATCCGCGCGTCGAGGTCGAGCGAAAGCGGCGTCGCTTCGATCAACGGATCGACGCCCGCTGCCGAAGCGGCCGGCAATGCCGGCTGCCCGGGCGCGGGGGACGGTTCGGCAGGCGGCGATGCGATCCGATCGGCGGCCGGCTTCGGATCGGTCCGGCGCAGGAGGCGGCGAAGCATCACTCGATCGTCACGTCCTTGATCGCGATCTGGTTGTCGGCGCGGTGACGCAACGTCACGCCCTGCCGGTGCGCCCACGGGATCATGATGTGATACAGCGGCACATGACCGAACTCGGCGTTGTGGATGCGGTGCGCCTCAAGGATCATGCTGCGCCGTTCGTCCGCGTTGGCCTCGGCCGTCAGCCGTTCGACCAGCTCGTCCACGCGCGGGTTGGAATAGCCGCCGCCGTTCCATGATCCGCCACCGACCTTCGCCCGCGTCATGATGATCCCGCGCAGCGTGTAGAGCGCATCGAAGGTCGGCACGCCCCAGGACAGGATGTACATCGACGTGTCCTGCCGCAGCACCTTCGGGCTGAACTGCGCGCCGGGCAGGATGTTGAGCCGGATCCGGATGCCGATCTGCGCGAGCTGCGCCGCCACCGCCTGGCACGCCTCGTCGTAATTGCCGACGGGACAGTCCATCGTCACGTCGAAGCCGCTCGCGAAGCCGGCTTCCGCCAGCAGCGCGCGGGCCCGCTCGCGATCGAGCGGCGGGCGCTTGTCCGTCTCCTCCGCCCAGCCGTTGACGAACTGCGTCCACATCGACCCGGTCACCACCGCCTGGCCGCGCAGCGTGCGGGTGCGGATGGCGTTCACGTCCACCGCCAGCGCCACCGCCTCGCGCACGCGCGCATCCTTGAACGGATTGCGGCCCTTCACCGAGGAATGCAGCAGCTCGTCGCGATGCTGGTCGAAGGCGATGAAGACGGTGCGGTTCTCCTGCCCTTCCAGCACGCGCAGGCTGGACTGGCGGCGGATGCGCTCCACGTCCTGGCTCGGCACGGTGTGCACCATGTCCACCTCGCCCGACAGCAGGGCGGCGATGCGCGTGGCGTCCGAGCTGATGATGATGTGGTGATACTCCGTCACCGAGGTCTTGCCGCCCCACCAGCCGGGGTTCGGCACCATCACCGTGCGCGTGTCGTTCTGCCGTTCGCGGATGACGAACGGGCCGGTGCCGTTGGTCTGCCGCGAGGCGACCGTCTCCTCCCGGTCGCGGAAGTTCTGCGGCCGTTCGGAGCGGTTCTTCTCCGCCCATTCGCGATCCATCATCAGGATGCGGGTGAGCTTGTCGGGCACCGAGGCATCGGGCACGCGGGTGACGACATCGACGGTCAGCGGATCGACCGCGACCACGTCCGCGACCGTGTCCACGTAGATCGCGTAGTTGGACGTCGGCGCCATCGCGCGGCGGATTGAGAACACCACGTCGTCGGATTCGAAGGCCGCCCCGTCGGCGAACTTCACGCCCGGCCGCAGGCTGAAGCGCCAGCGCGTGGGTTCCGCCTGCGTCCAGGAGACGGCGAGGCCCGGCTCCACCTTGAGCTCGTCGTTGCGGTACAGCAGGGGCTCGTAGACCTGTGCGAGCAGCAGGTAGGTGGAGAGCGCGTTGTTGGCGTGCGGGTCGAGCGTGGCCGCATCCACGGTCGTCGCCAGCCGGAAGGTCTTGGCCTGCACGGCCGGCGCGGCAAGCGCCAGCGCCACGGCAGTGGTTGCGGATGCAAGCAACCTGCGCATCGGGCCTCTCCGTTTCGTGTACTGCGCACAGGCTAGAGCGGGTTCGCCCGCGCCGTACACAGGGCGGGTGGAAGACGGGCCTGTCCGCCCGGTGCGGGGAGATGAAAAACTCTGCCTTCCGCGAGCGGGAGCCTTCGCGAAGAGGCCAAGCAGGAGCAGAGGCGGACGAGGGTCATAAGGCAAGGCGCGTGATGCAACGTCCCCTCTCCCGCCGGGCGGGAGAGGGACAGGGTGAGGGATCTGCGCGGAAGCGAGACATCGCCGTGATGCTGGCGGACACACCCTCACCCCGGCCCTCTCCCGCAGGCGGGAGAGGGGGAAGAAGGTCACGCATCTCGCTCGGGAGGAGAGGGCGGGGCAGAGGGCAGGCGCCCCTGCGCGATGTTCGATCCTCCGCATGAATCACTCCACCGCGCCGACAAGCATGGCACGCTCGCGCTTATCGGAATCGCGCCACCATCCGCGCGGATCGGTATCGGCGACGATCACGCCGACAGGTCGTCGAAGAACGCCTTGTCCGCCCTCAACCCGATTGCCGGCGGCAGGGGATAGCGGACACGCAGGGCGGCGAAGCGGTCGCGCAACGCCACCGCGTCCACGCCCCGCTCCAGCTCCGCGCGCACGGCGAGGCGGACCGCCTCCTGCGGCGTCGTCCCGCGCTGCCGCGCCAGTTCCGCGACGAGCGCCACGGTCGCCTTATCCCTGATGCAGATCGGCATATCCCGGATATCCGCCCCGGACACTCCGGCGTTCAACCCGGCCGCCCGCCCCGATGGTACGGATGCCCCGTCAGGATCGCCTGCGCGCGGTAGAGCTGTTCCGCCAGCATCCCCCGCACCAGCAGATGCGGCCACGTGAACGGGCCGAGCGAGAGCGTGTGGTCCGCGCGCGCCAGCACGCCCGCATCCAGCCCCTCCGCGCCGCCGATCAGGAAGCGGATCGGCCGCGCCGCCTGCTCCCAGCGGGCGAGCAGCGCGGCCAGCCCCTCGCTGCCCGGCGCGGCCCCGCCGAGGTCGAGCGCGACGACGAGCGCACTCTCCGGTAGCGCGGCGAGCAGGGACGCGGCCTCGCGGCGGCGGATCTCAGCCGGCGCGCCGCGGCCCTCCGCCACCTCGCGCAGGCCGAGGCGCGGGCGCAGCCGCGCGGCGTGATGCTCGAACAGCGCCGCCTCGGGGCCGGACTTGAAGCGGCCGACGGCGAGGATGGCCCAGTCGCGGGCTACGGCGAATCCCCCGGGGGGCTTTCCGGCCCCCACATCTTCTCCAGCCGGTACTGCTCGCGCGCCTCCGGCTTGAACAGGTGCACCACCACGTCGCCCGCATCGAGCAGCACCCATTCGGAGGAGCCAAGCCCCTCCACGCTGGTGCGGCCGAAGCCCTCGGCCTTCAGCTTGTCGGCGAGATGCGTGGCCATGGCCTGGATCTGCCGGTCGGCGAGGCCGGTGGCGATCACCATCCGGTCCGCGAAGGCCGCGCGGCCTTCCAGATCCAGCACCACGATGTTCTCCGCCTTGTCCTCGTCCAGGCTGCCGGTGATCAGCGAGACCAGGCGGTCCAGCCGCGCCGGCTCGGGGGCGGGGGCGGCCGTGCGGCGCGACCCCTTCTTCGGGCCGGCCGCGACCTCCTGCTTGGTGGCGGCGGCGCGTTTGGCGGCCTTCTTCGCGGCCTTGCGCGCGGGGGCGGCGGAGGAGGCGGATGGCGTGCGGGCGATGGCTGCGTTTCCCTGACGGATGGAGGTTGCGGATAAATCCGACGTTCTTGCGGGAATCAACGTCCAGGCGGGCGCGTCCCGCAAGCGTAGAGTGCGCGGCTGCACGCGCGCATGGCGCAGCACGCCCGTCGCCGGGGAAACGAGCGCACGCCGCGTCGCCCCCGGCCGGGGCACCACCGCGAGCTTCACCGCCCCGGCCACCGACCGCCAGCGGTCCCACCGGTGCAGGCTGGCGAGGTTGTCGGCGCCGATCAGGAACACGAACTCCGCGTTCGGGAAGCGGCGCCGCAGGCGCGCGAGCGTGCGCCAGGTGTGCCGCGTGCCGAGCAGCGCCTCGATATCGGTCGCGATCACGCGCGGCGGGGCTGCGAGGCGGCGCGCGCTCGCCAGCCGGTCGGCGAAGGGCGCCATGCCGTCGGCGGGCTTGAGCGGATTGCCGGGGCTGACCATCAGCCAGACCTGATCGAGCCCGAGCGCGCGGCGCGCCACATCCGCCACGTGGCGGTGGCCGGCATGGGCCGGATTGAACGATCCGCCGAGGATGCCGATGCGGGCGCGCCGCCCGTCGCCGAAGCGGCCCGGCGTCAGCAAGCGCGGATCATCGGAAGGTGACGGAGACCGAGACAAGCTGCGCCGTCAGCCCGACATAGCGCGCGGTCACGGTACGCCCCGCCTCCGGCTTGCCGAGCGGGCTGAACGAGCCCAGCGACAGCAGGTCGCCCGGCCGCACCGCCTTGCCCGCCTTCGCCAGATCCGCGACCAGCCAGGCGACGGCATCCAGCGGATGGCCGAGCACGGCGGTGCCGGGGCTGTCGGCGATGACCTTGCCGGTGTCGTCGGCGAGCACCACGCGCATCGCAGCCAGCCGGTCGGCGAACGCCTGATCCGCCTCCACCGGCACCGGCGCGCCCAGCACGCCCATCCGCGCACCCACGTTGATCGCGATCAGCGTTGGCCCGTCCATGGTCTGGCCGGGTGCGAGCACGAGATCGGGCAGCTCGATGAACGGGATCACCGCGTGGAGGTGGCGCAGGATCTCCAGATGCCCGCGCGCGGTGGCGAGGCCCGCATCCTTCACCCGCACCAGCAGGTCGGATTCGAACAGCGGCATCGCGCCGAAGGCAGCCGGCACGGTCGCGCCGTCGGCCAGCATCATGTCGCGCAGCAGCGCCCCGCGCACCGGATGCGGCACGCCGAAGCGCTTCTGCACCGCCTCCGCCGTCAGCCCGGCCTTCCAGCCGATCACCGGGCCGAAGCGTTCGGACAGGCGGGCGACCAGCTTGTCCTGCGCGCAGGCGCCGTCCTCGATGCCGAGGCCCGGGCCGAAGCCGGTCCCCGGTTCGTTGGCGAGGATCTGCGCGGCGAGCCGCCCCACCTCCGCATCGGACGGGCAGGCCGCCATGGCGGCGCAGGGCAGCAGCAGCGCGGCGAGCAACGCGGCCGGGCGCATCCGGACCTCCCTCTAGGGCCGGGTCTGGCCGGTCCCTTCGACAAGGTATCGATAGGTGCAGAGCTGCTCCAGCCCGACCGGGCCGCGCGCGTGCATCCGCCCCGTGGCGATGCCGATCTCCGCCCCGAAGCCGAACTCGCCGCCGTCGTTGAACTGGGTGGAGGCGTTCCACAGCCCGACCGAGGAGGCGATGCCGGCCAGGAACGCCCGCGCCGCCGCCTCGTCGCGCGCGACGATCGCGTCCGTATGCTCGGAGCCGAAGCGGCGGACATGGGCGATGGCCTCGTTCACGCCATCGACCACGGCGACGTTCAGCACCGCATCCAGCCATTCGGTGGCGAAATCGCCCTCGCTCGCGGGATCCAGCGCGGGGACGATGGCGCGGGCGCGGTCGTCGGCGCGGAAGCGGCAGCCCTCGGCGGCCAGCGTCGCGACGATGCGCGGCAGCAGCGCCGGCGCGCAGGCGGCGTCGATCAGCAGCGTCTCGGTCGCCGAGCAGATGCCCGTGCGCCGCAGCTTGCCGTTGCGCACCAGCGCGACCGCCATCTCCGGATCGGCGGAGGCGTGCACATAGGTGTGGCAGAGCCCCTCGGCATGGGCGAGCACGGGCACCCGCGCCTCCTGCATCACGCGCTCCACCAGCCCCTTGCCGCCGCGCGGGATGATCAGGTCGATCAGCCCGGCGGCCCCCAGCATCGCGCCGACAAAGGCGCGGTCGGTGGTGGGCGCGATCCGGATCGCATCCGGCGGCAGGCCGGCGGTCCGCAGCCCCTCGGCCAGCGCGGCATGGATCGCGGTCGCGCTCGCCGCACTCTCCGATCCGCCGCGCAGGATCACCGCGTTGCCCGACTTCAGGCACAGCGCGGCGGCGTCCGCCGTCACGTTCGGGCGGCTTTCGTAGATCATGCCGATCACGCCGATGGGCATGGCGATGCGGCGGATGCGCATGCCGTTCGGCCGCGTCCATTCGGCGAGCTCGCGGCCCACCGGATCGGCCAGCGCGGCCACGTCTTCCAGCCCCCTCGCCATCGCCGCGACGCGGTCCGGCGTCAGCGTCAACCGGTCGCGGAAGGCGTCCGAGATGCCGCTGGCCGCCGTCAGGTCGGCTGCGTTGGCCGCGAGGATCGCCGGTGCGCGGCGGCGCAGCGCGGCCGCACCCTCGCGCAGCGCGGCGTCGCGGGTCTGGCGTGGCGTGGCCGCGAGGATGCGCGCGGCATCACGCGCGCGCGTGGCGGCCTCATGCAGCAAGGTGGCGGCGTCGCCGGCGATCTGGTTCACGCGTGCAACCTGGGCGCTAGTGCTCGCTGGAGGTGTAGGTCACCGCCCCGTCCGCTTCAACCGGGGCCCGGCGGGGGCCGGCGGGGGACCCGGCTGGTACAGGTCCGGGGCACACCGGAGCGTCCGGTTTGCGCTGAACCCGCGGGCGCGGCGCTCACAGCCACAGCAGGGACCGCAGCGCGTAGTACAGCGCCGCGGTCGCGCCGATGCCGGCCAGCCACAGGCCCACGAACCACGCCGCCCGGCGCATCAGTGATAGGCGCCCGCATCCATCCGCACCTTGCCGCGGAACACCCAGTAGGACCACGCCGTGTAGGCGAGCACCGCCGGCAGGAACAGGATCACGCCGACCAGCGAGAACCACAGGCTCGGCATCGGTGCCGCACTGTCCCAGATCGTCACGCGGAACGGCACGACATACGGCCAGAGCGACACACCGAGGCCCAGCATGCCCAGCGTGAAGATGGCGCTGACGGCGAGGAACGGCGCGTAGGTCGCGGTACGCACCGTGCGCCACAGCCACAGCACGCACAGCGCGGTCGCGATCGGCACGGGCGCGAGCAGCGCGATGTTGGGCCAGGCGAACCAGCGTTCGGCGATGCGGGTGGAATGCAGCGGCGTCCACAGGCTGACGGCGGCGAGTGCGGCGAGCGCCACCACCATCAGCTTCGGCGCCAGCGCGCGCATCCGCGCTTCCAGCCCGCCCTCGGTCTTCATGATCAGCCAGCACGCACCGTGCAGCGTGTAGCCGACCACAACCGCCGCGCCGCAGAAGATGGCGAACGGCGACAGCCAGCGGAAGCTCACGTCGCCGTCGGCCGTGCCGCCGATATAGCCGCCGAGCACGAGGCCCTGGCAGAAGGCGGCCACCAGCGATCCGCCGGCGAACGCCATGTCCCAGACGAAGCGCGACCGGCCGGCCTTGAAGCGGAACTCGAACGCCACGCCGCGGAAGATCAGCGCCAGCAGCATCAGCATCAGCGGCAGGTAGAAGGCCGGCATCACCATCGCGTAGGCGGCGGGGAAGCCTGCCAGCAGCACCACCGCGCCCGCGACGAGCCAGGTCTCGTTGCCGTCCCAGACGGGAGCGACGGACAGCATCATCGTGTCGCGGTCGGCGCGGTCGTGCTCGAACAGGTACAGGATGCCGACACCGAGATCGAACCCGTCGAGCAGCACGTAGAGCAGGATCGCGGCGGCGAGCACGCCGACGAAGATCACCGGCATGATGTCTTCCATGGGTCAGCCCTCCGCTTCGGTGGCGATGTCCGCACCCGACATCGGCCGGTTGGGCCCGGCCGATGCCACCGGCCGGCGTTCCTGCGGCGGCAGCGCGGGGCCGACGCCGAACATGCGGAACAGGTACCAGACGCCGGCGCCGTAGATGATCAGGTAGACCACCGCGACCAGCGTCAGCGAGGCGGAGACGGACGCGCCCGAGACCGGGGAGACGGCATCCGCCGTGCGCATGATCCCGTAGACGACCCAGGGCTGGCGGCCGACCTCCGTGACGATCCAGCCGGAGATGATGGCGACGAAGCCGAGCGGGCCGGCGAGTACGGAAAGCTGCAGGAAGCGCCGCTCGATCGCGATCGTGCCGCGCCGCCACAGGAACGCGCCCCACCAGCCGACGACGAGCATCACCAGCCCGCACCCGACCATGATGCGGAAGGCCCAGAACGGCCATTGCATCGGCGGGCGGTCCTCGGGCGGGAAGGCCTTCAGCCCGCGGACCTCGCCGGTCCAGCTATGGGTCAGGTAGAGGCTGGCGAGGTTGGGGATCGCGATCTCGAAGCGGTTGCGCTCGTTCTCCGGGTCGGGGATGGCGAACAGGATCGCGGGCGCGCCGCGCTGCGTCTCCCAATGGCCCTCCATCGCCGCGACCTTCACCGGCTGGTGCTCGAAGGTGTTGGTGCCGTGCAGGTCGCCGACGACGATCTGCAGCGGCGCGACCAGCGCGATCATGCCCACCGCCATCGCCAGCATCCGCCGCACGGCCGCGTCGCCCGACCCGCGCAGCAGGTGCCAGGACGCGACCGCGGCCACCACCAGCGCCGTGGTCAGGTAGGCGGCGAGCGTCATGTGCACCATGCGGTAGGGGAAGGACGGGTTGAAGATCACCGCCCACCAGTCGGCCGGAACGATGCGCCCAGCCTCCCACACATGGCCGGCCGGGGTCTGCATCCAGGAATTGGCGGCGAGGATCCAGAAGGCGGAGATCAGCGTGCCGAGCGCGACCATGAGCGTGGCGAGGAAGTGCAGCCCGGGCCCCACGCGGTCGCGGCCGAACAGCATCACGCCGAGAAAGCCGGCCTCGAGGAAGAAGGCCGTCAGCCCCTCATAGGCGAGCAGCGGGCCGAGCACCGGGCCCATCGTCTCGGACAGCCGGCTCCAGTTGGTGCCGAACTGGTAGGACATGATCACGCCGGACACGACGCCGAGCCCGAAGCTGACGGCGAAGATGCGCACCCAGTAGTCGTAGAGGCGCATGTAGGTCGCATCCTTCGTCCGCAGCCACTGCGCCTCCAGCACCGCGAGGTAGCTGGACAGGCCGATGGTGAAGGCCGGGAAGATGATGTGCAGGGCGATGGTGACGGCGAACTGGATGCGCGACAGCAGCAGGGCGGTCTCGTCCACGGCGACCTCCGGTTTGGCTGGATCAGGCCCGCAGCCTCACATAGGCACTCCCGCGGCCCGCCGCATCGGCCGGATGCGCATCGCCGCGCGATCCCGCCGGTGGAACGCCGCTACGCGTCGGGCTCCGGATCGCGAAGCGCCCATGTCTCGATCTGCTTGACGACCACCAGCAGCACGAAGGCGATCGCGAAGGCGATCCCCCCGACGATCCATTCGCCGAGGCCGAACACGAGGCCCAGCGCCGCCGTGGCCCAGACGTTCGCGGCCGTGGTCATGCCCTTGACGCGGCCGCCCCGCGGGTCGCGCAGGATCACCCCCGCGCCGATGAACCCCACGCCCGCCATCACGCCCTGGATCACCCCCTGGATGACGCGGCTGTGCCCGTCCGGATGGCCGCGCAGCTCCGGCAGGCCGGCGGCGGCGATCGCGACCATGGCGGCCCCGAGCGCCACGAGGCCGAGCGTGCGCGGGCCGGTGGCCTTGCCCTGCAGCTCGCGGTCGAGGCCGAGGATCATGCCCGCGACGGCGGCGGCGAGCAGGCGCAGCCCGACCTCCGCGGACGCATCCCACATCAGCCGGCCGCCTGGTCGGGCCGCAGGTGCAGCAGCGGATCGTCGAGCCGGCCGAGCAGCGAGGCCAGCGCCGCGTCCAGTTCCGCGGCCAGCGCCACCTTGGCACCCGCGCCCCCGGTCCAGCCGAGTTCCTCGGTCCATGCCTCCGCGCGGATGCGGGGCAGCAGCTCGGCGAGCGGCGGCGCGCCCGCCTCGCTCCGCCGCGCGGCGAGCAGGTCGAGCATGGCTTTCAGCAGCAGCGCGCAGGCGAGGATGGCGCGCCACAGCACCGGCCGCGTGTCGGGCGCGAAGCCTTCGGTGATGTAGCGCGGCAGGAAGAACAGCCGCGCCGTGTCCTTCGCCGCGTCGTCCAGCTCCGCGCGGAAGGCGGAGAAGCGCTTCAGCCGCAGCCCGGCCGGTTCGGCCGTCACCAGCGCGTCGACGGCGTTCTCGAGCTGGTCGACATAGATATGCTGCATGCGCTGCACGCGCTCGTCCCTGATCTCGGGCAGCATCTCGGGGGCGGCGTGCAGATACGCATAGGGCCGCGCCGGCTGGCGGGCCGCGAGTTCGAAGGGCGAGGACAGCACGTCCCGATAGGCTTTCAGCAGCACCATCACGGTCTTGATCTCGTCATCCAGCGAGAAGTCGACCTGGGTAACGCGCTCCATCAGCAACCGGTGGCATGCCAGCGGCCGGATCAGGCGGAAGGACGTGGAATGCAGGTAGTAGTTGTCCGCATGCACGGCGGTCCACGACTCCGGGCCGCTGCCCAGATGGCCACGCCGCGCGGCGAGCGCGAGGTTGCGGATGCGGTGAAGCCCCTGCTCGGCGACCTCGCCCAGCAGGAACAGCGCCGGCTCGACCTGCTGGTACAGACGCTGGCGCGCGTCGAACTCGTATTTGGTGCGCGCGTCCAGCTCGGTCTTCTCGCGCGCCGCGGCGCGGGCAAGTTCGCTGTTCAGCCGCGCCAGTTCCCCGGCGAGCTGCGACTTCTCCGTCTCCAGGCGCGCGGCGAGGTTGTTGTTCAGCCGCGCGAGATCGGCGGCGGCCTTCACGCGGTCCGCTTCCAGCCGCCGGCTGAGCCGCGCGTTCCAGATCAGGCCGATGATGGTGCCGATGAGGGTGATGCCGGCGCCGATCAGCGCGATCCACGCGGCGGCGGCATTGGGGCTCTGCCACATCGAGGCCGATGTCTGGCCGAGCGCGGGCAGCGGCAGCACGGCGCCGGCCAGAAGCAGGCGCCGCGCCGGGTTCATCCGTAGCGCATCAGCCGCGGCCCCTCGCGGCGCAGCCAGTCCACCGCGGCCTCGGTATGCGGCGTCAGCGTGCGCACGAGCGCCCAGAAGCGCGGCCCGTGATTCATGTGCGTGAGATGCGCGACCTCGTGTGCGGCAACATAATCCTGCACCGAGGGTGGGGCGAAGATAAGGCGCCACGAATAGGCGAGCGCGCCGTCCGGCGCGCAGGACCCCCAGCGGGAGACGGTGTCCTTCACCGTCACGCGCCGCGGCGCGCTGCCGGCCTGCGTGGCCTTCTCGTGCGACAACCGTACAAGGCGGCGGCGGGCTTCGGCGCGCAGCAGGTCGCTCACGCGGCGCGCAAGGAAGGCGGTCTCGCCACCGATCACGATCTCATCATCGGCGATATGCGACCGCGCGCCGGGCGCATGGCGGATCGGGCGCGGCCTGTCATCCACCGGCAGCCACGCGCCATCGACGAAGGCCACGGCTTCGGGCAGCGCGGCAAGCCGGTCTTCCACCCAGGCCGCATGCGTCATCAGCAGATCCATGCCGGCGCGACGCGAGCCGCGCTTGGGCAGGGTGATGACGACGGATCCCGCGCGCGGATCGATACGCAGGCTGACACGCCGCGCGCGTGGATGGCGTTTCCACGCGACGCGCGCTTCGCCTCTCTGCAGCGGGATGGTTTCGTACTCGTGCATGGTCGGGGCACCATGCGCCGCCGCTGCGAGCCGCTTCAACAGCGATCACGACATGCGTGATGTGTGGGGCTCCATGCGGTGGAGCCCCACACATGCATGCCACGCGAGGTGAGCGCGATGAGTCCGGCGTGCGGGCTACGTCTTCGGCCGCGCCGCCATGATCTCCGCGATGCGGGCGTTGGTGCCGTTGATATCAGGCATGCGTTCGCCCGCCTTGATCCGCGCCAATGTCTTCTTCTCGGCCTGCTGCATGCCGATCGCACGCTCGGCATCGGCGGTGATCTCGGCGGCTTTCAGCACCAGCACGCCGTTCTCGTCGGCGAGGATGGCATCGCCCGGCTCGACCGGCACGCCGCCGCAGCTCACCGGCACGCAGAACTCGCCGGCGGTGAAGCTGCGCTTGCCGGTGACCGGCGACAGGCCGCGCGCCCAGACGGGAAGGCCGAACTCGCGCAGCTCGCCGATGTCGGTCGCCATGCCGTCGATGACGATGCCGACGCAGCCGGCCTCGCGCGCGGCGAAGGCCACACCGCCGCCGCAGGCGGCGTGGCGGTGATCGCCGGCGCGGTCCAGCACCAGCACGTCGCCCGGCCGCAGCTTGCCGAGCGCGTAGTGCACGATCGTCGTGTCCGTGCCCGCGCAGCGCACGGTGACCGCCGTGCCGGCGATGCGCCGGTCCGGCAGCAGCGCGCGGATCGCCGGCTCCATGAAGCCGGTGTGGCGGAAATGGCCGATCGTCGCCGGCTCCGCCTGCCGCAGCAGGTCCAGCAGTCTGGCATCGACCTGCGGCGGCAGCTCATTCAGCACGAACACGCTTGCGTTTCCTCCGGTGTGGTTCAGGCGGCGAGCGACTGCGCCATCACCGGCGTCGTGCCCTCCAGCGTCGTGCGCTGCATGCGGCGCGTGTACTTCGACTCGTCGAAGCCGGTCGCGCAGTGCTGCGTGCAGCGGTTGTCCCACAGCATCGCATCGCCGGCGCGCCAGACATGGCGGTAGATGAAGCGCGGCTGCTGGGAGAAGGCGATCAGCTCGTCGATCAGCGCCTTGCCTTCCTCCGCATCCATCCCTTCCACCTCGCAGGCCCAGCGGCCGATGAACAGCGAGGTGCGGCCGGTGGCCGGATGGCGCCGCGCGATCGGGTGCCACACATCGGGGCGATCGCGCTTCTGTTCCTCGGTCAGCGCCGGCAGGTGCGGATAGTGCACGTGGTGCAGCCGCACGCGGCTGTAGCAGGCGCTGCGGCCCGCCACGCGGCGCTTCGTCGCCTCGGGCAGCTCGTCCCACGCGGCGTACATGTCCGAGAACAGCGTGTCGCCGCCTTCGGGCGGAACCTGCACGCCGTGCAGGAAGGACCCGGCGTTGGGGACCGCCTTGTCCTCGCCGTCGCTGTGGAAGCCCATGCCCGCGCGCGCGAGGCCGATCGGCTTGCCTTCCTCCTGCGCGTTGCCGATCACCAGGATCTCCGGATGGTTCGGCATGTTGAAGTGCAGCGGCGTCATGATGTGCAGGGGCCCGAGCCGCCGGGTGAATGCGATGTGCTGCTCCGGCGTCATCTTCAGGCCGCGGAACAGCAGGATGCTGTGGTCGTACCAGGCCTTCTCGACGGCGCGGAACGTGTCCTCGTCCATCTCCAGCCCGGGATCGACGCCGACAACCTCGGCCCCGAAGGTCGGCGTGAGCGGACGAAGCTTGACCTCTGCCATGGCGCGAGCCTCCCGATCTGATGGCGCATCGACGCTAGCGGAGCCGATGAAACGTTTCAACGGTCCGGATCACCGGCTGCCGCGTTCCTTCGCGTAGAGGAAGTCGCCGATCGGCACGAAGCGCTGCAGCACCAGCATCAGCAGCAGCGGGATCACCAGCGAGATGATGGAGATCGCCGCCAGCGTCGGCGCGAAGCCGAATTCCAGGAAGGCGAGGATCGCCACCGTCACCGGCCGTTCGCCGGGGCTGGCGAGG
>JBBCJT010000135.1:0-11194 GCA_037190665.1 Rhodovastum atsumiense | reverse complement strand
GGGGCGGATGGTGCGGGCGGAGGGATTTGAACCCCCACGGCTTGCGCCACCGGAACCTAAATCCGGCGTGTCTGCCAGTTCCACCACGCCCGCGGCCCGCCGGCCTTGGAACGTGAGCGGCGGGCGATAGCCTACCTCGCGCGGCTCCGCAACGGCTCACCGTTTCGCCGCACGCGGGAGTTCGAGCGCACGGCCGCGCTGCTTTCTGAGTAGGTGACTCGCAGCCCGTATGCGCATAGGATGCGCATCCCTGCCAGGAGGGCTCCATGGGCTATGACCGACTCGCGCTGAAGCGCCCCGTGAACCTCAGCCTCAACCAGGACCTTGTGAAGGAGGCCAAGGAATTGACGCCCAATCTTTCGGAAACGGTGGAGGGCCTATTGGCGGAGTTCGTCGAGGCCGAGCAGCGCAAGCGCGAGCAGGCCCGTCAGCAGATTGATGCCCTCGTCGCTGCCTCGAACGGCTTCATCGCCGCGCACGGGGCGTTCGGGGACGAATTCTCGACCCTCTGATGGCCCAATTCGACGTCCATCGGAACCCCGGCCGCAACCGCGACGCGATACCTTACGTCGTGGTCGTCCAGTCACAGCGTTTCGATGGCCACGCGCGGCGCCTCGTCGCGCCGCTACTGGCCGCGGGAGCCGTGGGCGCCGGCAGCTACCCGGAAATGGCGCCGCGTTTCGAGATCAACGGGAGCACCGTGATCCTCGATCCCCTGCAACTCCAGACGGTTCCGGCCGCCGCGCTTGGCGCTCCGCTGGCCTCGCTGGCGGACGATCAGCACAGCAGCCGCATCATCTCGGCGATCGACGTCGTGCTTAGCACCAGCCACGGCTGAAAGGCCGCGGCGCTGGCAATGAGCGGGGCGCGTGGCAGCACCCCGCCTTTCTACGCACGGGGTAGGGTCAGTGCCCCGCGTTTGCGCCCGAAAAGTCCGGCGCCGCCAGCCCGCTCGCCTCGAGCTGCGCCGCCAGCGCGTGCTTCAGCCGCTCCAGCCCCGCCTCGCTCGTCGCCTCGGCACGCGCGACCAGCACGGCCTGCGTGTTGGACGCACGGAGCAGCCACCACCCGTCCTCGGTCTGCACGCGCACGCCGTCCGTATCCGCCACACGGGCCCCTTCGGCCTTCAGCCGCGCGGCGACCTCGGAGACGACCTCGAACTTGCGACGGTCGTCGCAGTCGAAGCGCAGCTCCGGCGTGTTGATCACCTGCGGCAGGGCGGCGCGGACGGCGGACAGCTTGCCGTCCATGCGCGCCACGATGCCGAGCAGGCGCACGGCGGCATAGAGCGCGTCGTCGAAGCCGTACCACTTGTCGGCATAGAAGACGTGGCCGGACATCTCGGCGGCGAGCGGCGACTTGATTTCCGCCATCTTCGCCTTGATCAGGCTGTGGCCGGTCTTCCACATCAACGGGTTACCGCCCGCTCTTGCGATCTCGTCGAAGAGCACCTGGGACGCCTTCACGTCGCTGATGATGGTCGCGCCCGGGTGCCGCTTCAGCACGTCCCGCGCCATCACGACCAGGAGCTGGTCGCCGAACAGCACGTGGCCCTCGTCGTCCACCACGCCGATCCGGTCGGCGTCGCCGTCGAAGGCGACGCCCAGATCGGCCTTCCGCTTCGCGACCTCGGCGATCAGCGCCTCGAGGTTCTTGGGCACGGTCGGGTCGGGGTGGTGGTTGGGGAACGCCCCGTCGATCTCGCCGAACAGGACCGTGTGCTTGCCGGGCAGCTTCTTCACCAGCTTCGCCAGCACGTCGCCGGCCGCGCCGTTGCCGTTGTCCCAGACGATGTTGAGCGCCCGGTCGCCGCCGTCCCAGTCCTTCGCCAGCCGGGCCACGTATTCGTCGGCGATGTCCACCGCCTCGACGCTGCCCTTGCCCTCGGCGACCACGTCGCCGGCGGCGGCCATCTCGCCGATCTGCTGGATCTGCTTGCCGAAGAACGGCTTGCCCTTCAGCACCATCTTGAAGCCGTTGTAGTCGGGCGGGTTGTGGCTGCCGGTGACCTGCACCGCGCCGTCGCAGCCGCGCGCAACGTTCAGGAAATACAGCATCGGCGTCGGCCCGACGCCCATGCGCAGCACCTTCAGCCCGCAGGCGACCAGCCCCTCGACCAGCGCGCCCTCGAGCTCGGGGCCGGAGACGCGGCCGTCGCGGCCGACGGCGACCGTCGTGCCGCCCGCGCGGGCGACGATGGTGCCGAAGCAGCGGCCGATGGCGAAGGCGTCGGCAGGGTGCAGGGTCCGGCCGACGATCCCGCGGATGTCGTACTCGCGCAGCGTGGTGGGGTCGAAGCGGTGCTGGAAAGCCATGGGGAAATCCTCAGGTCGCGGAGGGCCGGCCGACGGAATGGTAGCGGAAGCCGGACTGGCCAAACGCCACCGGGTCCCAGATGTTGCGCAGATCGACGACCACGTCGCCCGACATCAGCGATTTCAGCTTCGCGGGCGACAGCGCACGGAACTCGTTCCACTCGGTCAGCACCACCAGCGCGTCCGCCCCCGTCACCGCCTCCATCGCATCCGCGCAGTAGGTGACGGAGCCCGGCAGAAGCGGCTTCGCCTGCTGCATGCCTTCGGGGTCGTAGGCGCGGACCAGCGCCCCGTCCTCGGCGAGTCGCGGCACGATGGTCAGCGCCGGCGCGTCGCGCATGTCATCGGTCTCCGGCTTGAAGGTCAGGCCCAGGACCGCGATCGTCTTGCCGCGCACCGATCCGCCGCAGGCGGCGACGATGCGGTGCGCCATGCCCGCCTTGCGCGCGTCGTTGACGGCGACCACGGTCTCCACCAGCCGCACCGGCGCCCCGGCGTCCTGGGCGGTGCGCATCAGCGCCAGCGTGTCCTTGGGGAAGCAGGACCCGCCGAAGCCCGGCCCGGGATGGAGGAACTTGCGCCCGATCCGCCCGTCGAGCCCGATGCCGCGCGCCACGTCGTGCACGTCGGCACCCACGCGCTCGCACAGGTCGGCGATCTCGTTGATGAAGCTGACCTTCATCGCGAGGAAGGAGTTGGCCGCGTACTTGGTCAGCTCAGCCGTCTCGATCGCGGTGAAGACGATCGGCGTCTCGATCAGATACAGCGGGCGGTACAGCCGGCGCATCACCTCCTGCGCGCGCTCGGTCTCGGCGCCGATCACCACCCGGTCGGGGCGCATGAAATCGCCGATCGCGTTGCCCTCCCGAAGGAATTCCGGGTTGGACGCGACATCGAACTCCAGGTCCGGCCGCGCGGCGCGGATGATTTGCCGCAGCTTCCGCCCGGTGCCGACCGGGACGGTCGATTTGGTGACGATCACCGCATAGCCGGTCAGCGCCTTGGCCACCTGCTCGGCCGCGGCGAAGACGTAGGAGAGATCGGCGTGCCCGTCGCCGCGCCGCGTGGGCGTGCCGACGGCAATGAACACCGCCTCGGCGTCCTTCACGGCGGCAGCGATGTCGTCGCCGAAGGACAGCCGCCCGGCGGCGACGTTGTCGGCCACGAGCTTCTCCAGCCCCGGCTCGAAGATCGGGATGCGGCCTTCCTTCAGGGCGGCGAGTTTGGCGGGATCGACTTCAACCACCGACACGTCGGTGCCGAATTCGGCGAAGCAGGCTCCGGAGACGAGGCCGACATAGCCTCCTCCGATCATCGCGATGCGCATAAGGTCAGGCTGCCGAGTAGGTCTTCAGGAAACCGCGCACGGCGGGGGCGAGGTCGGGCCGGGCGAGCGCGAAGGCGATCTGCGCCTCCAGGAAGCCGGCCTTGTCGCCGCAGTCGAAGCGCTTGCCGGTGCAGCGCAGGCCGTGGAACGGCTGGCGGCCGATCAGCCGCGCCATCGCGTCGGTGAGCTGGATTTCACCGCCCGCGCCCTTCTCGAAGCGGGCGATCTCCGCGATCACCTCCGGCATCAGCACGTAGCGGCCGATGATGGACAGGTTGGACGGCGCATCGGCGGGCTTGGGCTTCTCGACGAGGCCCAGCACCTCGACCAGCCGCCCGTCATCCTTGCCGGTCTTGAGGATGCCGTAGCGATGGGTCTGCTCCCGCGGCACCTCCTCCACGGCGACGACGTTGCCGCCGGTCGCCTCGTAGGCATCGGCGAGCTGCTTCACCCAGGAGGTCTCGGCGAGCACGAGGTCGTCCGGCAGCAAGATCGCGAACGGGTCGTCGCCCACGAAGGCGCGCGCGCACCAGATCGCGTGGCCGAGCCCCATGGGCACCTGCTGGCGGACGGTGACGATCGAGCCGGGCGTGGCCGAGGCACTCTCCAGCAGCTTCAGCACATCTGTCTTGTCGCGCGACTTCAGCGTCGCCTCGAGCTCGTAGGCGATGTCGAAATGCTCGACCAGGGCGACCTTGCCGCGCCCGGTGACGAAGCAGAACTGTTCGATCCCGGCTGCGCGCGCCTCCTCCACCGCATACTGGATCAGCGGCTTGTCGACGACGGGCAGCATCTCCTTCGCGACGGCCTTGGTGGCGGGCAGAAATCTCGTGCCGAGGCCGGCTACGGGGAGCACGGCCTTGCGCAGCTTCTTCATGCAGTCAGGTCCTCACGGATCACGCAAAGGGTCGGCGCGGCAGGGTGGTGCCACGCGATCGTGGCAGGGACAAGGCTCGGGACCGTGACCGTCGGGCCCCTCAATGACCGTCCGGCTCCTCAATCCAGCAGCAGGTCGCGCGCCTGGTTGATCCGCGCGGCCAACCAATCGGACCCGCCGTGGTCCGGATGGGCCGTCGCCATCAACCGCCGGTGCGCTTCCTTGATCTGGCGGGCGGTCGCGCCTTCCGCAAGGCCGAGGATGGCGAGCGCGTCCGCCCGCGTCATCGCGGCGGATCCGGCGGGCGGGGCCGCATCGCGCCAGTCCGGGAAGGTGCGGTCGAGCCAGCCTTCGATCAGCGGCACGCTGTCGGCGTCCTCCCCGACGCAATCCGCCCGCAGCGCCAGCAGCTCGGCGAGCGTCAGGTCGGCGAGTTCGCGCCCCGCCTGCGGCCCGCGGCGGACCGTGCCGGCCATGCGGCCCGTGTCATGGTCCAGCGTCATGGACAGCGTCGCGGTGTCCACCACGCTGTTCTGCCCGGCCGCCGGGTCCGGATTGCGGAAGCGCCGCGCCGCGCGCACCGCCTGAACCCAGCGGTACAGCAGCGGGCCGAGCAGGGCCGCCGCCCAGATCGCCTGCCCGGCGCGGCCCGAGACGATCAGCGTCACCGCAAGCGCGGCCGCCAGCCCGCCCGCGACCCAGGCGAGCACGGATTTCACCGTCTCGAGACGGGCGTTGGCGAAGCTCCGCGCGAGCAGGAACAGCAGCAGCAGCGCAAGGCCACCGAGCGCCAGCCAGCTCATCGCGGTGCCGGAAGCTGGCCGGCGATCACCCCCGCCGCACGCCCGGGCAGCCGCGTCAGCGCCGAGCGCCCGCCGGCCGCGAAGACCGCGACCGCGCGCAGCAGCTCACGCAACTGGTCGGCGCTGCCCGAGTCGAACGGCGCATAGGCTCCGCCGGACACTTTCGCGAGCTGGCGGAAGGCGTTCGCGGCAACGGGATTGCCGCCTTCGTGGAAGAAGAAGCCGGGCGTGCCCCGCAGCGCCATCTCGCCCGCGGCACGGCACAGCGCGTCCAGGTCCTCCTCCATCGCATCACCGACGAAGACCAGGGCCGCGACGCGCTCGGCCGCGCTCTGCCGCGCGGCATGGTGCAGAACGCGCAGGATCTGCGTCTGCCCGCCGAGGCAGTCCACGCCGCTCATCCGCCGCACCACCTCCGCCGCGTCGGTCAGCCAGGGCGTGGCGGCGAACTCCGCGAAGCCACGGTAGTAGGCGAGGCTGAGCGCGAGCCCGCCGAGATCGCGCGTGGCGAGGAACATCTCGCCCATCAGATGGCAGGCCCGGTCCCAGCTCGGCTGGCGGGATGCGGTGGCATCCATGGCGAACAGCAGCCGCGCCCGCCGGCCCGATGCGGGGCGGACGGCCGGCATGGTGGCGACGCGGTCCAGAAAGGCCGCGACGTCCGCACGAACGCTCCGGTCGGGCAGTTGCGCCATGGACAAGACATGGCCTCTACAGGCCAGCAATGCCAGAGGCTTGCGTGGCGGCGTTCCGGCTCAGCGGAGGAAGTTCACCACCTGTTGGCCGACCGACGCGTAGTCGGCCCGGGTGAAGCAGTCGTTGCGCGCGTCGATGGTGAAGGTCAGGAACGCGGCGCTGGGGCGGATGATCTTGTAATCCAGGAACTCGGCCACGTTCTCGCGACTGCAATAGACCGTGACCTCGACATGCAGCGTCGTCTTCGCGTGAAGCTGCTGCTCGATCGCGAGCATGTATGTGTTCGCCGCATAACTGGCGGCGACGAGGTTGGCGCCGACCGTCGGCCCGCCCAGCGAGTCCGCGACCAGATGGCACCATTCCAGGCTCAGCTTGGGAAAAGCGGTGTAGGCGCGGCCCCTCGTGGGCGGATGGACGCCCCAGTTCGCCCAGGTATAGGCCGACAGGGTGCGATAATTCGCGAGCGCCGGCCGGCCCATCTTCAGATAGCGCGCCATGGTCGAGCCGGTGTCGATGCGCCCCGCCGCCCCGGTGATCAGATGGGGCGGCACCACCGTCATGGTCAGCGTGTTCTGGCAGAGGGTCACCATCGCCGCGCGAGAGCGGCACATCGCATTCGTGCCATCCGCCGTCAGGCGCATCGCCGGGTTGAAGACGGTGCGGGCGACATACTCGCTGTCGTCCTCCGCCCCCGCGTCGTCAGCGGGGTTGTAGTCGCGGGCCAGCGCGGCGATGTCGAGCTTCTCGTCCTCGTCGTCCTCGATCAGGCGGGCAGGAGGCCGGCCGCGGTTCTTGCGCACTCCGCGATCCGCCAGCTTGTGGGCGACATCCATGTCGCGCGCGAACCGCAGACGCCCGCCGCGTATCAGGTACGCTTTCTTCAGCTCCGCCGTCTTCTGCTTGCAGTAGGGGCAGGTCGTCTTCTGGCCCCGATTTCGTTCGGAGGAAAAGGTGCTTTTCTGCAGGTCGATCCGCGCACAGGGAACGCAGATATAAAGGTAGGGCATGGCCGCCTCCGCCGCCGTTGCCTCATCGTGACATCCGCGCCAGCCTCCTGCAACCTGCGGTAGCGTTTCGGATGGCTACGTCGCGCAGGAAACCTGCGCTAGCCTCCCCCCGTGCAAACGGGGACCAGCACGATGACAGCAACGATCCGACGGCGGGGCCTCCTCGCCACCGCGGCCGCAGCGCCGCTTCTGCCCAGGCGCGGCCACGCGCAATCGGGCGAACTGGTGATGGGGCTGGTGAACTTCCCGCCCAACATCCGCCCGTGGGAGAACACGGGCTCCTCCCAGGCCGCCGTGAAGCTCGCGCTCCATCGCGGCCTGCTCTCCTACACGCCGGACGGCGTGCTGCAGCCGGAGCTGGCAGAAAAATGGACGGTGGAAGGCCCCACCGTGCACCATTTCCGCCTGCGGGAAGGCATGCGCTTCCACAACGGCGACCCGATCACCGCCGAGGACGTGAAATACACGCTGGAAGCCATCCCTGCCGCGCGCTCCACCGCCTATCTGCGTGCCGAGTACGGCGTGATCGAGAAGGTCGAGGTGCTGAACCCGCTGGAGCTGCGGGTGACGCTGAAGGAGCCGTCGGCCCCTTTCCCTCACCTGCTCGCGAGCTATCACGCGCCCATCGTCTCGCAAAAGGCGATGGCGGCGGATGCGAACAATCCCGCCGGCGCCGGCCCGTTCATGATGGACAATCTGGAACGCGGCAGCTCCATCACGGTGCGGCGGTTCGACGGCTACTACCGGTCCGGCCTGCCCAAGCTCGCGCGGGTGAAGTTCCAGGCCTATGCCGACGAGAACCTGCGCGTGGCGGCGCTGGAGGCCGGCAACGTGCACATCGGCGAGGGCGTGCCCTGGCAGAAGATGGCGGCGCTGGAGGCAAACCCGCGCATCCGGCTCGATTCCGTCGTCGGGCCGTTCATGTATCTCACTTTCAACGTCCGCTCCGGCCCGTTCACGAATCCGCTGCTGCGCCGGGCGGTGGCGCACGCGATGCGGCGCGAGGACGTGGTGCGCGTCGCGCATTTCGGCCGCGGCGAGATCCTGGAGGGCCTGCCCTTCAGCGGCGAGCTGGGACGGTCGGCGGAGAACCGGCTGTGGTCGTACGATCCGGCGAAGGCGAAGTCGCTGATGGCGGAAGCGGGGTTCCCGAACGGGTTCGAGGCCACCCTGCTCTCCACCTCCAGCCCGACGCTGCACACGATGACGGCCGAAGTGGTGCAGGCGAACCTCGCGGAGATCGGCATCAAGGTGGAGCTGCAACTTCCCGACTGGCCGACCCGCGTGGGTCTGGGCAATCGCGGCCAGTATCAGTTCGCCATCATGGGCAGCGTCGGCGCCTACAACGACCCTGACGCGGTGCAGACCTTCATCTCCGGCCCGGCCGCCTACTCGCGTTCCTACGGGTTCGAGAGTCCGCGCATCCTCGCGCTGCTGGCCGAAGGCCGGCGCGAACTGGATCCGGAGAAGCGCGCGGCGATCTACCGCCGGCTGATGCAGGTGGCGCAGGAGGAAGTGCCCATCGTCGGACTGTCCTGGCGCGCCCAGGCCTTCGGCCTGCAGCGCAACATCACCGGCTTCCGCAACATGGACGGCGCACTGACCTTCTACTCGCCGATCACGCTGGAAACGACGGCGATCGGCTGAGGCACGGCGACCGGGAGGGGCCATCCCCTCCCGGAACCGTTCAGCCGGCCTGGGCCTGCGCCTCGGTCACGGCGAAGGCGGCGACGTTCCCGATGCCGCGCGCGGTCACGCTCGGCGTCAGCACGTGCAGCGGGCGGGCCATGCCGAGCAGGATGGGGCCGATCTGCAGCCCGTCCGCCGCGGCGCGCACGAGGTTCATGCCGATATTCGCGGCATCCAGCGTCGGCATCACCAGCAGGTTCGCGGTGCCCGTCAGCCGGCTGTCGTGCACGGCGCGCTCGCGGATCGCGGGGATCAGCGCCGCATCGGCATGCATCTCGCCATCGACCTCCAGATCCGGCTCGCGCGCGCGGATCAGATCGAGCGCCACGCGCATCTTGCGTGCCGACGGGGCGTGCGAGGCGCCGAAGGAGGAATGCGACAGCAGCGCGGCCTTCGGCGCCAGCCCGAAGCGGGCCATCGCCTTCGCCGCAAGGCAGGTCATCTCCGCGATCTGCTCGGCGGTGGGCTCCACGATCAGATGCGTATCGACGAAGAACAGCGGCCCCGAAGACAGGATCACGCCGGTCATCGCATAGACGCGGCTGACGCCGGGGCTGTGGCCGATCACGTCGTGCACCTGGTGCCACTGGCGCATCCAGTTGCTGCTGCCGCCGACGATGGTCGCGTCCACCTCGCCGGCCGCCAGCAGCAACGACGCGGCGATACTGTTGCGAGTTCGGATCATCCGCGTGGCGGCGGTGGGCGGGGTGCCGCGGCGGCCGACGCGCTGCTGGTACAGCGGGATCAGCGGTGCGAACACCGCCTCGTCGACCGCGGGATCGATCACGGTGACGCTTTCCGTGAGGTCCATGCGCAGGCCCATCGCCTTCACCCGCCCGGCGATTACGTCATGCCGGCCGAGCAGCACCGGATGGGCGAGATTGTCGTCCACCAGCATCTGCGCGGCGCGCAGCACGCGCTCGTCCTCGCCGTCGCTGAAGGCGACGCGGCGCGGGTCCTTCCGCGCGGCCTCGAAGACCGGGCGCATGAGCTGGCCGGAACGGAAGACGAAGCGTTCCAGATCGCGCCGGTACTGCGCGAAATCGGCGATCGGCCGGCGCGCCACGCCGCTCGCCATCGCCGCGCGCGCGACCGCGGGCGCGATCTCCAGGATCAGCCGCGGATCGAAGGGCTTGGGGATGATGTATTCGGGGCCGAAGACCGGGGCCGCCCCGCCATAGGCCGCCGCGACCACCTCGCTCGCCTCGACGCGGGCGAGCCGCGCGATCGCCTCGACCGCGGCGATCTTCATATCCTCGTTGATCGTCGTCGCGCCCACGTCCAGCGCGCCGCGGAAGATGAAGGGGAAGCAGAGGACGTTGTTGACCTGGTTCGGGTAGTCGGTCCGCCCCGTGGCGATGATCGCGTCCGGCCGGGCGAGGCGCACCGCCTCCGGCAGGATCTCCGGCTCGGGGTTGGCGAGCGCCAGGATCAGCGGCCTGTCGGCGAACAGCTTCAGCCATTCCGGCTTCAGCACGCGCGGCGCGGAGAGGCCGAGGAACACCTCCGCCCCCGGCAGCGCCTGTTCCAACGTGCGCGCCTCGGTCTGCCGCGCGTAACGGGCCTTGTTGTCGTCCATCAGCTCGGCGCGGCCGGCGTAGACCACCCCGGCGATGTCGGTGAGCGTGATGTTCTCGGCCTTCGCCCCCATCGCCACCAGCAGGTCGACGCAGGCGAGTGCCGCCGCCCCGGCGCCGGAGGTGACGATCTTCACCTGGTCGAGCGACTTGCCCTGAAGCTGCAGCCCGTTGCGCACGGCCGCGGCGACGATGATGGCGGTGCCGTGCTGGTCGTCGTGGAAGACCGGGATCTTCATCCGCGAGCGCAGCGTGCGCTCGATCTCGAAGCATTCCGGGGCCTTGATGTCCTCGAGGTTGATGCCGCCGAAGGTCGGCTCCAGCGCGGCCACCACCTCGATGAAACGCGCCGGATCGGTCTCGTCGATCTCGATGTCGAATACGTCGATGCCGGCGAATTTCTTGAACAGGACGGCCTTGCCCTCCATCACCGGCTTGCCGGCGAGGGCGCCGATGTTGCCGAGACCGAGGACGGCGGTGCCGTTGGAGATCACGGCGACGAGGTTGGCGCGGGCGGTGTAGAGGTCGGCCGTGTCGGGGTCGGCCTTGATGGCGTCGCAGGCGGCCGCGACGCCGGGCGAGTAGGCCAGCGCGAGGTCGCGCTGGGTTGCCATGCGCTTGGTCGCCTCAACGCTCAGCTTTCCGGGCCGCGGTAACCGGTGGTAGTCGAGCGCGGCCTTGCGGAAGTCCTCGTCCATTCGCTGCCTCCCTAAGAACGCGACCTTGGCGGCGACGTCCCGCGATGTAAATCACAGGGGGCAGGAGGAGAGATTGGTGCGGTCGAGAAGATTCGAACTTCCACGGGGTTTCCCCCACCAGCACCTCAAGCTGGCGCGTCTACCATTCCGCCACGACCGCGGGCCGGGGGCCTATAGCGGATGGATGTGATGCCTTCAACGGGCC
>JBBCJT010000134.1:0-11929 GCA_037190665.1 Rhodovastum atsumiense | reverse complement strand
AAGGAGAGCCGGGTGCCTTCGAAATCGCCGCCGACGAACAATGCGTAGTGGCCGGGCAAGCGGCCGACGACGCCGACATCGCCGCCATACGGCCGCGCGCATCCGTTCGGGCAGCCGGTGATGCGGAAGCTGATGCGCTCCCGCGCCAGCCCGTGCCGCGCCAGCATCGTTTCCATCGCCGCGACCATGGGCTCGCGCACCCGTTCGCCCTCGGCCAGCGACTGTCCGCAGGTGGGCAGCGCGACGCAGGCGAGCGCGTAGCGGTCGAGCGGCGTGAGATCTTCCGCGAGGCGGAAGCCGTGCGCGCGGAGGGTCGCTTCCACCTCCAGCCGCGCGGCCGGGTCGATATCCGCCAGCAGCAGGTCCTGCTGTGCGGTGACGATCGGGGCGGGGTGCCAGCGCGCTATCACCTCGCGTAGCCCGGTGCGCAGCCACGCGCCAGCGCGGTCCATGATGCGCCCGGCCGCGATCGGCAGGCCGAGCCAGAGGCGGCCGTCGCCCTGCTCGTGCCAGCCGAGCAGGTCGGGAATGGCGAAGGGCGGATGCGCCAACGGTGCGGCGAGCGCGAGACCGTACTCGGCGGCAAGTGTCTCGCGGACCCACGCCTCGCCGCGGTCGTGCACCACATATTTCAGCCGTGCGCGCTTGCGGTCGCTGCGGTTGCCGTTATCGCGCTGCAACGCCACCACGGCCCGCGCGGCCTCCAGCAGCGAATCGGGGCCGATGGACCCAATAACGCTTGCGAATCGTGGAAATGTCTGCGGCTTGCCATGGGTCATCCCCATCCCGCCGCCGACCGCGACATTGTAGCCGAGAAGCCGGTCGCCCTCGAATATCGCAATGAAGCCGAGGTCGTTCGCGAGAACGTCGATCGTGTTGTCGCCCGGATGCGCGATGCCGATCTTGAACTTGCGCGGCAGGTAGGCCGATCCGTAGAGATCCTCGGTCTCCTCCGCGCCTGTCTCGGCCTCGTTGAGGAAGATCTGGTGATAGGCGCGGCTGCGCGGCAGAAGTGCCGCCGACAGCATCCGCGCATCGGCCTCCAGCCGCGCATGCAGCGCATCCCGGCGCGGCGCGGGTGTCGTCGTGACGTTGCGCACTACGTCGCCGCAGGCGGCCATGGTGGTCAGCAGCGCCTCGTTGACCGTGGCGATCGAGGCTTTCAGGTCGGATTTCGCGATGCCGTGGAATTGCACACCTTGCCGCGTCGTCAGCCGCAGCGTGTGGTCGCCGACCTGATCCGCGAGGGCGTCGAGCGCGAGGTATTGTTCGGCCGTCAGCCTCCCGCCCGGTGAGCGGACGCGGACCATGAACTGCCAGTCCCGTTCCTCTCCGCGCTGCTTGCGTTCCGTGGCTGTATCGCGGTCGAACTGCTCATAGGTGCCGTGGAACTTCAGCAGGTTGTAGGTGTCCTCGCTGACCTGGGGGGAGGCATCCACCAGATCGGCCGCGATCGCGCCGCGCAGATGCCGGCTTTGGGCCTTGGTTGCCTCCACGGCGGACAGTTTTCCCGTTCCTGACATCGCGGCCCCAAAATACGCTTGATAGAAGGACATCACTTCAAATAGCGTATGTCAAACGTGATAACCGGAACCGCCCGACGCATGTATGTGATCCCCGCAGATCGGCTGGCCGGCTCCGGCACTGCGCTGCGACCGGGCGAGGTCTGGCTGGTCGGCGCCGGGCCGGGCGATCCCGATCTGCTGACCCTCCGCGCCGCCGCGGCGATCGGTGCGGCGGACGTGATCCTCTACGACAGGCTTGCCGCCGCCGCCCTCGTCCATGCGAGACCCGATGCCCTGCGCATCCCGGTGGGCAAGCGCAAGGGCGCGGCGGAACTGCCGCAGGCGGCGATCACCACGCGCCTGATCGCGGAGGCGAGCGCAGGCCGGCGCGTCGTGCGGCTGAAGGGCGGCGATCCGTTCCTGTTCGGCCGGGGCGGGGAGGAGGTCGATGCCCTCGCGGCGGCCGGTATCCCGTGGCGCGTCGTGCCGGGCGTCTCAGCGGCGACGGCGGCGCCGTCCGCTGCCGGCATACCGCTGACGGTGCGCGGCGTGGCGAGTGCGGTGACGCTCGTGACCGGCCACGGCGAGCGCGGCGCGCTGCCCGACACGGTCGATTGGAACGCGATTGCGCGGACGGGCGGGACCATCGTCGCGTTCATGGCGCTGACCAGCCTTGCGTCCGTCGCCTTGCGCCTGCTTGCCGGCGGCATGTCCTCGGCGACGCCGGTCGCGGTGATCAGCCGCGCGTCCCTGCCGGGGGCGTTCGCGGTGCGGACCACGCTGGGGGCGTGTTCGCTCGATGTGCGCCGGGCGGCCGTCGTGTCACCAGCGACCGTGGTGATCGGCGCGGTTGTCGCCAGGGCAGAGGCGATTCGGGAGACATGGGATGAGGTACGCCGTGCCGCAGGATGAAGACCCGTGGGACCCGTTCATCGGCGCGGAGACGACCCTGCCGACGCCGATTGCCGCCGCGCTGTGCGTGCTCGCGCTGCTGATCACGGTGCTGCTGACCCTGCTGCCTTACGTGTAGCGGCCCGCGCGGGGCCGCGGCCTAGGCGCGGAGAAGCGATACCTGCTGCGGATCGAGTTCGATTGTGACCGGCGCGCCGACGCCCAGGGTCTCGCGCGTGCGCAGATGCGGTTCCTCGGCGATCAGTGTCACCTCGTCCGCCAACTGCAGCGTGTAGCGGACATGGCCACCCAGAAACTCCGCGCGCAGCACGCGCGCCGCGAGCCCGCCATCGATCCCACCGTCACGCCGCAGCCGGATCGCCTGCGGGCGTAGAGCCAGCGTGGCGGGGCCGGCCGCCGCTCCGGGCGGTGACGGAAGCGTGGCGGCACCCGCCTGGAAACGCCCGTCGCCCATCACCTGCCCGTCGATGAGGTTCGCGGTGCCGAGGAAACCGGCGACGAAGCGGTTGGCGGGGCGGTCGTACAGTTCCGTCGGCGTGCCGACCTGCAGCACGTGCCCGCCATCCAGCACCGCCATCCGGTCGGCCGCGGCGTTCGCCTCCTCCTGGTCGTGGGTGACGAGGATGGTGGTCAGGCCGAGGCGCCGCTGTAGTTCCACCATCTCCTGCCGCACGCCCGCGCGCAGCCCGGCATCGAGGTTGGAGAGCGGTTCGTCGAGCAGCAGGACCTCCGGTTCGATCGCCAGCGTGCGCGCGATCGCCACGCGCTGCTGCTGGCCGCCGGAGAGCTGCGCGGGGCGCCGGTCGATCAGGTGCACGAGGCCGACCAGATCCAGCGCCGCGCGCACCCGCCGCTCGCGCTCCGCCCGCGGTACGCGGCGGCGTTCCAGTCCGAAGGCGACGTTCTGCGCCACGGTCATGTGCGGCCACAGCGCGTAGCTCTGGAACACCAGTCCCACGTTGCGCTTCCAGGGCGGATCGCGCGTCACGTCTCGCCCGCCGATCAGGATGCGGCCGCGATCGGGCAGGCCGAAGCCGGCGACCAGCCGCAGCAGGGTTGTCTTGCCGCTGCCGGACGGGCCGAGGAACGCGAAGAACTCGCCCTTGCGGATCGAGAGCGACACATCCTCCAGCACCGGCGTCGCGCCATAGCCGAACGCCACGTTCTCCACATCGACGCCCGCTGCGCTCATCGTCCTCCCTCCGCCGGTGCCCGCGCCCGCCGCATGCGCTCGCGCTCGGCGAGCCGGTTCGCCAGCCAGGTGCACACCGCCACGACTACCACGGCGATCACGCCGAGTGCCGCGCCCGGCCCGCGCCCTGCCGCGCTCTGCATGAACACGTAGATGCCGTAGGAGAGGGGGGCGTCCACGTCGCGCGTCACCAGCACCAGCGTGGCCGACAGCTCGACGGCGGCGGTGGCGAAGCTGGTGACGAAGGCAGCCGCGAGCCCGCCTGCCATCAGCGGCACGACGATGCGCACCAGCGTCAGCATGCGGCCCGCGCCGAGGTTCTCGGCGGCTTCCTCCAGGCTGCGATGCACCTGCGCCAGCGCGGCCGAGGCGGCGCGCAGCGCGTAGGGCAATCGACGCACCGCGAGCACGATGGTCAGCATGATCCACGACGTGGCAAGCGACGTGCCATCGGGCAGATGGACATCGAAATAGGTGCGCAGGATGCCGATGCCGAGCACCAGCCCCGGCACGGCGAGGGCGGACATGGCCGTCACGTCCAGCAGCCGCCGTCCCGGCAGCTTCGTGCGCAGCACCAGCCAGGAGATGGTCACGCCCAGCACCACGTCGATGCCGCCGGCGATGCCGCAGAACAGCAGCGTGTTGGTGATGAACTGCGGCGATTCGCGCAGCACCGTGTCGTAATGGGCCAGCGTGAAGCCGTCCGGCAGCGGGCTGTAGGACCAGACCGTGGCGAGGCTGAGCAGCAGGATGCCGAAATGCGGCGCAAGCACCAGCAGCAGCACCGGCACGACGAAGGCCCAGGCCAGCGCCCGGCCGGCCGGGGACAGGGCGCGCTTGCCCAGCCCGCCGCCGCCGCGCTGTTGCGTGGCGTAGTCGCGCCCGCGCAGCAGCAGGGCGGCGCCAGCCATCGTCGCGACCGACACCGCGACCAGGATCACGCTGATGACGTAGCCCATCGGATCGGCGAGCCCGACCGAGGTCACGCGCAGATAGGCCTGCGGCGCGAGCATGTTGGTCACGTTCAGCAGCAGCGGCGTGGCGAGATCGTCGAACACCTTCACGAACACGAGGCTCGCGCCGGCGAGATAGCCGGGCATGGCGAGCGGCAGCACGATGGTGCGCAGCAGCGTGGGGCCGCGCGCGCCGAGATTCTGCCCCGCCTCCTCCATCGAGATGTCGATGTTCGACAGTGAGGCGGAGAGGTTCATCAGGATGAACGGGAAGTAGTGCAGCGACTGCACGAAGATCACGCCCGTCAGCCCGTCCATCACCTCGATCCGGACGTCGAACCAGTCCATCAGCAGCAGGTTGATGCTGCCGTTGCGGCCGAAGATGAGCTGCATGGCGACCGCACCGACGAAGGGCGGCATCACCAGTGGCAGCACGCCCAGCGTCGCGATCAGCGCGGTGCCCGGAAAGCGGTAGCGCGTCAGGATCACCGCCAGCGGAACGGCGATCAGCGAGGCGACCACCACGCTCATCGCCGCCACGTACAGGCTGTTCCAGAAGCTCTCGATGAACAGGCTGGTGCGGAAGAAGTCGCCGAAATGGACGAGCGTGGGGCCGCTCGTTCCATCCATGAAGGCGGCGGCGAACACGCGGCCCACCGGCACCACCAGGAAGGCGAGCAGGAAGGCGGCCACCAGCAGCGCCGCGATCACCTGGCTCGCGGTCGCCCCGGTGCGCAGCCGCGCCCGCCACGGCCGGGCGGTGGCGGTCTCGAGGGTTGTGGCGGACACGCGGCGCTAGCTGGCCTTTGCCGCCGCTTCGGCAAGCCGCCGCGCCTCGGTGAAGCTGGCGAGCGCGAAGCGGTCCCACTCCTCCTCGAACTGCGCCTGCCGTCCGGTGGCCGGCCGGTCCGGCCGCGTGGCCCGGAAGGCGCCCGCGATGTCCTTGTCGGACGCCTGCGCCTCCGTGATCGGCACGCGCGTCAGCTTGGCCCGCGCCTCGGCGAGCAGGCGCCGCCCTTCGGCGTTGTCGCGCCGGGCAAGCTGCGCTTCGGCTGCGCGCACCGCCTTCCATGCATCCGTCAGCTCTTTCAGCCGGAAGGTGATCATGCGGTCGAACAGGCTGTTGAGCAGCTCGTACCGGCCTTCCGAGAGGTCCGTGTCGAACGCCACCCGTGCGCCGAGCGAGGGGTTCTCGAACGGGTTCGGGAAGCCCTGGGGCGCCTTCGCATAGGTCTCCCGCCGCACCGGCAGGCGCATGACCTTGGGATCGAGCAGCACCTCCTGGCCCTCGGGCGACAGCAGGAACTGGATGAAGGCGCGGGCGGCGTTCGGATTGCGCGCGCCCTCGATCATGCCGATGTTCGCGGGCACCAGCGTCGTCACCGTCGGATAGACGAATTCGACCGGGAAGCCCGAGGCCTTCGCCGCGAGGCCGAAGAAGTCGATGACGACGCCGAGCCCGTACTGCCCGGAATTGACCGCATCAGGCACGCCGAAGCTGCGGTCGGAGACCTGCGCGAAGTTGCCGGCCATCTCCAGCAGTTGCGCCCAGCCCTTCTCCCAGCCTTCGCCCTGCAGGATCGTCTCGATCGTCAGATGCGTCGTGCCCGACCGGCTGGGGGCGGAGATGCCGACATGGCCGGCGTAGATCGGCTTGGTCAGGTCTGCCCATTCCTTGGGCTCGGGCAGGCGGTTCGCGCGCAGGTAGCGCGTGTTGTACATGATGCCGTAGCCGGACACGGCGAAGCCGAAATAGCGGCCGTCCGGGTCATTCGTCGGCCGACCGCCGATGCGCTCGGGAATGCCGGCCAGGTCGATCTGCGGCTTCGCCAGCAGCTTGTCGGCCTTCAGCACCTCGAACGCGTCGGGCGCGCTGGCCCAGAACAGGTCGGGCGGGTTCGAGCGGGTCTCGCGGATGAAGGCCACGGCGGCGGCCGTGTTGCGGTTCTGCACCTCGACCTTGGTGCCGGGGTGCGCCTTCTCGAATCCCTGGACGAAGGGCGTGGTCACCTCGCGGGAGAAGCTGGTGACGATCACCACCCGCGGTTCGAGCGCCTGCGCGCGCGCCAGCACGGGCGTCAGGCCCAGCGCGGCCGAGCCGGCCAGCAGCCGGCGGCGGGTGGTCCGGATCAGGCGCATGTCTGTCTCCCCCCATTTTTCGTTCCGGCCGTTTATGACCTTCACGTGACAGTTTTGTGAAACCGTTTTAGGGGATTCCGGTCGGACGGCAACGGCAAACGAAGGCGGGAGAGGCGGATGACGCGGACACGCGCTCTGATGGCGGTTGTGGCGGTGGCGACGGGTCTGCTCCCGTTCGGGGCGCGGGCGCAGGGTTCGCTCAACATGCTCTGCGCACCCGCCGCCGACTGGTGCGAGGCGATCGCGGCGGGGTTCCAGCGGGAAACCGGCATCCGGGTCTCGATGGCGCGCAAGTCCGCGGGCGAGATCCTGGCCCAGATCCGCGCCGAGGCCGCCAATCCGCGCACCGACATCTGGTTCGGCGGCTCGGCCGAGACCCATATCGCGGCGGGGGAGGGCAACCTGCTGCAGCCCTACACCTCGCCCAACATGGCCGCGCTGCATCCCTGGGCGAAGCGCGTGCACGACATGTCGAAGGAACGCTGCGTCGGCGTGTCCTCCGGCGCGATCGGCATCGCCTACAACCGGGAGCTGATGCCGCGGAAGAACCTGCCGACGCCCGGAAGCTGGGCCGATCTGCTGCGCCCCGAGTATCGCGGCGAGGTGCAGATGCCGAACCCGAACTCCTCGGGCACGGCGTTCACGATCATCGCCGGCCTCGTCCAGCTCTGGGACGAGGATCGCGCCTTCGAGTACCTCAAGCAGCTCCACGCCAACATCAACGCCTACCCGCGCTCGGGCGCAGCGCCGATGCAGGCGGTGGCGCGTGGCGAGACCGCGCTGGCGATCAGCTTCAACATGGAAGTCGCCTCGATGGCGCAGGCGGGCTTTCCGATCGAGATCGCCTACCCGAGCGAAGGCACCTCCTACGAGGTCGCCTGCATGTCCATCATCCGTGGCGCGCGCAACCTGACGCAGGCGCGGCGCTTCTATGACTGGTACCTGACGCCGGCGGCGATGGATATCGGCCCGACCGTCAACCAGTGGCACGTACCCGCGCATCCCGGCGCGAAGCCCGATCCGCGTATTCCCGATCTGTCGAAGATCAAGCTGATCGAGTCCGACTTCGCCGCCTTCGGTGACAGCCGCACCCGCCAGCGCATCCTGGCCCGCTGGGACCGGGAAATCGGCTCCCTGCCGCGCTGAGCCGTGCGCCTCCGCGGTTCGCTGCCGGCCTGGCTGATCGCCGCTGTCGGCGCGGCGGTCGTGCCGTGGCACATGCAGCAGGACGGGCTGTCGCTGGCGACGATCGTCGGCTTTGGCCAGCATGACCCGGAGGCGGCGTCCGCCCTGTGGCAGGCCGCCGCGCATGGGCGGTTCTGGTTCTGGCCGATAGTCGCCGGCCTGCTGCTGGCGCTGCCCGGCGCGCTGCCGATGCTGCCGCGCCCGGCGCGGGCCCTGTGGCTGCTCGCGGGTGGCGGGTTCGGTCTTGCCGCGCTGGTGGTGCAGGGCCTCGCCATCGGCGTGCAGGGTTGGTCGTGGCCGTGGCTGGAGGCACTGTTCGGCCCGCTGGACGACCGCCAGTTCGGCATCGGCCTCGGCGGCGCGATGACGGCCGTGGCGCTGCTGCTGCTTGTCACCGATGGCTTCGCGCTGCGGGGCGCCTTCAAGGGTGATCGCTTCGTCGCGGGCGCGGTCGGCGTGCTCGCCGCCTCGATCCTGCTGTTCACGGCGTGGCCGGTCGCGACCGTGCTCATGCAGATGTTCACCCCGCGCGACGATCTGAGCGCCTGGGCCGCTCTCGCCGACCGGGTGGTGGACCGCAAGATCTGGGGCCTCGCCTGCGTGACCTCGGCGGCCGGGTGCGGCGTGTTCTGGAACACGCTGGTGCTGGCGACCTGCACCGCGACGCTGACCACCTCGCTCGGCCTCGCCTTCGCGCTGATCGTCACGCGCACCCGCTTCCCCGCCAAGCGCGGGCTGCGGCTGCTGACGGTGATGCCGATCATCACGCCGCCCTTCGTCATCGGCCTGGGGCTGATCCTGATCTTCGGCCGCTCGGGCGTGATCAACCAGATCGTCGAAGCCGTGTTCGGCCTGGAACTCGGCCGCTGGATCTACGGATTCAACGGCATCCTGCTCGCGCAGGCGTTCTCCTTCACGCCGGTCGCCTTTCTGGTTCTGATCGGCGTGGTGGAGGGCATCTCGCCCACGATGGAGGAGGCTTCACAGACGCTGCGGGCCACGCGGATGCGTACCTTCGGCGCCGTCACCCTGCCGCTGATGCTGCCCGGGCTCGCGAATGCGTGGCTCGTCTCCTTCGTCGAGAGCCTCGCGGATTTCGGCAATCCCATCGTGCTCGGCGGCTCCTTCGGCGTGCTGTCGACCGAGATCTTCTTCGCCGTGGTCGGCGCGCAGCAGGATTTCGGCCGTGCCGCGGTGCTGGCGGCGGTGATGCTCGTGATCGCCCTGTTCGCCTTCGTGCTGCAGCGCCGCGTGGTCGGCCGCCGCTCCTATGTCTCGGTCACCGGCAAGGGCGATTCCGGTTTGCCGCCGACCCTGCCGGCGCCGATCCGCCGGGCCGCCTATGCGGTGGCGATCCCCTGGGCGTGCCTGACGCTGGTGGTCTACGTGATGGCGCTGGCCGGGGCGTTCGTCCGTGTGTGGGGGCGCGACTGGACGCCGACGCTGGAGCACTTCCGTCGTGCCTTCGCGCTGGAATGGACCGCGAACGGAACGCTGCTGTTCAGCGGCGGGGCGTGGCATTCGCTGTTCACCACGATCGAGCTCGCGGTGATCGCCGCACCGATCACGGCCGGGCTCGGCCTGCTCGCGGCCTGGGTGCTGTCGCGGCAGCGCTTCGCCGGGCGGACGACGCTGGAGTTCGCGCTGATGCTGACCTTCGCCGTGCCCGGCACGGTGATCGGCGTCGCCTACATCCTCACCTACAACGTCCCGCCGCTGGAGATCACCGGCACCGCGATCATCCTCGTGGCGTGCTTCGTGTTCCGGAACCTGCCCGTCGGCGTGCGGTCCGGCGTGGCGGCGATGAGCCAGCTCGACCGCAGCCTGGACGAGGCGGCGGTCACGCTGCGCGCCTCGACCTTCCGCGCCTTGCGCACGGTGGTGCTGCCGCTGCTGAAGCCGGCGATCGTCACAGCGCTGGTCTATTCCTTCGTCCGCGCGATGACGACCGTCTCCGCGGTGATCTTCCTCGTATCTGCGGAATATGAGATGGCGACCGTGTTCATCATCAATCGCGTCATCAACGGCGATTACGGCCTCGCCATCGCGTACTGCGCCGTGCTGATCCTGCTGATGACGCTGGCGACAGGGCTGATCCAGCTTCTGGTCGGCAACCGCCGCCTCGGTCGGCGCGGCGTGGTCGCGGCACCTGCGCCGGTGGGAGGACGCGTATGAGCGGGGCGGAGGTTCGGCTCGAAGGTCTCGGCAAGCGTTACGGCGAGGTACGCGCCGTCCTGCCGCTCGATCTGGTGATCGAGGGCGGGACGCTGGTCACGCTGCTGGGCCCGTCCGGCTGCGGCAAGACCACGCTGCTGCGCATGATCGCCGGGCTGGAGCAGGCGAGCGAGGGGCGCATCCTGATCGGCGGGCGCGACGTCACGCTGCTGTCCGCCGGCGAGCGCAACGTGTCGATGGTGTTCCAGTCCTATGCGCTGTTTCCGCATATGAGCGTGCTGGACAACGTCGCCTACGGCCTCGTCTCCTCCGGCATGCCGCGCAAGGAGGCGCACGCGCAGGCCGAGGCGGCGCTGGAGACGGTGGGGCTGAAGGGCTTCGGCACGCGCCTGCCGTCGGAGATGTCGGGTGGCCAGCAGCAGCGCGTGGCAGTGGCACGCGCGCTGGTGCTGAAGCCGGATGTGCTGCTGTTCGATGAGCCCCTGTCCAACCTCGACACGCGGCTGCGCCGCTCGATGCGGGAGGAGATCCGCGCACTGCAGCAGCGGCTCGGCCTGACCGTCGTCTACGTCACCCACGATCAGTCCGAGGCGCTGGCCGTCTCCGACCGCATCGTGGTGATGCGCAATGCCGCCATCGCCCAGGCCGGCACGCCGGAGGAGCTGTACACGCAGCCGGACTCGGTCTTCGTCGCGACCTTCATGGGGGAGGCGAACCACGTGCAGGGGGCGATCGAACGCAGCGACGGCGGACAGGCGCAGGTCGCGCTCGGGCCGTTGCGGCTCGCCCTGCCGGATCGCGGCCTGCCGACGGGCAGGGCGGACATCGTGATACGCCCCGAAGCGGTGCGCTTCGCCGTTGATGGCGAGGCGGGGCTGCCCGGAACCGTGGCGCGCGCGACTTACATGGGCTCGCACAGCGAATACCTCCTCGACACCGAGGTCGGCACGCTGTTCGCTGTCATCCCGGATCGGCTGCGTCGCCGGGAAGTGGGGGCGCAGGTACTGATCACCCTCGCCCCGGACGGGGTGATGCTGGTGCACGACTAGCAGGACGAGGGGCGCGGTGAACTGGCCGGGGTCGATCGCCGACGAAGCCGCGCTCGAGGATGTCCTGTCGCAGCCGAACGATGCGCTGCGTGTCGATCTTGCAGCCGTCCCGGGCGACCTGCTGGTGCTGGGCGCGGGCGGCAAGATGGGGCCGACGCTGTGCCAGCTGGCCAAGCGCGCCGATCCCGCCCGCCGCGTCATCGCGGTCGCGCGCTGGAGCGAGAAGGGCCTGCGCGAGCGCATGGAATCCTGGGGCATCGAGTGCCACGCGGCGGAGCTGACCGATCGCACTGCCCTCGCTGCGCTGCCGGATGCGCCGAACGTCGTGTTCACGGCCGCGCGCAAGTTCGGCTCCACCGGCAACGAGCCGCTGACCTGGGCGATGAACGTGCTGCTGCCGGCGATGGTGGCGGAACGATACGCGGCATCGCGGATCGCCTTCTTCTCCACGGGCAACGTGCTGCCGCTCTCCCGCCTGGACGGCCCGGCGCCGGACGAAGCGGCGATCCCCGCGCCCGTGGGCGAGTACGCCGCAAGCTGCCTCGGCCGTGAGCGCGTGTTCCAGCATGCGGCCGCGACCCGCGGTACGCACTGCATCGGCCTGCGGCTGAACTATGCGATCGACCTCCGCTACGGCGTGCTGCACGACATCGCGGCCAGGGTACATGCAGGCGTGCCGGTACCGCTCGCGATGGGGCATGCGAACGTGATCTGGCAGGTCGATGCCAATGCCTGGGCGCTGCGCGCGCTGCGCCATGCCGATCCGTCCTGTCCCATCGTCAACGTCACCGGGCCGGAGACCGTCTCGATCCGCTGGCT
>JBBCJT010000133.1:0-29846 GCA_037190665.1 Rhodovastum atsumiense | reverse complement strand
GATCGCCGTCGTCAGCAGCCCGATCAGCATGCCGATCACGAAGCCGCAGACCACGATGGCGGCGGTGTAGACCAGCGCCTTGTCCGGCGGGCAGCGCATCAGCACGGGCAGGCCGGTGTAGATCAGGTACAGGCTGTACAGTCCCAGCAGCCCGAGGATGCCCAGCATCGGGACGATGCCGAAGATGCCCGCCAGCCAGAAGGCGGTGGCGCCGTAGACGGCGACCTTCATCGCCGCCAGCGGATCCTTCACGCCGCCGAAGGTGGGGGCCAGCATCTCGATGATCTTGCCGTAGACGAACACGCCCAGCAGGCCGAGCGCGTATTGCACCACCGCCTGCATCAACGCCGTGTTCATCGGCAGGCGGAAGGTGTCGGCGCCGATCCGCACGCCGACGAAGGTGATGCCGATGAAGCCCGCGATCGCCGGGATGGCGGCAAGGATCATGGCGTAGCCGGTGAACAGTCCGCCGATGGTGGCGGGCTCGGCCGCGATGCGCGGCCATTCGGTTTTTGGCGAGAGGAGCAGGGCCTTGGCGCGGCTGACCAGGTCCATCCGGCGTCTCCGGTTCGGGGTGACAGATGCTGCGCGCAGAACCGGCATCGCCGCAACCGGCTTGCCGGGACAGGGGGGAGGCAGCATAGCTTCGCGCCCATGAATGACGCTGCACCTCGCCCCCGCTACGACTTCGCCGCGGCCGAGCCGCGCTGGCAGGCGGAATGGGACCGGCGCGGCTGCTTCGCGGCCGCCGACGTGCCCGCGGGCAATAAGCCGAAATATTACGTTCTAGAGATGTTCCCCTACCCGTCGGGGAAGATCCATATGGGGCACGTGCGCAACTACACGCTCGGCGACGTGGTCGCGCGCTACAAGCGCGCCCGCGGGTTCGACGTGATGCATCCGATGGGGTGGGACGCGTTCGGCCTGCCGGCGGAGAACGCGGCGCGGGAGCGCGGCGTCCATCCCGGCAAGTGGACCTACGACAACATCGCGGCGATGCGCGCCGAGCTGAAGCGCATGGGCCTGTCGCTCGACTGGGCCCGCGAGTTCGCGACCTGCGACGCGGCCTACTACGGCAAGCAGCAGAAGCTGTTCCTCGACATGCTCGCCGCCGGGCTGGTCGAACGGAAGGAGAGCTGGGTCAACTGGGACCCGGTGGACGGCACCGTGCTCGCCAACGAGCAGGTGATCGACGGGCGCGGCTGGCGCTCCGGCGCGCTGGTCGAGAAGAAGAAGCTCAGCCAGTGGTTCCTCTCAATCACCAAATACGCCGAGGAATTGCTCGCCGGCCTCGACGGGCTGGACCGCTGGCCGGAGCGGGTGAAGCTGATGCAGGCGAACTGGATCGGCCGCAGCGAGGGCGCGCGGCTGCGCTTCGCCATGGCCGAACCGGTGGACGGCATCGCCGATGTCGAGGTCTTCACCACGCGGCCGGACACGCTGTTCGGCATGTCCTTCCTCGCCGTCGCGCCGGAACATCCGCTCGCCGTGGCCGCCGCCGCGCGGGACCCGAAGGTCGCGGAATTCCTGGCCGAGGCGCGGCGGATGGGCACGTCCGAGGCCGCGATCGAGGCTGCCGAGAAGAAGGGCATCGATACCGGGCTGCTTGTGCGCCATCCCTTCATCCAAGGCGCGACATTCCCGGTCTGGGTCGCGAACTTCGTGCTGATGGAATACGGCACCGGCGCGCTGTTCGGCTGCCCGGCGCATGACGCGCGCGACCTGGAATTCGCCCGCAAGTACGCGCTGCCGGTGCTGCCCGTGGTGCTGCCGAAGGGCGCGGATGCCGCGCATTTCGCCATCGGCGCCGAGGCGTTCACCGACGACGGCACGGTGATCAACTCCGACTTCCTGAACGGCCTCGACGTCGTCGCGGCCAAGCGCGCGGCGATCGCGCGGCTGGAGGCGGACGGGGCCGGGCAGGGCGTGGTGAACTGGCGCCTGCGCGACTGGGGCGTCTCCCGCCAGCGCTACTGGGGCTGCCCGATCCCGGTGATCCACTGCGAGGCATGCGGCATCGTGCCCGTGCCGGCGACGGAGCTGCCGGTGAAGCTGCCGGAGGACGTGGATTTCTCCCGTCCGGGCAACCCGCTCGACCACCACCCGACGTGGAAGCACGTGACCTGCCCGTCCTGCGGTGCCGCCGCGCGGCGGGAGACGGACACGTTCGACACGTTCGTGGACAGCTCCTGGTACTTCGCCCGCTTCTGCTCGCCGGGGGCGGAGGCACCGACGGACCGCAAGGCGGTCGATCACTGGCTGCCGGTGGACCAGTATATCGGCGGCATCGAGCACGCGATCCTGCACCTGCTCTATTCGCGCTTCTTCTCCCGCGCGATGACGGCGACGGGGCACCTGTCCGTGGCCGAGCCCTTCGCAGGCCTGTTCACGCAGGGGATGGTGCTGCACGAAAGCTACCGCGGTGCGGACGGGCGGTGGCTGTACCCGGACGAGGTCGACCACGAGGCGGATGGCTCCGCGCGCCATCGCGAAACCGGCGAGGCGGTGACGGTCGGCCGTGTCGAGGCGATGTCCAAGTCCAAGCGGAACACCGTGGACCCGGGCGCGATCATCGAGCGTTTCGGCGCCGACACGGCGCGCTGGTTCATCCTGTCCGATAATCCGCCTGACCGTGAGATGGAGTGGACGGAATCCGGCGTGAACGGCGCCTTCCGTTTCACCCAGCGCCTCTACCGTCTCGCCGAGGCGGTGGCGGAGATCGCGCCGGGCGATGTTCCCGAAACGTTCTCGCCTGCCGCCCGCAGCCTGCGACAGGCGACGCACCGGACCATCGCCGGGGTGACGGAGGCGCTGGACAGCTTCGCCTTCAACGTGGCGGTGGCGCGCATCCACGAATTCGCCAACGTCCTCGCCGATGCCGAACGCCATGCGGCCGAGCCCGGCATGGGCTGGGCGCGGCGGGAGGCGGCCGAGGTGGTCACGCGGCTGGTCGCCCCGATGATCCCGCATCTGGCCGAGGAGATGCGCCACCTGCTGTTCCCGGCCGGCAGCGGGCTGGTGGCCGAGCAGGACTGGCCCGTGGCCGACTCCGCGCTGGTGGCCGCCGATCGCCTGACGATCGCGGTGCAGGTGCTGGGCAAGCTGCGCGGCACCATTTCCGTCGCCCCCGATGCGGCGGAAAGCGATATCCTCGCAGCCGCGGCCGCGGAGCCGAACGTGGCGCGGTCGCTGGAGGGCAAGCGGATCGTAAAGCGCATCTACGTGCCGGGCCGTATCGTCAACTTCGTGGTCGCCTGAGGATGCGGCGGCGGTTTCTCCTCGGGGCGGGGCTGATGCTGGGGGGCTGCGGCTTCCGCCCCCTCTACGCGCCCGGCGCCACGGGAGAGCCGGGCGCGCCTGCACAGGAAATGACCGGCATCCGGGTCGGTCCGATCCCGGAGCGGCGGGGCATGCTGCTGCGGCAGGCGCTGCAGGCCCGGTTCGAGCGTGAGGGCGCCGGCGGAGCGAAGTACGACCTCGCCGTCGCCTATTCCCTGTCCTACGAGGGGATCGGCTACCGTCGCGACGATGCGATCAGCCGCCAGCGCATGATGGCCTCGGCCAATTGGGTGCTGCGCGACGCCGGCGCCAGCCGCGCGGAGATCACCCGCGGCTATGCCCGCGCGATGGACGCCTACAACGTGCTGGACAATCAGTTCTTCGCCTCCGACATGTCGAACGAGGCGGCGTTGCGGCGGCTGGCGGATGCGCTAGCCGACCAGATTCAGGGCCAGCTCGGCACCTACTTCGCCGCCCGCGCCCGGACGTCGTGAAGCTCACCGCGGCGCGCATTCCCGCGCTGCTGCGGGACCCCGCCGGGATCGACGCCGCCCTGCTCTACGGCGAGGATGCCGGGCTGGTGCGCGAGCGCGCCGAGGCGCTGGTCCGCGCGGTCCTTGGGCCGTCCCCCGATCCGTTCCGTCTGACCGAGCTGTCCGAGGACGCGCCGAAGCGGCTGGCCGAGGAGATGACCGCGCGTTCGCTGACCGGCGGGCGGCGGGTGGTGCGGATACGGACCGCCACGCCGGCGCTGGTCGATGCTGCGGACCGCGCCCTGCGCGGGCCGGTGGAGGCGCTGCTGGTGCTGGAGGCCGGGGCGCTGGACAAGCGCAACCGCCTGCGCATCTGGGCCGAGGGAGCCGCACGCGTCGCGCCGATCCCCTGCTATCCGGACGAAGGCGCGGGCGTGGCCGCGACCATCCGGGACGGGCTGGCGGCGGAGAAGGTCACCGCGGACCCCGATGCGCTCGCCTTTCTCGCCTCCCGGTTGGGGACGGATCGCGGGATCACCCGGCAGGAGATCGGCAAGCTGGCGCTGCTGGCGGGGCCGGGCGGGGCGCTGTCGCTGGCGGACGCGCAGGCGGCGCTGGGCGAGACCGGCGTTCTGTCGCTGGAGGAAGCGCTGGCCGCCGCGCTCGCCGGCGATCTGGCGATGGCTGATCGCGCGATGGATGAGGCGATTGCCGACGGCGCGAACCCCGTCGCGATCGTCCGGGCCGTGATCCGGTCGCTGCAGCGGCTGGATCAGGCGGCCGCGCTGGTGGCGGCGGGGATGTCGTCGGACCAGGCGGCCGAGACCGTACGGGTCTTCTTCCGCGAACGGCCTTCCTTCCTTCGGGCGCTGGGCTTGTGGAGCCCGGCGCGCCTCACCGCCGCGCTGGAGGATGCGGTGGCGGCAGAGCGCGCCTGCAAGACCACCGGCAGCGCCGATGTGGCGATCGCCCGCCAGACCGTCCAGACGCTTGCGCGCCGGGCGGCGGCGGCGCGGCTCAGGCGCGGTTGAGCAGGGCGATCAGGCCGTCGAGCTGATCGAGCGTCTGGTAGCGGATCCGCACCGCGCCGCCCTTCGACCCGTGGCTGATCTCTACGGAAAGCCCCAGCCGCTCGGACAGATCCCGCTCCAGCGCCCCGGTCTCCGGATCCTTGGCCGCGCCTTCCGCCCGTGCGGCCCTGGCCGGCTGGCTCGCCAGCGCCTCGGTCTGCCGGACGTTGAGTTCCCGGGCGATGACGACCTCCGCCGCCGCTTCCGGATCCGGATGCGCCAGCAGCGCGCGCGCGTGGCCGGCCGTCAGCTTGCCGGCCTTCACGTGCGCCCGCACCTTGTCCGGCAGGTTCAGCAGCCGCAGCGTGTTGGCGACATGGCTGCGCGACTTGCCTACGGCTTCGGCGAGTTGTTCCTGCCCGGCGCCGAAGCTCCTGGACAGGCGCTGGAGACCCTCGGCTTCCTCGATCGGGTCGAGGTCCTGGCGCTGGAGGTTCTCCACCAGCGCCGCGCCGGCAGCCTCGCGATCCGCGAGATCGCGGACCAGCACGGGCACTTCGGACAGGCTGGCGAGCTGGGCCGCCCGCCAGCGCCGTTCGCCGGCGATGATCTGGAAACGACCGGGCTGGCTGGGGTGAGGGCGGACGAGCAGTGGTTGGAGCACGCCATGGCGGCGCAGGCTGATCACCAGCTCTTCCAGACCCTCCGCCGCGATCGGTCCGCGCGGCTGGAACGGGGAGGGTTCGAGCAGATCGACGCCGATCGCGCGCGGCTTCGCCGCGGGTTCGGGCGTGGCCGGGGCAACGTCACCGATCAGCGCGGCGAGGCCGCGGCCGAGGCGGGGGCCGGTTTCCTTCGCGCTCATGCCGGCATCCGCTCCTGCGCGCTGCGTTCCCGCTTCAGCACCTCGCCCGCCAGCTTCAGGTAGGCCTGTGCGCCGGAGGAGCGGAAATCGTAGAGCAGCACGGGCTTGCCGTGACTGGGCGCCTCGGAAACGCGGATGTTCCGGGGAATGACGGTCTCGTAGACCTTGTCGCCGAAGAAGCCGCGGACATCGGCCGCGACCAGGTCGGAAAGGTTGTTCCTGCGGTCGAACATGGTCAGCACGATCCCCTGAAGCTCGAGCGTGGGGTTGAGGCCGCGGCGGACCATGTCCAGCGTGCGCATGATCTGGCTGATCCCCTCGAGGGCGAAGAACTCGCATTGCAGCGGCACCAGCACGGCATCGGCCGCGACCAGCGCATTGAGCGTCAGCAGACCCAGGCTGGGCGGGCAGTCGATCAGCACGGTCGGCCAGTCGTCCAGCGGGCCGAGCGCATCCCGCAGGCGGAACTCCCGCCGGTCCAGCGAGACCAGCTCGATCTCCGCCCCCGCGAGGTCCGGGTCGGCAGGCATGATGAAGAGGTCGGGGATGGCGGTGGCGCGGATGGCTGCGCCGGCCTCCGCGGCCCCGGTCAGGACGGCGTAGCTCCCGGGCGTCCGCTCGTTGCGGCCGAGGCCGAGGCCAGTGGAGGCGTTGCCCTGCGGGTCGAGGTCGATCAGCAGGGTCTTGCGGCCGGCGCTGGCGAGGGCGGTCGCCAGATTGATGGTGGTGGTGGTCTTGCCGACCCCGCCCTTCTGGTTCGCGACGGCGAGGATGCGCCGCTGGGGCCGGTCAGACATGAGCGAGTTCCGTGATGCGCAGGATCTTGCCCTCGGGGTGCGTGTGGCTGGGAAGGCGGTCAATCCGGAAGCGCCAGGAGCGGGCGGCCTCCGCAATCTCTGTATCGGCTGAACGCCCCTTGGGAAACAGGCATGTGCCGCCGGGGGCGAGGAAAGGTGTGGCGAGGTCAAGGAGGCGGCCGAGAGGGGCCAGCGCGCGGGCGGTGACGAGGGGTGCGGGGGGCAGTTGAGCCGATTCCGCGCGCATGGCGTGGACGATTGCGGGGGCGCCGGTCTCCCGGGCGGCCTCCCGCAGGAAGGCGGCCTTGCGCTGGTCGCTTTCGATCAGATCGAAGGGAAGGCCAGTTGCGATGGCGAGAACCAGCCCGGGAAACCCCGCGCCGCTGCCGATATCGATCGCCCGGTCGGCGCCGGCCGGGATGAGCGGCGCGAGCTGGAGAGAGTCCTCGATGTGACGGGGCCAGAGGTGATCGAGGTCCCCGGCCGCTACGAGTTGGATGCGGGAGGACCACCGGCGCAACAACGCCTCGAACAGGAGAAGCCTCGCCCGTGTTTCCTCAGGGAGCCGCCGATCTTCTGCGGTGTGTTTCACGTGAAACGACCAGCTCGGCTGGCGAGGTTAGATGAGTGGTAGGTGCCGCCCCGGTGTTTCACGTGAAACACCCGCCCCGGACCGAGAAGCCCGGAGAGTAATCTGGACCGCCGCTGTGTTTCACGTGATCTATCCGACCCGGATGTCCGCGGCGCGCAGGCGATGAGCGTCATCATCACGTTTCACGTGAAACACCCGATCCGGTCCGCGAAGCGAGATGGGCAATCAGTGCCGTCAGTGTCGCGGGATTGATCCCCTCAAGCCGGCTGGCCGCAGCGAGGGTCGCCGGCCGCGTTTCCTCAAGCCGCTGCATCGCCTCCCGGGTCAGGCCGGGAACCGTGCGGAAGTTCAGGTCCGATGGCAGGGCGATCGCCGCCTCCCGGCGCATCAGCCGCACCTCGTCATCCTGTCGTTCGAGATAGCCGGCATAGAGAGCATCGGCGACGAGCGTCTCCACCGTCTCGGCGCGCATGCCCGCCAACCAGGGAAGAAGCGGCGGGCAGCGCCGCAACTCCAGATCCAATGCCAGAACCTCCATGCCCGACCGGCGCCTGCCATCCCGCCGCGGATCCAGCCCCGCCGCGGTAAGTTCGGCACTGCCGAGCGTGGATGTCCGCGCCAGCTCCCGGGCCTGGGCCAGCTCCTGTTCCCGGAGGCGAAACTGCTCCGCCCGCTCCGCCCCGACCACGCCGATTCCAACGCCCTTCCCGGTCAGCCGCAGGTCCGCATTGTCCGCGCGCAGCGACAGCCGATACTCCGCCCGCGCCGTGAACATCCGGTAGGGCTCGCTCACACCCCGCGTGACGAGGTCATCGACAAGTACGCCCAGATACCCCTCGGCCCGGTCGAACGTGACGCCCTCGCCGCCGCCCGCGCGCCGCGCCGCGCTGATCCCGGCGATCAGCCCCTGGGCGGCCGCTTCCTCGTATCCGGTGGTCCCGTTGATCTGCCCCGCAAAGAACAGGCCGCGCAGGCCCCCCACTTCCAGCGTGGGGTCGAGCCCCCGCGGATCGACATAGTCATACTCGACCGCGTAACCGGGCTGGAGGATGCGCGCGCGCTCCAGCCCCGGGATCGACGCCACCAGCGCCTCCTGCACCTCCGCCGGCAAGCTGGTCGAGATGCCGTTCGGATAGACCGTGCGGTCCGCCAGCCCCTCCGGTTCGAGGAATATCTGATGCCGCTCGCGGTCGGCGAAGCGGACCACCTTGTCCTCGATCGAGGGGCAGTAACGCGGCCCCGTGCCGGTGATCCGCCCGGCGAACATCGGCGAGCGATGCAGATTGTCGCGGATCAGCGCATGCGTCCGGGGCGTCGTGTAGACGATGCGGCATTGGATCTGCGGATTGGTGATCGACGCGGTCAGGGTCGAGAACGGGCGAGGGGGATCGTCGCCCGGCTGCGGCGGCAGGCTGTCCCAGTCGATGCTGTCGCGATCCAGCCGCGGCGGAGTCCCTGTCTTCAGCCGGCCCAGCTTCAGCCCCAGCGCCCGCAGGGCGGCCGAAAGCCCATGCGCCGCCGGGTCGCCCCGCCGCCCGCCTTCGCTGGTCTGCTCGCCGATATGCAGGATCCCGCCCAGGAACGTCCCGGTCGTCAGCACGACCGAGCCGGCCTGGAACTGCCCCCCTTCGGCCGTCGTCACCCCGCTCACCCTGCCGCCCGCGACCGTCAGCGTCTCGACCCCGCCTTCCGCGATGGTCAGGTTCGGCGTCGCGGCCAGCAGTTCCTGCACGGCGGCGCGATAGAGAGTGCGGTCCATCTGCGCCCGCGGCCCGCGCACGGCCGGACCCTTGGACGCATTCAGCATCCGGAACTGGATCCCGCCCAGATCGGCGGCGCGGCCCATGATCCCGTCCAGCGCGTCGATCTCGCGGACCAGATGGCCCTTGCCGATGCCGCCGATCGCCGGATTGCAGGACAGCGCCCCGACCGTCGCGCGCCGATGCGTCAGCAGCAGCGTGCGCGCACCCATCCGCGCGGAGGCCGCCGCCGCCTCGGTGCCCGCGTGCCCGCCGCCGACAATTATTACATCAAAATAACGATCTGCACCGCCGATCATCGTTACTTACCTATGCAGAACCGGCTGAACACGGCATCGAGTATGTCTTCCACATCCGTCCGTCCGGTGATGCGGCCGAGGGCCATCCGCGCCTGCCGCAGCTCCTCAGCGCGCAGCTCGGCGCGGGCGTAGCGGGCGCGGTCCAGCGCGTCCAGCGCCTCGCGCGCCGCCGCCCGGTGGCGGGCATTGCCGAACAGCGCGGATCCGGCCGGCGGAACCAGGCCGCGCGCCGCCGCGGTCAGCCGCGCCTGCAGCGCATCCAGCCCCTCGCCCGTCCGCGCCGACACGCCGATCTCACCCGCGGGCGCGGGCGCGAGATCGGCCTTGCCCGCCACCAGCAGGCAGGCGGGCGGATCGAAGGACAGGGCGGGATGCGCCGCACCCGGGGCGGCCACCGAGACGACGATGTCCGCCGCCTCGGCCCGCGCCAGCGCGCGGCGCACGCCCTCCGCCTCGATCTCGTCCTCCGTCTCCCGCAGTCCGGCGGTGTCGAGCAGCGTGACCGGCAGCCCGTCGAGGTCCATCCGCACCTCGACCACGTCCCGCGTGGTTCCGGCCCGCGCGCTCACGATCGCCGCGTCACGGCCGGCGAGCGCATTGAGCAGCGAGGACTTGCCGACATTCGGCGCACCGACGATCGCGACCGTCAGCCCGTCCCGCATCCGCTCGGCCGCGCGGCCGGAGGCGAGCGCCGCACCGATCTCATCGGCCAGCGCCGCGATCTCCGCCCCGTGCGCAGGGTCCTCCTCCGGCAGGTCCTCGTCGGGGAAGTCGAGCCGTGCCTCCTCCTCGGCCAGCAGCAGGGCGATCCGTTCCGCCCAGGCGGCGCAGCGTCGCGACAGCGCGCCCTCCATCTGCCCCAGCGCCTGCCGCCGCTGCACGGCGGTCTCGGCCGCCGCGAGGTCGGCCACCGCCTCGGCCTGGGCGAGGTCCAGCCGCCCGTTGCGGAAGGCGCGGCGGGTGAACTCGCCCGGCTCGGCCGGCCGTGCGCCCAGTTCCAGCAGGGCCTGCGCCACGCCGGACACCACGCCGCGGCCGCCATGCAGGTGCAGCTCGGCCGCGTCCTCTCCGGTATACGATGCGGGGTCGGGGAAACGCAGCACCAGCGCCCGGTCCAGCACCTCCCCGTCCGCCGCGCGCAGCCGCCGCAGGCTGGCGCGGCGGGGAGGCGGCAGGCCGCCCGCGAGGGCCGCGACGATCCGGTCGGTGTCCGGCCCGCTGAGGCGCATCACGGCCACGCCCGCGCGGCCCGCGCCGCTCGCCAGCGCGAAGATGGTTGCCGTCATCGGCGCGCGCTAAGCGTTGCACAGGTGCGCCGCCCCCGGCAGGAGATCCCATGTCCGAGAACGAACTGCGCCACGCCGTCTCTCCCTATCTGCTGCAGCACGCGGACAACCCCGTGCACTGGCGCATGTGGGGTGCGGACGCGCTCGCCGAGGCGGAACGCGAGGGCAAGCCGATCCTGCTGTCGGTGGGCTACGCCGCCTGCCATTGGTGCCACGTGATGGCGCATGAGAGCTTCGAGGATGCCGCCACGGCGGCGCTGATGAACCGGCTCTACGTCAACATCAAGGTGGATCGGGAAGAGCGGCCGGACATCGACCATATCTACATGTCCGCGCTGCACGCGATGGGCGAGCAGGGCGGCTGGCCGCTGACGATGTTCCTCACCCCGCAGGGCGCGCCGTTCTGGGGCGGCACCTACTTCCCGCCCGAGCCGCGCTGGGGGCGGCCGTCCTTCCGGCAGGTGCTGACCGCGGTGCGCGAGGCCTATGACCGCGAGCCCGAGAAGGTCGCCGCGAATGCCCGCTCGCTGGCCGGGATGCTGGCGGCGATGGCCGCCCCGCGCCCGGGGGACGGGATCGGGCCGGACGTGCTGGACCGTGCCGGGGCGCACCTGCTGTCGCTCACCGATCCCGACCAGGGCGGGCTGAAGGGCGCGCCGAAATTCCCCAACGCGCCGATCTTCCGCTTCCTCTGGCAGGAGGCGTACCGCCGCGGCGACGCGCGCTTCGCGGACGCCGTGGCGCTGATGCTGCGGCGGATGGCGCAGGGCGGCATCTGGGACCATCTCGGCGGCGGCTTCGCCCGGTACTCCACGGACGCCGTCTGGCTCGTGCCGCATTTCGAGAAGATGCTCTACGACAACGCACAGCTTCTGGACCTGCTCGCGCTGGCCCACGCCCGCGCGCCCGATCCGCTGTTCGCCGCCCGGGCGGCGGAGCTGGTCGGCTGGCTGGAGCGGGAGATGCGCGCCGGCGCCGGTTATGCCGCCGCACAGGATGCGGACAGCGAGGGCGAGGAAGGCCGCTTCTACGTCTGGACATCCGACGAGATCGACGCGGCCCTCGGCCCCGCCGCCGCGCCGTTCCGCGCCGCCTATGACGTGACCGAGGCGGGCAACTGGGAAGGCCGTACCATCCTTGCCCGCAGCCATGACCCGGACCTCAGGGACGCCGCGACCGAAGCGGCGCTCGCCGAGGCAAGGGGCGTGCTGCTGGCGGCGCGGGAACACCGCGTGCGCCCGCTCACCGACGACAAGGTGCTGGCCGACTGGAACGGGCTGATGATCGCGGCGCTGACGCGCGCCGCCGCCGTCTTCGGCCGGCCGGAATGGCGCGACCTCGCCGTCGTGGCCTTCGGCGGCATCGACGCCGCGCTGCGCGACGAAGGCGGGCGGCTGGCCCATGCCTGGCGGGACGGGCGCATCTCCGCCACCGGCCTGCTGGAGGATGCGGCCGCCATGGCGCGCGCCGCGCTCGCGCTGCACGAGGCGACCGGCTCGATGGCGTGGCTCGACCGCGCGCTCGACCTCGTGGAGGAGGCCGAGGAGCGGTTCGGCGACGCGGACGGGTCCTTCTTCACCAGCGCGGCGGATGCGGCCGATGTGCTGGTCCGCCCGCGCAACGCGGCCGACAGCGCCACGCCCTCGGGCACCGGCATGATGGCGGAGGTGCTGGGCCGGCTGCATCACCTCACCGGCGATGCCGCGTGGCGGGAGCGGGCGCAACGGCTGATCGCCGCCTTCGCCGGCGCGGGCGATGCGCTTGGCGCCATGCCCGGCCTGCTCGCCGCCGCGGACCTGCTGGAGGCGGGCGCGACGGTGGTGGTCGCGGGCGATCCGGCGGACCCGGCGGCACAGGCGCTGCTGCAGGCGGCGCTGGCGCATCCCGATCCGGCGATCGTGGTCACCCGCGCCGGGCCCGGGCTCGGGGCCGATCATCCCGCCCGCGGCAAGGGGCCGGTGGGCGGGCGCCCGGCCGCCTATGTCTGCCGCGGCGGCACCTGCCTGCCGCCGGTGACGGACCCCGCGGAGCTTTCGGCGGCACTTGTCCGGCGTGCTTGACTTCGCCGCCGGCCGGGCTTCCGATCCGCCCCCCACAGCCAGGGACCACGCGTGCCGCAACTCTCGCTCCAGACGCCGATCGGCCCGCTGACCGTCTCGGAAGAAGACGGGCGGATCGTTTCCCTCGACTGGGGCTGGGGCCGCGACCAGAGCGAGACGGCGGTGCTTCGCCGTGCGCGGGACCGGCTGCACGATTACTTCGACGGGACGGTGGATGCCTTCGCGGACCTGCCGCTCGACCCGCCGGGCACCGGCTTCCAGCGCAAGGTCTGGGATGCGCTGCGGCAGATCCCGTGGGGCGCCACGCGCACATACGCCGAGCTCGCCCGCACCGTCGGCAGTGCCCCGCGCGCGATCGGCCAGGCGATGGCGCGCAATCCGATTCCGATCATCATCCCCTGTCACCGGGTGCTCGCGACCGGCGGGCTCGGCGGCTACTCGGGCGGCGAGGGGCTCGCGACAAAGACGTGGCTGCTGACGCTGGAGGGCCAGGCGCTTCTCGCCTGACCCGCCCGCCACCGCCGTATTACCGGGAGATATCCGCACATGACCCATGCCGTCCGCATCCACGCCTATGGCGGCCCGGAACAGATGAAGTGGGAGGATCTGCCCACGCCTGAGCCCGGCCCCGGCGAGGCGCTGGTGAAGCATGAGGCGGTGGGGCTGAACTACATCGACGTCTATTTCCGCACCGGCCTGTACAAGGCGCCGTCGCTGCCCACGACGATCGGCATGGAAGGTGCTGGCACCGTCGCGGCCGTCGGCAAGGGCGTGACCGAGGTCGCGGTCGGCGACCGCGTCGCCTATGCGGGCGGGCCGATCGGCGCCTACGCGACCGAGCGCGTGATCAAGGCGGACCGGCTGGTGAAGGTGCCTGCCTCCGTCGACCTGAAGACCGCGGCGGCGATGATGCTGCAGGGCATGACGGCGCAGTACCTGCTGCGGCGCACCTATCCGGTGCAGAAGGGCCAGACGATCCTGGTGCACGCCGCGGCCGGCGGCGTCGGGCTGATCATGTGCCAGTGGGCAAAGCATCTCGGCTGCACCGTGATCGGCGTCGTCGGGTCGGAGGCGAAGGCGGAGCTCGCGAAGGCCAACGGCGCGGCGCATGTGATCATCGGTCACGAAGGGTTGCCGGCGAAGGTGCGCGCGCTGACGGGCGGGGAGGGCGTGCCCGTGGTCTATGACAGCGTCGGCCGCGACACCTTCGCCGCCTCGCTCGACAGCCTCGCGCCGCTCGGGATGTTCGTCAGCTTCGGCAATGCATCCGGCCCGCTCGCGCCGCTCGATCCGGGGCAGCTCGCGGCCAAGGGCAGCCTGTTCTTCACCCGCCCGTCGCTCGCCACCTACACCGCCACGCGCGGCGATCTGGAGCGCGGGGCGCGCGAGCTGTTCGAGGTGGTGGGCAGCGGCGCGGTGAAGATCAGCGTCAACCAGACCTTCCCGCTGAAGGACGCGGCCGAGGCGCACCGTGCGCTGGAAGCGCGCAAGACCACCGGCAGCACGGTGCTGGTTCCGTAACCGCCCGCCGTGGCCGCGCCTGCCCCGTCCATCGGCGCGCTGTTCCAGGGCTTCCTCATCATCGGCCTGTCCGGCTTCGGCGGCGCGCTGCCCCATGCGCGGCGGCTGATCGTGGAGCGGCGCGGCTGGCTGGGCGCGGCCGAGTTCGCGGAGCTGCTCGGCCTGTGCCAGGTCCTGCCGGGGCCGAACATGGTCAACCTGTCGGTGGTGATCGGCCGGCGCTTCCACGGCGCGGCGGGCGCGGCCGTCGCCTTCGTCGGCCTGCTCGCGGTGCCGATGGTGGTGGTGATCGCGCTCGGCATCGCTTATCGCATCGCCCCGCTGCCGGTGGCGGCGAAGGGCGCGATGGCGGGCGTCGCCGCCGCGGCGGCGGGGCTGATGCTCGGCACCGGGCTGCGCATCGCAGCACCCGCGTGGCCGCATGCCGGCCGGCTCGGCGTCGCCGCGCTCGCCTTCGTGCTGCTCGCACTGGTGCACCTGCCGCTGATCTGGGTGCTGGCGCTCGCCATTCCCGTCTCCCTGCTCGTGCAGCGCTGCCTCGTCCAGACATGACGCTGCTCGGCGAACTCGCGCTGCGGTTCATGCTGCTCTCGATGGTCGCGGTCGGCGGCGGCGCGACGGTGCTGCCGGACATGCAGCGCATGGCGGAGGCGCAAGGCTGGCTCGATCCGGCGACCTTCGCGTCCTACTACGCGCTGACCCAGTGCGCGCCGGGCCCCAACATCCTCGTGGTCGCGCTGGTGGGGCTGCATGTCGCGGGCATCGCCGGCGCGCTGGCCGCGAGCGCGGGCATGCTCGTGCCCTCGTCCATCCTCGCCTACTTCGCCGCCGCCGGCTGGGTGCGCTTCGGCGATGCGCCGTGGCGCAAGCAGCTTGCCGCCGCGCTGCTGCCGGTGGTCGGCGGGCTGATCGTCGCGGCCGGCGTGCTGATCGCGGAGGCGGCGGCGCTCACCTGGGTCAGCCTCGCGATCACGGCATCGGTCGCGCTGCTGTCGGTGGCGACGCGGATCAACCTGCTGCTCCTGCTGGTGGGCGCGGCCATGGTCGGCGCGGTCGCGTTCCAGCCCGTCTAACCTTTCCTCTCCTGCCTGCGGGAAAGGGGGTGCTGCGGCGCAGCCTCTGCCCGCCAGCCGCCACGCGGACCGGCATGAGCCCCGCGACTTTTGCGCTGGACGCGGCGGAGAGCGCAGGCGGATGCTTTCGTCATGGCCGAACGCATCGACGGGCAGGACGACGACACGCCGGCAGCGGTGCTGAACCCGCTGCCGCGGATGCTCCTCCGTCACGCCATCGTCGGCTTCGGGGCATCGGCCGTCTTCGTCGCCGCGATGTGGCTGTGGGGGCCGCAGCCGCTGCGGGACCTGCTGACGATCGGCCCGGCGCTGCTGCTGTGGTGGGGCTGCGGGCTGACCTTCGGCAGCATCCAGATGGGGGCCGCGATCATGAGCATCGGCCGCCCCGAGGACCCGCCCGCGACAGGCCGCCCACGCCGGCTGATCCCGGCCGTGCTCGCGGTCAGGGCCGTGCGGACGGCTTCGCGCCGGTAGCGCGCGCCGCGCCGGCATCGAGCCAGCGGCGAGCCATCTCGGCCCAGAGGCACGGCGGTGCGGAAGCGGGCGTGTTCATGCGCGGGGGCCTACAGGCCACGCGGTCCTGCGACTGTGACCTCGCCCACACGGCGAAGCCGGCTTGCCCGCGCCCGATCCGGTGCTAGCGTCGCCCATCGAACACCGGGGGAGACGCGTCATGAAACGCCGCACGCTGCTGGCCGCCACCGCGGCGGGCCTCGCCGCACCTGCCATCGCCCAGCCGGCCCGCACGGCCACGCTGCGTTTCGTGCCGCAGGCGAACCTGACGACGCTCGACCCGATCTGGAGCACGGCGATCGTGACCCAGATGCACGGCTATCACGTCTACGACACGCTGTTCGCCGTGAACGGCGCGCAGAAGCCGCAGCCGCAGATGGCCGAGGGCGCGTCCACCAGCGATAACGGCCGCGTCTGGACGATCAAGCTGCGCGAGGGCCTCGCCTTCCATGACGGCACGCCGGTGCGCGCGCAGGATTGCGCGGCGTCGCTGGAACGCTGGTCCAAGCGCGATCCGTTCGGCCAGATCCTCGCCCGCGCCGTCGAGCGCTGGGGCGCGAGCGACGACCGCACGGTGGAGATCCGGCTGACCAGGCCGTTCCCGCTGCTGCTGGACGCGCTCGCCAAGCCCGATGCGAACGTTCCCTTCGTCATGCCGGAACGCCTCGCCAAGACGGACGCGAACACGCAGGTCACCGAGGTGATCGGCTCCGGCCCGTATCGCTTCGTGCCGGGCGAGTACGTGTCCGGCAGCCGCACCGTCTACACGCGCAACGAGGCCTACAAGCCGCGCAACGAGCCGGGCGACTGGGCGTCGGGCGGCAAGGTGCCGCATTTCCCGCGCATCGAATGGCAGATCCTGCCCGATCCGGCGACCGCGTCGGCGGCGCTGCAGAACGGCGAGATCGACTGGATCGACCAGCCGCTGTCGGACCTGATCCCGACGCTGCAGCGCAACCGTCAGATCGCGATCGAGGTGCTCAACCCGGCGGGGCTGATGAGCATCATGCGGCTGAACCACGCGCAGCCGCCGTTCAACAACGTGAAGGTGCGCCAGGCGGTGGCGCTGGCGGTGGTGCAGGAAGACTACATGCGCGCCACGCTGGGCGACGACCAGTCGGTCTGGCGCGAGTGCCGCAGCCTGTTCCCGTGCGGCACGCCCTACGGCACGGAGGATTTGTCGGAACTCGCGCGCGCGCCGCGCAACCTCGACCGCGCCAAGGCCGCGCTCGCCGCGTCCGGTTATAACGGCGAGAAGGTGGTGATCATCAACCCCACCGACTTCCCGCTGATCGCCCCGCACGGCCAGATCACGGCGGACGTGCTGCGCCGGCTCGGCATGAACATCGAACTGGCGGAGACCGACTGGGGCACCGTGGTGCAGCGCCGCGTGAGCAAGGAGCCGGTCGAGCGCGGCGGCTGGAGCATCTTCCACACCTTCGGCTCCTCGCTCGCCTACCTGAACCCGGCGGTCAGCTCGCTGGTGAAGGGCGACGGCGCGACCGGCTGGTTCGGCTGGTACGACAGCGCGAAGATGCGGGAACTCGTGCAGGCCTGGTTCGATGAGGCCGATGCGGCGAAGCAGAAGTCGCTGGCGGACGAGATCAACAAGCTGGCGCAGGATGACGTGGCCACGATCCCGCTCGGTCAGTTCTTCGCGCGCACCGCGTACCGTCGGACCATCACGGACGTTCCGAAGGGATCGATGACCTATCCGTGGGGCGTCCGCCCCGCGTAGGTCGCGAACGGCAAGGAAAGGAGAAGCGATGAAGACCCATGGTTCGGCTGTCTGGCAGGGCGGGCTGAAGGACGGGAAGGGCGCGCTGTCCACCGCTTCGGGCGCGCTGAAGGACTATCCCTACGGCTTCGCCGCCCGCTTCGAGGGCAAGCCCGGCAGCAACCCCGAGGAGCTGATCGGGGCGGCGCATGCGGGCTGCTTCACCATGGCGCTGTCGTTGATCCTGGGTGAGGCGGGGCTGACGGCGGAGCGCATGGAGACGCGCGCCGACGTCACGCTGGAGAAGCTCGACAGCGGCTTCGCCATCACGAAGATCCACCTGACGCTGAAGGCGAGGATCCCCGGCACGGACAAGGCGAAGTTCGAGGAGCTTGCGGGCAAGGCGAAGGCCAATTGCCCGGTCAGCAAGCTGTTCAAGGCGGAGATCACGCTGGACGCGACGCTGGAAGGCTGACGGGACAGGCGGCCGGAGCAGGTTCGCCCGCCCGGTCGCCGCCGCGCCATCGCGCCCGCCCGCACAGGCGCTCCTGTGCAGGCGGGCGGATCGCGTTTCAGGGCTTCCGTCGGCTGGCCTCGTAGCGCGCCTTGTTCTCGGCGTTGGGCGGATACAGGCCGGGCAGGGCGGCGCCGTTCTCCACCTCGCCCATGATCCAGGATTCCTGCGCCTCCTGCTCCTCGGCCAGCGCGGTGACCTCCGCCAGCAGGTCCTGCGGGATCAGCACCGCGCCGTCGTCGTCCACCACCACCACGTCGTTGGGGAAGACCGCGACGCCGCCGCAGCCGATCGGCTCCTGCCAATTGATGAAGGTGAGGCCGGCGACGGACGGTGGCGCGGCCGCGCCCTGGCACCAGACCGGCAGGCCCGTGGCCTTCACGCCGGCGGCGTCGCGCATCACCCCGTCGGTGATCAGCGCGGCGACCCGGCGCTTCGCCATCCGCGCGCAGAGGATGTCGCCGAAGATGCCGGCCGAGGTCACGCCCATCGCATCGGCCACCGCGATCACGCCCGGCGGCATCGCCTCGATCGCGGTGCGGGTGGAGATCGGGTTCGACCAGCTCGCCGGCGTCGCAAGGTCCTCGCGCGCGGGCACGAAGCGCAGGGTGAAGGCGCGGCCGACCAGCCGCTTCTGGCCCGGCTGCAGCGGCCTGGTGCCGCGCATCCAGACGTTGCGCAGGCCCTTCTTCAGCAGGACCGTCGTCAGGGTGGCGGTGGAGATGCGGGACAGTGTCTCCGCGATGGCCGGGTCGAGCGGCTGGACTTCAGTCGGCATGGCGGGCCTTCCGGTTGTCGTTCGGACGCAGGGGCGAGGGGTCCGCCATCCATGCGGAAGGCGGACCCGCTGATGTAGGACGCGCGGCTGCCGGGAAGGAAGGCGGCGACGCCGCCGGCGGCCCGCGCCTACCCTACTTCTTCACGCGCTTCAGCGGCGCGCCCGCACCCGTCAGCCGCGCGCCCTCCCGCGTCAGCACCAGCGTCCCGTCCGGAGGGATGGTGACGAAGATGCGCCCGTCGCGCTGTTCCTCGTAGGTGCCCGCGCGGGACTGGTCGCCGACGGTGAAGACCACCCGGCTGCGATCGACGAATTCCAGCTTGCCGAACCCGCCCGGGGCTTCATAGACGCGGCCGCGCATCGGTCCGGCCTCGGCCCGGTTCACCGCTTCCAGGATCGCCGCCTTGCGCCCGTTCGCGGCCTCGATGAAGCGGGCCTTCTCCGCCCCCGCGGAGGCCGGCCAGGACGCGATCGCGGGCAGGATGTGGTCCTCGATCTGGTCGAGCGAGTCATCGGTCGCGGGCAGGGCGGCGAGCTGGGCCTTCGTGGCGTCGAACAGCTTGTCGGCCACGTCCTTGCGGGCCCGGGCCGCCGCATCGCGCACCTTCGCCGCCGTGGGCGGCGGCAGCAGCCGCAGCAGCCTGTCGTCGGTCGCCCGGTCGATATGGACGAAGCCTTCCGGTGCTGCGACCGGTGCTGCGGCGATCTGCGCGATCAGCGCCACCGAGATCTCCTCCGCGATCGCGCCGCGCCGTTCGGTCAGCGCCAGGGTGAAGGCGGCGCGGTCGGCATCGGTGAAGACCGCCTCGGCACGCAGCGCCTGCCCCATCCGGTCGAGCTGGACGAGCCCCTGCGGGCCGGCCGGCGTCGTGGCGATGTCCCTCAGCACCGCGTCCCGCACCGCATCCCGCTTCACCGTCACGCGCTGGGCGGCGGGCTGGCGGACGGCGGCGTCGAGCACGGGGGCCGGCAGTTCCCGCAGCGCGCCGATCAGGGCGCGGGCCGGCTGCGCCGCACCCGGCGGCAGCGGCCCGGCGAGCTGGCCGAGCCGCGAGATCGCCTGCCGGTCGTCGGCCAGCCGCGCCAGCGCGGAATCGAAGCCGAGCTGGGCGAGGGAGGCGGGGGCCGTGGCCAATGCCTCGTTCGCGGTCGCGATCTGCTTCTGCGCCGTCTCGACCGCGGCGAGATACCGGCCGAGCAGGCCGGACAGCGCCGACCATGCGCGGTTGAGCACCTGGCGGTCGGTCGCGCGGCGCTGCTGCTGCGCCTCGGCGCCGCAGGCCTGGATCGCGGCGGTGGCCGTCTTGATGTCGTCCTGCGACCAGTCCAGCAGCGGCTTGCCGAACAGCGCCGCCGTCTCGGGCGTGAAGAAGCGCGCCGGCAGCGGATGGGCGGACGGGCCGAAGCCGTTGGGCGACCAGCGGTCGTTCAGGTTGACGCTGGTGGCCCAGGCGGTGAGGTCCGGGCAGGAGGGGGACCGGAGCTGCGCGAGGGCCATCCCCGGCAGCGCGAGCAGGCAGCCCGCCGCGACCAGCCCGGCACGGAGCGTCCGTGCCCTGCGGCGGGCCCAAGGGGCAGGGTCCGGACAGACATGTGGCTCCATCGCTCGCTCCCGGCTTTCTGTTCGGGCCAGCGTAAGAAACCGGAGCGCGAGCGCAAGCGTAGCCGACACGAAACGGCGGCCGGCCCCGCGACCACCGGTTGTGCTGCGGCGTGGCTGGATTCCGGCCTGCGGCGATGCTAGCGGCGCGGCATGGCCGATATGGAAACGACGGTTCGCGCCGAGCGGTGCGGACGGGTGGGACGGATCGTGATGAGCCGGCCCAAGGCGCTGAACGCGCTCGATCACGGCATGATCCTCGCGATCCGCCGCGCGCTGGAGGCATGGCGCGACGATCCGCACGTGCATGCGGTGACGATCGAGGGCGAGGGCGGCCGCGCCTTCTGCGCCGGCGGCGACATCCGCGAGGGGCGCAAGCTCGCGATGGAAGGCGATGCGGCGGCGATCGAGACCTTCTTCCGCGACGAGTACGGGCTGAACGAGGCGATCGCGACCTATCCGAAGCCCTATGTCGCGCTGATCGACGGCATCTGCATGGGCGGCGGCCTCGGCGTTTCGATCCATGGCACGTATCGCGTGACCACGGAGCACGCGCTGTACGCGATGCCGGAGACCGCCATCGGCCTGTTCCCCGATATCGGCGCGAGCTTCTTCCTGCCGCGCCTGCCCGGCGCGGTCGGGATGTGGATGGGGCTGACCGGCGCGCGCATCCAGGGCGCGGACGCGGTCCATGCCGGCATCGCCACGCATTTCGTGCCGCGCGAGCGGCTGTCCGGCGTTGCCGCGGCACTGGCCGCGGACGGGCCCGGCGTGCTGGGCGCGCTCGCGGCCCCGGTGCCGGAGAGCGGCCTTGCCGGGATGCGTGCGGCGATCGACCGCTGCTTCGGCGCGGAGAGCCTCGATGCCATCCGCGCCGCGCTGGCGGCCGAGGGCGGCGAGTGGGCGAATGCCCAGCTCGCCACGCTCGATACGATGTCACCGTCCTCGCTGCGCTGGACCTTCGCGCTGCTGCGCGCGGGCGCGGACCGCACGCTGCGGCAGGCGCTGGAGGCGGAGCTCGCGCTGACGCGCACGGTGATGTTCCACCCCGATTTCGCCGAAGGGGTCCGCGCCATGGTCGTGGACAAGGACCGCAACCCGAAATGGGTCGCCCCGGATCACGAGGCGACCCGCGGGATCATGGCCTCGCTTCGAGGATGATGTTGAACGGCGTTTCGACCGCGACGCGCACGCGGCCGAACCCGCCGTCCTGCAGCACCTTCGTCAGCCGCGCGGGGCCCGCCTGCGCGCCCAGCCCCGCCTGGCCGTCCTGCGACAGCGAGGCCGGCGTGCAGATCAGCGTGGACGCCGCGTAGTAGATGCGCCCGACCGGGTTGAGGTTGTCCTCCAGCCGGTCGCGGGCCATCGGCTCCACCACCATCAGCGTGCCGTCGGGCTTCAGCACCTCGCGCGCGCGGCGGGCCGCGCCAATCGGGTCGCCCATGTCGTGCAGGCAGTCGAAGAACGCGATCAGGTCGTAGCCGCCGTCCTCCACAGGGAAATCCTGCGCGGTGGCGACCTCGAAGCGCGTGTTCGCGAGCCCCGCGCGTTCGGCCGTGCGCCGTGCGGTCTCGATGGACGCGCCGTGATAGTCCCAGCCGATGAAGCGCGAGGCGGGGAAGGCCTGCGCCATCAGGATGGTGGAGGCGCCGTGGCCGCAGCCCACGTCGGCGACCGTGGCACCTGCCTCGAGCCGCGCGACCACGCCTTCCAGCGCCGGCAGCCATTCCTGCACCAGATGATGGCGGTAGCTGGTGCGGAAGAACCGCTCCGTGCCGCGGAACAGGCAGACATCGTGCTCGTGCCAGCCGAGCTTGCCGTCCGCGCGGAAGGCGGCGGTCAGCTTCGGCTCATCGCGCCAGCAGGCGGCGGCGACGTCGAAGAAGCCGGCGAGGAAGGCGGGGCCCTGCTCGTCGGCGAACACCGCCTGCTGTTCGGGTGAGAGCGAGTACTTCCCGTCCGCCAGCGTGACGTAGCCGGAGGCCGCCATCGCGGCGAGCCATTCCGATGTCAGGCGCGGCTGCGTCTTCGCCGCGCGCGCCAGCCCGGCCGCGTCGCAGGGGCCGATCCCGGCCAGTGTCGTGAACAGGCCGAGCCGGTCGCCCACCAGCACCAGCGCGCCGGCGGCCGCAGCACCCATGTCGTCCAGCATGCGGCCGAGGAAGACATCCATCTTCGTCGGCTGTGTCGCAACGCTCGTATCCATGTTCGTGAACCTCCCTTCGCCCTGTGCGGCGGGGAGTGTCGGTCGTTACATATTCATTCCGCTTCGCCCGCCCGGGCGAGCAGGCCGATGGCCCGATCGGGCCATGCGCGGTGCCTCAGCTCAACCCGGCGCGTGCCGCCGCTGCCGCCGCTGCCGCGCGCGTCGGCAGGTCGAGCTTGTCGAGGATGTTGGCGACGTGGCGCTTCACCGTGTGCTCGGACAGCCCCAGCGTCTCCGCGATCCCCGCGTTCGACAGCCCGCGCGCGACGAGTCCCAGCACCTCCCGCTCGCGGCCCGACAGGTCGCGCGTGGCGGGCTGCGGCCCGGTGTCCAGCGCGAACAGCGGCAGCGGGTCGGGCAGCCCTTCCAGCGCCACCGCGCCGCGCGGGGTGAAGTGCAGGTTCGCCCCGGCGACCAGATTGCGGACCATGGCGGAGGCCAGCACCTGTCCGGCCGCCGCCGCGGCCGCGATGTGCCGCGCGGCCTGAACGGTCGGACCCGCGGCATCGGCCGGAGGTGGCGGCACCGCCCCCAGGTGTGCGCCGGCGCGCAGCGCGCCGCCCTGGCTGCGGACCGCCATCACCGCCTCGGCGCCCGCCTTCACCGCACGCGCCGGCCCGTCGAACAGCGTGATCCAGCATGGCGGCGCCTCATGCACCACCTGGCCGCGATGCCGCGCGACGGCGCCGCGGATCGCCTCCGCGACCGCTGCGTCCCGCCCGGCCGATGCGGCTTCCAGCGCCAGCACGGTGGCGAGCACCGTGTCCGCCTCGGCGGCCGGCGCGGGCCGTGTGCCGGTCAGGAAGGCCTCGATCTCGTCGACGACGGCATCCACGTCACCTGCCCAGATGGGGTGATCGCTGCCGGGCAACGAGACGTGCCGCGCGCCGGCGATCCGCTCGGCCAGGAACCGCCCGGCGGCGGGCAGGATGCGGACGTCATGCTCCCGGTGCAGCACCAGGGTCGGCACCCGGATGGCGGGCAGGACGTGGCGCACGTCGATCTGCGCGTTCATCTGCGCCAGCGCCTTCGCCGCGGCGGGTGACGCGCCCATGCGCTCGAACCGCGCCCAGAACTCGCGGAACGCCGGATCGCCCAGCCTTCCCGGGGCGAAGTAGCGCAGGCTGACACCCGTGCCCCAGCCGGCCTCGATGACATCGACGAACGTCTTCCCGGGCCCCGGCGACACCACCGAATCCCGATGGCACGCATAGGAGCCGTAGAGGATCAGCCCGCGCACCCGCGAGGGGAAGGTCGCGGCGAACAGCATCGACAGGGGCCCGCCTTCGGAGCCGCCGAACAGCACCGCGGACTCGAAGGCGACCGCGTCCATCACCGCGCGGAGATCGTCCATGCGGACGTCCAGCGACGGAAGCTGGTCCACCGGCACCGGATCGGACTGGCCCGTTCCGCGCTTGTCGAACATCGCCACCCGCGCGAAGCAGCCGAGCCGGCTGAACAGCCGCGCGAAGCTGGGTTCTTCCCATTGCAGGTCGAGATTGGAGATGTAGCCCGGCACGAAGACGAGCGGGATCGCGCCTTCGCCGAAGACCTGGAAGGCGATGTGGACGTCGCCGCTCTTCGCATAGCGCGTGACGGGCCGGGCCATGTGCGTTCCCTTGCCGCAACAAGCTGAACCGCCATTGGCCAGCGCAGCAAGTTGATTGGCGGGTGGCCGCATACGCGCTACGGGCGAGGCTTCTCCGGCCGTCGTTCCTCGGGCGGAAAGCGCCGCAGCATGATCAGCATCAGCAGCATGGCCGGCACCGCGGAGAAGACGGTGAACAGGTAGAACGTCGGCCAGCCGAGTGCCGCGGCAGCGAAGCCCGACAGCCCGCCCACCGTGCGCAGCGCCACGGCGGCGAGCGAGGACAGCAGCGCATACTGCGTCGCGGTGAACGCGACCGAGGTCAGGCCGGACAGGTAGGCGATGAAGGCGGCGTCCGCGAGCCCGTCGGTGAACGCTTCCACCGTCGCCTGCGCGTACAGCACGCGCAGATCCCCCGGCGCATAGGCGAGCCAGACATACATCAGGTTGGACAGCATCTGCCCCAGCCCGGTCGCGAGCAGCGCGCGCCCCACGCCGATCCGTGCCACCAGCACGCCGCCCAGCGCCGCGCCGGCGAGCGTGGCGGCGAGGCTGATCGGCCCGTTGGCGAGTGCGACCACCGCGCGGTCGAAGCCGAGCGCGCGGTAGAACGGAGCGGCCATCACGCCCGCCGTCGCCTCGCCGAGCCGGTACAGCGCGATGAAGGCGAGGATCAGCAGCGCGCCGTCGCGGCGCAGGAAATCGCGGAACGGCGCGATCACCGCTGTCTCCAGCCCGCCGCCGACCAGTGCTGCGGCCGGCACCTCGGGTTCGGGTGCGAGCAGCGTGGCGATCACCGCGCAGCCCATCAGCGCCGCCATCGCCAGCAGCGCGCCGTCCCAGCCCCACGGGCCAGCGAGCGCGATCGCGCCGGCGCCGGAGATCAGCAGCGCGCCGCGATAGCCCCATACATAGGCGGCCATCGCGGCCCCCTGCTCGCGCTGGACAAAGCTCTCGATGCGCCAGGCATCCACGGCGACATCCTGCGTCGCCGACAGGAACGCCACTGTCGCCGCGAGGCCGACCACCTGCCACGGCACGGCCACGGGATCGGAAAGCGCGAGCAGTGCGGCGGCGGCGGCGAGCAGCGGCTGCACCGCGAGCAGCCAGCCGCGGCGGCGGCCGAACCGGTGCAGCCCGAACGGCGCGGGCACCCGGTCCAGCACCGGCGCCCAGAGGAACTTCAGCGTGTAGGCGAGCCCGATCGAGGCGGTCGCGCCGATCATCTCCAGCGACACGCCGCCCTCGCTCAGCCACTGGCGCAGCGTGAAGCCGGACAGCGGCAGCGGCAGCCCGGCGAAGAAGCCGAACGCGACCATCAGCGCGAGGCGGCGCGCGAGGCTCATCGCGGCGGGCCGGGGATGGGATTCATGTCGCACCGTGCGCGCCGATGGACCATGCTCCCGGCCATGACTTCGGACTTGGCTGGGATGCTCCCGTTCATCTGGCGTGTCGGCATTTCGGGTGCGGCGCACGATGCCGATGCGGCCGCGCCGTGGCAATGCGGCGGAGGGCCGGTGCCATGACCCCGGAGCTGCGCCGCGGCTACGCGCGCCGCGTGCTGGCCGCGGCCGGCGTGATGAACGACGCGCTGGAGGAAGCCTTCGCCACCGTCCCGCGCGAGGCGTTCCTCGGCCCCGGCCCGTGGCAGATCGTGCGGCCCGGGCGCGGCTACGTCGCCAGCCCCGGCAACGACCCCGTGTACGTCAACGACGACGTGCTGGTCGCGCTGGTGCCGGAACGCGGACTGAACAACGGCATGCCGTCCTTCCACGCACTGCTGATCGGCGAGGGGCTGCGGCCCGAACCCGGCTGGACCATCGCGCATGTCGGCGCGGGCACCGGCTATTACAGCGCCATCCTGGCGGAGATGGTCGGTCCCAGCGGCAGGGTGCGCGCCATCGAGATCGACGGCGATCTCGCCACGGTCGCCCGCCGCTGCCTGCAGCCCTGGCCGCAGGTGGACGTGATCGCGGGCGACGGCGCGGGGGCGATGGAGGGCCCGCTGGACGGCATCTATGTCAGCGCCGGCGCCGGCCGCATCGCCGAGACGTGGCTCGCCGCGCTGCGCGACGGCGGCCGGCTCGTCGTGCCGCTGACCGCGCACGATCCCACCGCGAGCCGCCGGATGGGGGTGGCCTGGCGCGGCGTGGCCTTCGCCTTCACCCGGCGCGCGCCGGGCATCTTCGATGCGCGCTTCCTCTGCCCGACCGCGATCTACGCCTGCGAGGGCGCGGGCAGCGGCGGCGACACGGCGAACGCGGTGCTGTGGTCCGCCCTCGGCCGCGGCGGCGCGGAGTTCGTCCGCAGCCTTCGCCCGGCGGGCACGGTCGCCGCCGATCGCTGCTGGACCATCCTGTCCGGCCGGGCGCTGGCCTACGACGAGGTCTGACGGAGGCAGGATCGGTCGTGCCACGTCCCCTCTCCCGCTTGCGGGAGAGGGAGGGGCCCGAGCTTGCGCGGGAGGGTGAGGGCACGCGCGCGCTGGCGGTACCTCCCCCGTGGTTGCTGGCGGAACACCCTCACCCCGGCCCTCTCCCGCAGGCGGGAGAGGGAGAGCTCTCGCCCAAGCGTTGCCCTCCGCGCGCGGGGATGCCTAGGCTCGCGGCAAGGCACAAAAAGGGGATCGGTCCATGCGACGTCTGGGACTCGTTGCGGCGACCTGCGCTGCGCTGGCGGCAACGCCGCTTGCCGCGAAGTCATTGACCTGGTCATTCGGGGCGGATGTGCTGACGCTCGATCCGCAATCCTCCAACAACACCTTCACCAACGCGTTCCTCGCGAACATCTACGAATCTCTCGTGCGGATGAACGAGAAGATCGAGATCGAGCCCGCGCTCGCGACATCGTGGGAACGCACCTCGCCCACCGTCTGGCGCTTCCAGTTGCGCCGTGGCGTGAAGTTCCACGACGGCTCCGACTTCGATGCGGACGACGTGCTCTTCACCTGGCAGCGCATCAACACGCCGGGCGCGCTCGCCAAGGGCAACGTCAACGCGATCAAGGACGTGCGCGCGATCGACCAGTACACGGTGGAGATCGAGACGCAGGCGCCGTTTCCGATCCTGCTGAACGCGATCGTCAACTTCTTCATCCTCGATCGCGGCTGGGCGGAGAAGAACGGTGCGCAGGTGGCGACCAACCTGCAGGCGCAGCAGGAGAACTTCGCCGCGCGGCACGCCAACGGCACCGGCCCGTTCCGGCTGGTCTCCCGCGCGCCGGATCAGGAAACCGCGCTGGAGGCGTTCGCGGGCTGGTGGGACAAGCCGGCGCACAACCTCACCCGCGTCAGCTACCAGCCGATCCGCAGTGCCGCGACGCGCACGGCGGGGCTGGTCTCCGGCCAGCTCGACGCGGTGGTGGAACTGCCGCTGCAGGACATCCCGCGCATCGAGTCCAGCCCCGGCCTGCAGGTCGTGCAGGGACCGGAGCTGCGGACGATCTATCTCGGCTTCGATCACGCGCGCGACGAGCTGATCTACTCCGACGTGAAGGGGAAGAACCCGTTCAAGGATATCCGCGTCCGCCGCGCGATCTATCAGGCGATCGACATCAACGCGATCCAGCGCAGCGTGATGCGCGGCCAGTCCTGGCCGGCGGGGATGATGGCCTCGCCCTTCCTCAACGGCGCGCCGAACGATCTCAACACGCGCCTCCTTCCCTACGATCCGGAAGCGGCGAAGAAGCTGCTCGCGGAGGCCGGATATCCGAACGGCTTCAGCGTCGGCCTCGCCTGCCCCAACGACCGCTACGTGTATGACGAACGCATCTGCCAGGCGGTCAGCGGCATGCTCGCGCGCGTGGGCATCCGCATCACGCCGCAGTTCGAGACGCTGAACGTCTGGTCGCGGCGCATCAACACGCTGGACGTGTCGTTCTTCATGCTCGGCCATGCGGGCCTGCCGCTCGCGGACACGTTCTCGACGCTGAACGAGGTGATCCACACGCGCGGCGAGCGCACCGGCGGGCTGAATGTCGGCCGCTACTCCAACCCGCAGATCGATGCGCTGATCGCGCGCATCGCGCAGGCCGGCGACGAGACGGAGCGGCGGGCGATGATCCGCGAGGCGCTGGCGATCGAGCGCGAGGATATCGGGCACGTGCCGCTGCACCAGCAGCCGATCGTGTGGGCATCGAAGAAAGGGATCGAATTGCGACAGGGACCCGACAACCAGATGCGCCTGTGGCGCGTGACGGTGAACTGATGGCGGATCTGCTGATCCGCGGCGGCGTGGTCATCACCATGGACCCCGCCCGCCGCGTCATCGCCGACGGCGCGGTGGCGGTCTCCGGTAACGCCATCGTCGCGGTGGGGCCGTCCGCGGAGATTGCCGCGGCCCACACGGCAGCCGAAGTCATCGACGCACGCGGCCGGGCGGTGCTGCCCGGCCTGATCGACGGCCACGCGCATGCGGGGCACGGGCTGGTGAAGACGCTGGGCGGCGGCGACAGCACGGCGTGGAGCGAGGCGTGCCGCGTGATCTACACGCTCGCCTCGCCGCCATCCTTCTGGAAAGCGGAAGCGCGGCTCGCCGCGCTGGAGCGGCTGATGTTCGGCGTGACGACCGGCGTGTCGCTGCTCGGCGGCGGCGATGCGGTGCAGCGCGTGGACGATCCGAAGCACGGCGATGCGCACATGCAGGGCGTGCGGGAGATCGGCATCCGCGACATCATGGCCGTCGGCCCGACACGCCCGCCCTTCCCGCGCCCCTATGCCGACTGGAATGACGGCGCGCGCACCGAGTATCCAGTCAGCTTCGAGCAGCAGTACGAGACCGTCGGCAGGCTGATCGAGGCATGGCACGGTCGCGACGACGGACGGCTGATGGTCTCCACGCTGATGCCCACATGGCACGAGGGCGAAGGCGATCCCGCGGACCGCGACGAGGTGAACCGGCAGGGCCGGCTGATCCGCGAACTCGGCCGCAAGCACGGCACGCTGTTCCATCAGGACGGGCACCGCAGCGGCAGCATCGCGCAGGCGGGCGAGCTGTTCGGCCTGCTCGGCCCTGACGCCTTCTTCAGCCACTGCACCGAGCTGACCGAGGCGGACATCGAAGCCGCCGCGGCCACGAACACGCGCATCGTGCACAACCCGTCCGCCATCGCCTCGGTGCGCGGCTACTGTCCGGTGCCGACGCTGCTGGATCGCGGCGTGACGGTGATGATCGGCTCCGACGGCACCGCGCCCGACCGTTCCACGGACATGTTCCGCCACATGTTCCAGTGCATGCGGCTGCACCAGCGCCAGCATCGCGACGAGCGGCTGATGCCGCCCGGCAAGCTGCTGGAGATGATCACCATCGACGCCGCGCGCGGGCTCGGTCTCGATGACCGCATCGGCAGCCTGGAGCCGGGCAAGCGCGCCGACATCATCACCGTCGCGCTCGACACGCCGCACGCCACACCCGCCGACATGCCGGTCTGGCGCGTCGTCTGCTTCGCCAACGGGCAGGACGTGCAGGACGTGGTGGTGGACGGAAAGGTGCTGATGCGCGACCGCACCGTGCCGCATGTGGACGTCGCGGACGTCCTCGCCTCCGCCCGCGCGGAGACCGACGTGATGCTCGACCGCACCGGCTTCCGCGCCATGCTGGCTGAACCGCCGACGATCTGGGGGCACGCGCGGCATTGAGCGGCGGGGCGCTGCCCCGCACCCCGGGAGGGCTCTGCCCTCCACCCGGCAGGGGGCACGGCCCCCTGCACCCGCGATTCCTTCAGGGAGGATTTCAGCAGATCGGTCATCTACCCCCCCCCCCACGATAATCATCGAGGGGGTAGGGTCAGACGACCGAGCTGCTTAAGCCTTCCTGAGGGAATCGCGGGTCAGGGGGCCGTGCCCCCTGCCGGGTGGAGGGCAGAGCCCTCCCGGGGTGCGGGGCAGCGCCCCGCCGCTCAATGCCGCGCGTGCCCCC
>JBBCJT010000132.1:0-2649 GCA_037190665.1 Rhodovastum atsumiense | reverse complement strand
ATTGTTGTGGGGGTGGGGCGAGACGGCCGACCTGCTGAAATCCTTCTGAAGGAATCGCGGGTGCAGGGGGCCGTGCCCCCTGCCGGGTGGAGGGCAGAGCCCTCCCGGGGTCCGGGGCAGCGCCCCGCCTCTCCCCTCAGTGGTTCAGTGCCTGGACGATTTCCTCGGTCACTTTCTTCGCGTCGCCGAACAGCATCATCGTGTTGGGTCGGAAGAACAGTTCGTTGTCCACGCCCGCGTAGCCCGACGCCATGGATCGCTTCACGAACAGGACCGTCTTGGCCTTCTCCACCTCCAGGATCGGCATGCCGTAGATCGGCGACTGCGGATCGGTCTTGGCGGCGGGGTTGGTCACGTCGTTGGCGCCGATCACGTAGACGACGTCGGCGGTGGAGAACTCGTTGTTGATCTCCTCCAGCTCGAACACCTCGTCGTAGGGCACGTTGGCCTCGGCCAGCAGCACGTTCATGTGGCCGGGCATGCGGCCCGCGACGGGATGGATGGCGTACTTCACCTCCACGCCTTCCTTCTTCAGCGTGTCCGCCATCTCCCGCAGCGCGTGCTGCGCCTGCGCCACCGCCATGCCGTAGCCGGGCACGACGATCACCTTGGAGGCGTTCTTCATGATGAAGGCCGCATCGTCCGCGGCACCTGCCTTCACCGTGCGGTCGCCCGCAGGACCGCCGGCAGCCGCCGCCCCGCCCGTATCCGTGCCGAAGCCGCCCAGCAGCACGTTGATGATGCTGCGGTTCATGCCCTTGCACATGATGTAGGACAGGATCGCACCCGAGGCGCCGACCAGCGCGCCGGTGATGATCAGCGCCACGTTCTGCATCGTGAAGCCGATGCCCGCCGCCGCCCAGCCCGAGTAGCTGTTCAGCATCGAGACGACCACCGGCATGTCGGCGCCGCCGATCGGGATGATGATCAGGAAGCCGAGCGCGAAGGCCAGCAGCGCGATCAGCCAGAACAGCACCCCGCTGCCGGTGGCGACGAAGGCGATGACCAGCACCAGCAGCAGCAGCGCGAGGCACAGGTTCAGCAGGTGCTGGTTGCGGAAGGTGATGGGCGCGCCGCTCATCAGCGCCTGCAGCTTGGCGAAGGCGATCACCGAGCCGGAGAAGGTGATCGCGCCGATGGCGAGCCCGAGCGACATCTCCACCAGCGAACCGGCGTGGATGTGGCCGGGCGTGCCGATGCCGAAGCTCTGCGGCGAGTAGAACGCGGCCGCGGCGACGAAGACCGCCGCCATGCCGACCAGCGAGTGGAAGGCGGCGACGAGCTGCGGCAGCGCCGTCATCTGGATCCGCCGCGCGACCACCGCGCCGACCGTGCCGCCGATGGCGACCGCGAGCGCGATCAGCAGGAAGCCCGAGATCGTCATGCCTTCCCGCAGCAGCGTCACGACGATGGCGATCGCCATGCCGATCATGCCGAAGCGGTTGCCCTGCCGCGCCGTCTCCGGGTTGGACAGGCCACGCAGCGCGAGGACGAAGAGGACCGCCGAGATGAGGTAGAGGAGCGTCGCGAGACTGGCGCTCATCTCACTTCGCCTTCTTCTTGAACATCGCCAGCATGCGCTGGGTGACGATGAAGCCGCCGAAGATGTTCACGCTCGCGAGCAGGGCCGCGAGGAAGCCGAAGATGCGCGCGGCGGGGCTGTCGGCGAGGCCGGTGGCCAGCAGCGCGCCGACGATGATCACGGAGGAGATGGCGTTGGTCACGCCCATCAGCGGCGAATGCAGCGCCGGGGTGACGTTCCACACCACGTAGTAGCCGACGAAGCAGGCCATCAGGAAGATGGCGAGCAGGAAGACGATGGGCTCGATCGCGGCGGCGGCCGGCATCGCATCGGTCAGCGCGCGCGCCTGATCGGCGAGCGTGAGCGCGCGGTCTGCAAGCCGCTGCGCCTCGTCGGCGAGCTGGGCTGCGTTCATGATGGAATCTCCCGTGCTCAGGCCGCCTGGGCCGGCTGGAATTGCGGGTGGACGACGGCGCCGCCGCGCGTCAGCAGCACGCCCTTCGCGATCTCGTCGCTCTCCGGCAGGTTCGGCGCCTTCGCATCCTTGTCCCAGAACGTGGTCAGGAAGGTCAGCAGGTTGCGCGCGTACAGCGACGACGCGGCGACCGGGATGCGGCCGGGCCAGTTGCGATAGCCGAGGATGGTCACGCCGTTGTCGGTGACGAAGCTCTCGCCCGGCCGGGTCAGCGCGCAGTTGCCGCCGGCATCGGCGGCGATGTCCACGATGACGCTGCCGGGCCTCATCGCCGCCACCGCCTCGGCCGAAACCAGCTTGGGCGCCGCACGGCCCTGGGTCAGCGCGGTGCAGATGACGATGTCGTTCTTCGGGATCGTCGCGCCGACCAGCTCGGCCTGCTTGCGCATGTAATCCGCGCTCATGGCCTTGGCGTAGCCGCCGGCGGTCTGCGCCTGGGCGAACTCCTCGTCCTCGACGCCGACGAAGGTCGCGCCCAGCGACTTGATCTCCTCCTTCGCGGCCGGCCGGACGTCGGTGGCGGAGACGATCGCGCCGAGCCGCCGGGCGGTGGCGATGGATTGCAGCCCGGCCACGCCCGCGCCCATCACGATCACCCGCGCGGGCGGCACCGTGCCGGCCGCCGTCATCATCAGCGGGAAGCCGCGCGCGA
>JBBCJT010000131.1:0-13532 GCA_037190665.1 Rhodovastum atsumiense | reverse complement strand
GGCCGCGCCCATGTCCTGGATGGCGACGATGGCGTCGGTCGCCATCAGCTCCATGCAGGCCTCGATCAGCAGCTTCTCGGTGAACGGGTCGCCGATCTGGACGGTGGGGCGCTTCTCCTCCGAATCGGCGGAGAACTCGGTGGACGCCATGGTGGCGCCGTGGATGCCGTCGCGGCCGGTCTTCGAGCCGACATAGACCACCGGATTCCCCACGCCGGCGGCGGCCGAATAGAAGATGCGGTCGGCGGGCGCGATGCCCACGGTCATGGCGTTGACCAGCGGGTTGCCGTTGTAGGCGGGGTGGTCATTCACCTCGCCGCCCGCGGTCGGCACGCCGACGCTGGTGCCGTAGCCGCCGATGCCGCGGACCACGCCATCGACCACCGCACGGGTGCGCGGGTGGGTGGGGTCGCCGAAGCGGAGCGCGTTGAGGTTGGCGATGGGCCGCGCGCCCATGGTGAACACGTCGCGCAGGATGCCGCCCACGCCCGTCGCGGCCCCCTGGTAGGGTTCGATGAAGGACGGGTGGTTGTGGCTTTCCATCTTGAAGACGGCGGCCAGCCCGTCGCCGATGTCGATCACGCCGGCATTCTCGCCCGGGCCCTGGATGACCCAGGGGGCCTTGGTCGGCAGTTCCTTCAGCCAGACGCGGGAGGATTTGTAGGAGCAGTGCTCCGACCACATCACGCTGAACACGCCGAGTTCCGTCAGCGTGGGCGAGCGGCGGAGGATGGCCAGCACGTTGTCGAACTCGTCGGGCGCGAGACCGAACTCGGCGGCGAGCTGGCGGGCGCGTTCGGGGGCGAGCGGGGCCGTGGCGGCGGGGGCGGGCTTGTTCACGCGGAGGCTTCTAGCACTGTGGGGGGGAGGGGGAAGGCGTGTGTCGCAAGGCGAGCATCCGGCAGAGGCAGGGCGGATGGCGAAGTTGCGAGGGGGCAGCTAGCTCTTAATCAGCTTCCCCATCCTGTTCTTCGCACAGGATTTTTCGGCCCTGCGTCCTCACACCGTCTCGAACGCGCTCACCAGACTCTCGAACATCGGCAGCCCGTCCGTCCCGCCCATCAGCGGGTCCACCAGGTCCTCCGGGTGCGGCATCAGGCCGCAGATGCGCAGGTTAGGGGACAGGATGCCGGCGATGCTGCGGGCGCTGCCGTTCAGGTTCGCGCCCGGCGTCACCTCGCCGTTCGCGTCGGTGTAGCGGAACGCCACCAGCCCTTCGCCTTCCAGCCGGTCCAGCGTCGCCTCGTCCGCGAAGTAGTTGCCGTCGCCATGGGCCATCGGCGCGCGGAACACCGCGCCCTGCTGCCAGTGGGAGGTGAAGGCCGTGCCGGCGCGCTCCACGCGCATGTGGCACTCCATGGACAGGAAGCGGAGCGAGGCGTTGCGCAGCAGCCCGCCCGGCAGCAGCCCGGCCTCGATCAGGATCTGGAAGCCGTTGCAGACGCCGAGGATGTGGCCGCCCTTCGCCGCGTACTCCCGCAGCGACTCCATCACCGGGGACTGCGCGGCCATCGCCCCGCAGCGCAGGTAGTCGCCATAGGAGAAGCCGCCCGGCAGCACGACGAGGTCGAGTCCCGACAGGTCCGTCTCCCGGTGCCAGACGATACGCGGCTTATGGCCGGTGACGCGCTCCAGCGCGATCGCCATGTCGCGCTCGCGGTTGGTGCCGGGGAAGACGACGATAGCGGCGCGCATGGGCAGGCTCCTGGCGGACTCGCGCCCCATATAGCTGCCCGCGCCCCCGATCAGAACAGGCTGAGCTGCGCTTCCGCCATGCCCGGCTTCGTGGGTTGCGGCACCTTGAAGGTGGAGCAGTCCAGCGCCGAGCGCATCTCGCCGAAGCCCCATTGCCGCGCCGCGCGCTCGAACCGCCGGGCCAGCAGGTCGGCATAGACGCCGGAGCCGGAGAACCGATGGCCGAACCGGGCGTCGTTGAGCTGGCCGCCGCGGGTCTGGCGGATCAGGCTCAGCACATGGCTCGCGCGGTCGGGCACGTGCTCCTGCAGCCACGCCTCGAACATCTGCCGCAGTTCGTGCGGCAGGCGCAGCAGCACGTAGCCGGCGGAGCGCGCGCCGGCGCGTGCGGCGGCTTCCAGGATGCGCTCCATCTCCGCATCGTTCAGCCCCGGGATCATCGGCGCGGCCAGGACCGCGGCCGGCACGCCCGCGCGCGTCAGTTCCGCCACCGCCGACAGCCGCCGGGCGGGGGTGGCCGCGCGCGGTTCCATCACCCGCGCCAGCGCGGGGTCGAGCGTGGTGACGGACAGACACACGCTGACCAGCCGACGGGACGCCATGCGGGAGAGGATGTCGAGGTCGCGCAGCACGCCGGCCGACTTGGTCACGATCGTGCAGGGGTGGTTGAAACGGTCCAGCACCTCCAGCACGGTGCGGGTCAGCTTCAGCGTGCGCTCGACCGGCTGGTAGGGGTCGGTGTTGGAGCCGAGCGCGAGCGGGCGCGCCACGTAGCCGGGCTTGCGCAGCTCCTTTTCCAGCAGCTCGCCGACCTCCGGCTTGAAGATCAGCCGCGTCTCGAAATCGAGGCCGGGGGACAGGCCCAGATAGGCATGGGTCGGCCGCGCGTAGCAGTAGATGCAGCCGTGCTCGCAACCGCGGTAGGGGTTCACCGCGCGGTCGAAGCCGATATCGGGGGAGGTGTTGTAGGCGATGACGGAGCGGCTGGAATCCCGGGTGAGCGTGGTGGGCAGCGGCGGCAGTTCGCCGAATTCGGCGGCGAGCGTGTTCCAGCCATCGTCGAACGCCTCCGCCGAGGCGCTGTCGAAGCGGACCGGGGGATTGACCGTGGCGCCGCGGCCCTTGCGGGCAAGGTTAACCTTTCGCCCTTCGGGGGCGGGTTCGGGGCATCCGGCAAGATCAAGGCGCGCCAGGGCTTCCCGGTCGGGTTCCGCGTCCATGTTCTCTCTCCGTTCTCCCGACAAATTGTGCCTCCTGGTTAACGTGGTCAAGAACAAAAACGGAACATGACGGCCGATCCCAAACCTCTGATCCGCGACAAGGCGCTCGCGCTCGGCTTCGACGCGGTGGGCTTCGCCGCGGCCGAGCTGGGGCCGGAGGTGCGTGCCCGGCTGGCCGCCTTCCTGCAGGCCGGGCAGCACGGGCAGATGGGCTGGATGGCGGATCGCGCGGACCAGCGCGCCCACCCGCGCGCGCTGTGGGCGGAGGCGCGCAGCGTGATCGCGCTGGGGCTGTCCTACGCGCCCGAGGAGGACCCGCTCGCCAACCTCGCCGCGCCTTCGGTCGGCAACATCTCGGTCTATGCGCGCAACCGCGACTACCACGACGTGGTGAAGGGGCGGCTGAAGCACCTCGCCCAGTTCGTCGCCGCGCGGTTCGGACCGGATGTGAAGGTGTTCGTGGACACCGCGCCGGTGATGGAAAAGCCGCTCGCCGCGCATGCCGGGCTGGGGTGGCAGGGCAAGCACACCAACCTCGTGTCCCGCACCCACGGGTCGTGGCTGTTCCTCGGCGAGGTCTACACGACGCTGGAGCTGGCGCCCGACGAACCGCACGCCAACCGTTGCGGCAGTTGCGACCGCTGCCTGCATGCCTGCCCGACCGGGGCGTTCCCCGCGCCCTACCGGCTCGATGCCACGCGCTGCATCTCCTACCTGACGATCGAGCACAAAGGCCCGATCCCGCACGAACTGCGGCCGCTGATGGGCAACCGAATCTACGGCTGCGACGACTGCCTCGCGGTGTGCCCGTGGAACCGCTTCGCGCGCGCGGCGGAGCTGCCGGCGCTGCGGGCGCGGCCGGATCTGGTGGCGCCCGATCTCGCCACGCTGGCGGCGCTGGACGATGCCGGCTTCCGCGCGCGCTTTTCCGGTTCGCCGATCAAGCGCATCGGGCGGGACCGCTTCGTGCGCAACGTGCTGATCGCGATCGGCAATTCCGGCGATGCGCGGCTGCTGCCGGCGGCGCGGGCGCTGTGCGGCGATCCGGATCCGGCGGTGGCCGAGGCGGCCTCGTGGGCGCTCGCGCGGCTGGAGGAGGGGCCGATGTCATCTCCCCAACCGCTGGCGGCAGCGTTGCGAAGCGGAGGCGCCGCTTCTCCCACTCCCGTGCGCGGGAGAGGGCCGGGGTGAGGGTGCTTTCGCCGTCACGCCGGCTAAAGCACCCTCACCCTCCTGTTCCTCCCTCTCCCGCCGGGCCGGAGAGGGGCTTTGCCAGTATCAGCTCGTCGCGCGGATGCGCAGCTCGCGATTGGACTCGCGGCCGAAGCCGCGGATGGCGAGGCGGTCGGGGTACACCTCCACGATGGAATAGGCGGTCGTGTCCGGCGTATCGACCATGCCGCAGAAGTTCACGAAGTGCTGGCCGTTCGTCTCGCCGTAATTGCCCGCGTGGTTGTGGCCGCAGAAATACGCCGCGACGTTCGGATACTCGCCCAGCAGCGCGACGATGCGCTCCGCATCCCACATGTTGTGGATGTTGGCCGGATAGACCGGGTAGTGGCCCATCACGATCACCCGCTCATTGGCCGCCCGCGCGGCATCCAGCGTGCGCTTCAGCCAGGCGATCTGCGCATCGCCGAGCGAGCCGTTCCAGGGCTGCGCGTTCTCCGCGTTGCGCGCCTTCAGCGCGGCAAGGCGCTCGGCGGCCAGCGCGCGGCGTGGGTCGCCGGCGGGCGGGGCGAAGACGGTGACGTCGTTGCCATCGATCAGCACGAAGCGATGGCCCGCGCCGGCGAAGTCATAATACGCGTTCGGCATGCCGACCGTGCGCACGACGGAGCGGAGGTAGTCCGCACCCACCTCGAAATCATGGTTGCCGAGCACGAACGCCTTGCGGTGCCGCAGCGTGTCGTACATCGGCAGGATGTGGGAGAAGCTTTCCCAGTGGCGGTCGATGATGTCGCCGAGGGTGACGACGAAGCTCAGCTCCTCGCCGTTCAGCGTCGCGATGGCATCCTGCATCTTCCACAGGCTGTTCGCGTAGTAGCGCTTGTTGCGCAGGTTCGGCGGCACCGGCGCGTATTGCGGATCCGCGATCACGCCGAAGCTGAACAGCTTGCCGCCCTGCGCGCGGGCGGGGGTGGTGAAGCCGGCGAGCGGGGTCAGCAGCGTCACGGCGGCGAACAGGGAGCGGCGGGCGAGCATGCGCGAATCCTTCCGTGCGGGGGGCGGCGCGACGCTGCACCCGTCGCGTTGCCGGCCGATGACGCCGCGATGGCGGTTTGCGGAACGCTGCGCCCTGCCGCTCAGCGGGCGGCGGCGCTCGTGCGGCTGGATTCGGCCAACGTCTCGTCGAGCCGCCGCCCGGAGGTGAAGCCGGCGAGCCCTTCCGGCAGTTCCACGCCAGGCAGCAGGCGGGGGCAGGGCTCGATTTCGCCGATCCGCTGCGTGATGGGGATGCGCGCGGCGAAGATGGGCAGCGCGTAGTCCTCCTCGTTATCGGCCACGCCCTTGGCGCGCACCTTGGCCGAGGCGTTCTCGATGCGCATCCCGATCACCATGGTCGCCTTCAGCTCCTGCTTGGTGGAGGGGCGGAGCAGCGCGGCGCGGCCGGGGTAGAAGCGGTTGATCATCAGGTCGAGCTGGCGCGCCTTCTCCGCCGGATCGTCGATGATGCGCGCGGTGCCGAAGCACATGGCGGAGCGGTAGTCGATCGAGTGATTGAAGCCGCAGCGGGCGAGCACCAGTGCGTCCATGTGCGTCACCGTCACGCACACCGGCAGACCCGACTTCTGCGCGCGTAGCATCCGGCTGGCCGACGAGCCGTGCCAGTAAAGCTCGTCACCCTCCCGCCAGAAGGCCGTGGGCGTGCAGTAAGGCTGGCCGTCGATCACGTAGGACACGTGGCAGAGCAGGGCGGCATCGAGGACCGCCCACACCGCCTCCCGCTCGTAGCGCCCGCGCTCGTGCAGCCGCTTCACGCGGTTGCGCGGAGTAACCGGATAGGCATCCGGCGGCGGGAGTGTGTCAGGCATGGCGCGGCCTCGCTGTCAGGTCGCGAGTCTGCCGCCCGGGCCGCTGGCCGCGGTGGTCCAATCCGCTGCCCGGGACATCGTCCACAGGGCGGGTCTTCCGCGTACGGATCGTTCGCGGCCTGACCGGCGCAACATTACGCGTCTCAAGTTATTTCCACGTATTGCTATTGCGACTCAGTTGCAATATCCCGTGATGCAGGACCCACCGGGTCCGGATTGACCGCACGACCAAGGGGACCGGGAATGCGACTGAAGGGGCGGATGCTGCTGCTTGCGGGCGCGGCATGGTTGGGGGTGGCCGGGGGAACGTGGGCGCAGGAGGTGGCGGAAGATGGCCCGCCCGCCGTCCGCCTCGGCCCGGTGACGACGACGGCGACGCGCCATCAGACGCAGGCGCTGGATGTGCCGGTGACGACCACCACGATCACGCGTGAAAGCATCGACGACCGGATGATGCGCGATGCGCAGGATCTGGTCCGCCATCAGCCCGGCATCAACGTCGACCGCCAGACCTCCGGCACCGATCCGTTCGGAAATCTCGGCGGCTTCACGATCCGCGGTGTCGGCGGCAACCGGGTGCGCATCCAGGTGGACGGAAACCGCGTCCAGGAACGCATCACGGACGGCAACCGCGGCTTCTTCGACCTCAACACGATGAAGGCCGTGGAGATCACGCGCGGCCCGTCCTCGGTGCTGTGGGGCGCGGACGCGCTGGGCGGCATGGTCGCGTTCCAGACGCTCGATCCGGACGACATCCTGCGCGGCAACCGGATGGGCGCGCGACTCGACGCGAACTACGATTCGCTCGACCGCTCCTTTGGCCAGACGGTGATGGGCGCCTTCCAGTTCACGCCGGAACTGGCGGCCATGCTGTCGGTGGGCCACCGGACGGTGGAGCAGGTGCGGCTCGACAAGGCGCATGCCGATGGCGGCATCTGGGGCTGCCCGCGCGTGCCGCAGGCGATCCGCTGCAACGAGCTGAACCCGCTGGATGCCACGATCTGGACCGTGCTGGGCAAGGCGGTCTACCGCCCCGACGCGCAGCACGAGTTCGAGCTGAGCTACGACAGCTACGACTCGAATACCGACATCGTGCAGATGTGGGATTACGGCGTGCAGCCGAACGGATCGTTCAACGGCTGGTATCCGCGCAACCAGGTGCAGACCCGCCGCACCGGCACGTTGCTCCACACCTACCGGCCCGACCTGCCGCTGCTGCGGTCGATCCGCACCCAGATCTCCTACTCCAACCAGGAGCGGCGGATCTGGGGCATCCGCGACGTGACCACCGCAGCCGGCGTGACCACGCGCACGCGCTCGGGCAACAACTACACCGAGGACTTCCTGCAGGGCGACATCCAGTTCGACGGCGGCTTTTCCGTTGCCGGCACCACACATCGCCTGACCTACGGCATCCAGACCGACCGCACCTGGACCGACTACTCCAGCTACAACTTCGCGCAGAACCTCCGCACCGGCGCGAGCACGAACACCTTCTCCCGCAGCTTCGCGAATGCGGTGACCACGCGGGCGGATTTCTACGTGCAGGATGAGATCGGGCTGCTGGGCAACCGGCTGACCATCACGCCCGGCGTACGCTTCGCGACCTATGTGATCGACCCCGAGCCGGAGGCGGGCTTCAGCCCTGTCACCGGATCGCCGATCGAACGGCAGGACGCGACGCGGGTGATCCCGCAGGTGGGCGCGATCCTGCGGCTGGACGAGATCTACTCGCTGTATGCGCGCTATGCCGAAGGCTTCAAGATGCCCACGGCGCAGCAGCTTTATACCTCCTCGCCGGGCGTGACCTTCAACCTGGTGCCGAACCCGGACCTGCGGCCGGAATCGGTGCGGTCCTATGAGGCCGGCGTGCGCGGCCAGTACGACCGCGCCTGGTTCAGCGCGGGCGGCTTCTACTCGCGCTACAAGGACTTCATCCAGAGCTTCTTCAACATCCCCGGCACGAACGACTACACCAACCGCAATCTCTCCGAGGTCGAGATCTGGGGTATCGAGGCGTTCGGCGAATACCGCTTCGCGACCGAATGGGCCGCGACGGGCTCTCTGTCCTGGCAGTATGCCAACCAGCGCGCCGAGGCGGGTGCGCCGGAGACCGCCTATGACGGCGCGATCCCGCTGACCGCCACGCTGGGCCTGAAGTGGATCCGCGAGGATTGGGGGCTGGATGTGGAGGGGCTGGGGACCTTCGCGGCCCCCGTGCAGCGCGCGTCTTCCTCTTCGCTGTACAAGCCGGGCGGGTTCGCGGTGTTCGACACCTATGTGGGCTGGCGGCCGCTCGCCGCGCTGACCCTGCGCGCCGGCGTGCAGAACATCTTCGACACGCGCTACTTCAAGAGCCCGCTGCCCTATACGTTCGATGTCGCGCCGTCGACCGCGGTGCGCCAGACCAACCCGCTGGAACTTCAGACCGCACCGGGCCGCACGTTCAAGATCAGCGCGACGGTGACGTTCTGATGGGCGCACAGGAGAAACCGATCCGCGCCGTGCTGGCCTGCACGGCGGCGGACGCTGCCGCGGCGCTGCCGGCCATGGGCCGCGTGATGACGGTGCTGCGCGCGCCCGGCGTGACGCACGAGCGCATCGGCGAGGTGAGTTCGGTCGGCGTCGAGGCGGGCGCGCTGGTGATCGGCGGCGGTGCGCATGACCTGCGCGTCGGCGTCGGCGCCGTCGCGCGCGTGGTCGCGGATCGCAGCGGGCGCATGCGCGACCGCCTGCTGCCGCGGCTGGAGTATCAGGACACGGCGGGCGAGGTGCTGTTCAGCGCCATCGCGCTGTCCGATCCCGACGCGTTCGAGGCCGCGCTCGCCCCTCTCGGTGAAGGCGCGGCGCTGCCGGCGGTGGAGAAATCCACGGATGCGCCTGCTGCGGCGGAGGTGACGGAGGATGATCCCGCGCAGGCGCTGCTCATGCGGCTCACCGGTGAACGCGTGACCGTCGCCATGCGCGGCAGCGACATCGTCCAGCGCTGGACGGGTGTGCTGGAAACACCGCGCGCGGTAATGGGGCACGTGAACATCATCCAGCCGGACTTCCATCTGCATGTGCGCGCCGGCGCGGTGGCGGACTGGCGGGAGACGGAGGAAGGCTTCGAGGCGCTCGACGCGGAAGGCGCTCCGCTGGGCCTGACCATCCGGCCGGAGGGGGCATGACCACCGTTCCGCATCCCCGCGCAGGCTGGATCGATCCGGCCACCGGCAAGCGCGTCGCGCATGGCGAGCTGCTGCGCCGGATGGCCACGCGCCGCGCGGTGCTGCTCGGCGAGAGTCACGACATCGCAGAGATCCATCGCTGGCAGCTTCATGTCGCCTGCGGCCTGCACGCGCTGCAGCCCGACATGGCGATGGGCTTCGAGATGTTCCCGCGTCGACTGCAGCCGGTGCTCGACCGCTGGGTCGCGGGCGAGCTGACGACGGAAGCCTTCATCCGCGATTCCGAATGGGATTCGGTCTGGGGCTTCCCGCCGGAGATCTACCTGCCGCTGTTCCATTTCTGCCGCCAGTTCCGCATCCCGATGCTGGCGCTGAACTGCCGGCGGCAGCTCGTGCGCACGGTCGGCCAGCAGGGCTGGGACGGCGTGCTGCCCGACGCGGAGGATGCGGTGACCCGGCCGGTGCCGGCGACCGACGCCTATCGCCGCTACCTGTTCGACATCACGGGCGGGGCAGGGGGGCGTGCCCCGGCGCCGGATGCCGAACGCTTCGACCGCTTCGTCCAGGCGCAGCAGACCTGGGATCGCGCCTTCGCCGACAACATCGTCCGCGGGCTCGACCGCCGCTCGCTGGTCGTCGGCATCATCGGCCGCGGCCATCTCGAATACGGGCACGGTACGCCCGCACAGCTACGCGATCTTGGCATGCAGGAGGTCGCGGTGCTGCTGCCGAGCGAGCACGACAGCTTCGACCGTGCCGCGAGCGCGGGCATCGCGGATGCGGTGTTCCGCATCGACCGGCCGGAACCGCCCGCCCAGCGCCGCGCGGCAGCGTGAGCCACCACCCATGGCAACCGTGCTGCGGCGGCTCTGGGCGCTGTTCCTGCTGTGCCTGCGCGGGCGCGGCGGCCGGTTCGGTCTGGTCCTGTTCGCCGTGGCCCTCGGGCTGCGGCTGGCCGGGATCGCCGTCTCGATCCGGCTGATCGCCTGGTTCGGGGATTTCTACAACGCGCTGCAGCGCATCGATACGGAGGCGACGATCACCCAGATCGGCGTCTTCGTGATCATCACCACGATCAGCGCCAGCCTGTTCCTGATCGGCGACTACACCGAGAAGTCGCTGGTGATGCGGTGGCGGCGCACGCTCACCGAGGCGATGCTCGACCGCTGGCTCGCGCCGGGGATGATCTGGACGCTGCGCCACGCCCGACCCGGCCAGCCGGACAATCCCGACCAGCGCATCGCCGAGGATTGCGGCTACTTCGTCGAGAACCTCGTCCAGCTCTCGCTGATCGGCATCTACTCCTGCGTCGCGGTGGTCTCCTACGGCGTGCTGCTGTGGAACCTGTCCACCTTCGCGCTCGAGTTCAGCCTGTTTGGCATCGAGGTCTCGATCCCGCGCTACATGGTGTGGGCGGCGCCGATCTATGTCGCGGCCTCGGCCACGGTCACCTGGCTGCTCGGCGCGCCGCTGGTGAACGTGAAGGCGCAGCAGCAGCACCGGGAGGGTGACTTCCGCTTCGGCCTCGCCCGGCTGCGCGAGCACGGCGAGGAAGTGGGGCTGTGGCGCGGGGAGGCGGCCGAGCGCGCATTGCTCGACGATCGCTTCGACGCGGTGGTGGTGAACTGGCGGCGGCTGATCGGGCGCGAGTTCATCATCGGCTGCTTCACCCGGCCCTTCATGCAGACCGTGCTGCGCGTGCCGCTGTTCCTGTCGCTGCCGGGCTACCTCGGCGGCGCGATCACCCTCGGCGGCCTGATGCAGATCGCCAACGCGTTCTCCTCCGTGGTGACCACGCTGTCCTGGATCATCTTCCGCTTCCGCGACATCGCCGAACTGGCCGCCGCCATCGCGCGGTTGTGGGGATTCCGGGAGAGCATGACGGAGGCCGCTGCGAGCCGGGCCCCGATCCGCAACGCCGGCAGGAAGCCGGGCGAAATCCGGCTCGGCGGGCTGCGGCTGGCCACGCCGGAGGGGGTGGCCCTGTTGTCGCTGCCGGACCTGCGCATCGAGGCGGGAGCGCCGGTCTGGCTGCGCGGCGCCTCGGGTCTCGGCAAGACGACGCTGCTGCGCGCCATGGCCGGGCTGTGGACGCATGGCGAGGGCGAGGTGGCGATGGCGGCGGGGCGTGTCGTCTTCGTGCCGCAGCGCGCCTACCTGCCGCTCACCACGCTCGCCGAGGCCGCCGCCTACCCGCACTCCGCGCCCGCGCATGTCTCGCTGCTGCTGGCGCGGTTCGGCCTCGGCCATCTCGATGCGGACACGCCGCCGGGAAGTCTCTCGGGCGGGGAGGCGCAGCGGCTGATGCTGCTCCGCCTGCTGCTGCTGCGCCCCGACTGGGCGATCATGGATGAGCCGACGAGCGCGCTGGACGAGGCGACCGAGCGCGACATCCTCGCGCTGCTGCGGCGTGAACTGCCCGACACCACGTTCGTGATGATCTCCCACCACATGCCGCGCGGGATGGGCGAGCTGCGGCAGATCGACCTCGACCCGTTCCGCGTCGATCCGCAGCAGCCATGTGCCGCCTGAAGCGGCGGGTCGCTGTCAGGAGCCGCAGCCCGACCGTGCAAGGCTGGCGTCGGGCATGGGCAGGACCCGCGCGAACACCCTGCCGCCCGCGCCCTCGCCGGCGAGGATCGCGCAGCCGATGAGAGCAAGCGCGGCGGCAGCGCCCAGCGCCGGCGCATCCCCAAGGCTCGACATGGCATGCACGATGACGGGCACGCCGAGCACCACGCCGAGACTCCGGCCGGTCAGCAGCAGCCCGCCGATGCCGCCCGCGGCGCGGCGCCCGAACATGTCCACGGCCACGGCAGAGGACAGCGCGACGAAGCCGCCCTGGAACACGCCGAAGATCAGCGGGAAGGCCACCAGCAGCCCCGCGTCGCCGCCCGCCCAGAGCAGCGTCGCCGCGCCCATGCCGACGCAGCACAGGCGCAGCGCGGTGGCGCGGCCGATGCGGTCGGAGACGAAGCCCAGCACGATGCGGCCGAGCACGGAGCCGAGCCCGATCAGCGCCAGCAACCCGATCGCCCGCTCATGCGCCACGCCCGAGCGTTCGGCGTGGGATACCAGTTCGGCGAAGGGCAGGGCCGCGGGTACCGACGCCAGCATCAGTCCGAGATAGAGCCGCGCGAAGGCAGGGGTGCGGCAGGCGGTGCCGAGCGACTCTCCCTCCGCCGGTTCCGCACGCGCGATGCGGCGGCCGAGCATCAGCGCGCCGGCCGCACCCAGCCCGGTGGTCAGCACGGCCATCAGCGGCAGGCGCAGGCCGCCCGCCGGTTCCAGCGCGGTGGCGATGAGTGGGACCAGCGCCGTGCCCGCACCGATGCCGGCCGCCGCGAGGCCACACGCCAGCCCGCGCCGTGCGGCGAAGCGGCAGGCCACGGCGGCCATGGCCGGCACGTAGGCGAGGCCGACGCCGGTGCCGACGAGCAGTCCGAAGGTCAGACAGAGACCCGTCAGGCTCGTCGCCCCCGCCGCGAGCGCGAGGCCCGCGCCCATGCACAGCACGCCGACGATCGCCGGCGTGCGCGGCCCGACCCGGTCCGCGACCGGCCCGGAGATCGCGCCCGCGATGAAGCCGCAGCCGGCGGCGATGGCGAAGACGAGGCTGGTCGCCTGCGGCGACACGCCGGCCGCCGACGCCAACGCCGGGGCGAGGGCGGCATAGGCGTAGATCGTGCCCCATCCGGCGAGCAGCACGAGGAAGGCGCCCGCGACGACGATCCAGTCGGCGCGCAGCTCCTGCGGGACATCGAAACCGGAAGGCGGTTCGGTGCGCGAGGTGGGCATGAGGCGGGGGTCCCTGGCGTGTGACCCGGTCGTTTCGGGTTCGCCAGATTCTCTGCCCTGTCCCGTTGCGCGCCCCTGTCGGGCTGATCACACCGTCAGCCGATGGAAACACGACCGCATTGGTCCTATATGGCTTCCATGACCGACACCCGCACCGAAACCGACAGCCTCGGCACCATCGACATCGACGCGGCGCGATACTGGGGGCCGCAAACGGAACGGGCGCGCCGCCTGTTCCGCATCGGCGAGGAGAAGTTCCCGCCGCTGCTGGTGCGGGCAGTGGGGCTGGTGAAGCAGGCGGCGGCCGAGGCGAACAAGGCGCTCGGCGAGCTGCCCGGCGAGGTCGCCGACAAGATCGCCGCCGCGGCGGCCGAGATCGCCGCCGGCAAGCACGACGGCGAGTTCCCGCTGCCCGTGTGGCAGACCGGGTCGGGCACCCAGACCAACATGAACGCGAACGAGGTGATCGCGAACCGCGCCAACGAGATGTTCGGCAAGCCCCGCGGCGTGCGTTCCCCCGTGCATCCCAACGATCACGTCAACCGCGGCCAGTCCTCCAACGACACCTTCCCGACCGTGATGCACGTCGCCGCGGTCGAGGCGGCCGATGCGCT
>JBBCJT010000130.1:0-10692 GCA_037190665.1 Rhodovastum atsumiense | reverse complement strand
GGGCGCATCGGAGGTCGCGGTCTTCGATTCAGGATGGAGCAACGGTGCGAAATATGCATCGTGTCCGCCGTTGCGATATCGGATCGCGGGGCCGGGACACGGGCCTCGTCGGCCGCTGCGCAGGCGTGGGGACAACGAGCCGGGGGACCGCGTGTGACGATGATACGGACCGTGCTGCTGGCCATCGCGGCCGCGGCATCGCTGCCTTCGGGCGCGAAGGCGCAATCCCGTCCGCCCATCCCCGACGCCGTCTTCGCCCATATCGACCAGCTCGACCTGGGATGCCGCGCGCGGGGCGGCCGCGCTGGCGAAGGGCGCTACATCGTCGCGCAGGATTTCACCGGCGATGGCCGGCCCGACTACCTGATCTCCGAGCACGAGTATGTCTGCACCGGGCGCCCGCAGGCCTATCGGCGGAACGATGGCGCGGCGCGCATCGCGCTGTTCGTCACCGACGCGGACAACAATGCCTTCCGCGCCTACTACGAGATGGTCGTCTCCTACGAGGTGACCGCCGGCCAGCCCGCCACGGTGCAGGTCGTGAAGGAGGGCGCGTTCTGCCGGCCGGGCGCACCGCCGCAGGTACGATGCAGCGCCCAGCTCGACTGGAACGGCCGCATCTTCGTCCACGGCCCGCTGACCATCGCCGAGCCACCTGCGGCGTCCGCGGCACCTCCTCCCCCCGATGGCGGGCAGGCCGAGGGCGAGCCGCCGGTGGATCACGCGCAGGTGGCCGCCAGCCTGCCGGCCGCGGACATGCTGCTCGCCGTGCTGCCCGCTGCCGGCCAGCGCCTCACCCTTGCCGACCTGCGTCAGCAGGCCCCGGGCGTGCGCTGGGCCGCGCGGTCGGAGAGGCCCTATCTGGCGCGCGGCAGGCTCGGCACGCTGGAGGTGTTCGTGGAAGGGCGCGGACAGCCGGCCAGTGTCAGCGTCGGCTGGAGCAAGATCGGCGCCGAGATCCCCTATGACGTGGCCAACGCGATGCGGCGGCGGGGCGCGACGCTCGTCCAGATGTCCTGCGAGAAGATGGGCGCCGGCGAAGGCACCCGCCTCTATGCCGGCACCGCGCCCGGCAAGGCGCCGTTCACCCTGTCCGTGGACCAGCGCACCGCCCCGACGGGCGGCGCCCTCAGCCGCTACAGCGCGGCGGTCAGCCTCGATGGCCGCCATCCGCCACGAGGCCCGGCCACGGGCTGCGACTTCTGAGGAGGGATCATCGATGGCGTCCGGCAAGACACTCACGCAGTTCAGCACCTTCGCGGGCAGCTTCAATCTGGACTGCCTCACCGGCCGCGTGCTCGATACCGGCACGCGCAGCGTCACGACCGTCCAGGGCGGGACGAACAGCGGCGTGTCGTCCACGACCACGACCTACACGCGCATCTTCCTGCTCGACGAGACGGGGCAGGAGCGGTCGGTCACCCTTCAGGACCTGGATGTCGCGAGCCGCCCCGGCAACGTGCTGTCCGTGCTCTCCGTCTTCAAACAGGGGAAGACGACGGGGTGGTCGATGGCTGTGTACAACCATGACACGCGCGAGATGACCTGGGCCGGGGACCGGCTGCGCGACATCCATGGCCGCCGCCGGATCTGGCATGTCTGCGCGTGGGGCATCGCCGCGCTCGGCTTCCTGCGCGGCTTCGGGGAATACGGCCTGGTGGGCGGCCTCGGTTTCAGCCTTCTGGGCTTCTGCATCGGCGCCATCGTGGGCTTCATCGCCGGCAACATCGTCTCGAGGAATTCCGCCGCGACCTTCAAGACCGGGCCGGTCATGCAGCAGGTGCGCGAGGCGCTGGCGCAGATCGACCTGTCGCCATTCCGGGATGGCGCGCCCGGCACGCCGCATATCCGGCCGGTCGCGGCCGGATCGGGCGGAACCTGAAGGCGCGGCGGGTTGGCCGCCGGGTTTGTCTCATCTGGGAATATTATCATCAACCGCTTCGATGGCGCGCGGCAGGCAGCAGGAGGAGCGTGGCGAAACCGTTAAGATTGCAGGTATGGTAAGGCAGTAAGGCGCGCCCGGACTTATGGACGCGGCGCCTGCGCCGGACGATGCTCCCGCCTCGCATCGTCGTGAGTGCCCCCCAATGCGCCTGATCCGCCTGCTGCTGCTCAGCCTCGTCATCGCCTTCCCCGCCGTCGCCTTCGACCTGCCGGGGCTGGACAACGACGCCGCCACCTACGCGCGCGCCATCCAGCAACGCCGCCCGGCCGGCGGCACCGTGCAGCAGCGCCGCGACGCGGAGCAGCGGGCGGAAACCGCGCGTCGCCGCAACGACTGGGCCGCGGCGGCCACCGCATTGGAGGACCGCATCGCCGCCGGCGATCCGCGGCCGGAGCACTGGTTGCAGCTCGCCGAGGCGCAGCTTCGCCGCACGCCGCCCGATGCCGCGCGTGCGCTCGCCGCCGCCTGGAACAACTACCAGATCGTCCCCGGCGGCGAGGCCGAGATCCACGCACTGCTGCTGGTCGCCGATGCGCTGCGCATACAGGGCCGCGACGCGCAGGCGATCCAGGCGCTGGAAGGTGTGGTGGAGCGTGCGCCCTCCGACGCGCGCTATCGCCAGCGCCTGGTCGATGCGCGCCGCGCCGCCGGGCTTCTGGTCGCACGCATCCGCACGGAGGTGGAGGCAGAGCCCGCGCGCGCCTGCATCGCCTTCTCCTCCGCCCCGGCGCGGCGGGATGATGTGCGCCTCGGCGACTGGGTCACGCTCGACCCGCCGGCCCCCGATGCGGCGGTCACGCGCGAACGCGACCAGCTCTGCATCTCCGGCCTGCCGCTCGGGCGCACGACCACCGTGAAGCTGCGCGCCGGGCTGCCGGGCGAGGACGGGCTGTCCCTGCAGCGCGAGACCTCGCTGCGCGTGGCCATGGGCAACCGCCGGCCGCGCATCGCCTTCGACACGCGCGCCTTCCTGCTGCCGATGGGCCAGGACGCGCGCATCACCGTGGCCACGCTGAACCTCTCCACCATCCGGCTTCAGCTCGTCCGCATCACCGAACGCGGCGTGGTGCCGACCACGCAGATGTATCGCCTCGGCGAGAACATCAGCGGCTGGGGCGCGACCAACCTCGCCGAGGAAAGCGGCCGCGTGGTGTGGGAAGGCACGGCCGAGATCCCGCGCTGGGAGGAGAACCGCTTCGCCCGCACCGCCCTGCCGCTGCCCGATGCGCTGCGCACCGCGGGGCCGGGCCTGTACGCGCTGGTCGCGCGCGTCGGCGACGGCAGCACCACGGATTCCAGCGTCGCCTCGGTGCAGATGATCCTGCGCACCGACATCGCGCTGACCGCCTTCCGCGGCGCCGACGGTCTGACGGTGCAGGCGCGCAGCTTCGGCAGCGCCGCGCCGAAGCCGGGCGTGAAGCTGACGCTGATGGCGCGCAACAACGACATCCTGTCCGAGGCGCAGACCGATGCCGACGGCGTCGCCCGCTTCTCGGCACCGCTGCTCAAGGGCGAAGGCGGGGGGCACGCGGTGGCGGTGCATGGCTTCGCGGGCAGCGACGATTTCGTCGCACTCGACCTGCAGGCCGCCGCCTTCGACCTGTCCGACCGCGGCGTCACGGGCGCTCCGCAGCCCGGCCCGCTGGATGCCTTCCTCTGGACCGACCGCGGCATCTACCGCCCGGGTGAGACGGTGCGGCTGCGCGCGCTGCTGCGCGATTCCGGTGGCGCGCCGGTCGATCTGCCGGTGCGCATGACCGTGCGGCGGCCGAACGGGCAGGTGTTCACCGAGATCGTCGCCCAGCGCGGCCCCGATGCCTCGCTCGACGTGCCGATCGCGCTGTCGCGCGGCGCGCCGGCCGGCACATGGGTGATCGAGGCGAAGGGCGATCCCGGCCTGCCGCCGGTGGGCCGCGCGGAGTTCCGCGTCGATGCCTTCGTGCCGGAGCGTATGGCGGTCGAGCTGCCGGACGCCATCGGCCCGCTGGTGGCGGGCACGCCGCTCGATGTGCCGGTGACCGCGCGCTTCCTCTACGGCGCGCCGGCCTCGGGCCTCAGCGGCAATGCCGAGCTGACGCTGGTGCCCGACCCGCAGCCCTTCCCCGCGCTGGCCGGCTACCGCTTCGGCCTCGTCAACGAGACCTACGCGCCCGACACGCTGACCTTCGACCTGCCGGAGACGGATGATCAGGGCCGCACGACACTGGCGCTGAACCTGCCCCGCGCGCCGGACACGACGCGGCCGCTGAAGGGACAGTTGGTGGTTTCGGTGGACGAGCCCTCGGGCCGCGCCTCGCGCGCGCGCGCCGAGATCGCGGTGCGCTCCGCCGGCCCGCTGATCGGCATCCGCCCGGCCTTCGACGGATACGCCGTCGATGCCGGGACGGAGGCCGGGTTCGACATCCTCGCCGTCGCGCCGGACGGCACGCCACGCGCGGAGACGCTGCGGCTGTCGCTGGTGCGCGAACGGCCGGACTGGCGGCTGGTGATCCGCGGCAGCCTTGCCCGCTACGAAACGGTGTGGCGCGACGAGCCGCTGGAGACGCAGGAGATCCGCACCGGCACGGAACCGGTCCGCTTCGCGCGGCGGCTCGATTTCGGGCGCTACCGGCTGGAGGTGGTGCAGCCGAACGGGCTCGCCGCGACCTCCGTGCGGTTCCGCTCCGGCTGGGCGGTCAGCGAGAGCCCGGACGTGCCGGACCGCGTGGACGTCTCCGCCGACAAGCGCGCCTATGCACCGGGCGAGGTCGCCCGCATCCGCATCGCGCCGCCATTCGCGGGCGAGGTCGCGCTGACCGTGCTGACCGACCGTGTCCTGAGCCTGCGCAACCTCTCGGTGCCCGAGGGCGGGACGACCGTGGAGGTGCCGGTGGACGGCAACTGGGGGCCGGGCGCCTATGTCGCCGCGACCGTGGTGCGGCCGGGCGGATCGCCGACCGGCAGGCCGGGCCGCGCCATCGGTCTCGTCTGGGTCGGCATCGACCCTGCCTCGCGCACGCTGCCGATGGCGATCGAGACGCCGGACCGGCTCGCGCCGCGCGCCCGCGCCGAGGTGCCGGTGCGCACCACGCCGGGCGCGTGGGTAACGCTCGCCGCGGTGGATGAGGGCGTGTTGCGGCTGACATCGTTCCGCAGTCCCGATCCGGTGGCGCATTATCTCGGCCGCCGCCGGCTCGGTCTCGACATCCGCGACGATTACGGACGACTGATCGCGCCCGCCGATGGCGAAACCACGGTGCTGCGTCAGGGTGGCGACGAGGGCGCCTTCGCCCTGCCCGACATCCCGCAGCGCACGGTCGCGATCTCCGAAGGGCCGGTACAGGCCGGGCCGGACGGGATCGCGCGCGTGCCCATCGACATCCCCGATTTCGCCGGCGAGCTGCGGCTGATGGCCGTGGGCTGGCAGGGCACCCAGATCGGCGCGGCCTCGAAGCCCGCGACCGTGCGGGATGCGATGGTGGCGGAGGCGCTGCTGCCGCGCTTCCTCGCCCCCGGCGATGAGGCGCGGGTCACGGTGCTGCTGCACAATCTCGACCTGCCCGCAGGCGAAGCGGTGGCGGAACTGTCCGTCAGCGGGCCGCTGGAGGTAGTGGGCAATCCCCGCATCGCCCTGCCGCTCGCCCAGGGCGCACGGGCGACGCCGAGCGCGGTGCTGCGCGCCACCGGCGTCGGATCGGCGCGCGTGACGCTGACCGCGACCGGGCCGGACGGCTTCCGCATCAGCCGCGAGAGCGCGATCACGGTGCGTCCGGCGCGCGGCAACATCACTGTCGTCGCGGGTGCATCGCTCGCACCGGGCGCGGAAATCCGCCTCGCGCCCGACACTGCCCGCTTCCTGCCGGGAAGCTGGCGCGCCACCGCGAGCTTCGGCGTCGCGGTCCGCTTCGACCCCGCGCCCGTGCTGCGCGATCTGCTGCGCTTCCCGCTCTCCTGCGTGGAGCAGCAGACCAGCCAGGGCCTGCCGCTCGCGCTGCTGCCGGACGGGCCGCTCGCGGGCGACGACCGTGCGGCGCGGCTGCAACGGATCGTGGAAGGCGTACTGGACCGTCAGCGTTATGACGGCGCCTTCGGCCTGTGGAGCGCGAACGGCCCGCCGGAACGCTGGCTGTCGGCCTACGTGACCGAGTTCTTGGTCCGCGCGAAGGCCGCAGGCGCGGCCGTGCCTGACCAGGCGCTGGAGGATGCGCTGCGCAATCTCGGCGACATCGCCGAGGGCAGCGGCTCATCGCCCGCGAATCTCGCGGCGGAGGCCTATGCGCTGCATGTGCTGGCCCTTGCCGGCCGGCCGCGCGCCGGCGCGGCGCGGGTGCTGGCCGAACAGCTCGACGCGCTGCCCACGCCGCTCGCCAAGGCGCAGCTCGGTGCCGCGCTGGCGCGGGCCAACGACCGGCCGCGCGCGGAGGCGGCCTTCGCCGCCGCGATCGCCCAGCCGCAGCGCAACTTCTGGATCGAGGATTACGGCACCTCGCTGCGCGACACCGCCGCCATCGCCGTGCTGCTGAAGGAAAGCGGCCTGATGGCGGACCGGCTGGAGGCGCTGGTGGGCCGACTGCCGGCGCAGGAGCTCGATCCGCTGCGCATGTCCACGCAGGAGCAGGCCTGGGCGGTGGCTGCCGCCGCGGTGCTCGGCCGCGACGGGCGGGTGGCGCGGATCACGCTGGACGGGCGGCCGCTCGATCCGGGGCCGACCGTGCTCGCGTCGCTCACCGAGCCCGCGACCGCGCGCAACACGGGCGAGAGGCCGGTGTGGCAGTCGCTGTCCGTGACCGGCGTGCCCGCGCAGCCTCTGCCCGCCGCGCGGGAGCAGATGCGCGTGAGCCGCCGCTTCTTCGCGCTCGACGGCACGGCGCTGAACCTCGACCAGCTTCGGCAGAACACGCGCTTCGTGCTGCTGATCGAGGGTCAGGCGGAGACCGGACAGACGCATCAGGCGATGCTGATGCATGGGCTGCCCGCGGGCTGGGAGATTACCGGCCGCTTCGGCGGAGGCGCCGTGCCGGGCATGCCCTGGCTCGACCAACTGAGCGAGGCGGATGCGACGCCGGCGCTGGATGACCGCTTCGCCGGCGTGTTCACCCTGACGCCGAACCGGCCCGGCTTCCGCACGGCGGTGATGCTGCGCGCGGTGACGCCCGGCACGTTCGAGCTGCCGGGCGCGGAGCTGTCGGACATGTATCGCCCGACGATCTTCGCGCGGCAGGCGGCCGGCCGGATCACGGTGCTGCCGGCGGAGTGATGGCGAGGGCCTGCACCTCACCCGTACCTATTCCCTCTCCCGCTTGCGGGAGAGGGAGGCGCTCGCGCGCAGCGTGGGAGGGTGAGGGCGCGTGAAGCGGGTCGCCTTCCTCGCCGTCGTTGCTATCGGCCTCGTCGCCGGAACCTTCGCCCTCGACGCTGCCTATCCTCCCGACCTGTCACGCGCACGCACCGTCGGCACCGAGGTGATGGACCGGCAGGGCCGCACCCTCGCCCTGTTCCCGGTCGAGGGCGGCACGTGGCGGCTCGCCGCCGGGGCCGGGGACGTCTCCGCGCACTATCTCGACCTGCTGCTGCGTACCGAGGACAAGCGTTTCTTCACCCATCCGGGCGTGGACCCGCTCGCGCTGGCCCGCGCCGCCTGGCAATGGGCGCGCACCGGCCGGATCGTTTCCGGCGGGTCCACGATCACCATGCAGGTCGCGCGCATGCTGGAACGCCGGCCGCGCACGGTGGCGTCAAAGGCCGTGGAGATCTTCCGCGCGTTCCAGCTCGAAGCCCGCTTCACCAAGCAGGAAATCCTCGGCCTGTACCTGACGCTCGCGCCCTATGGCGGCAATCTGGAGGGCATCCGCGCCGGGTCGCTCGCATGGTTTGGCCGTCCGCCGCACCGGCTCGATCCCGATCAGGCCGCGCTGCTGGTCGCCCTGCCGCGCAGCCCGGAACGGCTGCGCCCCGACCGGCACCCGGCGCGCGCACGGGCCGCGCGCGATGCGGTGCTGGGCGCGCCCGCGCCGCAGGACCTCCCCGCTGCCCGCATCGCCCTGCCCCGCCACGCGCCGCAGCCGGCCGCCGCCCTCGCCCGCGCCGAGCCGGGCGGGCGGATCGCCACCACGCTCGACCTGCCGTTGCAGGAAGCGGCGGAGCGGCTCGCCGCCGACCTCGTCCTGCCGGACCGCGCGCGCGCCGCGCTGCTGGTGGTGGACATCGCCAGCCGCGAGATCCGCGCCATCGTCGGCGCGACCGAAGGCAGCCTCGACCTCACCCGCGCCGTGCGCTCGCCCGGTTCGGCGTTGAAGCCGTTCGTCTATGCGATGGCCTTCGCCGAAGGTCATGCCGCGCCGGACGCGCCGCTGCCCGACCTGCCGCGCCGCTTCGGCGCCTACGCGCCGGAGAATTACGACCGCGGCTTTGCCGGCAACGTCACGGCGGCGGAGGCGCTGCGTCGCAGCCTGAACGTGCCAGCGGTGGCGTTGCTCGACCGCGTCGGGCCGCTGCGCTTCGCCTCGGGGCTGAAGGCGGCCGGCGTGACGCCACGGCTCGCGCCCGGGGCGGAACCGTCGCTGCCGCTCGCGCTTGGCGGCGCGGGAGTCACGCTGCGCGATCTGGCGACGCTGTACGCCGCATTGTCCGACGGGCGGGCCGCGCCGCTGACGCTCGCCGGCCCCGCGCCCTCGCGGCCGTTCCTCGATCCGCACGCCGCGCGGCTGGTGCGCCGAGCGCTGACACGGCGGCTGCCGGGCACGCTGCGCGAGGGCATCGCGTGGAAGACCGGCACGTCCTGGGGCGGACGCGATGCCTGGGCCGTCGGGCTGGACGGGCGGCATGTGGTCGCCGTCTGGGTCGGCCGCGCAGACGGCACGCCGATGCCGGGCGCGACCGGACTGTCCATCGCGATGCCGATCCTCGCGCGCGGCTTCGATCTCCTCGACCCAGCCCCCCTGCCCCAGCCGCCGGTCGCGACGGCAGCGACCGCGACGGTGGACGGGCTGCGCCTGCTGTTCCCTCCGCCCGGCGCGGTGCTGGCCGAACTCGGATCGGTGACGCTGCGCGCGATGGGCGGACGGCGGCCGCTGACCTTCATGGTCGACGGCATCGCCGTGCCGGGAATGCCGGCGCGGCGCGAGGCCGGCTGGGCGCCGCCCGGCCCCGGCTTCTACCGCGTCACGGTGATGGACGCGGACGGGGCAGCGGCGAGTGCGGCGGTGCGCGTGCGGTGAGGCTCGTCGACCTGCGCGGGGCACCGCACCTGCTGGAGACCGTGGCCGACCGGATCTGGCGCGCCTTCTGGATCGGCAAGGCGGACGTCTCGCGCCTGCGCACCGCCTTCGCCACGCATCTCGGCCCCGCGCCGATGCCGTTCACGCTGGTGGCGCTGGTCGGCGACCGGTTCGCCGGCACCGTCTCGGTGATCGCCCACGACGCGGACGAATGGCCGGACCTGTCGCCCTGGGTCGCGGCGCTCTGGGTCGAACCCGGCGAGCGCCGCGGCGGGATCGGCGCCGCGCTCGTCGAGGAAGCCATGCGCCGCGCCTTCGCCCACGGCGTCACGCGGTTGCATCTCGCCGCGACCGACGCCAACCGCCCGTTCTACGAACGCCGCGGCTGGATGCAGCGCGATCACGTGTCGGACCTGTCGCTGCTGACGCGCGATGCGGCCCTGCCTGTGTCAACCGCGTGAAATCGGCCCGTCCGCCTTGCAGCCCCCGGTCCCGGCTGTCATAAACCCTGTGGACAACGGCGGCGCACAAGATGTGGCGGTGCGCGTTTCGGTTCCGCCCCAGCGCTTGGGTGACGCCCCGCAGAGGAGCGGCGTTTGCCTGACGGCGGCAGTCAGTTTCCGGCTCTGGTTCTGAACGCGGATTTCCGCCCGCTGTCGTATTTCCCGTTGTCCCTGTGGTCCTGGCAGGACGCCGTGAAGGCGGTGTTCCTCGAGCGGGTCTCGGTTCTCTCCGAATACGATACGGAGGTGCACTCGCCCTCCCTCGCGATGCGCCTGCCCTCGGTGATCGCACTCAAGGAATACATCCCCGCCGCGCGGCGGCCGGCCTTCACACGCTTCAACGTGTTCCTGCGCGACGGCTTCGAGTGCCAGTACTGCGGCGAGCGTTCCCCCGCGCAGGACCTGACCTTCGACCACGTCATCCCGCGCAGCCGCGGGGGGCGGACGACGTGGGAGAACGTCGTCGCCGCCTGCAGCCACTGCAACCTGATCAAGGGCAGCCGCCTGCCGCGCGAATGCCGGATGTTCCCGCTGCAGGCGCCGCGCCAGCCCACATCGTGGGAACTGCAGGACAGGGGCCGCACCTTCCCGCCCAACTACCTGCACCAGTCCTGGCGCGACTACCTGTACTGGGACAGCGAACTGGAAAGCTGACCTACCCGCCTTTCCTCGCCTTCGCATCGAAGAACGCCTGCATGTAACGCTGCGGCTCGCCCGTGGCGAAGGCCTTGGCGAACGCGGCGACACTGCCCTCCATCGCTTCCGCGAGCGGCTGATCCTCCCACGCGCGCAGCAGAGCCTTCTGCGACGCGATGACGGCCGGGCCGCATGCCAGGATCGGTTCGAGCGCCTCCGCCACGGCGGCGTCCAGTTCGCCTTCCGCCGCCAGGATATCGATCAGACCCCAGTCCAGCGCCTTCGCCGCATCGATGGTGGCGCCGGTCATGATCAGCCACCGGGCGCGCGCCATGCCGATCAGGCGCGGCATCAGCGCCGCATGGATCACGGACGGAATGCCGACCTTCACCTCCGGCATCGAGAACCGCGC
>JBBCJT010000129.1:0-10756 GCA_037190665.1 Rhodovastum atsumiense | reverse complement strand
GCATGGCGTCGCCGCGCATCTCGACTACGCGCGCGGCTATCCGCCCGTGGTCAACACCGCGGATGCGGTCGCCATCGCAGCGGCGGCGGCTGCCGGCGCGGTGGGCGGGGAGAACGTGTTGACGGAGTTCACCCCGAGCCTGGGGTGCGAGGACTTCGCCTACATGATCCGGGCGGCTGGCGGGTCCTATGCGTGGATCGGTGCGGGCGAGGTCGGCCCCGGCGAGGGGCTCCATGGCGACCGCTACGTGTTCAACGACGGGATCGTGCCGATCGTCCTGCGGTACTGGACGGAGCTTGTCGCCCGCGCCCTGCCGCAGACCGCCCCATGAGTCCCGCTCCGCTCCGGGCGACCATCACCGTGCGCCGCGGCGGGCGCGTCGTGCTCGATGGCGTCGAGACGGTGATGCTGGGCTCCAACGACTATCTCGGGCTGTCGCTCGATGCGCGGGTGCTCGCAGCGACGGCCGAGGCGCTGCAACGCTACGGCACCGGAACCGGCATCTATCCCGTCTTCGCCACCACGCCGCTGCATGAGGAACTGTGCGCAACGCTGGCCGCCTTCCTCGGTGTCGAGGCGGTGCTGCTGTTCGCCTCGGGCGGTGCCGCCAATGCCGGCGTGCTGACGACGCTGGCCGAGGCTGGCGACGCGATCATCTCCGACCGGCTGAACCATGCCAGCATCATCGACGGGTGCCGGCTGAGCCGCGCCGAGGTCATTCCCTACGCGAACCGCGATGTCGGCGCGCTCGAAGCCGCGCTGCGCAGGGCCGCCGGCGCGCGGCGGCGGCTGATCGTCACGGACGGCATCTTCAGCATGGAAGGCGGTGCCGCGCCTTTGCGGGAAATCCACGCGCTGGCGCAGCGTCACGATGCGCTGCTGATGGTGGACGAGGCCCATGCGCTGGGCGTCGTCGGACCGCGAGGCCAGGGCACGGCGCCGTTGTGCGGGCTGGCCAACAGCGCGCCGGGACTGGTTCTGACGGGTTCGCTGTCGAAGGCGATGGGCGGCGCCAGCGGCGGCTTCGTCGCCGGTTCGCGCGATGTCATCGCAAGGTTGCAGGGCCAGTGCCGTGGCTGGATCTTCACCATGGGCATGACGACGGCGAATGCCGCGACGGCGCTTACCGCGCTCGATCTGTGCAGGCGCGAGCCGGCCATCCTGGAGCGCCTGCGCGGAAACCTCGCCCATCTGCGGGCCGGGCTGCGATCCCGCGATCTGCCGCATCCTGAGAGCGACAGCGCGATCACGGCGCTGATGATCGGCGATGAGGACCGCGCCCGCGACGTATCCGCCGCCCTGCGCGACGCCGGGATCTACGCGCCCGCGATGGCCTTTCCCGTGGTCGCCAAAGGCGAGGCCCGCCTGCGCATTCAGGTCAGCGCCGCCCATACGGAAGCGGACCTCAACCTCGCGGTCGATGCGCTCGCGGCCCTCGTGCCGAAGCAGCCGGCCGCCTGACCGCACCCAGCCGGCGAGGCCCCTACCCTGCCACCGCCTGCAGCCCGGCATCCGCCGCGGCGATCACGCGATCCATGTCCGCCTCGGTGTGCGCGGTGCAGAGGAACATGTTGTGCTTCGGGTGCAGGAAGGCGCCGGCCGCCAGAGCCGTCTCGCAGAAGCGCGTGCCCTTGGCGAAGTCGGGATCGTCGTCGAACAGGAACAGCGGCATCTGCACCGGGCCGGATTGGCGCAGGCCCACGCCATGGCGGCGCGCGGCCTCGGCCAACCCCTCGCGCAGGCGGGTGCCGAGCGCGACCATCCTCGCGATCGCGTCCTCTTCCTCCCGCGCCTCCAGCGTGGCGAGGCCGGCCGCCATCGCGACGGAAGAGCACCAGAAGGAGCCGGTGACGAAGATGCTCTCCGCCGCATCGTGCATGCGCGCATTGCCGGTGACGGCGGCGAGCGCGTGGCCGTTGGCGATGGCCTTGCTCCACGCGGACAGGTCCGGTCGCACGCCGACCGTCTCCCAGCTTCCGCCCGCATGCAGGCGGAAGCCCGCGCGCACGTCGTCCACGATCAGCGCCGCGCCCGCCGCGTCGCAGACCGCGCGCGCCGCCTGCGCGAAGTCCCGCGTCGGCAGTTCCTGATCGCGGACGTTGTCGTGGCGGAAGCCGGTGACGATCACCGCGGCAAGATCATCCTTCGCCGCCGCCGCGGCCGCCCGCAGGCTGTCCGCATCGTTGTACTCGAAGGTCGCGATATGGGCGCGATCCTCCGCCGTGACGCCGACCACGGATGGCGAGCACCACGGCACCGCACCGTGATAGGACCCGCGCGCCACCAGCACCTTGCGTCGCCGCGTATGCGCGCGCGCGATGGTCACGCAGGTGGTGGTCGCGTCGCTGCCGTTCTTCTGGAACATCGCCCAGTCGGCATGCGGCACGCGCGCGACCAGCTTCTCCGCCAGTTCCACCAGCACCGGGCCGGGCCCGTTGAGGCAGTCGCCAAGGGCCGCCTGCCGCGCGACGGCCGCGTCCACGCGCGGATGATGATGGCCAAGCACGATCGGCCCCCAGCTCATCATCAGATCGACGTATTCGCGGCCGTCCACATCGGTGATGCGCCCGCCCCTTCCGGAGGCGAAGAACTGCGGATAGCGCGGCGAGGTCTTCGTGGTGGACAGATGTCCCCACAGCCCGCCGGGAATGACGCGGGCGGCGCGGGCGCGGAGGGCTGCGTCGCGCGTGATGTGGGGGGCGTTCATGCGGCGATCCTTTCGGGGCAGAGCGTGCGCAGCGCGGCGGCGACCTTCGCGGTGTCCGCCAGTGCTGCCATGTTGAGCGGCTTCGAGACGACGGGCGCGGCCTCGCCGCCGGAGACGCGGACGACCTCGTGGTCGAGCCAGTCGAACAGGCGCGACTGGATCTCCTGCGCCCATCGCGCGCCATGACCGCCGCGCCGTGCGGCCTGTTCCACCAGCAGCGCGCGGTTGGTGCGGCGGATGCTGGCGGACACCGTGTCCCAGTCCATCCCCAGCGCATCGAGCGTGCGCAGGTCGATCACCTCCGCATCCACCCCCGCGATGTCGGCCGCTTCCACGCAGCGCGCGACCATCGCGCCATAGGTCAGCACGGTGCAGGCGCTGCCGGGCCGGGCGATGCGGGCGCGGCCGAAGGGAATGGTCCAGTCCACGGGTCCGGGCGGCACCGGGCCGGTGGTCTGGAACAGCTCCTGATGTTCGATCACCAGCACCGGATCGTCGCCGCGCAGCGCGGTGTTGACGAGGCCCGCATAGTCCATCGGCGTGGACGGCACGACGATGCGCCAGGCGGGATAGAGCGCGAACAGGCCGGACGGATCGCCCGAATGCTGCGAGCCGTAGCCGGCCACCGGCGAGCAGCGCGCACGGATCAGCATCGGGATGCGCACGCCGCCACCGAACATGTGGCTGAACTTGGCGACCTGGTTGAAGAGCTGGTCGGCCGCGACCACGGCGAAGTCGCCGAACATGATGTCCACCACCGGCCGAAGCCCGCACAGTGCGGCCCCCAGCGCCATGCCGACGAAGCCGTTCTCGCAGATCGGCGTGGCGAAGATGCGCTCCGGGAAGCGCTCCATCACCCCCTTCGTGCTGCCGGACACGCCGCCGCGCAGACGGTGGATGTCCTCCCCGATCACGACGATGGAGGGGTCGCGCTCCATGTTCGTCAGCAGCGTCTCGGCGACGATGTCGATGAACTTCGCATCGCGCGGCTGCGCCGGCAGCGTCGCTTCCGTGACCGCGGGCGGGGCGTTGCGGATGCCCTCGTCCACCGTCGCCGCATCGGGGATCAGCGCGGGGCGGATGCGGCGCGCGTTGCCGTCCGGTTCCGTCAGTGCCGCGGCGGCATCGCGCACCACGTCGCGCGTGCGCGCATCCAGCGCCGCGAAGCCGGCCTCGTCCAGCACGCCCATCTCGGCGAGCCTGCGCGGCATGACCGTAAGCGGATCGCGGGCGCGCCACGCCTCCTCCTCCGCCTTCTCGCGATAGCCGAACTGGCTGCCGAGCAGCGGGCCGGACTGGTGGAAGAAGCGGTAGCACTCGGCCTCGATCAGCACCGGACCGCCGCGCGTGGCGATGGTCTCCACCGCCCAGCGCATGGCCTGCCGCACCGCGACCACGTCCATCCCGTCGCACACCACCGACGGCACGCCGAGCATCGGCCCGCGGGAGGAGAGCTTCGTCTCCCGCGTCTGCTCGTTCACATGCGTCGAGACGGCGTAGTAGTTGTTCTCGAGGAAGAAGATCGTCGGCAGCGTGTAGAGCGCGGCGAGGTTCAGCGCCTCGTACACCGGTCCCGCCATCAGCGTGCCGTCACCGAAGAAGGCGACCGAGACATGCGGCCGGCCCAGCACCTTGTCCGCCAGCGCATAACCCACCGCATGCGGCACGTTGGCGCCGATGATGGCCGACGACCCGACGATGCCGGCATCGTCCCAGCGCATATGCATGGACCCGCCTCGCCCGCCGCAGAACCCGTCCGTCAGGCCCATGATCTCCGCCATCGCGCGACGCGCCAGCACGCCGCCATCGACCGGAAACGCATCGCGCGCCGGGTCGTAGTCGTCGGCGAGCGCGGTGTTCACCAGCTTGGCGAGGATCTGATGGTGCGCGCGGTGCGTGCCGTTGATCTTGTCGCGCGCGGACAGCACGGACATCGCGCCCACCGCACCGGCTTCCTGCCCGATGGAGGCATGAGCCGGGCCGTGCACGAGACCTTCGCCGTGCAGTTCCAGGATCGCCTCCTCGAACCGGCGGATCAGCAGCAACTGCTCCATCCAGCGGCGCAGGTCGGCGGGGTCCTCCGCCGCCCAGTCGGCGTCGGTCGCGGTCAGCCGCAGCCAGGGAACGTCGGTGGCGATGGGCATGAAATCGGGCATGTCAGCTCTCGAAGCCGTCGAAGGGGGCAGGATCAAGGAAGCGCCGCAGCACGTTGCCGGTGACGCGCGCGGCGGAGTTCGTGTAGCCGTCGCAGGACAGCGCGCACGCCCAGGCGATGGAGCCGGTGGCGAAGACCGCGCCGCCATTCGCCGTGGGCGTGAAGATCATGTCGGCGCGCACGCGGGCGTTCTCCTCGCCGCCGAAGCCGCGATGCAGCGTGCGCAGCTCCTCCGGCGCGGGCAGCCCGCCGGTGCCGAGCCGGTCGGCGGTGGCGACCAGCAGCAGGTTCGGCGAGGAACCGAGCGTGGCATCCGCGCGATCCACCTCCAGCCCTGCCGCCCCACCGCCGCGCAGCCCCTTCTCGCCGATCGGATCGTCAGGGCCGATCCCCTCGAAGATGAAGGCGGCGCGCGGGTCGAAACTGTCCGGCAGGCGGCGATAGGCGGCGGAGCGGTCGAACACCTGCGCATCGAACCCCACGCCGACGAGGCGCTGCGGCGGGCGGCCGTTGTGACGCCACAGGGCGGAGGGTTCGCCGGTGAACATCAGGTTGTGCTCGCCCGCCTCGCCTTCCCAGGTGCGCAGCCCGCCCATGCCACGGCGGATTTCCATCGTCGCGGGCAGGGTCGGGTGGAAGGCGATGCGCCAGTAGAACCCGTTGCCGCCGAGATACATATGCCGGCCGCCGGCGCGCTGGTAGGCATCGAACGCATCCAGCATCTGCTTCGAGAAATACTCGGGATGCGAGCCAGTGATGACGCAGGCGTAGGGCGCGAGCAGCCGCGCGCCCTCGCGGTGGATGTCCTCGTCGGTGACGATGTCGTAGTCGAAGCCCTCGTGCTCCAGCCAGTCGAGGATGTGGGTGTCGTTCACGTAGTTGAACGTGTTGCCGCGCGGCCGCATGTTCAGGATCGGCCGCTTCGCCGTGGACCAGCACCAGCCGCTGCCGTCGCTGTGCGTGTCGTAGGTGGACAGGCCCAGCTCGCGGTGCTCCTGCAGGTACACATCGTCCCGCGACAGCACGATCAGCCCTTCCAGCATCGATTCCGCATGAACCTGATCCAGCCGCAGCGCGCTGTTGGCGTAGGCGAGGAAGGTCGCGGTCGCGGCGACGAAGGCGAGCTTCGCCTTCGGCTGCCGCGCGCGCAGGAAGAACGGGACGAAGCTCTCCACCGGCTCGGAGCCCGTGTGGGCGCACAGACGCAGGGCGTAGAAGCCGGAGCGCCAGTCGTCCGGAATGCGCAGCGTCAGGTCCGGCGACCAGTCGCAATCGGCCATGTCGTCGCTGTGGAAGTGGATGGCGCCGTACTGCCACGGCACCTCGGTCCAGGCCTGGCTGCGCCCGTCCCAGTTCGCACCCGTCACCGCGCGCGTGGGCATCTGGTGCAGCTTCGCGTGAAGCTGCTGCGCGGACAGGTCGCGCGCGACATCGCCGTGCTGGTCGATGCTGAAATCCCACGCCGCGATCAGGCGCGGATCGCCGGAAGGCGGCACCAGCGCCTCCGACAGTGCGCGGGCCGTGCCGGCGTCGAGCGCGGCGGCGTACAGGCGGGGGCGGTCCAGCTTGCCGTCGAAGCCGCGCGCCAGTGTCAGCGTACCCGCGCAGGTCAGGCCGGGCGCTGCCTTGCCCGTCGCCGCCTCGCTGCGATCCCGGCCGCCCTGCGGATCGAGGCTCTGCTGCGCCACCGCGAGCGTGCCGGTCGCGGCATCGTAGCTGGCGCAGACGAAAACCCATTCGCGTTCAATGAGCGGCCGCGTCGCACGCAGCGTCGCACTCCTGACCGCGAGTTCCAGCACGCCATCGGCGCCGAGGCCGAAGCGCCAGCCTTCCATCGCGGCGATGGACCGCGCGTCCTGCCCGGGCCTTGTCGGCCATAGAAACACGCCGAAGGAGAAGCTGCCCAACGCGGGCACGCCATCGACGGATGCGAAGGAGCCGGGATGGATCGGCTGATGGTGCAGCGCCACCTGCCCGTCCACCGCACTCCCCATATCATCGAGCTTCAGCCCCGGTCCCGCCGGATCGGGATCGCCGCAGCGCACGCGCATAAGCCGCGCCTCCGCCGCGCGCAGCGTCGGGCTGGAGAGGTGGAAGGCGATCTCCTCCCCGGCCGAGACCACCAGCGGCCACGCATAGCCAAGCACCTCGGTCGTGTTCACTCAGGCAGCTCCTGCCCGGTGATCGCTTTCCAGCGGATGCGGAACACGTCCCACTCGGCCTCGGTGATGTCGGTGTAGATGCGGTTGGCGAAGCTCTCGACCGGCACGCCGCGGATGCCGGGCAGCTTGCCCAGCATCCAGCGGCGCCCCGGATCGAGGGTGATCAGCACGAAGCGCCCGCCCTCCCCCGACCAGCGCATCCGGTGCAGCACCTTCATCAGCTCCGCGCTGTGCGGGCCCTTCGGGTTGCGCCGGAACTCCTCGGCCAGATCGACCCGCGCGGGGTCGATCACGTAATGCGCGGTGGCGGGGTCGTTGACGAGCACGGACCGATCAGCGGGTCAGCCAGGTGATCCAGCGTTCGCGCATCTTCTCTCGGTTGGCGGCGATCCAGTCGTAATCGGCGATCACGAGCTTGGACCAGTTCTCCGGCGCGGAGGGGCGGAAGCGCCGCTCCTCGGCCGGCACCAGTCCGCCCGCATCCTTGTTGTTGGAGTCGAAGGACACCTTGGCGCTGAAGGCCACGTGCTCCTGCGGGTTGGTGACGAAGAAGTTGAGGAAGGTGATCGCGTTCGCCGTGTTCGGCCCGTTCTTCAGCACCGCCCAGTTGCCGACGTCGCGGATCGCCTGGTTCCAGGTGAAGTCGAACTCGCCGGTCCGCGCGAGCGGAACGGAGCGGCTGGAATAGGCCATGGTCGCGACCGCATCGCCGCCGCGCATGATCTGCATGATCTGGTCGCCCGACTTCCACCATGCCGCGACCTGCGGCTTGAGCGCATCGAGCTTGCGATAGGCGCGGTCGAGGTCGAGCGGGAACAGCTTGTCCACGGCCACGCCATCGGCGAGCAGGGCGGCCACCGGCACCCACCATTCGCGGTCGCCCGAATCGGGCAGCGCGCGCGGGCCGGGGTTCTTCGCCACGTCGAAGAAATCCGCCCAGGAGGACAGGCCGTTCGGGAAGGCTTTCTTCGACCATACCAGCGTCATGGCACCGCCGGTGCGCATCAGCCCGTGCGGGAAGCACGCGCCAGGCAGGCCGCTCGCCTTCACATCCGCCATGCCGTCGCAGTCGAGTGCGACGAGGATGTCGCGGTGCTGCACCATGTCCGGCGGGGTGGCGGTGACGATGTCGAAGGGCACGGAGCCGCTGCGCGCGCCCGCGACCGCGCGGGCCCACTGGTCCGGCAGCTCGATCGGGACGGAGCGGACGCGGATGCCCGTCTGCTGCTCGAAGCGGCGGTAGAAATGTTCCTGCAGGCTGCGTTCCATCAGCCCGCCGGTGGTGGCGATGATCACCTCGCGCGACTGTGCGCGGGCGAGGCCGGGCAGAGCGGCAAGCGCCACGCCGCCGGCGAGAATGTGTCTGCGCTGCATCATGCGGTTGTCCCCTTGCGTGTTCGCCGTGGTTGCGAGGCGGCCGTGCCGGGCTCCAGCGGCACGACACGTCCGGCCTCGATCTCGCTCAGCAGCCGCACCAGCGCGCGGCCGCCTTCGATCATGTCCTGCCGCACCGCCTGGCGCAGCGCGCGCGCATCCTGCCGGCGCAACGCCTCCAGCGCGTTCAGGTGCTGGTGCTCGGCGTCGTAGCTCGGCAGGGCGTGCGGGTAGACGAAGTTCATCAGCGGGCCGATGCGCAGGAACAGGTTCTCCAGCATCTGCATCAGCACCGGCATGCCGGATGGCGCGTACAGCCCGTGGTGGAAGCGCCAGTTCAGCCCGATCGCGCCGCGCCAGTCCTCCGCCTGCTCGGCGGCGATCAGCGCCTCGTGGATGCGCGCCAGTTCGGCGATGCTCTCCGCGGTCTGGTGCGGCATCCCCTCGACGGCGGCGAGCGGTTCCAGTTCCAGCCGGATCTTGCGCAGCTCCATGTAGCTGGCGAGGTCGAGGCTGACGACCGTGATCGCCCCGCCGGTGCGCATGGTCAGCCCGCCATCGCGGATGAGCTGCATCACCGCCTCGCGCACCGGCGTCTCGCTGACACCCATGGAGGCGGCGACCTCGCGGATCTTCAGCCGCTGGCCGGGGCGGAAGCGGCCTTCCAGAAGCGCGGCGCGCAGCTCCGCGGTCACGCGGCCGGTGAGGCTTTCGCGTTCGATGCGGGCGAGTTCCATCATGCCCGCCGCCGCGCGAGAAGCTGGCCAACCAGCAGGATCACGACCGACAGCAGCGTCAGCAGCGTGGCGACCGCGGCCAGCACGGGGGAGATGTCGTAGTCGATATCCTCGAACATCTTGCGCGGCAGCGCCTTGCCGTCGATGTCGGAAATGAAGAAGGACACAACCGCCTCGTCGAATGAAATGATGAAGGCGAACAGCGCCGCACTCAGCACGCCCGGCGCGATCTGCGGCAGCACGACGGAACGGAAGGTGCGCAGCCGCCCCGCCCCGCAGGCGGCCGACGCCATCTCCTGATTCGGATCGAAGCGGTACAGCGCCGCGAGCACGGAGAAGATCGCGAACGGCAGCGCCAGCACGGTATGCGCGGCGGCGAAGCCCAGCAGCGTGCCGTTCAGCTTCAGCCGGTCGTAGACGAAGAACAGCGCCACCGCGAGCGCGATGTGCGGGATGATCATGGGCCCGACCACCAGCAGCTCCACCGCGCGCTTGAACGGCACGGTGCCGCGCACCAGCGCGAGCGCCGCCATCGTGCCGATGACCGTGGCGCCGAGCGCCGCGAGCACCCCGGCCTTCACGCTGAACACCGTGGCCTCGATCCAGTCGCGATCGGAGAAGTAGGCCGCGTACCATTGCAGCGAGAAGCCCTGCGGCGGGAATTGCAGGTAGCGTTCCGTCGAGACCGACATCGGGATGACGATCAGCGTCGGCAGCATCAGGAACACGCAGACCGCGGCGGCGACGGCGTGCAGGGTGGCGCGGTTGCTCATCGCGCGGCCACGAAACGGTCGAGCCGCAGGAACCGGCTGAACGCGGCCACCAGCGCCAGCGTGAAGACCAGCAGGCAGCCGACCAGCGCGCCGGCGAAGGGCCAGTTCAGCAGCTCCCGCACCTGCTGGCCGATCAGGGTGGAGATCATCATCTGCTGCGGCCCGCCCACCAGCGAGGGCGTGACTAAGAAGCCGAGCGCGAGCAGGAACACCATCAGGCAACCGCTCGCCACGCCGGGCAGCGACAGCGGCCACGTCACCCGCGCGAAGACGCGCCACGGCCCCGCCCCCAGCATCGCGGCGGCGCGCGCGTAGTCCGGTGGTACCGCGCGCAGCGTGGACCACAGCGGCAGCACCATGAAGGGCAGCAGCACGTGGACCATCGCGAGGATCACCGCGCCTTCGGTGTAGAGCAGCCGCTGCGGCTGATCGGCGAGGCCGGTTGCGACCAGCATCTGGTTGATCAGGCCGTTGCGCTGCATCAGCACCACCCAGGCGTAGGTGCGCACGAGCACCGAGGTCCAGAGCGGCAGCATCACGCACAGCACCAGCACGCCGAGCACCCAGCCGCGGGCACGCGCCATGACCATCGCCAGCGGATAGGCGAGCAGCAGCGTCGCGGCGGTGACGATGGCGGCGATGCGCAGCGTTCGCCCCATCACGCGCAGGTAGACGGGCTGGTCGAAGACGCGGGCGTAATGGGCGAGGCCGAATTCCGGCACGAACAGGCTTTCGCGCAGCAGCACGCCCAGCGGCAGGATGAAAACCAGCAGGGTCAGCAGCAGGAAGGGCGCGAGCAGCAACAGGCTCGCCACAGGCCCGAACCGCCGGAACGACCGCTGCAAGCT
>JBBCJT010000128.1:0-15754 GCA_037190665.1 Rhodovastum atsumiense | reverse complement strand
GCGGAGACCGCTCGCGCGCGCATAGGATCCACATCGTCGGCGGTCTCATGCCGGCCCGCCTTTCGGCTGACCGGGCAGGCCCCCGCGCGCGGGACCTGTGCGGACGGCTGCGCGGGAGGCGGGCGCGAGGATGAAGACACTGAGCGCCGCGCAGAATTCCCTCTCCCGCCCGGCGGGAGAGGGAGGGGCCCGCGCTCGCGCGGGAGGGTGAGGGGGTCTGGGCGGAGGCTGAACCTCGCCGCCGCGCCAGCGCACGCACCCCTCACCCCGGCCCTCTCCCGCAAGCGGGAGAGGGAGAAAGGAGCGTAACCGTTTCGCAAAGCTCCCGAGGCAGGCGAAGGAGGTTCCTCGCGTTCGGGGGACATCGGGCGTCAGCAAGGTTCGCCGGCATCACCTGTCGCCCCCACGCCCCGGCGCATCGTCCGATCAGCCCGCGCCAGCCTTCGCCCCATCGCCCACGCGCTGCGGTTTCCTTGGCGCGACCCGGCCCGCGCGCTGCCGGGCCGGTCCCTGCGCCGTGACGAGGTTATGCGCGGTGTTGATCAGACCGATATGCGAGAACGCCTGCGGAAAATTGCCGAGCAGGCGGCCGGCCCCGGTGTCGTACTCCTCGGCCAGCAGCCCCAGGTCGTTGCGAAGCCCGAGCAGCCGGTCGAACAGCGCCCGCGCGTCGTCCAGCCGCCCCGTCAGCACATACGCATCGGCGAGCCAGAAGCTGCACGCGAGGAAGGCGCCCTCGCAGCCGCCGATCCCGTCATCGGTCCCGGCGGGCGTATAACGCTGCACGAGGCCGCCCGGCATCAGCTCCCGCTCCACCGCCGCGATGGTCCCCGCGACGCGCGGGTCGCCGGGCGGCAGGAAGCCGAGCTGGGGCATCAGCAGCAGGCTCGCATCCAGCGCCGTGCCGCCATAGTACTGCACGAAGCTGTTCTTGCCGGCATCGAAGCCGCGGGCGCAGATCTCGTCGTGGATGTCCTGACGGATCCGCCGCCACCGCTCGACCGGGCCTTCGAGGCCGGCGCGCTCGACAGCGGTGACCGCGCGGTCGAACGCGACCCACGCCATCATCCGCGAATGCGTGAAGGCGCGGGGCGGTCCGCGCACCTCCCAGATGCCGCGGTCGGGTGTCTGCCACACCGTCTCGAGATGGGAGAGCAGGACCTTCTGCAGTCGCCATGCCTCGTCCTGCGGCTGCAGCTCGGCGTCGCGCGCGGCATGGAGCGTGTCGAGCAGCTCGCCATACACATCGAGCTGCATCTGCCCGGCCGCGGCATTGCCGATGCGGACCGGCAGGCTGCCGGCGAAACCGGCGAGCCATGGCACGTCGAACTCCGGCAGCCAGCGCTCGCCCGCGATGCCGTACATGATCTGCAACTGCTCCGGCGCACCGGCGACCGCGCGCAGCAGCCACTGCCGCCAGCACTCCGCTTCCTGCCGGTAGCCGGCATTGAGCAGCGCGTAGAGCGTGAGCGCGGAATCGCGGAGCCAGCAGTAGCGATAGTCCCAGTTGCGCGTGCCGCCGATCGCCTCGGGCAGCGAGGTGGTGGGGGCTGCGACGATGCCGCCGGTCGGCGCGTAGATCAGCATCTTCAGCGTGATCAGCGAGCGGACCACCGGCTCGCGCCACGCCTCCGGCATGTCGGCGAAGCTGCCGCGCTTGACCCATTCCTGCCACCAGATCGTCGTGCGTTCGAGCGTCTCGCGGCGGTCGGACACGAAATGCGGCTGCCGGTTCGATGCGTGCCACGAGAGAGTAAGCGGCACGCTGTCCCCCTCGCGGACGGTGAAGCGCGCGTGCGTCTTCATGTCATGCCCTTCGAGGGGCAGGTTTGCATGCAGCTCCACCGCGTTCGGCCCCGCGATGGCGCTCAGTCCGTAATCCCTGCGCTGCACCCAGGGCACGGACCGGCCCATCTCGAAGCGCAGCACAAGCTCCATCTCCATATCGACGCTGCCCGACACGCCGGTGACGATGCGGATCAGGTCGACATGGCGCGCCTCGTCATGCGCCGGCATGAAATCCGTCAGCGTGACGGTGCCGGTCGCGGTCTCGAAGCGCGTCTCGAGCACGGCCGAGTCCGTCAGGTAGCGCCGGCTGATGCGGGCGGCCGGGTCGGCGGGCGCGATCTTCCAGCGGCCGTTCTCCGCGCTGCCGAGCAGGGCGGCGAAGCAGGCGGGCGAGTCGAAGCGCGGCAGGCAGAGCCAGTCCACCGAACCGTCCCGCCCGACGAGGGCCGCGGACAGCATGTTGCCGATCAGCGCATAATCCTCGATCCGGCACGTCATCGCCGCGTCAGCCGCCATGCGCGAAGGACGGATAATCCGTCATTCCGCCATCCACGAAGACCGTGGTGCCCGTCACGTAGCCGGCGATGTCGGAGGCGAGCACCAGCGCCATGCGCGCCACGTCCTCCGGCTCGCCGATGCGGCCGAGCGGGATCTTGCCCAGCAGGTCCCGGTAGCTTTCCGGGTCCTGCCAGACCTGCCGGTTGATCGGCGTGCGGATGGCGCCGGGGGCGATGCACAGCACGCGCACGCCATGCGGCGCGGCTTCCTGCGCGAGCGAGCGGGACATCATCGACAGCCCGGCCTTGCTGGCGGCGTAGGCGCTGTAGCCGGTCCAGGCGATCACCTCATGCACGCTCGACGTGTTGAGGATCACGCCCGATCCCTGCGGCACCATCCGGCGCAGAGCCTGGCGCGCGCACAGGAAGGCGCCCTTCAGGTTGACGTCGATGACCTTTCCCCATGCATCGACATCGGCTTCCCAGCCGAGGGCCGCGCGTCCGTCGATCCCGGCGTTGTTGACCAGCACGTCGAGCCCGCCCCAGAGCCGGTCGAGCCGGGCGAACATCGCCGCGACCGCGTCCGGGTCGCCGACATCGGCCATCAGCGCCACCGCCTCGGCGCCCGCGGCGACGCACTCCGCGACAAGCGCGTCGGCCGCCTCCGGATTGCTGCGATAGTTGATCGCGACGCGCGCGCCCTCGGCCGCGAAGGCCCTGACCATCGCGGCGCCGAGCCCGGAACTGCCGCCGGTGACGAGAACGCGCCTGCCGCCGAGACCGATGTCCACGTTGCCTCCTCCGCGAGCCCGCGCGCGCGGGGCCTTCGCTGCCGGGCCAGCACGACAACGGCAGGGCGGCGCTCGCGGTTTCTAACGTGGGCAGAGGGAGCGCGCGGCGAAGGGGGTGTGCGCGTGCCGGACAGGCCGGCAGCCGCGCACGATCGCGCGATTCAGCCCGCCCGGCGCAGCTTGAACAACGCCTGCTCGCCGAACAGGTTCGCAAGTTGCGGATAGCGCCGCCAGGGCGCGCGCTGGCCCTGCTCGTCGGCGGCGAGCCAGTCCTCCACCACGTAGCCGTCCAGCGCACACAGGTCGAAGAAGTCGCGGATGGTGCAGGGGTGGATGTTCGGCGTCTCGTGCCAGGGCTTGTCCCACGTCGCGGTCATCGGCATCCGTCCGCGCAGCATCAGGCTGGTGCGCACCTGCCAATGACCGAAATTGGGGAAGGACACGACGGCGCGGCCGCCGATGCGCAGCATCTGCCGCAGCACCTCCCGCGGGCGCGCCACCGCCTGCAGCGTGCGCGACAGGATCACGAAGTCGAACGCGCCGTCGGGGTAATGGCGCAGGTCGCCGTCCGCGTCGCCCTGCATCACCGGCAGGCCGTGCGCGACCGCGCGCGTCACCTGCGCCATGTCGATCTCGATGCCGCGCGCATCGCAGTTGCGGGTGTGGAACAGGTGCTCGATCAGCGCGCCGTCGCCGCAGCCGATGTCCAGCACGCGCGACCCGGGCGTGACCATGTCCGCGATCAGCTTGAGCTCGAGCCGCAGGTTCTTGGCGACGAAACGGGCGGAGGCGTCCATCACAGCCCCGCGTGCTCGGCGCAGCCGGCGATGAAGCCGGCGAGCGTGCGGTGGAAATCCGGCTCGTCGAGCAGGAAGGCGTCGTGGCCCTTGTCGCTCTCGATCTCCACGAAGCTCACGTTGGCGGCGGCCGCGTTCAGCGCGCGCACCACCGCGCGCGACTGGGAGGTCGGGAACAGCCAGTCGGAGCTGAAGGACACCAGCAGGAAGCGCGTGCGCGTGCCGCGGAACGCATCGGCCAGCGAGCCGTGCTCGGAGGCGATGTCGAAGAAATCCATCGCCCGCGTGATGGTCAGGTAGGAATTCGCATCGAAGCGGCGGACGAAGGTGCTGCCCTGATGCTGCAGGTAGCTCTCCACCTCGAACAGGTCGTCGAACAGGGAGAGCGACTGCCCCGACCGCAGCCGCCGGCCGAACTTCCGGGCCAGCGCCTCCTCGCTCAGGTAGGTGATGTGCGCACACATCCGCGCGACCGCGAGGCCGCGGGCCGGGATGCGGCCGTGCTCGAAATAGTGTCCGCTCATCCAGTCGGGATCGGCGAAGATCGACTGCCGCCCGACCTCGTTGAAGGCGATGTTCTGCGCGGAGTGGTAGGCGGCGGTGGCGATCGGCACGGCGGCGAAGACCGTGTCCGGGTAGGTGGCCGCCCATTCCAGCGTCTGCATCCCGCCCATCGACCCGCCGATCACCGCGAACAGCTTGTTGATGCCGAGCTGCTCGACCAGCCGCTTCTGGGCGCGGACCATGTCGCGGATGGTCACCGGCGGGAACTCGGTCCCCCAGGCGCGGCCGGTGGCCGGGTTGATGCTGCGCGGCCCGGTGGAGCCCATGCAGCCGCCGAGCACGTTGCTGCAGATCACGAAGAAGCGGTCAGTGTCGATCGGCTTGCCGGGGCCGACCACGTTCTCCCACCAGCCCGGCTTGCCGGTCACAGGCTGGCGTTCGGCCAGGTACTGATCCGCCGTCAGCGCATGGCAGACCAGGACGGCGTTGCTGCGCTCCGCGTTCAGGGTGCCGTAGGCGCGCCAGGCGATTTCCAGCGGCGCGAGGCGCACGCCGCAATCCAGCACCAGCCCGTCGTCGAAAACGGCGCGCTGGTGGTCCACTTCCGGCAGGGGGGCCATGTCGGCGACGGCGGTCATCGCCGCTCCCTTATACCGGCGCGGCGCGGGTTGGCAGGGGGGGCGCGTTCGGCTACCCCGGCCGCCGCGCGGAAGGGCGGTGGCCGCCCGCGGCGCGGGGGTGGCCCGCACCGTTGCCGATCCGCACGCGGAGACTGAGATGCCGCCGGCCCCACGCCCCACGATCCTGGATATCGAGCCCTACGTCGCCGGCGAGTCGAAGCTGTCCGGCATCAACCGCATCATCAAGCTCAGCTCCAACGAGGGGCCGTTCGGCCCGCCGCCGGCCGCGGTCGAGGCGATGGCGCGCGCGGCCGCCGACGGCCACCGCTACCCCGATGGCGGGTCGGCGGCGCTGCGGGCCGCGCTCGGCCGCCGCTACGGGCTCGATCCGGCGCGCATCGTCTGCGGCACCGGCTCGGACGAGCTGATCACCCATCTCTGCCTCGCCTATGGCGGCGCGGGGACGGAGCTGATCATGTCCGCCCACGGCTTCCTGATGTACGAGATCAGCGGCAAATACGCCGGCTGCCGCGTCATCAAGGTGGCGGAGCGCAACCTGATGGCGGATGTGGACGGCATCCTCGCCGCCGTCTCGCCGGCCACGAAGCTGGTCTTCATCGCCAACCCGAACAACCCCACCGGCGCGCTGCTGCCGCAGGCGGAGATCGGGCGGCTGCGCGCCGGGCTGCCGGACCACGTGCTGCTCGTCATCGACGCCGCCTATGCCGAGTATGTCGAGAACCCGGACTACGACCCGGGCGCGAAGCTCGCGGACGCGCCCGGCGGCGGCACGGTGATGCTGCGCACCTTCAGCAAGATCTTCGGCCTGGGCGGGCTGCGCATCGGCTGGGCCTATGGCCCGGCGGAGGTGATCGACGTGCTCAACCGCATCCGTGGCGTGTTCAACGTGAACCTGATCGCGCAGGCGGCCGCGGTGGCGGCGCTGGAGGAGCGCGGCTGGGTGGAGCGCTGCCGCGCCCACAACACCGCCGAACGCGCGCGGGTGACCGAGGCGCTGACGAAGGCCGGCATCAAGGTCTGGCCGAGCGAGGGCAACTTCATCCTCGCCGATTTCGGCAGTCCCGGGGGCGCGGAGGCCGCCGATGCGTTCCTCAAGTCGCGCGGGCTGATCGTGCGCGCGATGAAGGCTTACGCGCTGCCGAACTGCCTGCGCATCTCCATCGGCACGACCGAGGAATGCGATCTGGTGATCGAGGCGCTGACCGCGTTCGCCGCCCGTGGCTGACCCGGTCTTCCAGCGGCTGGCGCTGATCGGCATCGGGCTGATCGGGTCCTCCGTCGCCCGGCGCGCGCAACAGGTAGGAAGCCTCGCCGCCACGGTGGTGGCACATGCGCGCAGCGAGGCGACGCTCGCGCGGGTGCGCGAGCTGGGCATCGCGGACGTGGTGGAGCCGGACCTTGCGCGCGCGGTGGCGGGCGCTGATTGCGTGATGCTTTGCGCCCCGGTCGGCGCCTATGCCGACATCGCGGAGACGATCGCCCCGCATCTGGCCGAGGAAGCGGTGCTCACCGATGTCGGCAGCACCAAGCAGTCGGTGATCCGCGATGTGGGCCCGCACGTGCCGCCGCATGTGCATTTCGTGCCGGCCCATCCGCTCGCCGGCACCGAGTATTCCGGCCCCGATGCCGGCTTCCCGACGCTGTTCGAGGGCCGCTGGTGCCTGCTGACCCCGCCGCCGGGCACGGATGCGGACGCGGTGGAGAAGGTCGCCGAGCTGTGGCGGCGCTGCGGATCCATGGTCGAGGTGATGGAACCCGGCCACCACGACCGCGTGCTCGCCATCGTCTCCCACCTGCCGCACCTGATCGCCTTCGCGATCTGCGGCACGGCGGACGACCTCGCCGAGGAGAGCCGCCAGCAGGTGCTGAAATTCGCCGCCACCGGCTTCCGCGACTTCACCCGCATCGCGGCCTCGGACCCGACGATGTGGCGGGACGTGTTCCTCAACAACCGCGAGGCGCTGCTGGAGATGCTGGCGCGCTTCACCGAGGACACGCAGGCGATGGCGCGCGCGGTGCGCTGGGGCGATGCCGGCTACATTGAGGACCGCATCCACCGCGGCCGCAAGATCCGCCGCAACCTGATCGAGCTGAAGCAGGCCTGAGACTTACAAGAGGCCTGCTCCTTCAGCGGAGCTATCGGATCAACTGCGTGTTGTGATTTCGGATCCAGCCGGGGATCAGGAAGGCGTCAACAAGTGCCCATACGCCCAGTATGCCGAGGCCGATAAAGCCGATGAAGATCCAGATTGTAATCGCCGATGCAATGGCTAGCAGCAGCATGATGACAGCCGAGAGCGTTTTGCCGACGTAGAAACGATGGCCGCCGAAACATCCAAAAAAGAACCACAGAAGATAGGCGACGCCTGCACTCTTCTTGTTAGCATCATATTGCAGAATTCTATTGATAGAATCTTGATCTGCCGCCAGTGGCGCCGCTAATTTCTGCATGTCTTGAACCCGCAAAGTTTAATAAAACTCGAACATCAAACGGCACGGCTGGAATCTGTTTCAGGCACTCCACGACGATCGAGTATTTCAGTCAGCGATCACCACGCCGATACCGCCGTTCATGCACCCTGTCCATGGTATCCCCGGCGAGGAGGATGGGGTCTGCATTCAGGATCGCATCCACCGCGGACGGAAAGCCCGCGCGATCTGATGGAGCTGAAGCAGGCCTGAGCGAGGCTGCGGCAGCGGGCGGACGCTGATTAAAGCCGCTTACCTAAGCCGATCTCTTATTAAAGAAATAAGCCATTTCCTTAAATAAGACTCCATGACAGTCTATGGCATGGCCACGCCACCTCACCGCCGGTTGGGCCGCTTCGTCGAGACCTCGGCTGCGGGCGAAACAGTCCGCGCCTTCGTCCCGCCCCCCCTGCCGCCCGATCCGCCGGTCGATCTGCTGCGCCTGCTCGACCGACTCAGCGGGGCTGAACGCGCGCTCGGCCGGCTCGATGGCGTCACCATGCTCCTGCCGCAGCAGGAGCTGTTTCTCTACATGTATGTCCGCAAGGAAGCGGTCCTGTCCTCGCAGATCGAGGGAACGCAATCGACCCTGACCGACCTACTGCGCTTCGAGGCGGAAGCGAAGTCAGGCCAGCCCATCGACGATATCCGCGAGGTGTCCAACTACGTCGATGCCATGATGTACGGGCTGGAGCGGCTGGATGAGTTCCCGCTCTCGCTGCGCCTGATCCGCGAGATGCATGCGCGGCTGATGGAGGGCGGACGCGGCGGCACCAAGTCGCCGGGCGAGTTCCGCCGCTCCCAGAACTGGATCGGCGGCACCCGGCCCGGCAACGCACTGTTCGTTCCTCCGCCCGTGACGGAACTCGAAGCCTGTCTGCACGCGCTGGAATCGTTCTTCCACGAGACGGATTCGCGGCTGCCCGTACTGATCAAGGCCGGGCTGATCCACGTGCAGTTCGAAACCATCCATCCATTCCTGGACGGCAACGGGCGCATCGGGCGGCTGCTGGTGACGCTGTATCTCTGCATGCGGGGCGTGATGCGCAGCCCGCTGCTCTATCTCAGCCTGTACCTGAAGATGCATCGGGACGAGTACTACCGACTGCTGCAGGAGGTCCGCCTGCAAGGCGCGTGGGAGGCGTGGCTGGCGTTCTTCCTCGACGGCGTCACGGAGACCGCGAACGGCGCCTTCGCGGCTGCCCGGCGCATCGCGGACCTTCTTCGCGAGGATCGCGAACGAATCGCCGCCGCGGGTGCGCGTGCGGGATCGGCCCTGCGCGTGCATGAGATCCTCCAGCAGACGCCGTTCGTCTCGGCATCCACGCTCGTCACGCGCACGCGGCTGAGCGCGCCCACCGTGAATGCCGCGCTCGCGGAACTGCAACGCCTGAATGTGGTGGCCGAAGTCACCGGGCGGCAGCGGGGGCGCATCTTCGCCTATCGGGCCTATCTGGACATCCTGAGCGAGGGAACCGAACCGCTGCGGCCGGCGGCGTAGGAACATGCGTCCTGCCGTGACGCAGGCCCTCACCCGCCAGCATGAGAGGGGGAAGAAGCCTCCTCGCCATCGGGGATAGGGTCAGGGCGGGCGGGCGCCGGAGCGGCCGGCGGTGCCTGCACCGAAGCCGCCGCCGCCGTCAGCCGCGCGGCGTTCGCCGCCGCGATCTGCTGCTGCGCCGCCGCGAGCCCGTCCTGCGCCTCCTTCGCGTCCGGCGCGCGGCGGAGGCATTCGGTGAAGGCGGCGGCCGCCTCCGCCGGGCGGTCGAGGGCCAGCAGCACCGCCCCCAGCGCGAGATGGATGCCCGCATCGTCGGGCGCGATCACCAGCGCGCGGCGGTACTCGCGCGCGGCCTGCTCCCGGTGCGCCGCCGCCATCGCCGGCTCGGCCAGCGCGCGGGCCACGTACATGTGGCCGAGCGTGACGTAGCCGATCTGGTGGCGCGGGTGGCGCGTGGTCAGGTCGCGCGCGAGCCGCTCCGCCTCGACCCAGTCGCCGCGCCACTGCGCGAGCCGGGCGGGCGAGGTCATGTCCCCGGGATCGGTGGCCAGACGGCTCGCCTTCTCCGCCGCCACCGCCGCCGCGTCGGCCTTGCCCAGCGCCATCCGCGCCTCGGTCAGCCACCACCAGCCGACGCAGCGGTCGGGATCGGTGGCGACCGCCGCCAGCGCGGCCGCCTCCCCCGCCGGCGCCCGGCCGAGCTGCATCAGGGAGCCGGCGAGGTTGCTGTGGAAATGCGCCGCGAAGGGGTAGCGCGCGAGCGCGGCGCGGAAGCATTTCTCCGCCGCCGCGTGGTCGATCGTGTCGTAGCGGATCACGCCCATCGCGTTGTGCAGCGTGGCGAGCGCGCGGGCCCGCCGCGCGGCCGGCGAAAGGCGATCGGCCACGCCGGCGATGCGCTGCGCCACCCACCGGCCGCGCGGGCCGGACCGCCACAGCAGGCTCAGCATCGCGACCAGTTGCTGCCCCACCGGCGACGGTGCGTCCGGTTCGGCGGCGGCCAGCGCGCGGAGGTTCCGCAGCGCCCCAGCCCCGTCGCCCAGCAGCCGCAGCCGGGCGATGGCGGCATAGGCATGGGCCTCGATCGCCGCGTCCGGCGGCGTGGCGGGGCGGGCGGCGAATTCGTGGCAGCGGGCCTCAAGCGCCGCGCCGTCCACCGTCTCGCCCGCCAGCCGTGCGCGCGTCGCCGCCTCCACCGCATGCGCCAGCGCGGGCACCGGCGCGACAGCGGCGAAGACGGCGTGCGAGGCGCGGTCGAGCACCGCGTCCGCCTGTTCCGAGCGGCGCTGCCGCAGCTCCGCGACCACGCCATGGCCGCTGACACGCAGCACCGCGCGCACGCTGCCCTTGCCGATCAGGTCGCCGGACACGGTGGTGGGCCGCAGCCCGATGATGCGCCGCAGGTAGAGCGTGAGGGAGCGCAGCGAGATCTTCACACCCGGGATCTCGAAATCCGGCTCCGCCCACTGCATCACCGGTTCCGGCGCGCGATTGGTCACGTAGTCGTCGTAGGCCTCCGCCCATCGCCGCCCCAGCGCGTCGGCCAGCCGGCGCGCCGCCACTTCCGCCGTCATGCCGGTCGCGGCGAGGTCGGGTGGCACGGACAGCGGCTGTATCTCCACCGTCGCCCGCCACCATCCGCGCAGCAGCGACAGGGCGAGCGCGAGCAGCGCGATCATCACCAGCGCCAGCGTGATGTCGTCCAGCCCGAAGCCGAGCCAGCCCTTCAACCCGGACGGCGCGGTGGAGGACATGCGCGCGCTAGGCCACGGCCCGTCCGCTCGCGCGGACGGACCATGCCCCAGCCCTTCGCCAGATCGCGCGATTCACGCTTCCGTCGGTCACGCGCTACGGCTTGTCGATGTTCCAGTAGACGATCACCGGCGAGGGCAGCACGCCGGTCACCGCCGCCCGCCGCGCATACGGCGGGTCCCACTGGCCCAGCAGCGTGTAGGGCTGCAGTTCCATCAGCCGCCGGTGCAGCGCCTCGACCGCGGCCATGCGCTCCGGTTCCGGCGCGTCGATCGCCGCCTGGCGCAGCTTCTCCACTTCCTCGTCGCAGGGCCAGCCGGCGAACTGGGTGCCGGCGCAGGTCATGTTGGTGCCGATATTCGTCAGCGGATGCATCATCGTCGCACCCGACGCGCCGGTGACGAAGATGTTCCATCCGCCCTGCTCGGGCGGGGTCTTCTGCGGCTGGCGCGTGATCATCGTGCCCCAGTCGTTGTACTGCATGTCCACGTTCATGCCCGCCTCGCGCATCTTCGCGGCCACCACCTCGGCCATGCGCCCGATCCAGGCGATCTCGTTGGTGGTCATGAACACGACCTTCTCGCCGCGATAGCCGGCCTCGGCGAGCAGCCGCCGCGCCTCGGCGATGTTCGGCCTGGCGAACGCGTCGAAGCCGACCTCGGTGCCGAGCGGGCCGCCGCAGACGAAGAAGCTGCCGCAGCGACGCCACCATTTCTCGTCGCCGAAGCCCGCCGCCATCGTGTCGGCCTGCTCGACCATCAGCGCCAGCGCACGACGCGCGCGCGGGTCGTTGAAGGGCGGGAACAGGCTGTTCGGCCGCAGCATGCCCTGGTTCTGCAGGGGCGAGAGCCGGTCCACGACGATGTTGCTGTTGCGCTGGAGCACCGGGATCAGGTCGGCCGCCGCCTGCTCCCAGATATCCACCTCGCCCGCCTGCAGCGCGGCCGCGGCCGTGCTGGCGTCGGGGATGATGCGCCATTCGACGCGGTCCACCTTCACCACGCGGCCGCCGGCGAGCCCGTCCGCCGGTTCGCTGCGCGGCGCGTAATCGGTGTTGCGATCGTAGACGACGCGCTGGCCGGACAGCCACTGGTCACGGTTGAAACGGAACGGGCCGGAGCCAACCGTGGTGCTGACCGGCGTGCCGGCATCGGTCGCGGCATCGGCGGCGCGCATGATGATCGGGATCTGCCCGACCGCCGAACCCAGCGCATACAGGATGAAGGGCGCGGGGCGCGACAGCTTGAAGACCAGCGTGCGCGCGTCCTCCGCATCGAAGGAGACGACGTAGGTGGCGAGCTTCGAGCCCACCACGTCGCGCTGCATCCACCGCCGCAGGCTCGCGACCACGTCCGCGGTCGTCACCGGCTGGCCGTCGTGGAAACGCAGGTTGGGCCGCAGCGTGAAGCGCCACAGCAGCCCGTCGGGGCTCTGGGAGTAGCTCTCCACCATCTGCGGGTGGGACTGCAGCTTGCTGTCCCAGGCGAACAGGCTTTCGTAGATCATCAGCCCGTGGATCCGGGTGATGACCACCGACACCGCGACCGGATCGAGCGTGCGCAGATCGGCGTGCGGCACCACGCGCAGCACCTTCTGCTGCGCGACCGCCGGCGCGGCGAGCGCCAGCAGCAGCAATGCAATGCGTTTCATCGGACCGGCCCCCATCGTTCCGCCGCCGCGGAGTGCAGCACCGCCGCGGCTGCGGAACAAGATCGGTCTTCGGCGGCTACTGCTTGTCGACGTTCCAGTAGACCATCACGGCCGCCGGCAGCACGCCCGTGACGTTGGTGCGCCGGGCGTAGGGAATGTCCCACTGCCCCAGGATCCGGTAGGGCTGCACCTCGGCCAGCCGGCGGTGCAGCGCCTCCAGCGCCGCCTGGCGGCCGGCATCCGGGGCATCGAGGAAGGTCTGCCGCAGCCGCTCCACCTCCTCGTCGCACACCCAGCCGGAGAAATTGGTCTTCTGGCAGGACATGTCGGTGGCGAGGTTGGTCAGCGGATGCGCCATCGTAGTGCCCGACGACCCGGTGACGAACAGGTTCCATCCGCCCCTGTCCGTGGGTCCCTGGTTCGGCAGGCGGGTCACGACGGTGCCCCAGTCCGAATACTGCAGGTCCACGTTGGCGCCGATGCTGCGCAGGCCATCCGCCACGACCTCGGCCATGCGGCCCATCCACGGGATCTCGTTCGTGGTGATGAAGACGATCTTCTCGCCCTTGTAGCCGGACTCGGCCAGAAGCTGCCGCGCCCGCTCGCGGTCGGGCCGGGCGTAGCCGTCGGTGCCCGCCGTGGTGCCCAGCGGGCCGCCGCAGATGTAGTAGCTGTCGCACGCCCGCCACCACTTCTCGTCGCCCACGCCGGCGGCGAGCGCATCGCGCTGGTCCACGAGGTAGGCCAGCGCGAGGCGCGCGCGGGGATCGTTGAACGGCGGCAGCAAGCCGTTCGGGCGCAGCAGGCCCTGGTTGGGCAGCGGAGCCGCGCGATCGACCACCACGTTGCGGTTACGCTCCAGGATCGGCAGCAGATCGGCGGCCGCCTGCTCCCACAAATCCACCTCGCCCGCCTGCAGCGCGGCGGAGGCCGTGCTCGGGTCGGGCATCACGTGCCACTCGACGCGATCCACCTTCACCACGTGCCCGCCGGCAAGCCCGTCCGGCGGTTCGCTGCGGGGCGTGTAGTCGGTGTTGCGGTCGTAGACGACGCGCTGGCCGGACAGCCACTGGTCACGGTTGAAACGGAACGGACCGGAGCCGACCGTTGTCGTGATCGGCGTGCCGGCATCCGTCGCGGCGTCCGATGCGCGCAGGATGAACGGCACGCGGCCGATCGCGGAACCGAGCGCGAACAGGATGAACGGCGCCGGCCGCGACAGGCGGATCGTGAAGGTGCGGGGGTCGTCCGCCTCCATCGCCGCGATGTAGCTGGCGAGCTTGGTGCCGACGATGTCGCGGGCCATCCAGCGCCGCAGGCTGGCGACGACGTCGGCGGTGGTCACCGCCTGCCCGTCGTGGAAGCGCAGGCCGGGCCGCAGCGTGAAGCGCCACAGCAGCCCGTCGTCGCTGCGCGTGTGGCTTTCGACCATCTGCGGCTGCGGCTGCTGCTTGCTGTCCCAGGAGAACAGCGTGTCGTAGATCATCATCGCGTGGATGCGCGTGATGACCACGGAGTACTGCGGGTCGAGCACGCGCAGGTCCGCCGACGGCACCACGCGCAGCACCTTCTGCTGCGCGAGCGCGGGGGCGACGGAGAGGCCGAGAAGGACAAGCAGGCGGATGAGCATGATGCGTTCCGTCAGGCGCGGGTGAAGGTCAGGATGCGGGAGCGGTTGGCGACCATGCGCAGCCCGTCCGCGGTGAAGTGCAGGCACGGGCGTTGCGCCCATTGCGCGTCGGCGCGGCGGAACAGCGCGCGGCCCGCGCCGATCGGCTCCAGCGGATAGGACGCGGCCAGCGAGCCGACGCCCTGGTGCAGCGTCGCCGTGCCGTTCTCCACCGTCACTTCCAGCGCCGCGCCCATCGCCGGCAGCACGTAGCGCCCGGCCCAGGAGGCCGATGCCTCCTGCCCCTTCTCGACGCGGACGAAGCGGCGGCGGACGTGGCCGACATGGCCGGCGATTCCGCCGCCGTCCGGTTTCAGCGCCATCGCCATGTAGGGCGACAGCGTCATCGCCCCGCCGTCGGGGGCGCGGAACATCGGCTGCTGCGCGCCGAGGAAGGTGGTGCGCGGCCCCTCGTTCTCGATCCAGAAGGGCGAGCCGTCATCCGCCGCGAACAGCCCGGCCGGCAGGATGTCGTCCGCCCAGGCGGGCAGCCCTTCGCCCAGCCCTGCCAGCATCACCCGCAGCGCCACCAGATAGGGGTCCACGTCCTCGCGGTTGCAGACCACGACGAGGCCCGCGCCGCTCGGCTGGTGAAGCAGGAAATGGTCCTTGTAGCCGGGCAGCGAGCCGCCATGCCCCAGCATCCGCGTGCCGCCGACATTGTGCACGGCGAGCCCGCGCGCGTAGTCGGTGGCGGCACCCGAAGCCAGCGCGCGCGGCACCGACAGCCAGTCGAGCACGCCTTGCGTCGGGCCTTCGCCGCGCAGCAGCGCGCGCAGCCATCCGGCCAGCGTGCGCCCCGAGCCGGCGATGCCGCCGGAGGCGGAGAAGCGCATGCCGTACATGCCGCGCCGCCAGCCGTCGTCCGCCTTCCAGTAGCCGTGCGCGAGGCCGGGCACGACCACGCCGTAATCCGTCGGGTAGTGCATGGCGAGGCCGAGCGGGCCGGTGAACTGGGTCTTGAGCGCATCCGCGAAGCCCGTGCCCTTCGCCTCCAGCGCCGTCTCGGCCAGCAGGTAGCCGGTGTTGGTGTAGGAGACCTCGGTGCCGGGAGCGGCGTTGAGCGCGGCGAGCCGGCGGGCGAAGGCGCGCAGCCCCTCGATCGTGGTGCCCGCGGTGGGCGGCACGCCGAGCAGCCAGGCCGTCTCCATCAGGTCCGGCACGCCGCCGGACATGCCCAGCGCATCATCCACCGTCACCGCCGCGAGCGCGGGCGACAGGCCGGAGACGTGCGCGCCCAGCGTGTCGCCGAACGGAATGCGCCCGTCCCGGAACAGCGTGGCGCAGAAGATGTGCTTGGTGATCGACGCCCAGCGGTTCAGCGTGTCGGGCGCATAGGCCACCTGCTGTTCCAGATCGGCGAACCCGCCCGCGTGCTCGCTGCGGATGCCGTCGCGGTCGAACAGGATCAACGCGCCGCCGGGCCCGCCCTCCTCGGTCCAGGATTGGGCGATACTCGCCGCCTGCCCCGCCGCCCGCGCGAAATCCATGTCCGTGTCCCGTCCGTTGCGGCGGACAGTCAAGCGAGGGGGCGGGGAGACGTCCAGCGGGGCGCTGCCCCGAGCCCCGGAAGGGCTTTGCCCCTTCACCCCACCAGGGGGCACGGCCCCCTGGACCCACGATTCCTTCAGGAAGGCTTACAGCAGGTCGGTCGTCTCACCCCACCCCCACAACGATTGTTGTGGGGGTGGGGTG
>JBBCJT010000127.1:0-10478 GCA_037190665.1 Rhodovastum atsumiense | reverse complement strand
GGAGTAAGGCGGTCCCGCACGGCTCGCCGAATCTCTCAGGTCAAGCGACAGAGGGGGCTCGCAGGCGCGCAATTCCGCGCGCCCGCCGCTCTGGGAGTCGCGCGCTTGGCCGAAACCGCCGGACCGCTCAAGACCGTCCCGCTCGATGCGCTGCACCGCAGCCTCGGCGCCCGCATGGTGCCGTTCGCCGGCTACGAGATGCCCGTCCAGTACGAGGGCATCATGGCCGAGCACACCGCCTGCCGCACCGGCGCCGCGCTGTTCGACGTCTCCCACATGGGCCAGGGCAGCCTGTCCGGCGAGGGCGCGGCCGCCGCGCTGGAACGGCTGGTGCCGGGCGACATCGCCGGGCTGAAGCCGGGCCGGCAGCGCTACACGCTGCTGACCAACGCCGCCGGCGGCATCATGGACGACCTGATGGTCGCGAACATGGGCGACCGGCTGTTCCTGGTCGTCAACGCCGCCTGCAAGGACCAGGACTTCGCGCACATCGCCGCGAACCTGCCGGCGGGCGTGACGCTGGAACGCCATGAGGACCGCGCGCTGCTCGCGCTGCAGGGCCCGCAGGCCGCCGCCATCCTGGCGACATTCGCCCCCGATGCGGCGACGATGCCGTTCATGGGCTTCAGCGAACTGGTGATCGAGGGCACGCCCTGCCTCGTCTCCCGCTCCGGCTACACCGGCGAGGACGGCTACGAGATCAGCGTGCCGGCGGCGAAGGCCGAGCAGTTCGCACGCGCGCTGACCGAGAAGCACGGCGTGACGCCCGCGGGCCTCGGCGCGCGCGACAGCCTGCGGCTGGAAGCCGGGCTGTGCCTGTACGGCAACGACATCGACACCACCACGACGCCGGTCGAGGCCGGGCTGATGTGGACCATCGGCAAGCGCCGCCGCACCGCCTGGGACTTCCCCGGCGCCGATGTCGTGCGCGACCAGATGGAGAACGGGGCGAAGCGGCTGCGCGTGGGCCTGCGCCCGGACGGCCGCGCCCCGGCCCGCGCGGGCACGGAGATCGCCGGCCCCGACGGCGCGGTGATCGGCACCGTGACCTCCGGCGGGTTCGGCCCCACGGTCGGCGCGCCGGTGGCGATGGGCTACGTCGCCCGCGACCATGCCGCCGACGGCACCCAGCTCTCGCTCATCGTGCGCGGCAAGCCCTTGCCCGCGCGCGTCGCTCCGATGCCTTTCGTTCCGCACCGCTACGTCCGCTGAGGGAAAACGCCATGGCCGAAAAACGCTTCACCAAGGACCACGAATGGGTCGAGCGGGACGGCGATGTCGTCACGGTCGGCATCACCGAATACGCGCAGAGCTCGCTCGGCGACATCGTCTTCGTCGAGCTGCCGGAGATCGGCCGCGAGGTCGCCGTCGGCGACTCCATCGCGGTGGTCGAGAGCGTGAAGGCGGCGTCGGACATCTACGCGCCGATCGCGGGCAGGATCGTCGAGGTGAACGGCGCGATCGTGGACGATCCGGCGCTGGTCAACCGCGACCCGCAGGGCGAGGCCTGGTTCTTCCGCATGGAGCCCGCCGCCGTCGGCGAGGTGGACGCGCTGATGGACGAGATCGCCTACACCGCGCTGGTGGAGAGCCTGTGATGAACGCCCTCGACCGTCTCGCGGCGCTCGAGGCGCCGGGTTCATTCATCGGCCGTCACGTCGCGCCGGTCGAGGGCGACATCGCCGAGATGCTGGGCGTGCTCGGCTGTTCCTCGCTCGATGAATTGGTGGGCCGCACCGTGCCCGCCGGCATCCGCGCCGCCGCGCCGCTCGACCTGCCCGAGGCGATCGACGAGCTTGCGGTGATCGAGGAGCTGCGCGGCCTCGCGCAGCGCAACCGCCGGGCGCGGTCGCTGATCGGCCTCGGCTATCACGGCACCCACACCCCGCCGGTCATCCGCCGCAACCTGCTCGAGAACCCGGCCTGGTACACGGCCTACACGCCGTACCAGGCGGAGATCTCGCAGGGCCGGCTGGAGGCGCTGCTGAACTTCCAGACCATGATCGTGTCGCTGACCGGCATGGAGATCGCCAACGCGTCGATGCTCGACGAGGCGACGGCGGCGGCCGAGGCGGTCGCGCTCGCCCGCGCGGTCGCCAAGGCGAAGTCGGACACGATCGCCATCGCATCGGACCTGCACCCGCAGACCCGCGCGGTGGTGGAGACGCGCGCCGCGCCGCTGGGCCTGAAGCTGGTCAGCTTCGCCCCCGGCGAAGCCGCCGCCATCGCCGCGGCGAAGCCCTTCGCCGTGCTGCTGCAATACCCCGGCACCACCGGCGAGGTGCGCGACCTGCGCGCCGAGATCGACGCCGCGCACGAGGCTGGGGCGCTCGCCATCGTCGCCGCCGATCCGCTGGCGCTGGTGCTGATGACGCCGCCGGGCGAGATGGGCGCGGACGTTGTCGTCGGGTCAGCCCAGCGCTTCGGCGTGCCGATGGGCTTCGGCGGTCCGCATGCGGGCTACATGGCGACGCGCGATGCCTATCGCCGGTCGATGCCCGGCCGGCTGGTCGGCGTCTCCCGCGATGCGGCCGGCAATCCGGCGATGCGCCTCGCGCTGCAGACGCGCGAGCAGCACATCCGCCGCGAGAAGGCGACGTCCAACATCTGCACCGCGCAGGTGCTGCTGGCCGTGATCGCCAGCATGTACGCGGTGTGGCACGGGCCCGACGGGCTGCGCCGCATCGCGCAGCGTGTCGCGCTGCAGGCTCAGCTTCTGGCGGGTGCCGCGCGCCGCGCCGGCTTCACGCTGCGTCACGAGAACTTCTTCGACACGGTGACGATCGAGGCCGGCGAGCGCGGCGAGGCGATCATCGCCGAGGCGCTGAAGGCGGGCTTCAACCTGCGCCGGCTGGATCACGGCGGCGTCGCCGTTTCCTTCGACGAGACCGTGTCGCGCGAGGAGCTTGCCACGCTCGCGCGCATCGTCGGCGCCGAGGCGGAGGACACGGTCGGCGGCATCCCCGCCGCGCTGGAGCGGCAGGGCCCGATCCTGGAGGAGAAGGTGTTCGGCTCCACGCCGTCCGAGCATGAGATGCTGCGCTACCTGCGCCGGCTGTCGGACAAGGACATCGCGCTGGATCGCAGCATGATCCCGCTCGGCTCCTGCACGATGAAGCTGAACGCCACGGCGGAGATGATCCCCATCACCCTGCCGGGCTTCGCGGAGCTGCATCCCTTCGCGCCCGTGGAGCAGACCGAGGGCTTCATCACCGTGATCCGGCGGCTGGAGACCTGGCTCGCCAGGATCACGGGCTTCGCCGCGGTCAGCCTGCAGCCGAATGCGGGCAGCCAGGGCGAGTATGCGGGCCTGCTCGCGATCCGCGCCTTCCATGCCGCGCGCGGGCAGGGGCATCGCAACGTCTGCCTCATCCCGTCCTCCGCGCACGGCACCAATCCGGCCTCGGCCGCGATGGCGGGGATGTCCGTCGCCGTGGTCGGCTGCGACCGCGACGGCAACGTCGATATCGCGGACCTGAAGGAGAAGGCGGAGAAGCACGCCGGGAACCTCGCCGCGCTGATGATCACCTACCCGTCCACGCATGGCGTGTTCGAGGAGGGCATCCGCGAGATCTGCGAGATCGTCCATGCCCATGGCGGGCAGGTGTACATGGACGGCGCCAACATGAACGCGCAGGTGGGGCTGACCAGCCCCGGCGAGATCGGTGCGGACGTGTGCCACCTGAACCTGCACAAGACCTTCTGCATCCCGCATGGCGGCGGCGGGCCCGGCGTGGGGCCGATCGGCGTGGCCGCGCATCTGGCGCCCTATCTGCCGAACCACCCGCTGCGCGCCGATGCCGGCCCGGCCACGGGCTTCGGCCCGGTCTCCGCCGCGCCCTTCGGATCGGCGCTGATCCTGCCGATCTCGTATGCCTATGTGCGGATGATGGGGCCGGCCGGGCTGAAGAAGGCCACCGAGGTCGCGATCCTGAACGCCAACTACATCGCGGCACGGCTGAAAGACCACTACCCCGTTCTCTACACCGGCGCGAACGACATGGTGGCGCACGAGTGCATCGTCGATTGCCGCGGCTTCAAGGCCGATACCGGCATCGAGGTGGAGGACATCGCCAAGCGGCTCCAGGATTACGGCTTCCACGCCCCGACCATGTCCTTCCCGGTCGCCGGCACGCTGATGATCGAGCCGACGGAGAGCGAACCGAAGGCGGAGCTGGATCGTTTCTGTGATGCGATGATCGCCATCCGCGAGGAGATCGCCGCCATCGCCGAAGGCCGCGCCGACAAGGCGGACAACCCGCTCAAGAACGCCCCGCACACGGCGGCCGAGCTGCTGTCGGCTTCCTGGCAGCACTCGTATTCCCGCGAACAGGCCGCATTCCCGCTGCCTTACGTGCGGGCGGCGAAGTATTGGCCGCCGGTGAAGCGGGTCGATAATGTCTATGGCGATCGCAACCTGATGTGCACCTGCCCGCCGATCTCGGACTACGCGCAGGCGGCCGAGTAACCGGTAAGTCACGGGGAAAGCATGCGCTTGAACCCCCCGCCCTTGCGCGGGGGCGTCATGATGCCGGGATGGAGAGATATGGCCATCCCGGCCTCGACAGCGGCGCGCCGGCCCATGGCGCGGTCGTCATGGCACTCGGCCATGTCAGCCGCGATGTGCGCCGGGTCTGCCTCGCGCTCGACACCGGCACGCTGGAGTTCCGCCCCGGCCAGCACATCCTGCTGTCCGCGGGAGGGCTGACCCCCCGGCCCTACGCCATCGCCAGCCTGCCCAACGACCCGCTGCTGGAGCTGCACATCCAGCACCGGCCGGCGGGCATGGGCGCGCATGCGGCGGAGCGGCTCCGCGTGGGCGATCGCGCCATCGTCTGGGGGCCGATCGGAACGCCATTCCCGCTCGATGGCGACGGCCCCGTGCTGGCCGCCGCCGACGGGGCGGGCCTGTCCACCGTGGGTGGAGCGGTGCTCGCGGCGCTCGGCGCCAATGCCGAGCGGCGGGTGACGCTCTATGTCGGCGCCCGCACGGCCTCCGACCTGTATGACGAGCGGCTGCTGCGCTGGCTCGCCGAACGCTGTCCGCGTTTCGCGCTGAATGTCTGCGTGCGCGACGGCGGCCTGCCGGGCAGCTACCGGCGCACGACGATACAGGCCGCGCTGGCGGCAGACCGCCACGACCTGCGCGACACGGTGGTGATCGCCGCCGGTGCGGCGCCCACCGTCTCCGCCGTGGTATCGGCCGCGACCGCGCTGGGCGCCCCGCCCGGGCGCATCGCGACGATGCCGTTCGTGCCATCCCGCCCCGAGGCCGGGCGGCTCGCGCGCTGGTTCGGCGAGGCGGGGCGGGTGCGCATTCCCTCGACGGGGCTGGCCCGCGCCTGGGGCAGTTCCTGACCCATCCGCGCCACCGGCGGCGCGCGAGACAGGTCACCACCCGGGCGGCATCGATCACAGGTCGATAAGACAGCACCCCTCGTCCCTGTGAGCGGGGATGAGGCGGCTGATTCTCCCTCTCCCGCGTGCGGGAGAGGGCCGGGGTGAGGGTGGTCCCGCCAGCACCACGGCGACGTCTCGCCTTGGCACAGGGACCCTCACCCTCCCGCGCAAGCGCGGGCCCCTCCCTCTCCCGCCGGGCGGGAGAGGGGACTTTGCGCGACAGGTCCTGCCTTCTCGTCCACCTTCCGATTTCGCAAGCGAGAGTGGGCCCCGGGATATCAACCAGCCGGCCGCACGATCCCGTTTTCCGTGACGATGGTCGATAGCGGCACGTCGTCCGGCCCTGTCGGCACTTCGCTCACCTCCTGCGCCGCGAAGGCCAGGCCGATGGCGCGCGCCCGTGGCAGCGCGGCGAGCGTGCGGTCGTAGTAGCCGGCGCCGTAGCCCAGCCGTCGCCCCGCCGCATCGAAGGCGAGCAGCGGCACGGCGAGCCAGTCCGGCACCAGCGTCTCGCCGTCGGGGTGATGCGTGCCGAACCGGCCAGCGATCAGGGCCGCGCCCGGCTGCCAGCGGCGGAAAGTGAGGGGCCGGCCGCGCACCGGCGTCTCCGGCAGCGCGATCGCGTGCCCGCGGCCGTGCAGCGCCTGGATCAGCGGCCGCGTGTCGAGCTCGTCCGGCAGCGGCCAGAACAGCGCGCAGACCGCGCCGGCCGGCGGGGCGGCCCGTTCCAGCACATGGCCCGCCACCCGCGTCCCCAGCGCCGGATCGAGCCCCGCGCGGCGGGCGAACGCCGCCTGCCGCAGCTCTGTCTTCAGCTCGCGGAGAAGCGTGTCGCAATAGATGGGGTGCGGAGCCGCCATGGCCGTTGGCATGTCATCCTCCCTGGGCCTGCTTCACAGCAGGTGGGCACCGGGTAACGTGACCACGGCCACGACAGAGCCAGCTCCCAAGGGAGTAAATACGGCCCCGGGGATGAACTTCCTGACGCACCCGGCAGCTCCGCCCGGTGAAGTTAGGCAGCCTCCAGCGCTGCCGCAATGCGCTCCGCCTGCTCGGCGGCATGCACCAGCCGCTCGACCAGTTCCGGGTCGAGCGCGGGTGCGGGCGCGGGCGGCGGTGCCGCCATCACGGGCGCGCCGGCCTCCAGGTCGGTCACGCGGTCGGCGAGCAGCAGGGCGGCCATGATCAGCGTGCGCGCCTCGCCGATCGCGCCGCCCGCGGCCTTCACCATGCCCACCGTGGCTTCCACCTTCGCGGCCATGGCGCGCAGATGGTCCTCCTCCCCGTCGGCGCAGCCGAGCGAGTAGGAGTAGCCGTTGATCCGGACATCCACCTGCGCCATCAGGCCGGCTCCTTCGCGGGCGCACCGGCGAGTGCGGTGCGCACTTCGGCGATGATCTCATCCAGGCGTGCGGCGATCTCCGCCGTCTCCGGCGCAGGCTCGGCCGGCGGGCGCGGCCGTTCCGCTGCCGCTGCGATCCGCGCCAGTGCCGCTTCCAGCCGCGCCAGCGCGACCGCCACCTCATCGTTTTCGGCCATGCGATTCCCGATTGTTGCGTGGCACTTGCACCAAAGCCCCAGCCGCGCTTGAGGGTCAAGCATGACAGTCCCGCCGGCCGTGGTGGTGCATGGGCTTGGCGATGCGCTGGCCGCGCTTTCGCACGCCCGTCCGGTGCTGCTGCTGTCCGCTCCGGGCGCGGGTCTCTATGCCGGATGCGGCTGGTGGCGGGCACTCGTCACCGCCGCGCGGCAGGCACGGCCGGATGCGGTGACGATGGATGCGCTCGATTGCGCGGATGCGCCCGGCCGCGCGCTGGAGGCGCTGTCGGTTGGCTGCGGGATCGTGATCCTCGCCGCGCGGGAGGATGCGTTCCGGCAGGTCGCCGCCATCGCGGCGGAGACGGGTGCGACGCTGTGGTCCGCGCGTCCTCCCGCGCTCGATCTTTCGGTGCGCGGTGCTGCCCGAAGACTGCCGCAATGGCTGGGCATGCCCCCGCCCGCCCCCGATGACAGGGCGGTGCGGACGGCCTGACGGGTCGCCGCCGACCGAGACGACCAGTGCGACGAGGGAGTACGCATGCGCATCACCCAGCGGGTCCGGAAGATCCTGGACTGGTACGAGAGCGACAATCCGGGCACCAGGGCGAACCTCGCCCGCATCCTGATGGAAGGAAAGCTGGGCGGCACCGGCAAGCTCGTCATCCTGCCGGTGGACCAGGGCTTCGAACACGGACCCGCGCGCAGCTTCGCGCCGAACCCCGCGGCCTATGATCCGCACTATCACTTCCAGCTCGCGATCGAAGCGGGACTGTCCGCCTATGCCGCGCCGCTGGGCATGATCGAGGCCGGTGCGTCGAGCTATGCCGGTGCGATCCCGACCATCCTGAAGATGAACTCGTCGAACAGCCTCGCCACCGAGAAGGACCAGGCGGTCACGGCATCGGTCGCCGATGCGCTGCGGCTGGGCTGCTCGGCGATCGGCTTCACCATCTATCCGGGCAGCGAATACGCCTTCGAACTGATGGAGGAGATCCGCGAACTGGCCGAGGAGGCGAAGGCCGCCGGTCTCGCCGTGGTGATGTGGTCGTATCCGCGCGGCCCGAACCTCGACAAGGCGGGCGAGACGGCGGTGGATATCTGCGCCTATGCCGCGCACATGGCCGCACTTCTCGGCGCGCACATCATCAAGGTGAAGCCGCCGACGGAGGCGGTCTCGCTCGCCGCCGCGAAGCCCACCTACGAGAAGCAGAACATCGACATCGCGACGCTGTCCAGGCGTGTGGAACACGTCGTGCAGGCCTGCTTCGCCGGCAAGCGGCTGGTCGTGTTCTCGGGCGGCGAGGCGAAGGATCTCGACGGCATCTATGCCGAGTGCCGCGCGATCCGCGACGGCGGCGGCAACGGCTCGATCATCGGGCGCAACACGTTCCAGCGGCCGAAGGATCAGGCGCTGGAGATGCTCGGCAGGATCGTCGAGATCTACCAGGGCAAGTTCTGAACCCGGCGGGCGGGGCGCGCAGCCCCGCCCTCATCGCGCGGGACCGGTTGCGACACTCCCTCGCGACGTGCGGGATAGCGACGTCGCAGTCCGTGGAGATGTCGATGCAGTTCTATGGCGAGCCCGCTGCCGGTGAGACGCGGCCGTTCAGCCGCGTGGTGAAGGCGCGCGGCATGGTGTGGGTCTCCGGCCATTCGGCGCCGCACGATCCGGCGCGCGGCGTGCATCGTGGTGCGACGCCGGCGGAGGAGGTGCGCAACGCGCTGGCGTGCATCAGCGAGTTGCTGGCCGAGGCCGGCAGCAGCCTCGACCGCGTCGTGCAGGTCACGATGCTGATCAGCGACCGCGCCGACTATGCCGCCTGCAACGCGGAGTACGTGAAGCACTTCCCCGGTGGTTTGCCGGCGCGTCATACGGCGCTGTTCGGCGTGCCGACGGAGGCGCGGGTCGGCTTCGCCTGCGTCGCGTTGACCGACTGAGGGCGGCGAGCCTGCTCCGGCGACATCTCCGGATGTCGCTACTGCGGGTCTAGATCCACAACTGCCGTCTTACCCACCGGATCGGATCGCGCAGCAGGCTCATGAGCCATGTCGTGCTGCCGACCTCGACCCGCGCCCAGCCTTCCATGCCGGGCCGCAGGCCATCCGTATCCTCTCCGGTCAGCTTCGCGATCACCCGGAAGACGTTGCGGCCCTGAACGACCTCGGACATCGGCCGCAGCCGTTCCACCACCGCCGTCCGCACCCGCCCGGGTTCCGACGCCGTCGCGAAGCGGATCGGCTGGCCTTCGCGGATGGCCGTGCTGTCCTCGTCCAGCACAAGGATCTCCGCGCGCAGCGGTCCCGCCAGCGCGATCTCGAACAGCACCTGCCCGCGCGTCAGCGGCTGGCCGAGGCTGCGGCGCAGGTCGCCGCTGATGATGACGCCGTCGGCGGGCGCGCGCACATCGGCAAGATGCAGCCTGTGTTCCAGCAGCGCGACCTGCGCCTCGCCACGCCGCGCGGACAGAAGGGAGATCTGCTCCTGCGCCGGCTGCCCCGCCGCGCGCGCGACGGCCGCGTCCCGCACGTCATTCGCCGCACGCGCACGCGCCGACGCCAGTTCGAGTTCTACCTCCCGCGTCGCGAGCCGGGCCAGCGGCGTGGTCCCTAGCGCCACCGTATCGCCCGGCTGCACGGATGACGCTTCGAGGATCCCGTCGAACGGCGCGGTGACCACCTGCACGTGCTCCGGCCGCAGGACCACCGGCGCTTCGACCGTCGCCGCGCGCGGCAGCACGGCGAGCAGGCCAAGCAGGGCGGCCACGGCCGCGAACACCATCCATCGCCGTGGTGCGACGGGTCGCCGCCGCCGCGCACCCGCGACCATGCCGAGAAGGGATGCGGCGGGCACCAGCCGGTCCGCGGCCTGTGGCGGCAGCGTCGCGCCCGGCGGGAAGAACGCGATCACCACCGCGTCGCCCTTAGCCGAAGGCGCGATGAGCAGCGGACGCGGGCCGAAGGCGTCGGCAAGGGCGCGTTCCGCCGGCGTGGGCGCTTCGCCGGGCACGGCAAGCCGCGCCGCGCCGCGGTCGATCGCCTCATGCGCGAGCGAGACCAGCCGGCGGGGAAGATCCGCCCCGCGTTCCGTCTTCGGCTGATCGGACAGCGCCACCGCGCGTGTGCGGGGCAGGACGATCGCGACACGCTCCGCACCGGCCAGCCCGGCGTTGGCGAGGACGGAGGCCGCCTCGTGCAGCCCCTGCGGCAGTTCGGGCGCCTTGGCGAAGGTGTCCGCGACGAGTGCGGCCAGCGCATGCGGCATGCGCGACTGCATCGCTGCCTCGGCCACGCCCGCCTCCGCGAGCGCGCCGAGGAAGGCCATGCGCTCCCGCGTGAGCACGAGGTCCATCGGCAGCGCGGATGCGACCTCGAGCAGCAGGACCGCTGGCCGCCGGGCTGTGCCGGACGGTTCCGCCGGGCCGATCGCGACGGCGAAGCACCAGCGGCCCTGCGATCCGGTCGCGGCCGCGGCGATGACGCGCCCGTTGGCGGCATCCTCGGCCAGTGCCGCCCAGGCCGGCGGCGGTTCCTGCTCCGGC
>JBBCJT010000126.1:0-17208 GCA_037190665.1 Rhodovastum atsumiense | reverse complement strand
CCGCGCCAACGAGATGTTCGGCAAGCCCCGCGGCGTGCGTTCCCCCGTGCATCCCAACGATCACGTCAACCGCGGCCAGTCCTCCAACGACACCTTCCCGACCGTGATGCACGTCGCCGCGGTCGAGGCGGCCGATGCGCTGTGCGCCGCGCTGGTGCCTCTGGCCGAGGCGCTGGAGGCGCGGGCGAAGGAATGGGATGGCATCGTGAAGGTCGGCCGGACGCATCTGATGGATGCGGTGCCGGTGACGCTCGGTCAGGAATTCGCCGTCTGGGCGCTGCAGGTGCGCCACGGCATCACGCGCATCGCCCGCGCGCGCGATGACCTGCTGCCGCTGCCGCAGGGCGGCACGGCCGTCGGCACCGGGCTGAACCGCCATGCAGAGTTCGACCGCGTGTTCTGCGAGCGGCTCGACGCGCTCACCGGCATCGCCTTCACCCCCGCGCCGAACAAGTTCGAGGGGATGGGCGCGCATGACGGGTTCGTCGCGTTGTCGGGGGCGATGAACACGCTCGCCGTGTCGCTGAACAAGATCGCCAACGACATCCGCCTGCTCGGCTCCGGCCCGCGCGCGGGCTTCGCGGAGCTGGTCATCCCGGCCGACGGGCTGTCCTCCTCGATCATGCCGGGCAAGACCAACCCGACGCAGAGCGAGGCGTTGACGATGGTCTGCGCGCAGGTGATGGGCAACCACGTCGCGGTGACGGTGGGCGGTGCGCAGGGGCATCTGGAGCTGAACGTGTTCAAGCCCGTGATCATCCACAACGTGCTGCAATCGGCGCGGCTGCTGGGCGATGCCGCCCGCAGCTTCGCGGAGAACATGGTCGCCAAGCTGGAACCCAACCGCGAGCGCATCGCCGAGAACCTGGCGAAATCGCTGATGCTGGTGACGGTGCTGAACCCGCGCATCGGCTACGACAAGGCGGTGAAGATCGGCAAGACGGCGCTGGCCGAGAACATCACGCTGAAGGAAGCCGCCGCGAAGCTCGGCTACGTCAGCCCGGAGGATTTCGACCGCTGGGTAGTGCCGGCCGAGATGGTTGTCGCGGGTGCCACGCTGCCGGGTGGCGGCTGAGATGCTGGTCAAGCGTTCCTTCACCCTCGCCGGGCACCGCACCTCGGTGGCGCTGGAGCCGGAGTTCTGGGATGCGCTGGGCCGGCTGGCCGCGGCCTCGGGCACGACCCTCGCCAAGCTCGTGGCAGGAGTGGATGCGCAGCGCGGCCCCGGTCGCCCGCTTGCCTCCGCGCTGCGGGTGCGCGCGTTGCTGGAGAGCGGGGTCAGAACCAGCCCATGAACGATCCGGCCCGCTGCATTCCGGTCCTCGCCTCGCTCGACATCGCGGCCAGCAGCCGCTTCTACGCGGACGAACTCGGCTTCGCCGTCACCTACGAGGATGACGGGTATCTGATCGTCCGGCGGGACGAGATGGAGCTGCACTTCTGGCTCGCGCCGGATCGCATCCATCCGGAGAACACGTCCTGCTACATCCGCGGCGGGCAGGTGCCGGCGCTGTACGAGGAGTACCGCGCCCGGGGCGTGACGAAGCTGTCGCCCTTCGAGGTACGGCCGTGGCGGATGAAGGAGTTCTACATCCACGATCCGCACGGCAACCTGCTGCGCTTCGGCTGCGCGCCTGAAGAAGCCTGACGGAACCCTGTTTCGCCTCGCGTGTTCTGCGTTCATTCGCAGGGCGGGAGGACGATCATGCCGCGCGGAGACAAGTCGGCCTACACGGACAAGCAGAAGCGCAAGGCCGAGCACATCGAGGAAGGCTACCGCAAGCGTGGCGTTGGCGAGGAGGAAGCCGAGCGCCGCGCCTGGGCCACGGTGAACAAGGACACCGGCGGCGGCAACAAGTCCGGCTCCGGCCGCGGCAAGAAGGATACGAACGCGGCGGCGAAGAAGGGCGGCCGCAAGGGCGGGGCAGCCGCCGCGGCGCGGCCGGCTTCCGCGCGTTCGGCCTCGGCGAAGAAGGCGGCGGCGACGCGCAAGCGCCGTGCGTCCGGCTGATGGCCGACGACCGCCAGCGCCCGCCGCAGTTCCAGTCCCATCAGCCGGGGACGGAGACGCAGATGGTGCCGCGACCACGCTCATCCATGGAGGACTATGTCGGCAGCGGCCGCCTGGCGGGGAAGGGCGCGATCGTCAGCGGCGGCGATTCCGGCATTGGCCGCGCGGTCTCGATCGGCTTCGCCAAGGAAGGCGCGGACGTGGTGATCGTCTATCTCGACGAGGACGAGGACGCCGCCGAGGCGGCGGCGCTGGTGGAACAGGCCGGCCGCCGCTGCCTACGCATCGCGGGCGACATCGGCGATGCCGCCTTCTGCCGCCGCGTGGCGAAGGAAGCGGCGGAGTTCCTCGGCGGTGGGATCGACATCCTGGTGAACAACGCCGCCGAGCAGCACGAGTGCAGCGACTTCTCGGAAATCCCCGAGGCACAGGTCGAGGCGACCTTCCGCACCAACATCCTCGGCATGATTTGGCTGACCAAGGCGTGCCTGAAGCACATGGGCGAGGGCGGGGCGATCGTGAACTGCACCTCCGTCACCGCCTATCGCGGCAGCCCCGAGCTGATCGACTACGCCGCGACCAAGGGCGCGATCGTCGCCTTCACCCGCAGCCTCGCCTCCGCGCTGGTGGACAAGGGCATCCGCGTGAACGCGGTCGCGCCCGGGCCGATCTGGACGCCGCTGATCCCGGCGAGCTTCGATGCCGAGCGGACGGCCCGGCACGGATCGTCCGCGCCGATGGAGCGGGCCGGCGAGCCCGACGAGGTCGCACCGAGTTTCATCTTCCTCGCCTCCGCCCGCGACAGCAGCTACTTCACCGGGCAGGTGCTGCATCCGAACGGCGGATCCGTGGTGAACGCGTGAGGATGCCATGCTGTTCTGCCGCCTCATCAGGACGCTGAACAACTGGGGCCTGCGCGGACGCACCGCGCGGCCGCACGCGGTGAGCGAGCGCGACGAGGGCAAGCCGGCCGATCCCGTGCCGAGCTACCGCAAGGCGGACGCCATTCCCGACCCGCCGCCGGCGGGCGGGCCGGTCAACATCCCGCCGAAGCGGGACGAAGGCTGAGCCCTCTCAGCGCGACAGCATCGTCGTCGGCAGCCACAGCACGATCGACGGGAACAGCGTCACCAACGCCACCGCGGTCACCATCAGCAGGAAGAACGGCAGCGTGTTCTTGGCGATGGTGAAGATGTTCTTCCCGGTCAGTCCCTGCAGCACGAACAGGTTGAAGCCCACCGGGGGGGTGATCTGCGCCATCTCCACCACCAGCACGATGAAGATGCCGAACCAGATCAGGTCGAAACCCGCCGTGCCGATGATCGGCAGCACCACCGAGGTGGTCAGCACGATCATGCTGATGCCGTCGATGAAGCAGCCGAGGATGACGTAGATCACCGTCAGCACGGCGATGATGGCGTAGGGGCTGAAGCCCTGCGTGCCGACCCACTGCGCCATCGCCGCCGGAATGCCCGAGTAGGCCATCGCCTGGGTCAGGAACGCGGCGCCCGCGATGATGAAATTGATCATGCAGGACAGCCGCGTCGCCGCCATCAGGCTCTCGCGGAAGGTGGTCCAGTTCATCGTCCCGCCGGCGAGCGACAGGATCAGCGCGCCGATCACGCCGAAAACCGCCGCCTCGGTCGCGGTGGCGAAGCCGGCGTAGATACTGCCGATCACCGCGCCGATCAGCAGCACCACAGGGATCAGCGAGGCGCTTTCCTTCAGCTTCGCCCGCAGCGGCATCGGCGGGTCGCGCGGCGGCGTCCGCGACGGGTTCAGCAACGACCATGCCGCGATGTAGCCGCTGAACAGCACCATCAGCATGATGCCGGGGATCACGCCGGCGATGAACAGCCGGACGATGGAGACCTCGGCGGCCACGCCGTAGACGATCATGATGATGCTGGGTGGGATCAGCAGACCCAGCGTGCCGGCGCCGGCGAGGCTGCCGATCGCCATCGGCGGGTGGTAGCCCCGCGCCAGCAGCGCCGGCAGCGACATCTTGCCGATGGTCGCGGCGGTCGCGGCCGAGGAGCCGGACACGGCGGCGAAGATGCCGCAGCCGATCACGTTCACATGCATCAGCCGGCCCGGCAGCCGCTGCACCCAGGGCGCGAGGCCGCGGAACATGTCCTCGCTCAGCCGCGTGCGGAACAGGATCTCGCCCATCCAGATGAACAGCGGCAGCGCCGCGAGCGTCCACGACGCCATGGCCTGCCAGATGGCGGTGCCCAGCACCTTCTCGGCCGGGAAGGAGCTCATCCCGTCGATCAGCATCGGCAGCGCGACGAGCCCCGCGAGGCCGACGATGCTCAGCGCGAGCGCGATCCACACACCGAGGCCGAGCACCAGGAACAGCAGCACGAGCAGCAGCAGCCCGGCTTCGATCTGCGGATTGATCACGGCTAGATCTCCTCGCCGGCGCGTTCGAGCACGGACTCGCTATGCCGCGCATAGGAGGGCGTGCCGCCGCCGAGCACGACGACGAGATCATCGAGCAGGGCGATCGCGAACAGCGTGCAGCCGAAGGCGATCCCCGCCTGCGGTATCCACAGCTTGAAAGGAATCGTGCCTTGCGCGACGTCGTCGAACTCGAAGCTGTCGGTGGCGAGGTCGATGATCGAATAGGCGATGAAGGACGCCATTGCCGCGCCGAGCGTGAGCGAGACGACCTCCAGCACCCGCCGGGGCACTCCGCTGGTGCGCCCCAGGATCAGATCGACGCGGATATGCGCGCCGTGCCGGAAGGCATAGGCCAGCGGCAGCAGCGCCGAAGCAGCGACCATGAAGCCGCTGAAATCATCGGCGCCCGGCAATGGCCTGCCCATCTCCCGCAACGCGACCTGGGCCGCGATCGTCACAGCGATCGCGAGCAGCGCGACGGCGCCCGCCGCGCCGCCCAGCAGGTACAGCGCGTCCAGCGCGCGTCGCAGGCTGCGCACGGGTCAGGCGATCGCGGCGCGATAGGCTTCGATCAGCTTCTTGCCGTCCTCGCCGGCTTTGGCGATCCACTCGTCGGTGATGGTGCGGCTGATCGCGTCCATCTCGGCCATCAGCTTCGACGACGGCTGCTCGACCTTCATGCCCTTGTCGGCGAGCGCCTTCTCCATCGCCGCCTTGGCTTCCTCGGAGGCCTTCCATCCGCGCGTCTCGGCGGTCTTCCCGGCCTCGCGGATCTTCGCCTGCAGATCGGCCGGCAATGCCTCCAGCGCACGGCGGGAGACCATCACCATGTTCTTCGTCCAGGTGAAGCCGATAGGCGTGAAGAACTTGACGAAGTCCCAGGCCTGCACGTCCACGCCGGTCTGCGCGGATGTCACCATCGCGTTGATCACGCCGGTGGCGAAGGCCTGCGGCACCTCGGCCTGCTGCACCAGCGTCGGCGTTGCGCCCACCAGCGTGGCAAAGCGGTTGGTCATCACGTTGTAAGTGCGGAACTTCTTGCCCTTGAGCAGGTCGAGGGCCGGCATCGTCTCGTTGGTGTAGAAGCCGGACGGCGGCCACGGCACCATGTAGAGCAGCGCAATGCCCTGCCGCTGCAGCCGCGCCTCGATGAACGGGCGCGACAGGTCCGCAAGCTTGCGGGCCTGATCGTAGCTGGTCACGAGCTGCGGGATGCCGTCCACCTCGAAGAACGGGTCCTCGTTGCCGTAGGCGGAGATCAGGATCTCGCCGAGCTGCACCTGCCCGGTCTGCACGCCGCGCTTGATCTCGCCCATCTTGAGCAGCGCGGCGTTGGAGTGCAGATGCACGGAGAGCTTGCCGCCCGACGCGGCCTCGATCTCCTTGAGGAACTCGCGGTTGTTGACGGTGTGGAAATTGCCGTCGGGGTAGGGCGTGGCCATCTGCCAGCGCGTCGTCTGCGCCCGGGCGGAGGTTGCGGTGACAGCCAGTGCGGCGCCCGCGCCAAGCGCGGAGCGGCGGGTCAACATCATTGTGGGCCCCCTCTGAGACGAATTTCTGCGTTGCAACGAGTATCGGGCGGGGGGCGGGCGCCGCGCAAGGGGGCCTGCGCGGCGCCTTCCGCCGCCGTTCAGGCCGCGCCGGCGACGTAGGCCTTCAGGCTGTCCACCTCGGCCTCCTGCTCTCCGATCCGGGCCTTCACCACGTCCCCGATGGAGATCATGCCGACCAGCACGTCCGCCTCCAGCACCGGCAGGTGGCGCACCCGGGCCGAGGTCATCAGCTCCATCGCCTCGGCCACCGTGGCCTGCGGCCCGAGCGTGTGGACGGCGCGGGTCATCACCTGGCCCGCCGTCATGTCCAGCGCCGCTGCGCCGTTGGCGCACAGCACGTGGACGATGTCGCGTTCGCTGACGATGCCCAGCATGGCGTCCGTCCCCTCGCGCACCAGCACCGCGCCGATGCGGTGGCGCGACAGCGTGCAGATCACATCGGAGATGCGCATGCTTGCGGATACGGAGATGATATCGTGACCTTTGTGGCGCAGGATCGCGGCAACATGCATTGGGGGGTACTCCTTCCCGGCGGCCCGGGATTGCCGCCCGGGCCTGTTCACCGGGATCGTGACGGGTTCGGGGTCTTCGATGCAAACTTCCGTCGTGCAGTGCACAATGATCGGACCAAGTCCATGAGGCGCGGCATCGCCCCCACCCGCCGACTTTTCCTCGCCGCGCTGCCGGCCGCGGCGCTGGCGCAGCCGGCCGCCTGGCCGGACCAGCCGGTGACGCTGGTCGTGCCCTTCGCCGCCGGCGGGCCGACCGACCGGGCCGCGCGGCTGCTCGCCGCGCAGCTCACGGAGCTTCTGGCCACCCCGATCACGGTCGAGAACCGGACCGGCATCATCGTCGGCACCGATATCGTGGCCAAGGCGCCACCGGACGGCTCGGTGCTGCTGTACGCGACTATCGCGCATGCCATCGCACGGGCCGCTTTCCCCTTGCTGCCCTACGACCCCCTGCGCGATTTCGCCCCCGCGGTGGTGGTCGGCCGGGTGCCGATGGTGCTGCTGGTCGCGCCGTCGCTGCCGGTCACGGACGTGGCGAGCTTCATGGCCTTCCTGCGCGCCCATCCCGGCGAGCTCGCCTATGGCAGCGCCGGTATCGGCAGCGCGCTGCACCTCGCCGCCGAGCTGTTCTGCGCGCGTGCGGGCGTGCAGATGGGTCATGTGTCCTATACCGGCTCGGCCCCGGCGCTGCTTGGACTTCAGGCCGGGGCGGTGCAGATGGTCTTCGATACAGCGGCAAGCGGGCTGCAGGCGGTGCGTGACGGAATCGCGCGCGGGCTGATGATCACCGGACCCGCACGCCAGCCCGGCGCGGCGGATATCCCGACGGCACAGGAGGCTGGTTTGGGCGATTTCGACGCGGAGACCTGGAACGCCATCCTCGCGCCGCGCGGCACGCCCGCCGCGGTGCTCGCCTCCATCGCCGCCGCGGTGGAGCGCGCGCTGGTGGTGCCCATCCTCGCCGAGTCCTTCGCCGAGCTTGGCATCCAGGTCGAACGCGGCAGCACGCCGCAGGCGGCGCGCGCCTTCCTCGAAGCCGAGACCGCGCGCTGGGAACCGATCGCCCGCGCCGCGCTGGGGCGGAACTGACCATGGCCCTTGCCGCGCTGTCCGGCCTGCGCGAGGCCGTCCGCACCGCCTGGCTCGCCGACGAGACCGATGCCGTGCAGGCGCTGCTGCATCAGCCCGTGCTCGACCCTGCGGGGCAGCAACGGGTCACCGCCACCACGGTCGGGCTGATCCGCCACCTGCGGACGGACGCGCGCAGCGGGCTGATGGAGAGCTACCTCGCCGAGTACGGGCTCTCCACGCAGGAAGGCGTGGCGCTGATGTGCCTCGCCGAGGCGCTGCTGCGCGTGCCGGACGACGAGACGGTGGATGCGCTGATCCGCGACAAGCTCGCGCCGGGCGACTGGGCGAAGCACCTCGGGCAGTCGTCCTCGCCGCTGGTCAACGCCTCCACCTGGGCGCTGATGCTGACCGGGCGCGTGATCCGGCCGGAGGATGCGGCGCGCTGGGACGTGCCCGCGCTGCTGCGCCGCTTCGTCCGCCGCGCGGGGGAGCCCATCGTGCGCGCGGCGGTGGCGCAGGCGATCAAGGTCCTCGGCGAGCAGTTCGTCCTCGGCCGCAACATCGAGGAGGCGATGTCGACCGCCGCGCGGATGGAGGCGCGGGGCTACACCTACTCCTACGACATGCTGGGCGAGGCGGCGCGCACCGATGTGGACGCGCAGCGGTATTTCCTGTCCTACGCGCGCGCCATCGGCGCCATCGCCGAACGCTGCACGCGCGGGTCGGTGGCCGACAATCCCGGCATCTCCGTGAAGCTGTCGGCGCTGCATCCACGCTACGAATACGCCCAGCGCGAGCGGGTGATGAATGAGCTGGTGCCGCAGGTCCACGCGCTGGCGCTGCTCGCGCGCAACGGCGGCATGGGCTTCAACATCGACGCGGAGGAGCAGGACCGGCTCGACCTGTCGCTCGACGTGATCGAGGCGGTGCTCGCCTCGCCCGCGCTGCGTGGCTGGGACGGGTTCGCGGTGGTGGTGCAGGCCTACGGCAAGCGCGCCGCGCCAGTGCTGGACTGGCTGCATGGGCTCGCCACCGCGCTCGACCGGCGCATCATGGTGCGGCTGGTCAAGGGCGCGTACTGGGACGGCGAGATCAAGACCGCGCAGGTCGCGGGGCTGCCGGGCTACCCGGTCTGGACGCGCAAGGCGGCGACCGACCTCAACTACCGCCATTGCGCGCGACGGCTGCTGGCGATGGGCGACCGCGTCTATCCCCAGTTCGCCACGCACAACGCGGAGACGGTGGCGACGGTGCTGGAGCTTGCCGGCAACCGCACGGATTTCGAGTTCCAGCGCCTGCACGGCATGGGCGAGGCGCTGCACGAACGGGTGCGCGAGACGGCCGGCCGCCGCTGCCGCATCTACGCGCCGGTGGGCGTGCACAAGGACCTGCTCGCCTATCTGGTGCGGCGGCTGCTGGAGAACGGCGCCAACTCCTCCTTCGTGCATCGCGTGCTGGATGAGGACGTGCCGGCCGAGGCGCTGGCGCGGCCGCCGGAAACGGTGCTCCTGGACCTGCCGGCGATTCCCAATCCGAACGTGAAGCTGCCGCCCGACCTGTACGAACCATCGCGGCGCAACTCCGCCGGCTGGTCGCTGGGCGATCCGCCGTCGATGGCGGCACTCGACGAGGCGATGGCGCCGTTCCACACGCATCGCTGGCAGGCAGGGGAGGGCGGGGCGGCGCGGGAGGCGTTGAACCCGGCCAACCCCGCGGATGTGGTCGGTATCGTGCGCGAGGTGACGGCCGATGAGATCGAGGCCGCGCTTGCCGCCGCCGCGGCGTCCGGCTGGGGGCAGGTGCCGCTCGCGGACCGCGCCGCCGCGCTGGACCGTGCCGCCGATCTGTATGAGGCGCATGGGCCGGAGCTGATGGCGCTGTGCACGCGGGAAGCGGGCAAGACGCGCGCGGACGCGATCGCCGAGCTGCGGGAGGCGGTGGACTTCCTGCGCTACTACGCCGCCGAGGCACGCGCGCGGCTGGGCGGCACGCGCCCGCGCGGGCCCTTCGCCTGCATCTCCCCCTGGAACTTCCCGCTCGCCATCTTCACCGGCCAGATCGCGGCCGCGCTGGTCGGTGGCAATCCGGTGCTCGCCAAGCCTGCCGAACAGACGCCGCTGGTCGCCGCCCGCGCGGTCGCGCTGCTGCATGAGGCCGGGGTGCCCGCCGACGCGCTCGCCCTGCTGCCCGGCGACGGACGGGTGGGGGCGGCGCTGACCGGCGATCCGCGCGTCGCCGGCGTGTGCTTCACCGGCTCGACCGAGGTCGCGCGGCTGATCGAACGCAGCATGGCCGCGCATCTGTCGCCGGACGCGCCGCTGATCGCGGAGACCGGCGGCATCAACGCCATGATCGTGGACAGCACCGCGCTGCCCGAGCAGGTGGTGCGCGACGCCATCGCCGCCGCCTTCCAGTCGGCCGGGCAGCGCTGTTCCGCCGCGCGGCTGCTGTGCCTGCAGACCGATGTCGCGGGGCCGATGGTGGAGATGCTGGAAGGCGCGATGGCGACGCTGCGCGTCGGCGACCCGTGGGTGCTGTCCACCGATGTCGGCCCGGTGATCGACGCGGAGGCGAAGGAGAAGATCGACGAGCACGTCGCCCGCCACAAGGCCGCCGGCCGGCTGCTGCGGCAACTGCCCGCGCCGGCGACCGGCACCTTCGTCGGCCCCGCGCTGATCCGGCTGGAGTCCATCGGCGAGCTGGACACGGAGGTGTTCGGCCCGGTGCTGCACGTCGTCACCTACGAGGGCGAGGCGCTGGCCGACGTGGTCGCGGCGGTGAACGCGCAGGGTTACGGGCTGACCATGGGGCTGCACACGCGGGTGGATGCCCGAGTGAGCGAGGTCGTCGCGGCGGCGGAGGTGGGCAACCTCTACGTCAACCGCAACCAGATCGGCGCGGTGGTGGGCGTGCAGCCTTTCGGGGGCGAGGGTCTGTCCGGCACCGGCCCGAAGGCCGGCGGGCCGCACTACCTCGCGCGCTTCGTGCGCGGGGCGGATGAGCCCGCGAAGCCCGAGACGGCGCTGCCGGGCCCTGCGGGGGAGAGCAACCGCCTGCGTCTGGTGCCGCGCGGCGATATCCTGTTGATCGGCGAGGACGCCACGCTCGCGGCGCGCATCGAGGCGGCGGGCAACCGCATCGTGCGCGGGCTCGATCCGGCTACTGCGAAGATCGCCGCCATCGCGCACGCCGGCCCGCTGGCCGAGCGTGCCGGGCTGCGCAAGGTGCTGGCGGGGCGGGAGGGGGCGATCCTGCCGATCCTGACCATCGAGGACCCGCCCGCGCGGTTCAGCCTGGAACGCACGATCAGCGTGGACACCACGGCTGCGGGCGGCAACGTTGCGCTGCTGGCGGCGGGAGACGGGTGAGGAAGCGGGACGTCCCGCAGGCGGCATCCACGCTCACCCCAACCCTCTCCCGCGAGCGGGAGAGGGCCCGGGTGAGGGCCGGCGAGCGCCGCGCCCCGTATCAGTTCTTCGTCACGCCCCAGAACACCGGGATCGTCGTCGGCCGGATGCCGTTGACGTTGGTCCGCCACGCCGCATTGGTGCGGAACTGGCCGGCGTTGACGTAGGGCACCACCTCATATGCTCGCGCGTGCACCTCATCGAGCAACGCACGCCGCTTCGCGGGATCGGTCTCCTCCGTCCACGCACGCCGCAGCCGCTCCAGCTCCGCGTCGCACGGCCAGCCGGCGAGGCCGCCCTCGCAGGGGCTCGCGAGATACAGGTTCGACAGCGGGTTCTCGGCATCGAACACGTTCGCGATGGTCACGAACAGGTTCCACCCGCCCTGGTCCTGCGGCTCCTTGCGGTTGCGGCGCTGGATCAGCGTGCCCCAGTCCATCGTCTGCACGTCCATGTTCAGCCCGCCCCGGCTGAAGGCTTCCGCCATCACCAGCGTGGAGGCGTTGTTGAGCGGGCTGTCGGTGGAGTTCATGAACACCACCTTGCGCCCGTCATAACCCGCTTCCTGCAGCAGCGCCTTCGCCCGCGCGACATCGGCCTCGCGCAGGCCCCGCGCACCGGCTGCCGTTTCCAGCGGCGTGCCGCACATGAAGTAGGACGGGCAGAACGGCACCTGTTCCTGCGGCCGCACGCCCATCCCGTCCAGCACGTCCTTCTGGTTCACCAGATACAGCAGCGCCTGTCGCGCGCGGGGATTGTCGAAGGGCGGCTGGGCGTGGTTCAGGCGCAGCCACACCATGTTGCCGACCGGGTTGATCGGCGCGACGCGGATGCGCCGGTCGCGCTCCAGCGTCGGGATCAGGTCGGGCGGCGGCTGCTCGACGAAATCGACCTCCCCGGCCATCAGCGCGTTCACTGCCACGCCGGGATCCGGCATGGCGAGCCATTCGATGCGGTCGAGCTGTGCGACCTTGCCGCCGGCGAGCCCGTCCGGCGCCTCCGTGCGCGGGCGGTAGGCGGGGTTCTTCACGTAGACCACGCGATCGCCCGCCCGCCATTCCTCGGCGCGGAAGATGAACGGGCCGGACCCGGTGGCGTCCGTGATCGCGGTCGCGGACGGGGTGCGGGCGATCCGCTCCGGCATCACGAACAGCGCGTTGGCGGTGGGCCGGGCCAGCGCCTCCAGCACCAGGCCGAAGGGGCGGGAGAGCTTCAGCTCGAAGGTGCGCTCGTCCACCGTTTCCAGCGAGGCCATCGCGGCGGCGAGCGAGCGGCCCACCACGTCGCGCTCCGCCCAGCGGCGGATGGACTGGACCACGTCCGCGGCGCGCACCGGCTGCCCGTCGTGGAAGGCGAGGCCCTCGCGCAGGGTGAAGCGCCAGGTCGCCCCGTCGGGGGAGACGGTGTGGCGCTCGACCATCTGGGGCTGCGGGACGCCCTTGCTGTCCAGCGCAAAGAGCTGATCGTAGATGAAGAATCCATGGTTCCGGACGGTCGCCGACGTGTTCTGCACCGGATCCAGGCTGGTCAGCGGGATGTTGAGCACGATGCGCAGCGTGGATTGCGCCTGCGCCTGCGCCGGCGCCGAAACGACGAGCGCGAGCAGCGGCGCTGCCAACCATTTGATCATGTCCGGCCCCTGTCTTTCCGTTGCGGCCACGATGCAGCCGTTGACGCTCTACCGCAACGGGGCTGCAATCCCGCCCGTCCGACCGGGAGACCGAAATGAACGTTGCGAGCCCCCGCGCCATGCCGGCCGGCATGGACGAGGCGGAATGGCGAATCCGATGCGACCTTGCCGCGCTGTACCGCCTGGTGGCGCACCATCGGATGACGGACTTCATCTACACGCACATCTCCGCCCGCCTGCCGGGGCCTGAGCATCATTTCCTGATCAACAATTATGGGACGATGTTCCACGAGATGCGGGCCTCCGATCTGGTGAAGATCGACCTGAACGGCAACCAGATCGATGACGGGACCGGCCAGTCCAGGCGCGTGAACGCGGCGGGCTTCACCATCCATTCCGCAGTGCACATGGCGCGCGAGGACCTCGCGGTGGTGATCCACACCCACACCGCCGCCGGCATCGCCGTTTCGGCGCAGAAGCACGGGCTGCTGCCGATCAGCCAGCACGCGCTGAAGTTCTATGGCCATCTCGGCTACCACGGCTACGAGGGCATCGCGCTCGATCTCGATGAGCGGGACCGGCTGGTCGCCGATCTAGGGCCGCACAAGGCGATGATCCTCGCCAATCACGGCCTGCTCGCCGCCGGGCGCACCTTCGGAGAGGCGTGGAACACGATCTATTACCTGGAGCGCGCCTGTCAGGCGCAGGTCGCGGCACTCGCCGGGGGCGCGGAGCTGATCCTGCCGCCCGAGGAGGTCCGGCAACGGACGGCGGCGCAGTTCAACAGCGGCGGCAGCCCCGAGCACTACGACATGTCGTGGCAGACCGCGCTGCGCCTGATCGAAAACGACAAGCCCGATTACCGTTCATGAGCGCGGAGATCATCGTGACCGGCGGCCGCGTCTTCCGTGGCCTGACCGGCGGATTCGCCGATGCGCTTGCGATCGCGGACGGCAAGGTGGCGGCGGTGGGGACGGCGGCGGAGGTCGAGGACCTCGCGGGTCCCGGCACGCGCCGCGTCGACCTCGCCGGCCGCGTCGCCATCCCGGCCCTCAACGAAGCGCATATGCATCTGCTGTCCTACGGCCTCGGTCTGTCGCAGGTGAACCTGCGCGCGGAGCAGGTGACGACGCTGGACGAGCTGCTGTCGCGGCTGAAAGCGGCGGCCTCGCGCACGCCGAAGGGCGAATGGGTGCTGGGCCGCGGGTATGATCACGGCGCGCTCGATATCGGCCGGCATCCCGACATCGCCGAGCTGGACGCGGCGGTGCCCGACCATCCCGTCTACATCATCCGCACCTGCGGCCATGTCGGCATCGCCAACAGCGCCGCGCTGCGGGTGGCCGGCGTCGGCCACAACACGCCCGATCCGGAAGGCGGCGTCATCGTCCGCCGCAAGGGGCGGCTGACGGGCGAGTTCCAGGAGCGCGCGCAGCGGCTGATCAAGGATGCGATGCCGCAGCCGTCCGAGGCGGCGATGGTCGATGCCATCGAAGCCGCCTGCGGCGACCTCGCCCGGCGCGGCTTTGCCGCCGCGACGGACATGAATGTCGGCATGACGGCGGGGATGAACGAGATCGCCGCCTACGACCGCGCGAAGGCGGATGGCCGCATGCCGCTGGGGATGTGGCAGGTGCTAGCGGGCAACCCCGAAGGCATCGCCGTGGCCGCGTGGGAAGCGGGCATGCGGCCGATGGACGGCGACGACGCGCTGCGCTGGGGCGCGGTGAAGGTCTTCGGCGACGGGTCCGCCGGCGGGCTGACGGCGGCGTTCTTCGATCCGTATCTCGAGTCGGCGGGCGGCGGCACCGGGGTGTTCTGCTTCCCCGACGAGACGATGCACATGCTGCTGCGCCGCTACCACGAGCAGGGCTGGCAGCTCGACATCCACGCCATCGGCGATGCGGCGATCGAGCAGGTTCTGTCGGGGATGGAGGCGGCCGACAGCAATGCCCATCCGGTGCTCGGCCGCCGCCACCGCATCGAGCATTGCGGCTTCCTGACGCCCGGCCAGCGGCGGCGGATGAAGACGCGCGGCATCCTGCCGGTGCCGCAGCCGTCCTTCATGTACGAGTTCGGGGACCTCTACGTCACCAACCTCGGCAAGCCGCGGTCCGAGGTCGCGTACCCCATGCGCACCTGGCTGGAGGAGGGACACCACCCGGCCGCGTCGACCGACTGTCCGGTCTGCGCCGTCGATCCCTTCGCCAACCTGTTCACCATGGTCACGCGCAAGACCAACAAGGGCACGGTGCTGGGCCCGGACGAGACGCTGACCATGGAGCAGGCGGTGCATTGCTACACGTGGTGCGGCGCCTACACCCAGTTTACCGAGGACCGGCGCGGTACGCTGGAACCCGGCATGGCGGCGGACGTGGCGGTGCTGTCGGAGGACATCTTCGCCATCGAACCGGAGGCGCTGTTCGGCGTGGAGGCCGACCTCACGCTGCGCGACGGCAAGCCGATCCACGACCGCCACGGCGTGCTGGCCGGCTGATGCTGCGCCATGTCATCCAGCGGGTCCTGATCGCGGCCCCGGTCCTGGTGGGCGTGGTGCTGGTGGGCTTCCTGCTGATGCAGGTCGTGCCCACCGACCCGGCCACCGTCCGCGCCGGACCCACCGCCACGCAGGACGTGGTGGATGCGATCCGGGCCGATCTCGGCCTCGACAAGCCGCTCGTCGTGCAGTTCGGCCTGTACATGTGGCGGCTGCTGCAGGGCGACCTCGGCGTGTCGATCATCAACAACGTGCCGGTCAGTCAGGAACTCGGCACGACCATCGGCCCGACGCTGGAGCTGATGGTGGCGAGCCTGATCTGGGCGATCCCGCTGGGGATCGCCATGGGCACGGTCGCGGCGTACCGGCGCGGGTCCATCGTGGACCGGATCGTGATGGCGTTCAGCGTCGCCGGCCTGTCGATCCCGGTGTTCTTCCTCGGCCTGCTGCTGATCTGGTTCGTCGGCTTCCAGTGGCAGTTGCTGCCCTTCACCGGCCGCGCCGGGCCGCTGTGGACGATCGAGGGGCTGCAGGCGATCATCCTGCCGGCGCTCACACTCGGCGGCGTGTTCGTCGGGCCGGTGGCGCGTATGACGCGCACGGCCGTGCTCGACGTGCTGGGCGCGGAGCACGTGCGCACCGCCCGCGCCAAGGGCCTGTCCGAGCGCAGCGTGGTGCTGCGCCATGCGCTGCGCAACGCGCTGATACCGGTGGTGACGCTGATCGGCCTGCAGATCGGCTTCCTGCTCGGCGGCGCGGTGGTGACGGAGACGGTGTTCTCCTGGCCCGGCGTCGGCCGGCTGGCGGTGGGGGCGATCACGTCCTCGGACTTCCCGGTCGCGCAGGGGACGATCCTCGTCCTCGCCGGCGGGTTCATCGTCATCAACCTCGTCGTCGACCTGCTCTACGCCGTGCTCGACCCGCGGGTGCGGACATGAGCGCGACCGTCGCGCCGGCCGTCGTCCCGGCCATCGCGGTGCCGCGCCGCGGGCCGGGGATCATAATGCGGCTGCTGCGCGATCCGGCGGCCGCCGTCTCGATGATCTTCATCGGGGCCGTCGTCTTCGCCGCCGTCTTCGCGCCGTGGGTCGTGAGCGGCGATCCTTACGAGACCAACCTGCGCGCGACGTTGCAGCCACCCGGCGGCGACAACCTGCTCGGGACCGATGCGCAGGGGCGCGATCTGGTCGTGCGGCTCGTCTACGGCTTCCGGGTCACGCTGCTGATGGCGCTCACCGCGATCGCCGTCGGCGGCGGCATCGGCACGCTGCTCGGCTTCCTCGCCGCGTTCTACCGCCGGCTCGACACGCCGATCATGCGGCTGATGGACGTGATGCTGTCCTTCCCGGCGATCCTGTTCGGCCTCGCCATCGCGGCCGTCGCGGGGCCGGGCGTGCCGGCGGTGGTGATGGCGCTGTCCATCGGCACCGTGCCGCTGGTCGCCCGCGTCGTGCGCAGCGCGGCACTGGTGGAGATGCAGCGCGACTATATCGAGGCCGCGCGCGCGGTCGGCGTGACGGATGCGCGGCTGATCTTCGTGCATCTGGCGCCGAACTGCCTGTCGCCGCTGTTCGTGTTCATCACGCTGCGGCTGGGGCAGGTGATCCTGCTCGGTTCGGCGCTGTCCTTCATCGGTCTCGGCGCGCAGCCGCCCACGGCCGAGCTGGGCGCGATGGCCGCCGCGGGGCGGCAGTTCCTGTTCTTCGCCCCGCACATCGCCGTCGTGCCGTCGCTGGCGATCTTTGCCATCGTGCTTGCCTTCAACGTCCTGGGCGATGCGTTGCGAGACGTACTCGACCCCAAACTGGGAGCTTAGGGATGCGATTGAGACATCTTGCGTTCGGCCTGGCCGCGCTATGCGCCTTCGGGACCGCGGAGGCGCAGGTGGCGCCGCGCAACACGCTGGTGCTGCTGCGCCAGATCGACGCCGACCGCTACGACCCGCCCCGCTCCACCGCGCGAAGCGCCGGCGAGGCTGTCTACATGATGAGCGACACGCTGGTCGCGCTCGACTGGGACATGAAGACGATCCGGCCGCTGCTCGCGGAAAGCTGGACCGTCAGCCCGGACGGCAAGCTCTACACCTTCAAGCTGCGCCAGGACGTGACGTTCTGCGACGGC
>JBBCJT010000125.1:0-49899 GCA_037190665.1 Rhodovastum atsumiense | reverse complement strand
CCCGCACGCGGGAGAGGGAGTCGAGGCGCGTCCCCGATGACGCCTTCCGGCCTCCCCGCTGTCTTCCCACTCACTTCCCTCTTCCCCCACGGGGGGAGAGGGTTGGGTGAGGGGGGACGCTCATGCGCTCGCCACGGTGCCGTTCGAGCACCCGCACCTCGGCCCTCTCCCGCACGCGGGAGAGGGAGTAGAGGCGCGTCCCCGATGACGCCTTCCGGCCACCCCGCTGCCCTCCCGCGTGCTTCCCTCTCCCCCCGTGGGGGGCGAGGGTTGGGTGAGGGGGGACGCTCACGCATTCGCCACGGCGCCGTTCGAGCACCCTCACCCCAGCCCTCTCCCGCAAGCGGGAGAGGGAGTAGAGGCGCGAGCCGATGACGGTCTTCGGCCTCACCTTCGCGGTCCCCTGGGTGCTGTTCGCCCTGCCGGCGCTGCCGCTGCTGTGGTGGCTGCTGCGCGTGACCCCGCCCGCGCCGAAGCGGGAGATCTTCCCGGCCATCCGCCTGCTGTTCGGCCTGCGCCCGCCCGAGGAGACCCCGGCCCGCACGCCGTGGTGGCTGCTGCTGCTGCGCATGGCGGCCGCGGCGCTGATCATCCTCGGCCTCGCCCGCCCGGTGCTCGATGCCGGCGGGGCGCTGCCCGGGTCGGGGCCGGTGCTGCTGGTCATCGACGACGGCTGGCCCTCCGCCCCTGACTGGGCGGCGCGGATCGAGGCGGCATCCGGCGTGCTCGACCGCGCCGAGCGGCAGGGTCGTCCCGTCGCGCTGCTTGCCACCGCCCCCGGCCTGCGCGGGGAGGAGCCGCAGGCCACGCCGCCAATGCCGGCGAGCGAGCTGCGCGCGCGCATCGCCGCGCTGCGCCCGCTGCCCTGGCCGGTGGACCGCGCCGCCGCGGCGGCGGCGCTGCAATCGTGGAACCGCGGCGGCACCGCCATCGCCTACATCGCCGACGGCATCGCCCATGACGGCGCGGCCGGGCTGTTCGCCGACGCGCTGCGCCGGATCGGCCCGGTCACCGAGTTCCGGGCCGAGGACAATCCCGTGCGCCTGCTGCTGCCGCCGCGGCCCGAGTCCGATCGCCTCGTCGCCCGGCTGGCGCAGACGCCCTCGCCGCGCGATACCGCCGTGCCGGTGCTCGCCCGCACGGCGGACGGGCGGACGCTGGCGCAGGCGGTGCTCAACATCCCGGCCGGGCAGAGCCAGGGCGAGGCGGCGCTGGAACTGCCGCTGGAACTGCGCAACCGGCTGGCGCGGCTCGATCTCGAAGGCGTGGCCTCGTCCGCCCATTCGGTGCTGCTCGACGAACGCTGGCGGCGCCGGCCGGTGGGGCTGCTGTCGGGGTCCGACGAGGCGGCGGATGCGCCGCTGATCGGCGAGCTGTTCTACCTCGACCGCGCGCTCGGCCCGTTCACCGAACTCCGCCGCGGCGAGCTGCCGCAGCTCCTGTCGCGCGAGATCGCGGTGATGGTGCTGGCGGACCGGCCGGTGGCCGAAGGGCAGGAGCGTGAGTTACTGAACCGCTTCGTCGAGCGCGGCGGGCTGCTCGTGCGCTTCGCCGGCCCGCGCACCGCCGCGGCGCCCGATCCGCTCAACCCGGTCGTCATCCGCAGCGGCGACCGCCAGCTCGGCGGCGCGCTGTCCTGGTCGCAGCCCGCCGGGCTCGCGCCGTTCCCGGCCAATTCGCCCTTCGCCGGGTTGGCGGTGCCGGAGGAGGTGAAGATCGAGCGGCAGGTGCTGGCCGAACCGCAGCCGCTGCTGTCCGAACGCACCTGGGCCGCGCTCGCCGACGGCACGCCGCTCGTGACCAGCGAGACGCGCGGGCAGGGGCGGATCGTGCTGTTCCACGTCACCGCGAATGCGGACTGGTCGAACCTGCCGCTGTCCGGACTGTTCGTGGACATGATGGCGCGGCTGGTCCAACTCGCGGTCGGCGTGGCAGGCGCGGAGGGTGCGCAGGTGCTGCCGCCCTTCGAGACCTTCGACGGTTTCGCGCGGCTGGGCGCACCCCCGCCCGCCGCATCGGGCGTGCGCGCCGACCGCATCGCGGAGACCGCGCCGTCGCCGCGCCATCCGCCGGGCCTGTACGGGCCGGAGAACGGCCGCCGCGCGCTGAACCTGTCCGCCGCGCTGCCGGAACCGCGCGTCGCGCCGCCGATCCCGGATGCGGCGCGCGCCGTGCTGGGGGCGGACCCGGCGGAGCGCGCGCTCGGCCACTGGCTGGTCGCCGGCGCGCTGCTGCTGCTGCTCGTGGACCTGCTGATCGCGTTCGGCCTGCGCGGCGTGCTGCGCCCGGTCGCCGCCGCGCTGGTGCTGTTCCTCGCGCTGCCGGCCACCGCCCAGCAGATGCCGGCGCTGACCACGCGGCTGGCCTACGTGCTGACCGGCGATGGGCAGGTGGACGAGGTCTCGCGCATGGGGCTCGCCGGCCTGTCGGAATACGTGAACCGCCGCACCGCCGCGGTGCTGTCGGAGCCGGTGGGCGTTGCCCCGGGGCGCGACGAGCTGGATTTCTACCCGCTGCTCTACTGGCCGCTGACCGCCGATCAGCCTGCGCTCGATTCCGCCGCGGTCGCGGCCGTGAACGGCTTCATGCGCAACGGCGGCATCGTGCTGTTCGATACGCGCGCCGCCGGCAGCGGCGAGGCTTTCGCGCCGGGTTCGGACGCCGCCCTGCGCCGCGTTGCGCACGGCCTTGCCATCCCGCCGCTCGCGCCGGTGCCGGCGGACCACGTGCTCGGGCGCGCCTTCTACCTGCTGAGCGAGTTCCCCGGCCGCTATGCCGGCGGGCAGGTCTGGGTGGCGCGCGACCAGGACCGCGCGAATGACAGCATCAGCCCGGTGATCATCGGCGGCCATGACTGGGCGGCTGCCTGGGCGGTGGATGCGCAGGGCCGCAATCCCTTCGCCACCATTCCCGGCGGCGCGCGCCAGCGCACGCTCGCCTACCGCTTCGGCGTGAACCTCGTGATGTATGCGCTGACCGGCAACTACAAGGGCGACCAGGTGCACGTGCCCGCCATCCTCGAAAGGCTGGGCAATTGAACGGGCAGGGACGCCTCGAACAGACCATCGCGGCGCTGCGCTTCGATCCGCTGCTGCCGGACATCGTGCTGCTGGTGCTTGCCGTGCTCGCGGCGCTGGTCGTCGGCATCGGCCTGTGGCGGCGGGCCCGCGGCGTGCTGTGGCGGGCGGCGCTGTTCGCGCTGGTGCTCGGCTGGCTCGCCAATCCGCGGCTGGTGCAGGAAACGCGCGAGACGCTGCCCGACATCGGCCTGCTGGTGATCGACGAGAGCGCCTCGATGCGCATCGACGACCGCGCGCGGCTCGCGGTAGAGGCACGCGCGGCGATCGAGGCGCGGGCCGGGCGGCTGCCGGAACTGGAACTGCGCACCGTCGTGGTGCCGGAGGCCGGATCGAACGGCACCCGGCTGTTCGAGGCGGCGGAGCGCGCGCTGTCCGAGATCCCCCGCGCGCGGGTGGCCGGCGTGGTGATGGTGACGGACGGGCAGGCGCACGACATCCCCGCCGTCCCCCCCTTCGATGCGCCGCTGCACGTGCTGCTGACCGGCGCGGGCGAGCAGACCGACCGCCGCCTGCGGGTGATCGAGGCGCCGGGCTTCGGCCTCGTCGGCCGCTCGGTGGAACTGCGCGTGATCATCGAGGATCTCGGCGTGGAGCGCCCGTCCGGCGCCGCGCGGCTGACCGTGCGCCGCGACGGCGAGCCGCCACGCGTCACCTCCGTGCCGGTGGGGCGCGAGCACCGCATCGAGGTACCGATCGCGCGCGCCGGCCCTTCCGTCGTGGAGATGGAGGCGGAGACGCGGCCGGGCGAGATCAGCCCGCTCAACAACCGCCAGGTCGTGACCATCAACGGCGTGCGCGACCGGCTGCGCGTGCTGCTGGTCTCGGGCGAGCCGCATCAGGGCGAGCGCACGTGGCGGCGGCTGCTGAAGGCCGACGCCTCGGTCGATCTGGTGCATTTCACCATCCTGCGTCCGCCCGAGAAGGACGATCTGACGCCGCTGAACGAACTCGCGCTGATCCCCTTCCCGGTGCGCGAGCTGTTCCAGGTGAAGCTGCGCGACTTCGACCTGATCGTCTTCGACCGGTTCCAGAACCGCGGCATCCTGCCGCCGGTCTACCTGCGTAACATCGCCGACTACGTGCGCGGCGGCGGCGCGCTGCTGATGAGCGTGGGGCCTGATTTCATCGGCCCCGGCTCGCTCGCCGCCACGCCGCTGGGCCGGGTGCTGCCGGCGCGGCCGGCCGGCGGCGTGACCGAGCGCGCCTACCGCCCGCGCGTGACGGAGCTTGGCCAGCGCCACCCCGTCACCGCCGAACTGCCCGGCTGGCGGGAGCAGGGCGATCCCGCCTGGGGGCGCTGGTACCGCACCATCGACACCGCTTCGATGGCCGGCGCGTCGCTGATGTCCGACGAGCGCGGCGCGCCGCTGCTGCTGCTCGAACGCGTCGAGGAGGGGCGCGTCGCGCTGCTGCTGTCCGACCAGATCTGGCTCTGGAGCCGCGGCCATGACGGCGGCGGGCCGCATGCGGAACTACTGCGCCGCATCGCGCACTGGCTGATGAAGGAGCCGGAGCTGGAGGAGGAGGACCTCACCGCGCGGGTCGAGGGCGGGCGGCTGATGATCGAGCGGCGCAGCACCGAGGCGGAGGCGCCCGGGGAGATCACCGTCACCGATCCGGACGGCAACGTCACGCGCATGCAGCTCGCCCCCGCGGGGGGCGGGCGGTCCACGCTGACCCTGCCGGCGGAAACGCCCGGCGTGTGGCAGGCGACGGACGGGCGGCGCACCGCCTTCGCCGCCGCCGGTGCCGCGAACCCGCCGGAGGTCGCGGACCTGCGCGCCACCGCCACGCTGGTGCAGGGGCTGACGCGCGCGACGGGCGGATCGGTGCGGTTCCTCGAACCCGCAGGCGTGCCGGAACTCCGCCGCGTGGAAGCGGGGCGGGATGCGGCCGGCGGGTCCTGGATCGGGCTGCGGCGCAACCGCGACCACGTCGTCACCGGCGTCGCCGCGCTGCCGCTGCTGCCGCCGTGGCTGGCGCTGCCGCTGATCCTCGGCATGGCGGTCGTGGCGTGGCGGCGCGAGGGACGCTAAGCCGGCGGCCATGTCCCTGTACGACCGCATCGGCGTGGATATCGGCCGCCACCTCCGGCTGGAGGAGGCGATCGACTGGGCGCTGGCGCACGATGTGCGCTTCATCGACATCCAGCTCGACACCGGCGCGAATGCGCTGACCGCCTTCGATGCCGCGCGCGCCGCGGCGATCCGCGAGAAGGTGGAGCGCGGCGGCCTGCATCTCGGCCTGCACACCTCCTCCGCCGTGAACGTCGCGGAGTACGCGCCCTTCGTCGCCGACGCGGTGGACGCCTACCTGCGCGCCTATATCGACATCGCCCCGCAACTCGGCGCGCGCACCATCGTCGTGCACGCGGGCTTCCACTTCACCGCCGATCTCGCGCAGCGCATGGAGGCCGGACGCGCGCGTCTGCAGCGCGCGGTGGCGCATGCGGAGCAGCGCGGCGTGGTGCTGCTGCTGGAGAACCTGAACAAGGAGCCGGCGGAGGCGGAGGTGCACTACCTCGCCCATTCCATCGCGGAGTGGCGGTACTGCTACGAGGCGATCGACAGCCCCGCCTTCGCGCTGTCCTTCACCGCCAACCACGCGCATCTGATGCCGGACGGCCTGGACGGGTTCCTCGATGCGATCCCGCTCGACCGCGTGCGCGAGGTGCGGCTGGCCGATTGCTTCCGCAACGGGATCGAGGAGCACCTGATCCCCGGCGAGGGCGATTTCGATTTCGGCGCCATGTTCCGCCGCATCGAAGGGGCGGGCTATCGCGGCCACTACATGAACGCGTTCGCCGACCTCGCGGCGATGCAGGCGGCGCGCGGGACGCTGGTGGAGCTGGCGCGGCAGGCCGGCGTGGCGGCCTGAGCATGCGCACGCGAATGGCGGGTTGCGCGGGACTGAGGGCAGGGAGATGCCTGAACTAGCTGCGCTGTACGAGCACTGCATCTTCGAATCGCGAGAGCGATCCGCGACCCATTCGCTGGTGACCCGGGAACTGAGCCATCACCGCCTGCGCTGGCATCGTGGCGCTGCCGATACGCGGATGTGCAAGTTCGATACCCCCGGCCTGTCGCTCTATTCCCTGCGCTACGGCGCGGAAGTCGAAATCCATCCCGTCCCCTATGACGGCTTCTCTCTGGTCCATTTCTCCCTGTCCGGCGGGATCGAGATCGAGGCGGACGGCCAGTGTCAGCCGGTCAGGCAGGGAAGGGCCATCGTCAGTTCGCCGCGCAGGCGCATCGACCTGCACTGGTCCGGCGCATCGGAACAACTGATCCTGCGCCTGCCGCATCGGGTGCTGGAAGGTGCCGCCGGCAGGCTCGGCCAGCCGCATCTCTACAATGCGATACGCCGGACGCCCGGACTGCTCCTCACGGAGGCGGCGAGCGGGCAATGGCTGGCGCAGCTACAGGCATTCACCGCGCTGGAGAAACATGCGCGCGAGAGCGAGGCGCACAGGCCCTGGCTTGAGCACATGGAATACGGCCTGGCCATGTTCCTCCTGCTGCAGGCCGGCCCAACAGTGGCTGCGACGGACGATGGCGACAGGCCGAAGGCGAGGCAGGCGAGACGCCGGCTGGACCGCCTTCATGGCTTCGCCCTCTCGCACCTGTCCCTGCCGGTGACGCTGGCCGATCTGGCGTCCGCGGCTGCGCTTTCGGAGCGCCAGTTGAACGTGCTGTGCCACGAACATCTGGGCATGTCGCCGATGGCGTGGCTTCGCGGGCTGCGTCTCGATGCCGTGAGAGCCGCGCTTCTGGCGGACCCGCACTGTGACCTCGCCGGCATCGCCATGCTGCATGGCTTCCATCATCTCGGGCGGTTCTCCGCCCACTACCGCGCGCGCTTCGGAGAGCTGCCGCGCGAGACCAGAAGGTCCGCAAGAAGCGGATAAAGCCGCACCGACATCCGCAAGCGCCGGATAGACGCTGCTCGCCCCGCCTTCCTAGGTTCCGCGCGACATCGCCACACCTGTCCATTCGATCGGGCGCGGTGCTGGCGGGGTCCTCGGCTCGTTCACGGGCCGGGAACGAAGAATCTCAGCGACAAAGCATATGGCGGGAGGATCGGGTGCTCAACGCTCAGGCCGCGCGGCGGAGCCTTTCGGCTCTTTACGGGGCGTTCATTAACAACGAGTACCATCCTGTTCAGGCTTCGACCTTTCCGGCGCTCGCGGCCGCGTCGGGCGAGCATCTGGCGGACATCGGGCGCTGCGGCGCGGCGGAGATCGAGGCCGCGGTAGCTGCCGCCGCGGCGGCGTTCCCCGCCTGGAAAGCCATGCAGCCGGAGGAGCGCGCCGCCTGCCTGCACAAATTCGCCGACGCGATCGAACGCGACGCCGAACGGCTGATGGTGATCGACACGCTCGATATCGGGCGGGGTCTCTGGGAGACCAAGATCGATCACGCGATCGCGGTCGCGCAGTACCGTTACTTCGCTGCCGCGGCGGTCACGCATGAGGGGTTCGGCCGCCCGATCCCGAACGGATACATGCTCGCCAAGCGCGAGCCCTATGGCGTCTGCGGCCAGATCATTCCGTGGAATGTCCCGGCCATCATGGCGGCGCTGAAGATCGCCCCGGCGGTCGCGGCGGGCAACACCGTCGTCCTCAAACCCGACGAGAACGCCTCGCTGTCGACGCTGGAACTGGGCAGGCATATCGCGGCGGCCTTCCCGCCGGGCGTGATCAACATCGTTCCGGGCCGCGGAGAGGAAGCCGGCGCGGCGCTGACGGCGCATCCGGCGGTGGCGAAGCTCGCCTTCACCGGCAGTCCGCAGGTGGGCCGCATCATCTCCGTCGCCGGGGCCAACCGGCTGGTGCCGGTCTCGCTGGAACTGGGCGGCAAGAGTCCGAACATCGTATTTCCGGACATCGCCCCGGCGGACATGGATGCGATCGTCGACAACGTCATCTTCGCGTCGATGTACTGCAACGGCCAGTCCTGCCTCGCCGGGACGCGGCTGTTCCTGCACGATGCGATCTACGACGATTTCATGTTGCGCCTCGTTGCCGGCATGTCGCGCATCCCGGTGACGGATCCGATGAACGAAGGCCCGCTGCTCGGCTGCCTCATCTCGGAAACGCAGGGCCGCCGGGTGCAGTCCTATATCGACATCGGCAGGTCCGAAGCCCGCCTCGTGTCCGGCGGGGAGCGTGTGAACGTGCCCGGTTGCGGGACGGGCTGGTTCTTCCAGCCGACGATCTTCGAGACCGCCAACAGGTCCCGCATCGCGCAGGAGGAGATCTTCGGCCCGGTGCTGTCGGTGATCCGCTGGAAGGATCGCGAGCAGCTCATCCATGAAGCGAACGATGTCCGCTACGGACTGGCGGCGGGCATCTACACCAGCGACCTGAAATCCGCGATGGACACGGCGGATCGGTTGCAGACCGGCAACGTCTGGATCAACAACTACTTCAATCTCGCGAGCGGCTCGCCCTTCGGCGGCTTCAAGGAAAGCGGCATCGGCAGCGAGTTCTGCCGCGAGACGCTGAATATGTACTCGCATCTCAAGGCGGTGACGGTCCAGACATCCGTGAACCCGCCCTGGTTCGTGCCCCGGGCGTGAACCCGATCCTCCGTCGAGAAGAGACGCCATGAAGATCACGGCTGCCATCATGCGCGAGAAGGGCGGTGCCTTCTCGCTGGAAGAGGTCGAACTCGACGATCCACGGGACGACGAGGTGCTCGTCCGCATCGTCGCCTGCGGCATCTGCCACACCGACACCCTGCCCAGGGACCAGGTCGTTCCCGCGCCGTTCCCGGCGGTGTACGGGCATGAGGGTTCCGGCGTGGTGGAGAAGGTGGGCAGCCGCGTCTCCCGGCTGAAGCCGGGCGATCATGTCGTGATGAGCTGCAATTCCTGCGGCTATTGCGACACGTGCCAGACGGGCCATCCCATGTATTGCCGGGACTTCTTCAAGGCGAATTTCGGCTTCGCGCGGATGGACGGCAGCCCGACCATGTTCAAGTGCGAGGAGGTCATCCATGGCGGCTTCTTCAGCCAGTCCTCCTTCGCGACCTATGCCATCGGCACGGAACGCAGCGTGGTCCGCATCCCGCCGGACGTGCCGCTCGAGCTGATGGGGCCGCTGGGCTGCGGCGTGCAGACCGGGGCGGGGGCGGTGATCAACTCGCTGCATCCGCAGGCGGGCGATTCGATCGCCATCTATGGCGCCGGTTCGGTCGGCCTGTCGGCGCTGCTGGGTGCGGTCGTCACCGGATGCGCGGTGCGCATCTGCGTCGATCCGAAGGAGGAGCGCCTGACGATGGCGCGGGAGCTTGGCGCGACGCATGTCGTCAATCCCGCGAAGACCGATCCGGTGCAGGCGATCCGCGAGATCACGGGCGGGCTCGGGACGCAGTTCTCGCTGGAGACCTCCGGCAATCTGAAGGCGCTGCGGCAGGCGGTGGATTCGATCCGCATCCTCGGCGAATGCGGCATGGTCGGCGCGCCGCCCTTCGGCAGCGAGATCAATCTGGACACCTGGGGGCTTCTGCTCGGCCGCAAGATCCGCGGCATCTGCGAGGGGGATTCGGTGCCGTCGCTGTTCATCCCGAAGCTGGTGGAGCTGTACCGCCAGGGCCGCTTCCCGTTCGACAAGCTGATCCGCTTCTATGATTTCGAGCAGATCAACCAGGCGGTCGAGGACAGCGAACGCGGGCGCGCGATCAAGGCGGTTCTCCGCTTCCGCTGACGCTTTTTCTCTCCCCCTCTGCCGCCTGCGGGAGCGTTGCGTAACGCCTGCACTCCTTCTCCCTCTCCCGCCTGCGGGAGAGGGCCGGGGTGAGGGTGCGTGCGTCGGCGCGACGATGAGGTTTCGGCCTCGTGCAGACTCCCTCACCCTCCCGTGCAAGCACGGGCCCCTCCCTCTCCCGCCGGGCGGGAGAGGGGACCTTGCACGACGCTCCTCACCTCAGCCCTCCAGAGCGGGACATGGCCGGCCCGCCGCACCCCTTGGCAGGTGCCCGCTTGCCCGTATGGTTGGCTCTTCGGGACGTCCGATCGACACAACGATGAGAGGCGGGCCGTGCGGAGGACCCTTGCCATCTGCGCCGTGCTTGCCGTGGGCGCCATGGTCGGCCCGATGCCGGTCCGGGCGCAGACCATGAAGGCAGCCGAGCTGTTCCACGCCGCCGCGAACGACGATGCCGATGCCATCCGCACCCTGTTGTCCGGCGGCGCGGAGATCGATGCGCGGGACCGCGACGGGCGCACCGCGCTGCTCGTCGCGACGCGTGGCAACAGGATCCGCGCCGCCCGCGCGCTGATCGAGGCCGGTGCCGACGTCAACGCCAAGGATGGCATCAACGACAGCCCCTACCTCTATGCCGGCGCGCGCGGGCATCTCGAGATCCTGAAGATGACGCTGGCGCACGGCGCCGACCTGAAGAGCACGAACCGCTACGGCGGCACGGCCCTGATCCCGGCGGCGGAGCGCGGCCATGTCGAGACGGTGCGCACGCTGATTGAAGCCGGCGTGAACGTCGATCACGTCAACCGGCTCGGCTGGACCGCGCTGCTCGAGGCGGTGATCCTCGGCGACGGCGGTGAGCGGCATCAGCAGATCGTCAGGCTGCTGGTGCAGGCCGGCGCGGACGTCGATCTCGCGGACCGGGAAGGGGTCACGCCGCTCGGGCACGCGCGCGGTCGCGGCTACAGGCAGATCGAGGATATCCTCGTCGCGGCGGGCGCGCGGTAAGCGCGCAGCAGGCCGCGGGCTGTGGCGCCCGGCAGGCGGAAGGCGAGGTCCTGCCCCGGTGCGGGGCAGGACCAGCGGTTCAGGGCGCGCGCGCCTTCAGCAGGTCGCGGATTTCTTCCAGCAGCACCTCGCTGCGCGCCGGCGGCGGAGCGGGTGGCGTCATCTTGTCCTTGAAGCGGGCGATCACCTTGATCAGCCAGAAGATCGCGAACGCCACGATGGTGAAGTTGATCACCGCGTTGATGAACGTGCCGACTGCCAGCACGGCCGCGCCGCTGTCGCGCGTGGCCTGCAGCGTCGCCATCCGGTCGCCGGACAGCACGACGAACAGGTTGGAGAAGTCGATGCCGCCCACGAGCAGGCCGATGACCGGATTGAAGATATCCGTCACCAGGCTGTTGACGATCGTGGTGAACGCGGCGCCGATGATGATGCCGACGGCGAGGTCGATGACGTTGCCGCGCAGGATGAAAGCCTGGAACTCGGTCACCCAGGCGGGCTTCTTGATCGGAATCGGCGGCTGCATTGGGTCCCACTTCTGCTGGAAGTCGTTCCGTTTATAGCGCGCCTCGTTGCGCCCACAAGCTGAACCCCGGCCACGCCTGTGCCGGAACCGTCCCGCGCGGTTGCGCGTTCTGTCGGCGACAGCAACCAGGGAGGGAAGTTGCGATGAACAGGATCATGATGGTGGCGGCCATGGGCGCGATGGCGATGCTCGCAGCCTGCGGCACCGATGATCGCGACCGCGTCCAGGGCGGCGCTGCGGCGGGAGCCGCGACGGGTGCGGGCGTGGGCGCGCTGGCCGGACCGCCGGGTGTCGTCGTGGGTGCGGTGGTCGGCGGTGGCGCGGGTGCGGTAACCGGCGCTGCGACTGATCCCTCTGACGTCAATCTCGGCAGGCCAGTGTGGCGCAATCCCGAAGTGCGGGTGAATACACCCGACTCCAACCCGCGACGCTGAGGCGGACGGTCAGGCGCGCGCGAGCAGCCCGGACTTCTCCCTCACCGCGCCTTCGCCTTCCAGCAGGGCGAGTTGTGCGGCGATGGCCGGTGTCGCGCCGTCGATGCCGAGCATGCGCTCCACGCCCGCCACGACCTCCTCCCGCGTCGCGCCGGTGACGGTGCCGAGCAGGGCGAGGATCGCCGCCCGCCATTCGGCCGGTGCGACCATCCCCGGCGCGCGCAGATGCGCCCCCGCGCCGCGCCGGTCGCGCGGCACCGGCGCCTGACCCTCCGCGCTCCAGAAGGCGCCGTCCGCCACCAACCCGTTCAGGTCCTTGGCCAGCTTCAGCCCCTGCTGGATGGCGCTGCGCGTCTTTGCCTCGATGGCATCGAGGCGCCAGAGCAGCCGCACCCTCTCGACCAGCGCGTCCTGATGAACCGGGCCTTCGGTCTCGACGATGCGCGCCAGCAGGCCGGCGAGTTTCGCGAAGGGCATCCTGTCGGGCGGCGTGTCGGCCGGCACCTCGAACGCCGCCTCGGCATACGGGGCGGCACCGACCGCTGCATCGGGTGACGCCGCCGCGGCCGCCGGCTCGCTCGCGGCCACGCCCAGCGCCGAGCGTAGCCGCGCCCGCTCCGCCTCCGGCCGGTTCAGCCAGTCGAGCGCATGCGTACGGTGCAAGGTCCAGCCCATCATCCGCAGCGCGTTGTCGCGGCCCCGGTCCCGGTCGCGCGCGGAGCGGGCGGAGGTCAGCGCCGGCCCGTCCGTCTCGACGCCGAGCACGTAGCTGCCCCGCTGGTCGGGCTTCGCCACGCCGATATCCACGAACAGCCCGGCGAGGCCGACATTCGGCACCGCCGCCAGCCCGTCCGCCTCGATCAGCGCGCCGATGGTGCTTTCCAGCGCCGCCGAATCGGGGGTGTCCCCGACCGGCGCGGGCGCGGTATCCGGCGCGGCGGCGTAGGCGAGGAAGGTCTTCAGCGCCGCCACGCCCCGACCGGCGGCACGCGACAGGTCGATATCGTCCGCGCCGATGCCGCTGAACACCACGCACTGCTTCTTGGCGCGCGTGATCAGCACGTTCAGCCGCCGCTCCCCGCCATCGGCGGACAGCGGGCCGAAGCGCATCGCCACCTTGCCGTCCTTGCCGCGCCCGTAGCCGACGGAGATGAACATCACGTCGCGCTCGTCGCCCTGCACGTTCTCGAGGTTCTTCACGAAGAACGGCTCCGCGCCATCGGATGCGAAGAAGGGTTCCGTCTCGGACGACGCGCGGCGCAGCGTTTCCAGCGCATCGAGGATCGCGTCCCGCTGGCGGATGGAGAACGCGGCCACGCCGAGCGAGTCCTTCGGCGTGGCCTTCGCATGCGCCATCACCGCCTCGGCCACCGCCTGCGCTTCCTCCTTGTTGGTGCCCGTGCCGCCGGTGTCGAACGTGCCGTCCACGCGCACCAGCGACAGGCCGAGATCGGGGCCGCGCGGCCGGGGGCTGGGCAGCAGCAGCAGCCGGTTCTCGTAGAACTCGCGGTTGGAGGTGGCGATCAGGCTCTCGTGCCGGCTGCGGTAGTGCCAGCGCAGCATCGCGGAGGCGACGCCGCGCGCGTTGCACAGGCCGAGGATGCTTTCCACGTCGCCGGCCGCGACGGTGCTGTCCTCGTCGGGCGGCGCGCCCTCATCGTCGTCGCCGGTCATGCGCTGGAAGAAGCGCGTCGGCGGCATCTGCCGATCATCGCCTACCACCACCACCTGGCCGACACGCGCGATGCCGCCCAGCGCGTCCACCGGCTCCACCTGCGATGCCTCATCCATCACCAGCAGGTCGAAGCCGATCGCGCCGGGCTTGAGGAACTGCGCGATGGCGAGCGGCGACATCATGAATACCGGCTTGGCGAGCTGGATCGCGGGTGCCGCACGCGCCAGCAGCTCACGCACCGGCATGAAGCCGCGCTTGCGCTCCATCTCGCCGCGCAGCACGTCCATCCCCGGGGCCTTGCGCGCCTCGGCCAGCCGCGCGGCATGGGCGGCGGCGGCCTCGGCGCGGGTCAGCGCGATGCGCGCGGCATCCGCCTCGCGGAACTCGTCGAGCAGGCGGAGCTGGGCCGCGCCGTCGAAGGTGGCGAGTTCGGGCCGCGACTTCAGCGCCACCCGCAGCAACGCCTCCGCCTCGGCATAGGCCAGCGTGGCGGCCGCATCCTCGGGTACGAGCGTGCCCTCGCCGAGGCGCGCGACGAGCGGGCCGAGGCCCAGCGCCTCCGCCGCCTCGGCGGCGCGTCGCCAGCTCGCATACGGCGCGTAGCCGCCCGGCGTCGCGGCCATCGCGGCAAGGCGCTTTGGCAGCGCATCGAGCGGCGCGCCGGCGGCATCCAGGCCGAACGCTTCCTCCAGCGCCGCGATCGCCGGCTCCGCCTCGGCCACCGCCTCGACCACGCCGGCGCCGTGCTGCGCCGCCCACTCCGCCTGCGCGCGCATCGCGGCGATGTCGTCCGGCCAGGCCGCGCCGAACAGGGCGCGGCCGGCCGCATCCTCCGTCCGCACGATGCGGAAGGCGTTGCGCCCGGCGATGGCGGCATCCAGCAGCGCGACGCGGGCAGACGCCTGCTCCGGCGGCGCGCCGCGCGCGATCTCGCCCAGCAGGGCGGTCGCCTGCCGGCGGGCGGAGGACATGAAGCTGAGCAGCCCGCCCGACTGCGCCAGCACCTCGCGCGCCTGTTCCAGCCCGTCCGCGGTCAGCGCCGCCTCGGTCAGCCGCGTGTCCTGATGGGCGGCGGCGAGGGCGGCGGCGGCGGCGGCCAGCCTTCGTGCGGCGGACACGTCCTTCGCCGCTCTCGCGGCGGTGCGCAGCGCGGCGAAATTCGCCTGCCCGTACTGGGCGCAGCGCGCCAGCGCCCGCGTCCAGTCCGGCAGCCTCGCGAGCGCGCGTTCGAGATCGGGGGCGGCGAGATCGCGCGTCACGCCATGCCAGGGCGACTGGTGCGGCGGCTGGCCGAGTTCGCCGGTGCGCGCCGCCAACTCGCGGACCACGCGCCGGCGGTCGGAGAGCAGCTCGGCCGTCCAGCCCTCGGCCCCGTCCAGCGCGAGGTCCGGCGCCGCCACGCCCGCCGCGCGCAGCCGCACCAGCGTGCCGATCACGGTGTGCACGTCGCGGCCCGACTCGCCCACCGGGGCCGCCATCGCCGCCGCGTGCCGGTTCAGCCGGCCGCGCAGCGCGCCGAGGCGGCGGATCAGCTCATCCCGCGCCGGCGGCTTCACCGGCGGCAGGGAGAGCGTGGCGCGCAGCTCGTCCATCACCGCGCGCTTGCTCATCTTGCTGGAGTGCAGCTCCAGGCAGGCGGCGCCGACGCCCACCGCGTCCAGCCGCCGCTTGACCACCTGCAGCGCGGCGAGCTTCTCGGCGATGAACAGCACGCGCCGCCCGTCGAGCACCGCCTGCGCGATGATGTTGGTGATGACCTGGCTCTTGCCGGTGCCGGGCGGGCCCTGGATCACCAGATGCCCGCCGCGCCGGACGGCTTCCACCGCGAGCGTCTGCGACCCGTCCGAATCCATCACGAAGTCCAGCCGCTCGACCGGGATCAGCGCGTCGATATCGGTGTCGTCGGCGAAGGTCTCCGACGGCGGCAGCGCCTCGCCCCCCAGCAGCGCGCGGACGATGGGATTGGCGGGCAGCGCGGCGTTGCGGGCGGGGTCCAGGTCCTCGTGCATGAGGAACTTGGCGAAGCTGAACAGCCCCAGCGAGAGCGCGCCGGGCTCCACGCTCCAGCCCGGCTGGCCCTCGACCGCCGCGCGCACCGCCTCGGCCCATCTGTCGGGCGCGTAGTCGTCGGGGAAGGGGGGCAGGGCGATGGAGAACTCGGTGCGCAGCTTCTCGCGCAGCGAGAGGTTGTCCTCCATCTCCTCCCCCTGGGCGGACAGGCGGAACCCGGCGCGGGCGGAGGCGCGGGCAAGCGAGACGCCGAGCAGGGCGAGGGGGGCGCGGCGCTGCACGCCGGGCGTGCCCGGATCGGTCCAGACCAGCGCGCCCACGGCAAGGCTCAGCGTGTTGATGCCGGTCTCCTCGACCGAGGTGCGGGCATCGCGCGACAGGGCGAGCAGCCGGCGCGGCATCTCCTTTTCCGGCAGCAGCACGCGCAGCCGGGTGTCGGCGCGCCAGTCCTTGTCCTTGCCGCTCTCCTCCTTGCCCTCCCCGGGGTCCTCGGGCGCGGCCTCGAAGGTGAACTCCTTGCCGGCGAGAAGCTGGGTGACGACGAAGCCCGCATCCTCCTCCGTGAGCGGGATGACCCCGGCGGACCGGCCGGGTTTCGGCAGCGACAGCAGCCGGTTGCGGGTGGACAGGTCCAGAAGGCTGCGCCGGGCCTCGGCCAGCGCAACGGCGATGTCGGTCATGGCGGGAGCATACACGACCGCTTCGTTCCGCCAGCGGCGGGGGTGGCCATGCTGCGAATGCGAATTTCTCGCAACTAACTTGCGCTGGAACAAATAGAACGGGAGAGGTCCGCTTTAGAAGTCGCCGCAAAGCCGGCGGCGGCCGCCGGCGATCAGGTCCGACAAGGAGACCGCCGGAAGATGGCTGTGCGCGTGCAGGCTTCGATCGACGAGGGCCATCCGGCCGCCCCCGGCGCGGCGCGGCGCTGCTGGAAACATGCCGCGGGCGCGCTGGTCCTCTCCGCCGCCGGGCAGGCCTGCCTCGCCCAGTCGGCCACGCCGGGCACGGCGATCGTGCTCGAGCCGGTGACCGCGGAGGCGCCGCGGCTGTCCGCGACCGAGGCGGCGCAGGTGCGGCTGGAAGCGTTGCCCGGCGGCGTGGCCGCGATCGGGCAGCAGGACATGGTGGAGCAGGGCAACCTCACCCTGTCGCGCGCGCTGCGCAGCGTGCCGGGCGTGGTGGTGCAGCAGTTCTTCGGCGGCAACGACCAGCCGCGCGTGCAGATCCGCGGATCGGGCCTGCAGCAGAACCCGGTGGAGCGCGGTATCCTGATGCTGCAGGACGGCCTGCCGCTCAACCGCGCGGACGGGTCCTACATCGTCGGCTTCGCCAATCCCCGGCAGGCGGAGACGATCGAGGTCTATCGCGGCTACACCGCCAACCGGCTCGGCGCGACCGTGCTGGGCGGCGCGCTGAACTTCATCTCGCCGACCGGCAGCACCTCGCCGGGCGCGCAGGTCACCGCAAGCGGCGGCAGCTTCGGACAGGTCGGCGCCTATGCGCAGGCCGGCATGGCGCGCGACGGCTACGACGCCTCGATCCAGTTGAGCTTCGACCGGCGCGACGGGTATCGCGACTACAACGAATCCGAGCGCATCAGCGTCGACGGGAATGTCGGCGTGGTGCTGTCGGACAATGTCCGCACCCGCGTCTTCGCGGGGTACACGAAGCTCGATTTCGACGTCGCCGGCCCGCTCAACCGCGCGGCGCTGGATGCCAATCCGCGACAGGTCTCGGCGGGCCCGGTGCTGGTCCGCCCCGGCGTGGCGATCAATCCCGGCCCCAATGTGATCCGCGACCGGCCGTATCGCGAGGCCGAGCAGTTCCGAATCGGCACGCGCACGACCGCGACGCTGGGCGAGCACCTGATCGATGGGTCGCTCGGCTACACCTATACCGACGACACGTTCCGCTTCCCGATCTCGTCGGGCGTGCGGACGACGAAGGGCGGCGACCTGACCGCGGTGGCGCGCTACGCCTACCAGCCCGACAGCTCCGCGCCGCTGCCGCTGTTCGAGGCGACGGCGCAGTACAGCGTCGGCTCCTCCACGCGCGAGTATTTCGTCAACCGCTCCGGCGCGACCGGGGTGCAGTTCGGCGACAGCGACCTCGATGCGCAGACGCTGTCGCTCTATGCCGGGCTGAACATCCCCTTCGCGCGGGACTTCACCTTCTCGCCGGCGATCGCGTGGTCCTATGCGACGCGCGACAACGACGACCGCTACAGCCGGCCGACGCGGCCGACCATCGCCTACAACCCCGGCAACCCGACCATGCTGCTGCCCAACGGCGCGGTGCCGACGGTCAGCAGCAGCTACGGCCGCAGTTATGACGGCTTCACGCCGTCCGTTGCGCTGAGCTATCGGCCGGCCGAGCAGCAGACCACCTTCATCGCACTGAGCCGCAGCTTCGAGCCGCCGACGCATGACGACCTGCTCGCCACCGTCAACGGCACACCCAACAGCAGCGCGGGCCGGCCGAATCCGGCAGCGCCGAATGCGCCTGCCGCGGTGTTCACGACGCCCGATCTGGACGCGCAGACAGCCACCACGCTGGAAGTCGGCTGGCGCGGGCGGGGCGAGCGGTTCTCCTGGGATGCGGTGACGTACTACTCCTGGGTCGACAACGAACTGCTCAACCTGCGCGATGTCAGCGGCGTGTCGCTCGGCGCGGTGAACGCGGACAAGACGCGGCATTTCGGCATCGAGCTCGCCGTGGGCGCGCGGCTGACGGAATGGCTCTCCGGCCGGCTCGCCTACACCTACCAGGACTTCCGCTTCCACGACGATCCGGTGGTCGGCGACAATCGGCTGGCCGGCGCGCCGCGCCACATCATCGACGCGATGGTGCAGCTTCAGCCGACCGAGGCGTGGCGGGTGCAGGGCATGCTGCGCTGGCTGCCGGAGCGGACGCCGGTGGACAACGCCAACAGCCTCTACGCGCCGGCCTACACGCTGGTGGACCTGCGCACCGATTACCGGATCACCGAGCGGCTGACGGTCTTCGCCGAGGTCACCAACGTGTTCGACGAGACCTATGCCGCGTCCACGCTGGTGGTCGATCAGGCGCGGTCCGATCAGGCCGTGTACCTGCCCGGCGACGGGCGCGCCTTCTACGCCGGCATCACTTCGCGGTTCTGAGCCGCAGCACACAGGAGAACGCCCATGTCCACGCTGACCCGCCGCCGTGCCCTGCTTGCATGCGCCGCCGTGGCGACGCTGCCGGGCCGCCGCGCGGTGGGGGCCGGCGCGCCGTTCACGCTGTGGGGCCCGCCGGCCGCGCCGTCGATCATCCTCGCCCAGGCGATCGCCGGCGGGCATCTCGGCGCGCTGGGCGAGGGGGCGACGCTGCGCGTCTGGCGCACGCCGGATGAGATGCGCGCGGGCGTCAGCTCCGGGTCGATGGCGGCGGTGATCGTGCCGACCAACGTCGCCGCGAACCTGCACAACCGGGGCCTCGGCATCCGGCTGGCGAACGTGATGACGGACGGGCTGCTCTATGCGGTCGCGCCGGAAGGCACGGCGACGGATATCGCGGGGCTGCGCGGCAAGCGTGTCGCGCTGCCGTTCCGCAACGACATGCCGGACCTGATCTTCCGCCGCCTGATCGCCGCCGCCGGCCTCCAGCCCACGGATGTCACCATCGAGACCGCCGGCTCGCCGCCCGAGGCGGCGCAGCTTCTCCTCGCCGGGCGCGTGGATGCGGCGCTGCTCTCGGAGCCGTCCGCCAGCGCCGTCATCACGCGGGCCAATGCCGGCCAGGGGCCGCGTCTCGTGCGGGCGGTGGATTGCCGGAAGGCGTGGGCCGAACTGGTCGGCCCGGCGAGCGTCCCGCAGGCCGGACTTGCCGTCACCGACGCGCTGGTGGGGCAGCTTGGCGCGGACGGGCTTGCGCGGTTGCAGGCGGGACTGGTCGCGGCGCTGGCCGACGTGATGCGCGATCCGCAGGGGGCGGCTTCCGTCTCGGCGACGGCGTTCGCGCTGCCGGCGCCCGTGGTGGCCGCGTCGATCCCGTACAGCCATCTGACCGTGCGCGCGGCGAGCGCGGCGCGGCCCGACCTTGTCGCGCTGTTCGACACGCTCGCCGCGCAGGACCCGCGCCTGATCGGCGGCCGGCAGCCGGGGGATGCGTTCTACGCGCTGTGATGCGAGCGGTGGCGTAGGAGTGACCTGTGCGCGAGAGGGAGCGTTCCGCGAGGGGTCTCCGCCCGCCCCCGCGGGCGGAAGCTGTGCGAAATGGCCGCGATCTGCCCCCTCTCCCGCTAGCGGGAGAGGGCCGGGATGAGGGTGCGTCCACCAGCACCACGATGAGGTTTCGCCTCCGCGCAAACCCCCTCACCCTGTCCCTCTCCCGCCCGGCGGGAGAGGGGACGTTGCGGGACGCGCCTTGCCTTCTCCCGCTCGTCGGTCGCCCGCTGTGGGCAAAGCCTTCCGCAAAGAACCTGCAGGCCGGAGAGAGAGGTTTTCCCCTCTCCCGGAGCCGGGGAGAGGTTGGGGTGACGTCTCGGCCTCATGGGTCGGTGAGTGGCCCCACTCGTATAAAACGGTCGGTGCGCAGCAGTGACCGCCTCGCGCGCGGTTGGTGTGGCGGTCGCGCGCCAGACGGAACATCGGTACCGGCACAGCCCATGAGTTGGCCGGCATGAGCGCGCTTGCACGCAGTGTCGCGCTGGCCGGATGGACCGGGCGCTACCTCTGGTCCGCCTGGGCAGGCGCGGCGGGGCTCTTCTGCCTCGCGGCCGCTTGGCAGGCGGGGCATGAGTTATACGGCTCCTTCATCCTGCCCGCGCCGCTGGAGACGCTGCACGCGGTCGCCACCGTCGTGGCCGAACCCGGCTTCGCCCGCGCCGCCGAGGAGACCGTGCTGCGCGCGGCGGCGGGCTTCGCGCTGGCGGCTGGGATCGGCACTGCCGCGGGCGTGGCGGCGGGCTATTCCTTCGCTGCGATGCGGCTGCTGCGGCCCATCGTCACCGTGCTGCTCGGCGTGCCGCCGATCGCGTGGATCGTGCTGGCGCTGATCTGGTTCGGCGCGACCGGCGGGTCGGCGGTGATGACGGTGGTGGTCGCCTCGCTGCCGATCTCCTTCGTCGGCGGGCTCGAAGGTGTCGCCACGCGCGACCGGGCCCTGGATGCCATGGCGCGCTCCTTCGGCGCCGGGCCATGGCAGCGGTTCCGCACCGTCACCGCGCCGCATCTGGTCTCCTACCTGTTCCCGGCCTGGACCACGACCGCGGGCTCGGCGTGGAAGGTGACGGTGATGGCGGAACTGCTGTCCAACGCCGGCGGGCTGGGCGGCGAACTCGCCACCGCGCGCGTGCTGTTCGACATCCCGCGCGCCATGGCGCTGATCGTCGTCGTCGTCGCCTTCGCGCTGTTCACCGAATACGCGCTGCTGCACCCGATGCGCGACCGGCTGGAACGCTGGCGCGGCGCCGGCCTGCCATGGGGCATGCGGCGATGAGGCTGGCGCTTGAGGGTGTGGGCCATGCCTATCTCGGCCGGCAGGTGTTCGAGGATATGAACCTGTCGCTGGCCGATGGCGAGATCGTCGCCCTGCTCGGCCCCTCCGGCTGCGGCAAGACCACGGTGCTGCAGATCGCGGCCGGGCTGATCGACCCGCTGCGCGGGCGCGTGCGCCGGGCCTATCGCCGCCATGCCGTGGTGTTCCAGGAACCGCGATTGCTGCCGTGGCTGACGGCGCGGGAGAACATCGCCTACGGGCTGCGCGTCGGTGGGATGCGCGGCGCGGCGCGGCGGCAGGCGGCGGAGCGACGGGCGCGGGAGGTCGGGCTCGCCATCGAGGACCTGGACAAGTTCCCGGCGGAACTGTCGGGCGGCATGCGCCAGCGCGCGGCGGTGGCGCGCGCGCTCGCGGTCGATCCGGAGATCGTCTTCTTCGACGAGCCGTTCACCGCCGTCGATGTCGGGCTGCGGCGCGCGTTGCAGGATCTGGTGATCGGTGCGGCGTCGCGCGAGCATTTCTCCGCGCTGTTCGTCACCCACGATCTGTCGGAGGCCGTGCGCATCGCGCACCGGCTGCTGATGCTGTCGGCCCGTGGCCGTGTCGTGGCGGACCGGCCGATCGCCGGCCGCCCGGGGGCGCGCAGCGACCGCGACGTGTTCGCTATTGTCGAGGGATGGTCGGCCGATCCCGCCTTCGCGGAGCTGATGGACGGCGCGCGCACGGGCGCGGCATGAGCAGCCTGCACGCCCGGATACACGCCCGCATCCACCCGCTGCTGCGGGAGGGGCTGCTGCTGTTCTTCCCCGCCGCCGCGCTGCACGCGCTGGTCTCGCCGCTGGCCTGGGTCGGGCTGTTCGGCCTCGTCCTGCCGCTCGCGGATGTCGTGCCGTCGCGCCAGTGGCACGCCTACGAGATGATCTTCGGCACCTACGGCGCGGCGCTGGCCGGCTTCCTCACCTCGGCGGTGCCCGAGTGGACCGACACGCGGCGGCGGAACGGGAAGGAGTTGCTGGCACTACTCGGGCTCTGGCTGCCGGGGCGGCTGATCGCGCTGGCCGGCGCGGACGCACTGCTGCCGCTGGCGGCGGTGACCGAGTTCGGCTTCATGGCGCTGCTGCTGTGGTACGTGCTCGCGCCGCTGATCGAACGCCGCTCGCTGCGCCATGCCTCCTTCGCGGCCTGGGTCGCGCTGCTGCTGGCGGTGCAGGTAGGCGTCCATGTGGCGTGGCTGACCGGGGCGACCGGACTGGCGGACCGGCTGCTGCCAACGGGGCTGATGATCTTCCTCGTGCTGTTCTCGCTCTCGCTGTCGCGGATCAACGTGGTGGTGATGAACCTCGCGCTCGATCCGAGCGGAGAGACCACGCCGTACCGGCCGCATCCGGGGCGGCGGAACCTCGCGGGCGCGCTGGTCTCGGCCTATGCGGTCGCGGCGCTGCTGCTGCCGGACTCGGCGGTGCCGGCGTGGCTCGCGCTCGCCGCCGGGGCGGCGTTCCTCGACCGGCTGGCGGAATGGTTCATCGGGGCCGGGGTGCTGCGGACGCATGTGCTGGCGCTCGGCGGCGCCAATGCCTTCGCGGGCGTGGGGCTGCTGGTGGTCGGCGCGGCCGGGCTGGGCGCACCGCTGATGGCGCAGACGGGGTGGCATCTGGTGGGCGCGGCGGGGCTTGGCCTGTCGGTGATGGGCGTGTTTATCATCGCGGGCCTGCGCCACACCGGGCGCACGCTGGACCTGCCGTGGCAGGCGCATGCCGCGGTGGCGCTGATGGCGGCGGCGGGTGCGGTGCGGGTGCTGCCGGAACTCGGCGTCCCGGTGGTGCCGTGGGGGCTGCACTACCTGATCGCCGCGCTGCTGTGGTCGGCGGCGTTCGGCGTCTGGCTCGCCGGCTTCCTGCCGCTGCTGCAGCATCCGCTACGTGGGGAGGACGGCTGCGCGGGGCATTGAGCAGTATCTGCGGCTCGCGGCCCGCCGCTTATGCGGCAAGCCCAAGGCGCGGATGCGTCCGCCCGCCGATCTCAGATCCGGCCGTAGGTGTCCTCGATGCGGACGATGTCGTCCTCGCCGAGATAGGAGCCGGACTGAACCTCGATCAGCATCAGGTCCACCTTCCCCGGGTTCTCCATCCGGTGAACGCAGCCGAGCGGCAGGTAGATGCTCTCGTTCTCGCGCACCATGTGGGTCTCGGCGTCGCGCTGCACGATCGCGGTGCCCTGCACCACCACCCAGTGCTCGGCGCGATGGAAGTGCTTCTGCAGCGACAGCTTCTGGCCGGGCCACACCACGATGCGCTTCACCTGGAACCGGTCGCCCAGGATCAGCCGCTCGTAGAACCCCCACGGACGGTAGACGCGGTTGTGGGTGACGCCCTCGCTGCGCGCCTCTGCCTTCAGCCGCTCGACGATCTTCTTCACGTCCTGGGCGCGGTCGCGGTGCATCGCCAGCACGGCGTCCTTCTCGACCACGACCACCGCATCCTCCAGCCCGACCACGGCGGTCAGGATGCCGTCGCTGCGGACGTAGCAGTTGGTCGCGCCCTCCAGCATCACGTCGCCCACCGCGACGTTGCCGGCGCCGTCCTTGGCCCCCAGCTCCCACAGCGCGCCCCAGGAGCCGACATCGGACCAGCCGGGATCGACGGGCACCACGGCCGCCCGGTCGGTCCGCTCGGCGACCGCGTAGTCGAGGCTGATCGAGGGCGCCTCGGCGAAGGACGGGGCGAGGCGGATGAAGTCGAGATCCTCCGACGCGGCGGCGAGCGCGGCTTCGGCGGCGGTGCGGACCTCCGGCGCGTGGCGGCCCATCTCCTCCAGCAGCGCGCGGGCGGTGAAGACGAACATGCCCGAGTTCCAGACATGCCGCCCGCCGCTGACATAGGCGGCCGCCGTGGCCGGGTCGGGTTTCTCGACGAAGCGGGCGACCCGGTGGGCGCCGGGATGGCCGGGCAGCGACTCGCCGATCTCGATGTAGCCGTAGCCGGTCTCGGGGCCCGAGGGGCTGACGCCGAAGGTGACGATCCGGCCCTCGGCCGCGACGGCGGCGGCGGTGGCGAGTGCCGCGTGCATCGCCGGCAGGTCCTTGATCACGTGGTCCGCCGCCAGCATCCACAGCACCGCATCGGGCCGGTCGGCGGCGATCAGCGCGGCGGCGGCGGCGATGGCGGGGGCGGAGTTGCGGCCGGTCGGCTCCAGCAGGATGCGCGCCCCGGTCACGCCCGCCTGGCGAAGCTGTTCCGCGATGAGGAAGCGGTGCTCCTGGTTCGTGACCACGACCGGGGGGGCGAATTCGGGGCCGGCGGCGCGCAGCGCGGTCTCCTGCAGCATCGTCCGCTCGGACACCAGGGGCCAGAGCTGCTTGGGGAAACTCTCCCGCGAGACCGGCCAGAGCCGGGTGCCGGAGCCGCCGGAGAGGATCACCGGAACGATCGTCGTCGAAGCCGGGGGAGTGTTGCCGTCCATCGCGTCCGCCTGAAAGGTCGCGCCGGTATGCTGTGCAGCGCCTGTCCGTGTCCAGACGGGGCGCGTGCGTCCGCATACGAAAAGGGCCGCCGGATCGCTCCGGCGGCCCCGTTTCGGGCGGGTCGGACGGCCTATTCGGCCAGCGCCTCGTCCTTCTTCTTGCGGATCGCGGGCAGCAGCATCGCGCCCAGCGCAATCGCGCCGATCGCCAGCAGGCTGGCGCTGATCGGCCGCTCCAGGAACACCATCGCATCGCCGCGGGAGAGCAGCATCGCGCGGCGCAGATGCTCCTCCATCATCGGGCCGAGCACGAAGCCGATCAGCAGCGGCGCCGGCTCGAACTTCAGCTTGGCGAGCAGGTAGCCGAACAGGCCGAACAGCACCGTCTGGTAGACGTCGAAGGCGGAGTTGTTCAGCGAGTACACGCCGATCGCACAGAAGATCAGGATCGCCGGGTACAGGAAGCGGTAAGGCACCCGCAGCAGCGACACCCACATGCCGATCATCGGCAGGTTGATGACCAGCAGCATCAGGTTGCCGACCCACATGCTGGCGATCAGGCCCCAGAACAGCTCCGGCTGGGCCTCCACCATGCGCGGGCCGGGCTGGATGCCCTGGATGATCAGCGCGCCCACCATCAGCGCCATCACGGCGTTGGCCGGGATGCCGAGGGTCAGCAGCGGGATGAAGGAGGTCTGCGAGGCCGCGTTGTTGGCGCTCTCCGGCCCCGCCACGCCTTCGATCGCACCGGTGCCGAACTCGTGCCGGTACTTCGAGAGCTTGCTCTCCATCATGTAGGAGGCGAAGGCGGACAGCGCCGCGCCGCCGCCGGGCAGGATGCCGAGGATCGAGCCGACCGCCGTGCCGCGCAGCACCGCCGGCGTTGCGCGCCGCATCTCCGTCTTCGTCAGCCACAAGCTGTCGACCTTGGCGACGGAGACGTTGCGGTTCTCCGGTTTCTCCAGGTTCAGGATGATCTCGGCGATGCCGAAGATGCCCATCGCCAGCGACACGAAGCCGATGCCGTCGGACAGTTCCGGGATGCCGAACGTGAAGCGCTGCTGGCCGGTCTGCACGTCGGTGCCGACGAGCCCGAGCGCGACGCCGAGCACCACCATCGCCACCGACTTCACCACGCTGCCCTGGGCGAGCACCGCGGAGATGATCAGGCCCAGCAACATCAGCGAGAAGTAGTCCGCCGGACCGAAGGACAGCGCCACCGAGGTCAGCAGCGGGCCGGACGCCGCGACGACGATGGTCGCCACCGTGCCCGCGAAGAACGAGCCGAGTGCGGCGATCGCGAGTGCGGCACCGGCCCGGCCGCGCCGCGCCATCTTGTAGCCTTCGAGCGTGGTCACCACCGCCGAGACCTCGCCCGGCAGGTTGAGCAGGATGGCCGTGGTGGAGCCGCCGTACTGCGCGCCGTAGTAGATGCCGGCGAGCATGATGATCGCTGTCACCGGCTCGACGCCGAAGGTCAGCGGCAGCAGCAGCGAGATGGTCGCCACGGGGCCGATGCCCGGCAGCACGCCGATCGCGGTGCCGATCATGCAGCCGATGAAGGCGAAGAGGAGATTGTGGAAGGTGAGTGCGACCGACAGGCCGAGCGTGAGGTTTTCGATCATGAGCGGGCTCCGGTCAGTAGAAGCCCAGGAAGGGCGGCAGGAAGGGCACGCGGATATCGAGCCCCCGGATGAAGACCAGCCAGCACAGCGCGATCAGGAAGGCCGAACAGCCGATCACGCCCTTCACGGTCTGGCTCCGGTCGGCGAGCGCGCTGATGACGACGGTCACCAGGATCGAGAGCGCGAAGCCGATCTGTTCAAGCAGCGCACCGAACACCGCCATCGAGGCGAGGATCAACCCCAGCTCCCGCCAAGCCCATCTGTCCAGCCGGTCGGGGCCGTTGCGCAGGCCGATGAGCAGTACCGCCAGCCCGAGCCCCCCCAGCAGCCAGAAGGTCAGTGCGGGCATGTAGCCGGGGCCCATCCGCCGCGCGGTGCCCATCGGGTGATCGAGGTTGAAATAGAGGCCGAGCGCGGCAATCGCGATCAGCAGCGCGCCGGAACTGATGTCCTTGGCGTTCATCTTGGAATTCATGCAACGGCGGTCCTGTGGCTGATGATCCGCGCCGGCGTGCTGCGCCGAAGCGATTCGTGCGTCACCGGGCGGGCAGGCCGGGCCGGTGCGACGCGAATGGGGAAGAAGGCCAGGAACACGGATGCGCCCGCGCAGCTAGCGGGTGCACAGCCTGCCGGACCGGCATGGCGTTTCGTTCCGGACATGCTCCCCCCAGGAAAGTCCGCAACTAAGTTGCGACCCGGCCGTATGGCATGGCGCTTTGCTGCGCGGCAATAGGTTCGGCCGGACCTTGTCGACGCTTCCGGGGCCTCGCATCATGAAATCTCATCCATCCTTTGCGAGCTCCCGTGACAGCCAACGACCCCGAACGCCTGATCCGCGACGCCACCGCGGCCATCGAAGCGCGGCTGATCGAGATCCGCCGCGACATCCACGCCCATCCCGAACTCGGCTTCGAGGAGGTGCGCACCGCCGGCATCGTCGCGGGCGAGCTCGCGCGGCTGGGCATACCGCATACGACCGGAGTGGGGCAGACCGGCGTGGTCGGCCTGATCGAAGGCGGGCGGCCGGGGCCGACGCTGCTGATCCGCGCGGACATGGACGCGCTGCCGATGCCGGAGTTGACCGGCCTGCCCTGGGCATCGACGGTACCGGGGAAGATGCATGCCTGCGGCCACGACATCCACACCACCACGCTGATCGGCGTTGCCGAGGTGCTGAAGGGCCTCGCGCCGCAACTCGCGGGGCGGGTCAAGCTCATGTTCCAGCCGGCGGAGGAGGGACTGGGCGGCGCTTCGGCGATGATCGGCGACGGTGTGCTCGACGATCCGAAGGTGGACGTCGCGCTCGCACTGCACAACCAGCCCGGCGTGCCGGTCGGCCAGTTCGCATACACACGCGGCGCCGCGCTCGCGGCTTCCGACCGGTTCGACATCGTGGTCAGCGGCAACGGCGGTCATGCCGCGCACCCACATGTTTCAGTCGATCCTATCGTAGCGGCGGCGAGCCTCGTCACGCAGCTCCAGACCGTGGTGTCGCGGGAGGTGCGGCCGCTGTATCCGGCGGTGGTCACCGTCGGCATGATGGCGGGGGGCAGCACCTACAACATCATCCCCGATACGGTGACCATCAAGGGCACGGTCCGCACGCTCCATACGGAGTCGCGCGATACCGCGGAGGCGGCGATCCGGCGGCTGTGCGCGGGGCTCGAAGCCTCGATGCGCGCGCGGGCCACCTGCGACTACCGCCGCGGCGTGCCGCCGATGGTCAACGACGACACCGTGATCGACCGGACGATGGCGGCCGTGCGCCGCCAGTTCGGCGATACGTCGGTGGTCGAGCGCGATCCGACGATGGGCGGCGAGGACTTCGCCTATGTCGCGGAGAAGGTGCCCTCCTTCCAGCTCATGGTCGGATCGGGCGCGCCAGGGCGCAGCGACAAGCTGCACAACAGCAACTATCAACCCGACGAGCGCTGCATCGGCCTGGGCGTCCAGGCGCTGTCGCGCGCAGCCATGGACATGTTGTCATGACGACCAAGTACCGGATGGGCGAGCTCACGGGCGGCGAGGCGCGCGAGGTGTTCGCGCGCAAGCCCATCATCCTGCTGCCGATGGGCAGCCACGAGGACCAGGGGCCGCACGCCCCCATGGGCGACTACCTCTCGGCCGAGGCGATGGCCGTGCGCATCGCCGAGGCGGCCTCCAAGGCGGGGACGGAGACGGTGGTGGCCCCGGTGCTGCCCTTCGGCGGCGCCGACTACTTCGGCAGCATGATCGGCGGCATCGCGCTGGGTCAGGAGACGCTGAAGGCGGTCATCTCCGACATGCTCGCCTGCCTGCTGCGCCACGACCTGACGCGGCTGATCGTGATCAACGGCCATGGCGGCAACGTGCAGGCCATCCATGACGTGACGCAGGAGATCTTCCGCAGCCGCGGCATCCTGATCCCGTCCTTCTACCTGTGGCGTGCCGGGTATGCCGTGCTGCCGGACATCGTGGGCGCCGAGACGGCGAAGAAGGCGGCCGGCCACGGCGCGGAGCCGCTGACCAGCGTGGCGTGGCACCTGTTCCCCGAGCTGATCCGCAAGGACCTGATCCCCGAGCCGCAGAAGGTGCCGGAGGTGATGGGCCTCAAGGTTTCCGGCCTCGCCTCAGTGCGGTTCGAGGGCTTCGACATCCAGGTCCCGCTGGAGATCGAGCAGTCCGCGCCGATCGGCCTGTGGGGCGGCGATCCGCGGCTGTGCTCGCCCGAGACCGGTGCGAAGCTGGTGGCCCGCATCACCGAGATCGGCGCGAAGTTCGTCGCTCACTACGCCAAGGAAACTCCGTGAAGATCTGCGTCTTCGGCGCGGGCGCGATCGGCGGCCACGGGGCCGCCCGGCTCGCCCGCGGCGGGGCGGACGTCTCGGTGGTGACGCGCGGGGCGCATCTGGCGGCGATGGTCGAACGCGGCATCACCGTCCGTGCGCCGGACGGCACCTTCACCGCGAAGGTGCGGGCGAGCAGCGATCCGGCCTCGCTCGGGCGGCAGGATGCGGTGATCGTCACGATGAAGGCGCCGTCGCTGCCGTCGCTCGCGGCCGGGATCGGCCCGCTGCTGGGCCCCGACACGCCGGTCGCCTTCGTGATGAACGGCGTGCCGTGGTGGTACTTCCAGCGCCATTCCGGCCCGCTCGCCGGGACGCGGCTGCCGAAGCTCGATCCCGATGCGGCGGTGGAGCAGGCCGTCGGCATCGGGCGGACCATCGGCGGCACCGTCTATTCCGCCTGCACGGTGGTGGAGCCGGGGGTCGTCTCCGCGATCAACCAGAAGAGCCGCGTGGTCCTGGGCGAGCTGGACGGCAGCGCGTCGGACCGGGTGAAGGCGATCGCGGCGGCGCTGGAGGCCGGCGGCATGGGCGGCGTGGTCAGCCCGGACATCCGCAAGGAGGTCTGGCTGAAATGGATGGGCAACATCGCCAACGGGCCGCTCTGCATCCTCACCCGCCGCACCGTGGCCGAGACGTACAGCGAGCCCGCGATCCGCGAGGCGGCGGCGGCGCTGATGCGGGAGGGCGCGGCGCTGGCCCGTGCGCTGGGCTCGGAGATCGAGGTGGATGTGCAGGCGCGGCTGAAGGGCAGCGCGGAGATGCCGCACAAGCCCTCGATCCTGCAGGATCTCGAGCGCGGCAAGCCGATGGAGATCGACGCGCTGTTCACCGTGCCGCAGGACCTGGCGGACCAGCTCGGCGTGCCCATGCCGACACTGGCGCTGCTCTCCGCCCTCGACCGGCAGGCGGCCCGCGCGGCGGGGCTCTACGCCGGGTAGACGCGGGGAGGGTGTTGGGGCCGGCGGTCGGTTGAGGCCGCCGGCGTCCCGCGAGGCTATTGCGGCTCCAGGCCGGCGAGGCGGACCAGGCTACCCCAGTTGTCCAGCTCGGCACGCAGGAATGCGCCCCATGCCTGCGGCGTGCTGGCATGCGGCCGGAAGCCCTGATCGGCGAGCCTGCGCTGCAGCACGGGATCATCGAGCACGGCGTTGAGCGCCCCGGACATCCGCGCCGCCAGTTCGTCGGGCAGGCTCGCGGGGGCTGAGAGGCCGAACCAGATCAGCATCTCGAATTCCGGCAGCGTCGCCGCGATCGGCGGCACGTCGGGCGCGAGTGCGAACGCCGTCCGCGACGTGACCCCAAGGGCGCGCACCTTGCCGCTGCGTGCGTTCGTCCAGCCGTTGCTGAAATCCGTGAACGTGGCGGAGATGCGGCCGGCGATGACGTCGGTCAGCGCCTCCGGACCTCCGCGGAACGGGACGCCCAGCAGATCGACCTGCGCCATGCGCGCAAGCGCGGCGCCCGCGACCCGTGCGCTGTTGTTGCCGTAGCTGTAGGTCAGCTCGCCGGGCCGCTGCCGCGCCAGATCGAGGAACTCGCTGATGGTCCTCGCGGGCAGCGCGGGATCGACGACGAGCAGATAGGGGCATTCGCAGATCTGTCCCACCGGCGCGAAATCTCGGATGGGATCGTAGGGCAGCCGCCGCAGCAGGTGCGGGTTCAGCGCGGCCGTCGTCGGCGTCACCAGCAGCAGGGTGTGTCCGTCCCCGGGCGCGCCGGCCACAGCCATCGTCCCGACCACGCCGCTGCCGCCGGGCCGGTTGTCGGTGACCACCGGCCGGCCGATCCGGGAGGAAAGCGTCTCCGCGACGATGCGGGCCACCACGTCCGTCACGCTTCCCGGCGTGAACGGCACCACGAGACGCACCGGGCGCTCAGGCCACGCCGCGCGGGCCGGGGTGGCCATTGCGGCTCCGGCCGCCATGGCCAGGGCCGCACGACGTGTCGTCCGCAGCTTCGTTCCCCCGGCGGCCGTCGGCGGGAGCTGCTTTTTCGCGTCCCGGCATGAAAAGCCGCTGATAGCCATGGTGCCGTTTCCCCCAATTCTTTCCGCGGCACCGGTGTGACGGGCGGGATCGGAGGCGGCCATGCCAATGTGCCGAAGCGGCCTTTCGAGAGGGCCAAACGGCCCGGACCACCGCCAGATGAGCGGATGCGAGGCCCGCATCCTCAGTCGCCGCACCGGCGGCGCGGCGGGGCTCTACGCCGGGTAGACGCGGGGCAGCGCGGCCTGTCCGAAGACCCAGCCTTCCCAGCGCAGGATGGCCGGGTCGTCGGGCACCGAATCGGGGGCGATGCCGTCCAGCACGGCGATGACGTTCAGCACGCCGAGCAGGCTGTCGAACCGGTCCTCGCCCGGCGCGTCCGCGCCGAATCCGTCGGCCAGCGCGGCGGCGAGGTCGGGGGAGGAGCGGGCGCGGAGCCGCGCCATCACCGTCTGCAGGGCGGGCGCGAGCCCGCGCCGGTCCGCCTGCCGCCGCTTGCTGCCGTTGTTGCGCAGGCCGAGGATCCGCAGGGCCTGCGCCGGATAGGTCTCCGCGACCACGACATGGCCGGGGCGCAGCAACTCCCGCAGCGTCCCCTCGAAGGGCCACAGCCGCACCGGCAGGCCGACCGCGAAGGCCGGCAGCAGCAGGTCCCGCCAGGCGGCGATAGCGGCCTTGCCGGACTGGTTGGGCCCCAGCGTCCAGAACAGCGGCGCGCCGGCCGGCCGTTCCGCGGTCGCGCGGTCGGCGGCGCGGCACAGGGCGGCGGCGTCCGGCAGGCCGAGTGCGGCGGCATGCGCCGCCCGCGTCATCCCCCGCGCCCCGCGCATCGGATAGAACGGGCGCCCGGCCGAGACCTCCGCGAGCGTCATCGCCACCCGGAAGAAATCCGGCCGCCGCGCCAGTCCGTGGAGGAAGGCGGGGAAATCCGGCTCGCTCACGTGGCGGGCGGCATAGGCGCGCGGCAGGCCGAGCGGGAAATCGACTCCGAGGCAGATCGGGCTGTCGCCGGCTTCCGCGAGCAGCAGCGGCAGCAGCGCGTCCACTTGGCCGACCGGGCGGGGCGCCCCCACGTGCCAGGTGCCTTGCCGCCGCCGCGCCAGCGTCAGCCATCGCTTGCGCGCGTCGGAAGACCAGTCCGCATGCGCCGCAAGCATGCTAGGCTGCCGATGCCGGGAGGAGCCGACGATGTCGCATTCGATCGTCCGTTACGTGGCCACGGCCCGCGTCCTGCACTGGATCACCGCAGCACTTGTCCTGACGCTGATCCCGGTCGGGCTGTGGATGGTCTACCTGGAGCCGGCAGAGGAGCAGGCCAAGCTGCGCCTCTACAACATCCACGAGAGTCTCGGCGTGACGGTTTGGGTGCTCGCGCTCTGGCGACTCGCGGTGCGGTGGCGCAATCCGCCGCCACCCTTGCCCCCCGACGTGCCGGCGCCGATCCCGCTCGTCGCTCACGCGACCCATTGGATGCTCTACGCGCTGCTGGTGACGATGCCGGTGATCGGCTTCCTCTCCACCAATGCCTGGGGCTTTCCGCTGCGCTGGTTCGGCCTGGTGCCGATCCCCTCGCCGGTCGGACCCAACGAGGCGCTGGCCCCGGTGCTGTCGCTGCTGCACTGGTGGGGCGCGCTGCTGATCATCCTGCTGATCGGCGCGCACGTCGCCGGCGCCCTGTTCCACCAGTTCATCCGCCGCGACGGCGTGCTGGGCCGGATGCTGTAACCCGGCTATTTGATCGGGCGATGCGCACGCTCGATCAGGCGGGAGAACAGGCCGGGGGCCTTGACGGGCTTGGCCGGGGCGGGCTTCGCGGCAGCCTTCTCGGCCGCCGCCGCCTCGCGCCGCTTGGAGTCCAGCCACTTGTCCAGGCTCATCCCCGCCTTGGCGGCCCGCTTCGCCTCATAGGCGCGCTGGCCCTCGGTCATCTTGGTGTCGCTCACGTCATCCCTCGCCGGTTCGGCGCGCCGGTTTGGCGCAGAGCCCGGCCGGGTTCAAGGACCCCGGCGTGAGCGAGCCGCGCGTCAAGGCCGGGATCTGGGTGTCCATGGCGCTGCGTCTGGCCGACCAGGCCGGCCGGCCTGGCGCGGTGCTGCGGCGGGGCGATGCGGATGCCGGCGGCGTGCTGGTCGTGCTGCGCGGCCGCGAGGGGCTGACCGTGCTGAGCCAGGCGCGCGGCGCGGACGGGGCGGCCGGCTGGATCCGCGGCACGGGTGCGAACCCGGTCGATGACGCGGCGGCGGACGCCTACGTGGCGCGGCAGGTCCGAATCGATCCTGACCTGTGGGTGATCGAGTTCGACGCGCCCGATCTGCTGCCGCCATTCGAGGCGCGACTGTTCTGACGGCAGGCCCCGCCGAGCGGGAATCCGAATGCCCGCCTTGGTTGCAGCGTTTATTTGCGCCGGACTGGCGTACGATTCGGAAACCGCCCGATATTGCGATTATCGGCTGTCGCACAACCGAAAGTTGTTTTCATCGCGTGCGCTGCACAATGCGTAGTGTGGCGCTTCGGTTGGCCCCCTGTTGCCTCGATGCCACAGTGTGGAAAAACCGCGCCAGGGGGTGCTGTTCCGCCGCTCGCGCGGTGTTAGGGTGCGCGCACCGCGACGACGGAATCGCGAAACCCGCGCCGGCTCCGGAAGCGGATATGGATCGAACGAGGAGATACGGAATGAAGCTCCGCACTGCGCTTCTGGCAGCCACCGTGCTCGCCGCGCCGGGTCTGGCGATCGCGCAGCCCGTCAACGGCCTCTACATCGGGGGCGGTGTCGGCTACAACATTCTCCAGGACAGCGATCTGTCCTTCAGCAACAACGGTCTGCCGCTCAATGCCGGCAACCAGAGCGGCAAGGCCGAGTTCGACGGCGGCTGGGTTGCTCTTGGCAGCATCGGCTGGGGCTTCGGTAACGGCCTCCGCGCCGAGATCGAGGGCAACTACCGCCGCAACAACCTCGACAAGGGCCGCGTCGGCACCGCCACGCTGGTCGACATCGGTGGCCGTGCGCAGACCTACGGCGTGATGGCGAACGTCCTGTTCGACATCGATCTCGGCCTCGGCTGGATGTACCCGTACATCGGTGCCGGTGCCGGTTACGCCTGGACCAAGTGGGACATCAACTCGAACGGCTCGATCGTCGACGACACCGACGGTCAGTTCGCCTACCAGGGCATCGTCGGCGCGGCCTTCCCGATCGACGCTGTTCCGGGTCTGTCGATCACCGCCGAGTACCGCTACTTCGCCACGCTCGACCCCGAGTTCTCGATCGAGCAGACGGCGGGCGGCGGCAAGGTTGAGGGCGAGAACCGCAACCACAGCTTCCTGCTTGGCATCCGCTACGCGTTCAACGTCGCCCCGCCGGTCCCGCCGCCGGCCCCGGTTGCGGCTCCGGCCCCGGCCCGCACCTTCCTGGTGTTCTTCGACTGGGATCGCGCCGACCTGACCGACCGCGCCCGGCAGATCATCGCCGAGGCGGCCAACACGTCCAAGCGCGTCGAGGTCACGACCATCGAAGTGTCCGGCCACGCCGACCTGACCGGCTCGCCGGCCTACAACCAGCGCCTGTCGCTGCGCCGCGCCAACAACGTGGCGGCCGAGCTGGTCCGCCAGGGCGTGCCGCAGTCGGCGATCACGATCCAGGCGTTCGGCGACACCCGCCCGCTCGTGCCGACGGCGCGTGGCGTGCGTGAGCCGCAGAACCGCCGCGTCGAGATCGTCCTGAAGTAATCCACTTCAGAACGGCGAAATGGATCGGGGCGCCCTTCGGGGCGCCCCTTTCTTTTTGCGCGCCAGTGACCGGCGTTCCGGAGTCGCGCGCGGGATTCCGGGAGCGGCATCCTCAACCTGCGAGTCCGTTGTCACCGCGCCCGTGTCGGGTGACGGCGATGCCGTCGAGTCGGGTCTGGCCGGGGGATCTTTCTGACAGCAGGGCAAACGCCGCCGGCGCGCAGGATGGCGTCGCCGGGCCGCGCGCATAGCGAAACCGCCGGACCCGAGGGCCCGGCGGTGGATCACGCGCTGGAAGAGGCGCCGCGGTTCAGCGCGCGGCGCGCTGCGTCCGTCCGCGGGCAGGGGCGGCCGGGCAGGTCTCCCCGCGCGGCGCGCCGAATTCCTTGGAGGAGGCGAGGGCGACCATCGCATCCCCCGACCGCACGGTGGAAATCTCGGTGAAGAACGGCGTCATGTTGCCGCAGAAGCTCGTGCCCTGGCGGATGCCTTCCTGCGACTGGGCGTTGGCCAGCGAGGTGATGAAGTCGTCGAAGCGCCGCACGCCCTGGCCGCCATAGGTGCGGCGGAACCACGCCATCAGCTCCTTGTCGTGGGCGACGAGCTGCGGGCGGTTGCGCTCGATGAAGCTGTTGTACTGGCTGTCCTGCCGGCAGGAGAGGGCGGCGACCATGAGCTGGCTCTTGAGCGCGGTCACCTCGAACGCATGCTTCGCGGCCGCCGGCACGCAGCCGCTGGGCGAGATCACCTCGGCGACGGGGCGCGGAGGGATGGGGTCGGCCGCGCGCATTTGCGGCGGTTCCTTGCAGGCCGCTGCAAGCAGAGGCAGTGCCGTGAGTGCCATCCTGATCCGCATCTATAACTTTCTCCCTCCGGTCCGGACTCATCCGTGACCGCGTCAGCCGCGACCTAAACCGGCAATCTCCGCGTCGCGCAACAAGCAAACGGCGGCTCGCGGGGGTTTCAACCGCTGGCCATCCCGGTAGTCTCGGGATAGCAACAGGTTTCCATAAGGGGCATACATTCGATGTCCGATCCATTCCAGCATTACGACCCCGGTCCCTTCTTCTGCGAGGTCACGACTCCGCGCCAGGAAGACGCGGGCGCCGCCGCCGTGCTGCGCAGCCGGCTGGCTGCCATCGGTCTGGATACGTTGCGCGGGCGGGCGGCGGCGGCCGAAAACGAGCTGATCAACCTCGGCATCACCTTCACGGTCTATTCTGACGCCACCGCGATCGACCGGATCCTGCCGTTCGACTGCATCCCGCGCATCCTGACGGCATCGGAATGGCGGCATCTGGAAGCGGGCGTCCGCCAGCGCATCGCCGCGATCAACCTGTTCCTGCACGACGTCTACCACGACCGGAAGATCGTGAAGGACGGGCTGGTCCCGGAGGACCTGATCTACGGCAACGCCAACTACCGGCCGGAGATGGAAGGCTTCGCGGTGCCGTACGGCACCTACGTGCATATCTGCGGCATCGACATCGTGCGTGACCAGGAAGGCACATTCCGCGTGCTGGAGGACAACGCGCGCACCCCGTCGGGCGTGTCCTACGTGATCGAGAACCGCCATCTGATGCTGCGCACCTTCCCCGACATCATGGCCGGGATGCGGTTGCGGCCGGTGGACGAGTATGGCCGCCGGCTGCGCGCGGCGATGACGGAGATCGCGCCCGCCGGCGTGAGCGATCCCAACGTCGTGCTGCTGTCGCCCGGCATCTACAACTCGGCCTATTTCGAGCACGTCTTCCTCGCGCGCGAGATGGGTGTGCCGCTGGTCGAGGGCGCGGACCTGTTCGTCGAGAACGAGCGCGTGTTCATGCGCACCACCGCCGGGCCGCAGCCGGTGCACACGATCTACCGCCGCATCGGCGACGACTTCCTCGATCCCACCGTCTTCCGCCCCGAAAGCCTGCTCGGCGTGCCCGGCATCATCGGCGCGTGGCGCAAGGGCAACGTCGCGCTCGCCAACGCGGTGGGGACCGGCGTGGCCGACGACAAGGCGATCTACGCCTACATGCCGCGGATCATCCGCTACTACCTCGATCAGGACGCGATCCTGCCGAACGTCGAGACCCATATCTGCCGCGAGAAGGAAGGGCTCGACTACACGCTCGCTCATCTCGACAAGCTGGTGGTCAAGCCGGTCGGCGAGTCGGGCGGCTACGGCATCACCATCGGCCCGCGCGCGACCGCCGCGGAGCTGGACGCCGCGCGCGCCGCGCTGCTGGACGATCCGGCCAACTGGATCAGCCAGCCGGTGATCGGCCTGTCGGTCGGCCCGACGCTGACCGACCAGGGCATCCGCCCCCGGCATCTCGACCTGCGCCCCTTCGCGATCACCGGCAAGGAGACGTGGGTGCTGCCCGGCGGCCTGTCGCGCGTGGCGCTGAAGGAGGGCTCGCTGATCGTGAACTCGTCCCAGGGCGGGGGATCGAAGGATACCTGGGTGCTGGCGGACGGAGGCTGACGATGCGCACGGACACTCCCTTGCTGGCCCGCTACGCCGAAGGCCTGTTCTGGATGGCGCGCTATCTGGAGCGCGTGGAGAACGACGCGCGGCTGATCGACGTCACGCAGATCTTCGAAAGCCCGGGCCGGGAGGCCGAGGCATGGTACGCGCTGGTCCGGATCAACGCGGACGAGAAGCGCTACGCCGAATGCCATGGCGCGCCGGACCCCGAGCGCATCCGCCGCTTCTATCTGCTGGACCGCGACAACCCCACATCGGTTTCCGCCTCGATCGAGGCGGCGCGGCTGAATGCGCGGCAGCTCCGGCCGCTCATCAGCACCGAGATGTGGAAGCATCTGAACGTCTTCCATCGCGAGGTGATGGCGACGCGGCCCGGCGAGCTGGAGGGCGATTCGCTGTCGCGCCTCTGCACGCGGCTGAAGGAAGGCGTGCAGACGCATACCGGCATCACGGACGGAACCTTCTACCGCGATCAGGGCTGGCACTTCCTCAAGCTCGGCCGACTGATCGAACGCGCCGACCAGACCACGCGGCTGCTCGACATCAAGTACCATCTGCTGCTGCCCGTGGGCGCGGAGGAACGCCGCGTGACGGAGCTGTCGCAATGGGGAGCGCTGCTGCGGGGCGGGGCGGGGTATCATGCCTTCCGGCGCGTCGCCTCCGCGTCTTTCACGCCGGCCGATGTCGTCCGCTTCATGCTGGCCGATCCAGCCTTCCCGCGCTCCGTCGCGCTCTGCGTGCAGGAGATGGAGTGGCATCTGTCGCAGCTGCGGTCCTCCTACGGGCTGCAGGAGGCGGGCGCACCGCTCCAGCGGATCTCGGAACTGCGCGACGGGTTGCTCCGGCACGGTGTGGAGAACGGCATCGAGGCGGGGCTGCACGAGCTGCTCGACAGGGTGCAGCGCCAGCTCATCGTCATCGCGTCGGAGATCGGCACGGCCTTCTTCCGCGACTGGCGGCCGCTGCTGCAGGCGCAGGAGCAGGCGGGGCAGAGTCAGTCGCAGGTGGTAGGGTAGGGGCCTCGCTAACCCAGCCGCTTCGCCAGCGCGTCGAAGCCCTTCAGCGTCGCGATCAGCTCCGGCATCTGCGCCAGCGGGATCATGTTCGGCCCGTCGGAGGGCGCGCGATCCGGATCGGGGTGGCATTCGATGAACAGCGCCGCCACGCCCACCGCCACCGCGGCGCGCGCCAGCACCGGGGCGAATTCGCGCTGCCCGCCCGATGAGCTTCCCTGCCCGCCCGGCTGCTGCACCGAATGGGTGGCGTCGAACACCACCGGGTAGCCCGTGCGCGCCATGATCGGCAGGCCGCGGAAATCGGTGACCAGCGTGTTGTAGCCGAAGCTCGCCCCGCGCTCGGTCAACAGGATGCGCTCGTTGCCCGTGCTTGCGACCTTGGCGGCGACGTTCGCCATGTCCCACGGCGCGAGGAACTGGCCCTTCTTCACGTTCACCGCCGCCCCGGTGCGCCCGGCGGCGAGCAGCAGGTCCGTCTGGCGCGACAGGAAGGCGGGGATCTGGATCACGTCCACGGCCTTGGCCGCGGGCGCGCACTGGTCCTCCGCATGCACGTCGGTCAGCACCGGCACGCCGAGCTTCGCGCGGATATCGGCGAGCGCGGCAAGGCCGGCCTCCATCCCCACGCCGCGCATCCCGCCCAGCGAGGTGCGGTTGGCCTTGTCGTAGGACGCCTTGAAGATCAGCCCGACGCCTTCGCGCGCGGCCATCTCCTTCAGCGCGACGGCGACCTCCATCGCATGCGCCGCGCTCTCGATCTGGCACGGCCCCGCGATCAGCGCGAAGGGCAGGTCGTTGCCGATCTCGACGCCGCCGATGCGGATATGGCGCTGCTCAGACAAGGCGGGCCTGCCGGACGGCCGCGCCGACGAAGGATGCGAACAGCGGGTGCGGGTCGAAGGGCTTCGACTTCAGTTCCGGATGGAACTGCACGCCGATGAACCAGGGGTGGCCCGGCAGCTCCACGATCTCCGGCAGCACGCCATCGGGCGACAGGCCGCTGAAGCGCAGGCCCGCGGCCTCCAGCCGGTCGCGGTAGTGGATGTTGACCTCGTAGCGGTGCCGGTGGCGCTCGTGGATCGTCGCCACCCCGCCATAGATCTCGCGCACCTGCGACCCCTCGGCGAGGGCGGCGGGATAGGCGCCGAGCCGCATCGTGCCGCCCAGGTCGCTGTCCTCCTCGCGCCGCTCGATGCGATTGCCCTGCGTCCATTCGGTCATCAGCCCGACCACCGGCTCCACGCAGGGGCCGAACTCGGTGGAGGACGCGCCGGGCAGGCCGGCGAGGTGCCGCGCGGTCTCGATCACCGCCATCTGCATGCCGAAGCAGATGCCGAGGAAGGGCACGCCGCGTTCGCGCGCGAAGCGCACCGCCTCGATCTTGCCCTCCGTGCCGCGCTCGCCGAAGCCGCCGGGCACGAGGATGCCGTGCACGCCTTCCAGCCGCGCGACCGCGTCCGGCCGTTCGAAGATCTGGCTGTCCACCCAGTCCAGCTTGACGCTGACGCGGTTGGCGATGCCGCCGTGCGACAGCGCCTCGGCCAGCGACTTATAGGAGTCGAGCAGGTTCGTGTACTTGCCGACGATCGCGATGCGCACCTCGCCCTCGGGCTGGCGCACGCGGCTGAGGATGTCGTGCCAGCGCGACAGGTCCGGCTCGGCGGCGTCGGGCAGGCCGAAATGGCGCAGCGCCACGCGGTCCATGCCCTCGGCATGATAGACGATCGGCACGGCGTGGATCGTGTCCACGTCCAGCGCGGGGATCACCGCCTCGGGGCGGAGGTTGCAGAACTGCGCGATCTTGCGTCGTTCGTTGGCCGGGATCGGCCGGTCGCAGCGGCACAGCAGCATCTGCGGCTGGATGCCGACCGACAGCAGCTCCTTCACCGAATGCTGCGTGGGCTTGGTCTTCAGCTCGCCGGCGGACGGGATGTAGGGCACCAGCGTCAGGTGCACGAACATCGACCGCGCCTCGCCGAGGTCGTTGGCGAGCTGGCGGATGGCTTCCAGGAACGGCAGGCTCTCGATGTCGCCGACGGTGCCGCCGATCTCGATCAGCGCGAAATCCACCCCGTCCAGGTCGCGGGTGATGGTTTCCTTGATGGCGTCCGTGATGTGCGGGATCACCTGCACCGTCGCGCCGAGATAGTCGCCGCGCCGCTCCTTCGCGATCACCTCGCTGTAGATGCGTCCGGTGGTCGCGTTGTCCGAACGCGTGGCGTGCACGCCGGTAAAGCGCTCGTAATGGCCCAGGTCGAGGTCGGTCTCCGCCCCGTCATCGGTCACGAACACCTCCCCGTGCTGGGTCGGGCTCATCGTGCCCGGGTCCACGTTCAGGTAGGGGTCGAGTTTACGCAGCCGCACGGAAAACCCGCGCGCCTGCAGCAGGGCGGCGAGCGATGCCGCCGCGATGCCTTTGCCGAGGGAGGAAACCACGCCGCCGGTGATGAAGACGAACCGCGTCATGGAATCCCCTGCTAGCGATCCGCGCGGCGCAAGTCACCCGTTCTGGGCGCATCCCTGTGTTTCCGCCGCATTCCCGGCGGGCGGCCTCGCGACTCGCGGCTGCGCCAGTGCTATGCGGGGGTCATGACCGCGCAGCCCGCCAATCCCATCGCCTGCCTGCTCGTGATCGGGGACGAAGTGCTCTCGGGGCGCACCCAGGACGCCAATATCCGCTTCCTCGCCACCCGGCTGGGGGAGATCGGCATCCCGCTGCGGGAGGTCCGCGTGATCCCGGACCACGCGCCCACCATCGTGGGAACGGTGAACGAGGTCCGTGCCCGGTTCGACCATGTCTTCACCACCGGGGGCATCGGCCCGACGCATGACGACATCACCAGCGAGTGCGTCGCCGCCGCCTTCGGCGTGCCGTGGGAGCCGCACCCGGAGGCTTGGGCGCGCATGGAGCGGCACTACAAGCCCGGCGAGTTCAACCCCGCCCGCCAGCGCATGGCAACCATGCCGCGTGGGGCGAGCCTGATCGACAACCCGATTTCCGTCGCGCCGGGCTTCACCATCGGCAACGTGCACGTGCTCGCCGGGGTGCCCCGGATCATGCAGGCGATGTTCGACGCGCTGGCCCCCACGCTCGCCGGCGGGCGCCCCATCCTGTCCCGTGCGGTGCATGCGCGGGGGATGATGGAGGGGCGGATCGCCGAGGGGCTGGGCGCCATCCAGGAGGCGGCGGACGGCGTCTCGCTCGGCAGCTATCCGTTCTATCGCGGCGACGGCAATGGCGTGGCGATCGTCGCCAAGGGCACCGACCTTGCGGCCGTGGAAGCGGCCATCGCGCGCGTGAGCGACATGATCGCCGAGCAGGGGCTGGAACCGGTGCCGGGCGAGCCGCCGGCCTGACACGCGGCGGACGCCGGAAGGGCCGGGCGCAGGCAAGGCGTGTCACGCAAGGTCGCCTCTCCCGGGCGGAGGGAGCTTTGCGGAAGGCGGACGAGAGGGAGAAGAGATGGACCGCCGCGCAAGGTTCCCTCTCCCGCCCGGCGGAGAGGGAGGGGCCCGCGCTTGGGCGGGAGGGTGAGGGGGCCTGAGTGGAGGCTGAACCTCGCCGACGCGCCGGCGCACGCACCCTCACCCCGGCCCTCTCCCGCAAGCGGGAGAGGGAGACAAGGTCAGGATCGTTTCGCCCGGTTCAGGCGTGGGGGTCGGCCGGTTTCCAGGTCAGGGTCACCGCCACGTCGCCCGGCAGCCCGCCCTGGTAGTCGGCGATCGCGGCGCCGATACCGTAGCCCAGCGGGGCGAGCTTCTCCTGATAGAACTGGTGGGCACGGGCGGCGAAGCCGTCGAGCTGCTGCGTCCAGTCGCCATAGCCGCTGGTCAGCGAGCGGCCCTTGTCCAGCATCCAGGCCGAGGGGAAGCGCAGCACCTCCACCTCGTGCTCGCCGCGCTCGGCGGCGCGCTGCACGAGTCGCGCAACCCGCTCCGTCGCGTCGGGGGCGACCTCGCGGTCCATGAAGGCATCGTGCAGCGCGGCGCGCTCGCTCTGCTCGCTCGCGGCGATCGCGCGCTTCTCCTCCAGCTCGCGCTGGCGTTTCGCCGCCATCGCAGCGAGGATGTCCTGGGCGTTGGGCAGCGTCATTCATCCCGCTCCTGTAATCATGCCGTATATGGCACGACAGGCCGGGCGGTGTCGCCCCATGGCGGCGCGGCAGGCGCGCGGCTCAGTCGTCCCGGTGGACGCGCTCCATCCGTTCGTGGCGCTCCTGCGCCTCGATCGACAGCGTCGCGATGGGCCGGGCCTCCAGCCGCCGCAGGCCGATGGGCTCGCCCGTCTCCTCGCAGTAGCCGTAGGTGCCGTTTTCCACCCGCTGCAGCGCCTGGTCGATCTTGCTGATCAGCTTGCGGGCCCGGTCGCGGGTGCGGAGTTCCAGGGCCCGGTCGGTCTCCACGCTGGCCCGGTCGGTGATGTCCGCCTCGTGGATGCCCCCTTCGCCGAGGCTCGCCAGGGTTCCGTTCGCCTCCCGCAGCAGATCGACCCGCCACCGGAGGAGCTTCTGCCGGAAGTATTCCAGCTGAAGCGGGTTCATGAATTCCTCCTGATCGGAGGGTCGATAGTCGGGTGGCAGCGTCACCATCATGCGCGTCGTATTCCCGAACCCGGTGCCGGGTCCGCCGTGCGGGCCGGCTGCTGTAAAGTCGCGGGCTGTATAGCGGCGGGATCGACCCATGCAAGGGGGACGCCTCACACCCGCTCCAGGCGCGCGAGCATGACATTTGCGCGAAGGGCGACCCAATCCGCGATCTCAGCGAGTCCCGGGTCGCTCGCCTCGTTCGGCGCCGATGCCAAACTCGTGAGACGGGCGAGCAGGCCGGCATCGGCGCGGCCGGCGAGCAGGGCGGACTGCAGCGCCGTCAGTTCGTCCAGCAGCGCCCGGGTGCGTTCCTGCGTGCGACGGTTGCGCGCCGTCGCGTCGTCCTCCGCTTGCAGGGCCAGCAACGGCAGCAGGGACGCGGGATCGGCCGCGGCGACGGCGGGCGGGTAGGCCGCGACGCGCGCCTCGCCCGCTTCGGGCAGCACGAAACGGCTACCGGCGGTTGTCCCGGGACGTATCGCCCGATCCCGTTCGCGCACTCCGGTGCCGTTGATCCCGGTCAGCATCGCCTACCTCCTGTTGCCATGCCGGCAGTTCTTGCCGGGCCGATCGCGGCAGCGCCGGGGGTCTGAGCTGGCACGGCTGTTGCTGCGATCGGGTGGCGCCAAAGGTCGGCGCAAAACCTTGCGGGATCGCAAATGCATCGAAAGCTGCTGCTGATCGCCTTGCTGCTGCCCGGGCTCGCTGCCGCGCAGGTCCGCATCAAGGATATCGCCGACATCGAGGGTGTCCGCGACAACCAGCTCATCGGCTACGGGCTGGTGGTCGGGTTGAACGGCACCGGGGACCGGCTCCGCACCGCCGTGTTCACCCGCCAGTCGCTGATCGGCATGCTGGAGCGGCTGGGCGTGAACACGCGCGACCAGGAAGGCCGGCTCGAGACGAAGAACGTCGCCGCCGTGATGGTCACGGCGAACCTGCCCGCCTTCACCCGGCAGGGGGCGCGGATCGACGTGGCGATCTCCGCCCTTGGCGACGCGACCAACCTGACCGGCGGCACGCTGATGGTCACGCCCCTGCTGGGCGCGGACGGGGAGGTCTATGCCGTCGCGCAGGGCGCGGTCGCCACCGGCGCGATCGCCGCACGCGGGGCGGCGACATCGGTGACCCGCGGCGTGCCCACGGCCGCGCGCATCGCCAACGGCGCGGTGGTGGAGCGCGAGGTCGCCTATCGCATGGCGGCCGCGCAGACGCTGCGGCTGGGACTGCGCAACCCCGACCTCACCACCGCCCAGCGGATCGCGGCGGCGGTCAATCGCGGCCTCGGGGCGGCCGCCGCGCGCGCCACCGATCCGCGCACCGTGGTGCTCGACCTGCGCGGGCGGGATGCGGTGGAGACGGTCACACGCATCGAACAGCTTCGCGTCGAACCCGACATGGCGGCCCGGGTGGTGATCGAGGAAGCCTCGGGCACCATCGTGATGGGGGCGAACGTGCGCGTCTCCACCGTGGCGATCGCGCAGGGCAACCTGACCATCCGGGTGACCGAGACGCCGCAGGTCAGCCAGCCCGGCCCCTTCGGCCAGGGCGAGACGGTGGTCGTGCCGCGGACCAACATCGAGATCGACGACCAGAACCAGCGCCGCGTCGCCACGCTGCCGCGCAACGTGACGCTGGACGATCTGGTGCGCGGGCTGAACGCCCTCGGCGTCGGGCCGCGGGACCTGATCGCGATCCTGCAGACCATCAAGGCGGCGGGTGCGCTGCACGCGGATCTGGAGGTGCGCTGATGGACCCGCTCGCCGCCATCCCCGCCGCGTCGCCTTCGCCGGAGCGGATCGCGGCCGCCCGCCGCGTGGCCACCGAGTTCGAGGCGATGGCGCTCGCGCAGTTTCTGCAGCCGATGTTCGCCACCGTCGACACCTCCCGCTCCGCCTTCGGCGGCGGCGCAGGCGAGGCGATGTTCCGGCCGATGCTCGTGGATGAGATGGCCCGCGGCCTCGCCGCGCGGGGCGATGGCCTCGGCATCCGCGAGGCGGTGATGCGCGAGATCCTGAAGATGGAAGGACATGGACGATGAACGATCTGATCGCCGCGGGCGGGGTGCTCGCCCGCGTGCTGGAACGCGAGAACGCCGCGCTGGCCGGCATGACCTTTGGCGAGCTTGGTCCTCTGGTCACCGAGAAGGCCGAGGCGGTCGCCGGCTTCACCAGCGCTCAGGAGGCCGTGGGACGGGCAGTCCCGCCGGCCAGCCACGCGCAGCTCGCCGCGCTGCATGAGAAGCTGACGGGGCTGATGACCGAGAACCGCCGCCTGCTCGCGCGCGGCCTCGCCACGCAGTCAGAACTGGTGGAGGTCATCGCGCGCCTTCTCGGCGAGGGCGATCCGCTCGCCAGCTACGGCCCGCCGGCGCCGCGCCGGCCCGCGCCGCTTGCGGTCTCGGCGCGGGCATAGCTGCGGTAGCCGCGCGCAGAGTCGGTGTGGCGGCTGTGCGTGAGACAGAGACCCGTGCAAACGGCCTCTCACTGATCAGGTTGCGGCTCTATCTCCCTCTCCCGCTTGCGGGAGAGGGCCGGGGTGAGGATGTGTCCGCAGGCGCGACGCTGAGGTCTCGCCTTCGCGCGCGTGCCCTCACCCTCCCGCGCAAGCGCGGGCCCCTCCCTCTCCCGCAAGCGGGAGAGGGGGCCTTGCGGGACGCTCCTTGCCTTAACTGTCCGCCTTCCGCTTCCTCAGCCTCCCCCCGAAGCTTCGAGAGCGGGGCGAGGACGATCCCGCCTGCGGGACCTACGGAAGCCAGCCGGAAGGCCGACCCCCTCTCAGACCGGATCCCAGGAGAACACGTCCGGCGAGCGATCCAGCGGCATCAGCGACGCCTTGAACGCGGGCGCCGCGACTTCGGCGATCGCTTCCGGCGTCCAGCCCTCGGCCCGATGGACGCTGCGGACCGGGCGCATCTGGTTGAACAGGAACAACTCGTTGTTGCGGGCGGCGAAGACCTGCCCGGTCACGTCCTTCGCCGCGTCGGAGGCGAGGAACACCGCGAGCGGGGCGTTCTTGTCCGGCGTCATCGCCTTCAGCTTCTCCACCCGCGCCTTCTGCTCCGGCGTCTCGGCCGGGATGGAGCTGGTCATGCGGCTCCAGGCGAAGGGGGCGACGCAGTTCGACCGCACGCCGAAGCGCTGCATGTCGAGCGCGATGGACTTCGACAGCGCCACGATGCCGAGCTTCGCCGCCGAGTAGTTCGCCTGGCCGAAGTTTCCGATCAGGCCGGAGGTCGAGGTCATGTGCACGAAGGCGCCCGACCCCTGCGCGCGGAACTTCTCGGCCGCGGCGCGGGAGACGAAGAAGCTGCCGTTGAGGTGCACGTTGATGACGGCGAGCCATTCCTCCGGCGTCATCTTGTGGAAGATCTGGTCGCGCAGGATGCCGGCGTTGTTCACCACGATGTCAACGCGGCCGAACGCATCCATCGCCGCGGCGACGATGCGCTGGGCGGAGGCCCAGTCGGACACGGAGTCGGTGCTGATCGCCGCCTTGCCGCCACGCTGCTCGATGATCGCCTTGGTCTGCTCGGCGGGGGTGGCCGATCCGCCGGCGCCGCCGAGATCCACGCCGATGTCGTTGATCAGCACCTTCGCGCCGGCCAGCGCCATGGCGAGCGCGATCTCGCGGCCGATGCCGCCGCCCGCACCCGTGACGATGGCGACCTTACCTTCGAGCATACGTTACCTCCGTGCTACGGCCGGCAAGCTAGTCGCGCGCCGGAGTGCTGAAAACCCCACGATCCGCTATGCTTTCGGAACGTTCGGGGGATGTCAGGAATGTCGGGGACGACCGCGCAGGCGCAGCCCAAGGCGAGCACGCCGGAGGGGATGCGCATCGAGAAGCTGGCGCGCTGGCTGCTGAGCTGGAAACTCCCCGACTCGATCGAGGAGGAACGCGAGTACGGCGGCGTGATCTGGCGCGACGAGAAGACCGGCAAGCTCGGCTACACCGGTCCGTTCCCGGGCTACGCGAAGGCGCATGTCGACGTGCATGTCTGGGACGACAACCGCGGCTGCCCGCCGGGCACGAAGGCGGTGGCGTGGTACCACACGCATCCGGTGAAGACCGCGCAGCTCGGCCCCGACACGATCCACTTCGAGTGGGACAAGTTCATCGGCGGCGACAAACTGATCTCCGACAGCTTCCTGCTGCCGGGTTATGTCGCGACGATGGACGGGCGGTTCTGGCGCTACGATCACCCGGCGCCGACGATGGTCGATGGCGTGCCGACCCCGACCGAGGGGGAGGGGAGCTTCAACGTGCTGAACGGGAAGATCCCGACCGTGAAGCTGCCGGCCGGCGTGCGGGTGGCCCCGCCGCTCTGACGTTCACTCCCTCGCGCGCCACGTCCCCGCGAGGATCGCGGCGGCAAGCACGAAGCTCGCCACTGAGGACGCCACCAGCACCCATGCGCCGATGCCCGCGCCATGGACCGCCCACAGCGCGAAGGCCGCGCAGGTGATCACGTACATGCGAAGGCTGACGCCGGAGGCATCGCGTGCGCGCCATACCTTCAGCAGTTGCGGGATGAAGCTGGACACGGACAGCGCGGTCGCGACGTAGCCGGCGATCTGCCATGGGTCCATGGCAGCCGAACGCAGCGCGCAGCCTCAGGTTGCCCCGGCGCGCGGCAGCCGCAGCCCGAGGTACCGGCTTGCCGCCCGGAGCGCGATCGTGGTGGCCGCCCCGCACAGCAGCGCGAAGGGCAGCAGGTCCGGCAGAAGGGCAGGGATGGCGAACACCACCGCGGCGCCGGCCGCGGCGGCGGAGGCGTAGAGGTCGCGATTGTTGGTCAGCACCGCCGGCACGGTGCCGAGGAACAGGTCGCGCACCATCCCGCCGCCGATGGCCGAAACCGTGCCGGCGAAGACGGTGCCGAAGAAGCCGAGGCCCGCCTCCATCCCGGTTTCCGCGCCCAGCGCCGCGAACACGCCAAGCGCCAGGGTATCCAGCAACCACATCGGCGTGCCGAGCCGGTCCAGGGTGCGGCTGAAGCGGAACACCAACAGCGCGACCACGATCACCGCCCACAGCTTCGGCTCGTCGCGGAATACCGCGGGCGGCAGGTTGCCAACGACGATGTCGCGGATCGACCCGCCGCCGACCGCCGTGACAGCGGCCAGCACCATCACGCCGAGCAGATCGAGCCCCTTCTGCGTGGCCGCCAGCGCCCCCATCGCGGCGAAGGTCAGCACGCCGATCCAGGCCAACACGTCGATCACCGGCAGACTCGTCCCCATCATCCCGCCTCCGGCTGCGACGCGAGGCTGCTGTGCGCCTGCGCGCCGTGCAACCGCTTGACGCCGCGGATGGAATACCCCACTTGCGTCAAATCAGGACCGATAGGGTCCTATTTGAGAATCATTCGCAAGAAGGGGGCGCACCCGTGCTTCGGCTGTCCAAGCTGACCGACTACGCGGTGGTCGTGCTGACCCGTCTGGCGCACGTGGATGCGCTTGCCACCTCACCCGGCATCGCGGCGGCGACCGGGGTGCCGGAACCCACCGTGGCCAAGGTGCTGAAGGCGATGACGCAGGCGGGGCTCGTGGTCTCCCAGCGGGGCGCGCGGGGCGGCTACCGGCTCGCGCGGCCGCTGTCGACGATCCCGATCAGCGACGTGATCGTCGCGCTGGAAGGCCCGATCGCACTTACCGCCTGCGTGGACGGCGCGCAGGGCGGGTGCGAGGCGGAAAAGCTGTGTCCCGTGCGTGGCCGCTGGGACCCGGTGAACGAGGCGATCCGCGGCGCGCTCTCGGCGATCACGCTCGCCGACATGGAAGCGAGCCTGCCGATCGCGTGGCGGCTGCCGCCGATGCCGGCGGTCACCGCGGCCGAATAGGAAGGAAGATCATGCCCGCAGTCGCGGAAACACTCGACACCGTCCGCACCGTCACCGGCTCCGGCTACAAGTGGGGCTTCGAGACCGATATCGAGATGGAGTTCGCCCCCAAGGGGCTGAACGAGGATATCGTGAGGCTGATCTCGGCCAAGAAGGGCGAGCCGGAATGGCTGCTCGAATGGCGGCTTAAGGCGTTCGCGGCATGGAAGGCGATGGAGGAGCCGCACTGGGCGGAGGTTTCCCACCCGCCGATCGACTACCAGGACGCGTTCTACTACGCCGCGCCGAAACGCAAGCCCGGGCCGAAGAGCTTCGACGAGGTCGATCCGGAGCTGCTGCGCACCTATGAGAAGCTCGGCATCCCGCTGAACGAGCGGGCCGCGCTCGCGGGCGTGGCGGTGGATGCGGTGTTCGACTCCGTCTCGGTCGCGACCACCTTCCGCGAGACGCTGGCCAAGGCGGGCGTGATCTTCTGCCCGATCAGCGAGGCGGTGCGCGAGCATCCCGAACTGGTGCGCCGCTACCTCGGCTCCGTGGTGCCGACCTCGGACAATTTCTTCGCCGCGCTCAACTCGGCGGTGTTCACCGACGGGTCCTTCGTCTTCGTGCCGAAGGGCGTGCGCTGCCCGATGGAACTGTCCACCTACTTCCGCATCAATGCGCGCAACACCGGCCAGTTCGAGCGCACGCTGATCATCGCCGAGGCCGGCGAGAGCGTCTCCTACCGGGAGGGCTGCACCGCGCCGATGCGCGACGAGAACCAGCTTCACGCCGCGGTGGTGGAACTGGTCGCGATGGACGATGCGACCATCAAGTACAGCACGGTGCAGAACTGGTACCCCGGCGATGCCGAGGGCAAGGGCGGCATCTACAACTTCGTCACCAAACGCGGCGCCTGCCGCGGCGCGCGGTCCAAGATATCGTGGACGCAGGTGGAGACCGGCAGCGCGATCACCTGGAAATACCCATCCTGCATCCTGCAGGGCGAGGGCTCGGTCGGCGAGTTCTATTCGGTGGCGGTCACCAACAACCGCCAGCAGGCCGATACCGGCACGAAGATGATCCATCTGGGCAAGAACACGTCCTCGACGATCGTCTCGAAGGGGATCAGCGCCGGCCACTCGTCCAACACGTATCGCGGCCTGGTGCGGATCATGCCGAAGGCGTCGGGCGCGCGGAACTTCACCCAGTGCGACTCGCTGCTGATCGGCGACCAGTGCGGCGCGCACACCGTGCCCTACATCGAAAGCCGCAATCCCACGGCGAAGGTGGAGCACGAGGCGACGACGAGCCGCATCGCCGACGACCAGCTTTTCTACTGCCGCCAGCGCGGGCTGTCGCAGGAGGAAGCGGTGGGACTGATCGTGAACGGCTTCTGCCGCGAGGTGCTGGCGGAACTGCCGATGGAATTCGCCGTGGAGGCGCAGAAGCTGCTGGCGCTGAGCCTCGAAGGC
>JBBCJT010000124.1:0-14955 GCA_037190665.1 Rhodovastum atsumiense | reverse complement strand
CCCCACCGGGAGCAAGACCGCATAGGGGCGGCCGGCGGGCCCTTCGGGGCTGACGCAAGCGCATTCCCGCGCCGCCGCCCGGGTAGGTCGCGCGAGGCGCCCGGCAACGGGCGTCCCAGAGGAATGGCCGTCCCGCGCCGGTGACGGCGCGGACAGAACCCGGCTTACAGGCCGTCTGGCGCTTTTCTTCCGCTTTTGTTGCCCGTGCCCGCGCGCAACCGCGCGTTTGTTGTCCGTGGGGGCTGTTTCCGCTTCCGGCCCAGTGCTGCCCATGCTATCCCATGAATTCCCACGGGCACCCAGCCGGCAGGGATCAAACGGAGGCAGGAACGAGCGCGCCGCATGACCCAGTTCATGGGCACCCACCGGAACAGGCTGGACGCCAAGGGACGCGTCTCGGTGCCGGCCGCCTTCCGCGAGGTGTTGCGCCGCGGCGACGAGGCGCAGGCCGTGATGATCCTGCGCCCCTCGCACCTGCATCCCTGCGTGGAAGGCTGGACGGTGGCCGATTTCGACGAACTGCGCAGCGGGTTGCGCCGGCTCGATCGTTTCAGCGACGAGCATGGCGACATGGCTCTCTCCCTCTTCTCCGGCGCGCACCGGATCACCTCGGACAAGGAGGGGCGCATCATGCTGCCGGAAGATCTGGCTTCGCACGCGGGCCTCGGCAGCGAGATCGTCTTCATGGGTGCGGGCGACACGTTCCAGATCTGGGAACCGGAGGCCGCGTCGCGCCGCCAGCGCGAGGCGATCGAGCGCGCGCGCACGCTGCGCCTGACGCTGCCAAGCGGAGGCGGGTCATGACCGGCCACGTCCCCGTCCTGCTCGCCGAGGCGCTTGCCGCGCTCGCCCCCCGCGATGGCGGCATCTATCTCGATGGCACCTTCGGCGGCGGCGGCTATGCCGCGGCGATCCTGGGCGCGGCCGACTGCACGCTGTGGGCGCTGGACCGCGACCCCGACGCGATCGCCCGCGGCGCGGCGCTCGCCGCGCGCTTCCCCGGCCGGCTGCACCTCATCGAGGGGCGGTTTGGCGACATGCTCGACCTGCTCGCCGCGCGCGGCGTGGCGGCGCTCGATGGCGTGGTGCTCGACCTCGGCGTGTCCTCCTTCCAGCTCGACCAGGCGGAGCGCGGCTTCTCCTTCCGCGCGGACGGGCCGCTGGACATGCGCATGGGCCGCGAAGGCCCGACCGCCGCGGAGCTGGTGAACCGGCTGCCGGAACGCGAACTCGCCGACATCCTGCGCGAGCTGGGCGAGGAGCGGCACGCGCGGCGCATCGCGCGCGCCATCGTCGCCGCCCGCAAGGAGGCGCCGATCGAAACGACCGGCGCGCTCGCCGCGTTAATTCGCCGCAACGTGCCGCGCGACCCGTCGGGACTCGATGGTGCGACGCGATCTTTCCAGGGTCTGCGCATCCGGGTGAACGACGAGTTGGGAGAGATCGAACGCGCGCTGCAGGCGGCGGCCACGCTGCTGGCCCCGGGCGGGCGGCTGGTCGCCGTGTCCTTCCATTCTCTGGAGGACCGGCTCGTGAAGCGCTTCATGGCGGATGCCGCCGGCCGCGGGCCGGGCGTGTCGCGGCACGACCCCGCCGGGCTGCGCGCCCGCGCCGCCGCGCGCTTCCGGCTGCTGGCGACGCGCGCCACCGTTCCGGGCGCGGACGAGATCGCCGCCAACCCGCGCGCCCGAAGCGCGAAGTTGCGGGCGATGGAGCGGCTCGCGCCATGATCCGCCCTGTCACCCTCGCGACCGCCGCACTCGCGGTCGGCGCCGGCCTCTGGCTCTACCAGGCCAAGCACAACGCCCAGCTCGCCGATCGGGAGATCGCGCGGCTGTACCGTCAGGTGGATCAGACGAAGGACCGCATCGGCATCCTGCGCGCCGAATGGGCGCTGCTGAACATGCCCGACCGGCTGCGCGAGATCGCGACGCGCCATCTGTCCCTGCAGATGGTGCAGCCGACGCAGTGGACCACGGTGGCCGAGCTGGCCCGCCACCTGCCGCCGATCGCCCCGGCGCAGGCCGCCCCGTCGCAGGTCGAGCCGGTGCCCGAGCCTGATACGCCTCCCGTGCCGATCGCCCGCGCGCCCGACCGTCCGACCGCCGTCGCCGCCGCCGAGGTGCCGCGCCCGGTGGAGCGTCCGTCGGCCGCCGTCACGCCCACGAGCGGACCGGCTTCGCCGCGCGGGATCGAGGCGACGCCGCTCGCCCCGCCGGCCGGCGTGCGTGCCGCCCCACCGCGTCCCGTGTCGACGCCGTCGCCCGCGCCGCCCGCCGCGGCCCGGCAGGCACCCGCGCCCGCGGTTGCCGCCGCTCCGGCCGCAGCGCCTGCGCCGCGTCCGCCGGCCCGCCCCGTCGCGCCACCCGCACCGTCGCCCAGCTACGTCGCGACCCGTGGCGGTGCGCTGCCGCCGCCGGTGCCGCGGAGCGGCGCCTCCACGTCCGGCTCCATGCTCGGCGGTTCGGTGGTGGCGCCCGCGCGTCCGTTGCCGCCGCCGCAGCCGCGGTCGGCGTTCCCGCCCGTGCAGGCGGACATGACCGGGGGCGGCGGATGACGCACGCACCCGATCCCAACGCCCCGCCGCCGTCGGCGCCGATCCGCTGGCGCCAGCCCGCCGCCCCCACCCATGTCGCCGGCCAGCCGCGCGACGGCGGCGCGGTGCCGCGGATGGAGACCGTCCGCGTCACCGCACCGGATCTCGCGCGCCGCGCGCAGATGGAGAAGACGCGCACGCGGCTCGCGGTCGCGGCCTGCGGCTTCATGGTGCTGTTCGTCGGCGTGGCGCTGAAGCTCGCCGATGCCACCATCATCGGTCCGCTGGAACCGCGCCGCGCCGTCGTCGCCCCGCGCCTCGGCCCCTCGCCGGATCAACAGGGCCGTCGCGAGCGGGCGATGATCACCGACCGCAACGGCGAGATCCTCGCCGTCTCGCTGCCCACCGCCGCGCTGTTCGCCAACCCGCGCGAGATGATCGACGTGGGGGAGGCGGCGCGGAAGCTGAAGACGGTGCTGCCGCAGCTCGACGTCGCGGCGGCGACCGCGCGGCTGTCGGAGCCGGATCGCCAGTTCGTCTATCTCGCGCGCCAGATCACGCCACGCGAGCAGATGGCGATCAATTCGCTCGGCATCCCGGGCGTGTATTTCGAGCAGAGCGAGAAGCGCCACTACCCGCTCGGCCGCACGGCGGTACACGTGCTCGGCGGCACCGACGTGGACGGCAAGGGCATCGCCGGCGTCGAGCGTTTCTTCGACCAGCGCCTGCGCGAGGAGCCCGAGCCGCTGCGCCTGTCGCTCGACCTGCGCGTGCAGGCCGCGGTGCGGGAGGTGCTGGCCAAGGCGATCGCCGATTTCAGCGGCATCGGCGGCGCCGGTGCGGTGATGGACGTGCGCACGGGCGAGCTGCTGGCGATGGTCAGCCTGCCCGACTACGACGCGGCCGACGTCGGCACCGCGACGCAGGAGCAGCGCTTCAACCGCGTGACGGTCGGCGTGTTCGAGCCGGGCAGCACCTTCAAGCTGCTGACCGCGGCGATGGCGCTCGATTCCGGCAGCATCAACCTGTGGGGCGGCTACGACGCCTCGCGCCCGCTGCGGATCGGCCGCTTCACCATCAACGACTTCCGCGGCAAGAACCGCTGGCTCTCGGTGCCCGAGATCATCACTTATTCGTCCAATATCGGCGCCGCGCAGATGGCGATGGGCGTGGGCCCCGCCGGCCAGCGCGGCTTCATGCAGCGGATGGGCATGCTCGCCCGCGTGCCGGTGGAGCTGCCGGAAACGGCGCTGCCGCTGGTCCCGCCGGAGCGGAGCTGGAAGGAAGCCAGCACGCTGACCATCGGCTTCGGCCAGGGCATCGCGGTGACGCCGCTGCACGTGATCACCGGCATGACCGCGCTGGTGAACGGCGGTATCCTGCTGCGGCCGACCATCCTCGCGCCCGAACCCGGTGCCGCGCCGCGCCATGGCGCGCGCGTGATCCGGCAGGAGACCAGCGAGACGATCCGGCGGCTGATGCGCCTCGTCGTCACCGAGGGCAGCGCGAAGGCGGCCGAGGTGCCGGGCTACTTCGTCGGCGGCAAGACCGGCACCGCGCAGAAGACCGCGGGCGGCCGTGGCTACGTGCAGAACGCGCGCATCGCCGCCTTCGTCGGGGCCTTCCCGATCCATGCGCCGCGCTACGCCGTCTACATGATGGTGGACGAGCCCAAGCCCAACGCGCGCAGCCACGGCTACGCGACCGCGGGCTGGGTGGTCGCGCCCGCCGCGCACGATCTGATCCAGCGCATCGGCCCGATGCTCGGCGTCCTGCCCGAGGTCGAGCACAACGATGCGATCCGGCAGATCCTCGCCCAGCCGTTGCAGCCCTCGCGCCCGTCCGGCGCGACGCGCAATCCGGCCCGGCCGGCTGCGGGCACCGCGCCCGCGCGCGCCACCACGCCCGCGCGGCCGCCCGCGCCGGCCGCCATTCCCGCCCCCGCGCAGGTTCCCCGCGGGCCCGCCCTGCCTGCCCCCGTGCCGCTGCGGCGGGAGGCGAGTCTTGGACCTGGGTGAGTTGATGCGTCGCATGCCCCACAGCACCCGTATTCCCGACGGGCCGAGCGGCGGTATTCCGCGGACCGACATCGCGGGACTGACCGCCGACAGCCGCGCCGTCCGTCCGGGTTTCCTGTTCGCCGCCCTGCCGGGCGCGCAGGTGGATGGCCGCGCCTACATCGCCGATGCCGTCGCGCGCGGTGCGGCCGCCGTGCTCGCCCTGCCGGGCACGGACTGGCCGCCCGGCGTGCCGCCCCGGCCGCTGATCGAGGATCCGGAGCCGCGCCGCCGGCTCGCGCAGTTCGCCGCCGCCTTCCACCGCGCGCAGCCCGAGACGGTGGTCGCGGTCACCGGCACCAACGGCAAGACCAGCACGGTCGATTTCCTGCGCCAGATCTGGGCCGGTGCCGGCCATCGCGCCGCGAGCCTCGGCACGCTCGGCGTGATCGCGCCCGGCCGTCCCTCGGGTGCCGGGCTGACCACGCCCGATCCGGTGGCGCTGCATGCCATGCTCGCGGAGCTGGCCGCCGACCGCATCGACCATGCGGCGATGGAGGCGTCCTCCCACGGGCTCGACCAGTACCGGCTCGATGGCGTGCGGCTCGCGGCTGCGGCGTTCACCAATCTCACGCGCGACCATCTCGACTATCACGGCGATGTCGCGTCCTACCGCGCCGCCAAGCTGCGCCTGTTCGAGGAACTGCTGCCCGCCGGTGCGCCGGCCGCCGCCTCGGCCGAGATGGACGCCGCGACGCTGGCGGCGCTGGCTGCGATCGCGCAGCGGCGGCGGCTGAAGCTGCTGACGGTGGGCGAGGGCGGGGATGCGATCCGCCTGCTGTCCGCCACGCCACGCGCGGACGGGCAGGACCTGGATGTCGCCGTGTTCGGCGCGCGCCGCACGATCCGCCTGCCGCTGGTCGGCCGCTTCCAGGCGGACAACGCGCTGCTGGCCGCCACGCTGGCCTACGCCACCGGCACCGACGCGGCGTTCGACCTGCTGCCCCGCCTCGCCGGCGTGCGCGGGCGGCTGGAGCTTGCCGCGGTGCTGCCGAACGGTGCGGCGGTCTATGTCGATTACGCGCACACGCCGGATGCGCTGGAGCGGCTGCTCGCCGCGCTGCGCCCGCACACCGCGCGCAACCTGTGGTGCGTGTTCGGCGCCGGCGGCGACCGCGATCCCGGCAAGCGTCCGCTGATGGGCGCGGCGGTGGCGGCGCATGCCGATGCCGCCATCGTCACCGACGACAATCCCCGCACCGAGGACCCGGCCGCGATCCGCGCCGCCGTGCGCGCGGCGATCCCGATGGCGCGCGAGATCGGCGACCGCCGCGCGGCGATCGCGGCGGCGATGGAGGCACTCGGGCCGGGCGATGTGCTGGCGGTGGCCGGCAAGGGGCACGAGCAGGGCCAGACCGTGGGCCGCGAGGTGCTGCCCTTCGACGACGTCTCCGTCGTGCGCGACATCGTGGGGCTCGCATGAGCGCGCTCTGGACTGCCGAGGACATCTGGTCCGTGCTGGGCGTGCGCGCGCCCGCGGGCTTCGCCGCCACAGGCGTGTCCATCGACACGCGCACGTTGCAGGCCGGCGACCTGTTCGTGGCGCTGTTGACCGAGACCGGCGACGGGCACCGCTTCGTCGCCGACGCGCTCGCGCGCGGTGCGGCCGGCGCGCTGGTGCATGGCGAGGCGCCCGCCGATCCGCGCTGCATCCGCGTGGCCGACACGCTCGCCGCGCTGAACGACCTCGCCCGGCATGCGCGCGCGCGCAGCAGGGCGCGCGTGGTCGCGATCACCGGCAGCGTCGGCAAGACCTCCACCAAGGAGATGCTGCGCACGATCCTCGCCGCGCAGGGCAGGACCCATGCGGCCGTCGCCTCCTACAACAACCAGTGGGGCGTGCCGGTGACGCTGGCGCGGCTGCCGCGCGATGCTGACTACGCGGTGATCGAGATCGGCATGAACCACGCCGGCGAGATCCTGCCGCTCGCCCGTCTGGCGCGCCCGCATGTCGCGGTGATCACCGCGGTCGAGAAGGCGCATGTCGGCCATCTCGGCAGCCTCGAAGCCATCGCCGACGAGAAGGCCGCCATCCTGCGCGGGCTGGAGCCGGATGGCGTGGCGGTGCTGCCGCGCGATTCCACGATGCTGCCGCGCCTGTCGGCGCTGGCGCGCGGCCTGCGCGTGGTGACGTTCGGCACCTCGCAGATGGCCGATGCGCGGCTGCTGGAAGCCGAGGGCGACGCCGACGGCAGCGACGTGATCGCCCGCGTCGGCGGCGATGCCGTCACCTTCCGCCTCGCGGCCCCCGGCCAGCACATGGCGATGAACGCCCTCGTCGCGCTGACGGCGGCGCATCTGCTCGGCGTCGCGCCCGGTGCCGCGGCCGAGGCGCTGGCCACCTTCGCCCCGCTCGCCGGCCGCGGGCTGCGCGCGACGGTGCCGATCCCCGGCGGATCGGTGCTGCTGCTGGACGAGAGCTACAACGGCCAGCCGCCGTCGATGCGCGCCGCGCTGTCGGTGCTGAAGCTGCAGCCGGGCCGCCGCATCGCCGTGCTGGGCGACATGCGCGAGCTGGGCGACGAGTCCGAGGACGAGCACGTAGCCCTGTGCGAGCCGGTGGAGGACGCGGCGGACGTGCTGTTCGCCTGCGGCCCCTACATGCGCGCGCTGTACGACGCGGTGGACGAGGACCTGCGCGGCGCGTGGATGGAAACGAGTGACGAACTCGCCCCGCTGGTGGTCGCGGCCCTTGCCGATGGCGACGCGGTGCTGGTGAAGGGCAGCCTGGGCACGCGCATGAAGCCGATCGTCGATGCGATCCGCGCGGCGAAGGGCGGTGCGGCATGATGTTCAACCTGCTCGCGCCGCTCGGCGACCAATTCATCCTGTTCAACCTGTTCCGCTACCTGACCTTCCGGTCGGGGGCCGCGTGCCTGACGGCGCTGATCCTGTCCTTCATGGTCGGCCCGGCGCTGATCCGCCGCCTGCGCGCCATCCAGCGCGACGGCCAGCCGATCCGCACCGACGGGCCGGAGCGGCACCTGATCGAAAAGAAGGGCACGCCGACGATGGGCGGCGTGCTGATCCTGTCCACCATGACCGCCTCCGTCCTGCTGTGGGCGGACCTGCGCAACGGCTTCGTCTGGGCGGTGCTGTTCGTCACGCTCGGCTACGGCCTGATCGGCGCGGCGGACGACTACCTGAAGCTCACCCGACGCAACACCAAGGGCGTGTCGGGCCGCTCCAAGCTCATCGGCCAGGCCGCGATCGGCCTCGCCACCGCGCTGTGGCTGGTTTGGCTGACGCGCGGACCGATCGCGACCAGTCTCGCGCTGCCGGTGTTCAAGGAAACGCTGATCGAGCTGGGCCCGCTGTTCCCGCTGCTCGGGATGCTGGTGATGATGGGCGCGTCGAACGCGGTGAACCTCACCGACGGGCTCGACGGGCTGGCCATCGTGCCGACCATCATCGCGGCGGGCGTGTTCGCGCTGATCGCCTATCTCGTCGGCAACCGCATCTTCGCCGATTACCTGCAGTTGCATCCCGTGCCCGGCTCGGGCGAGCTCGCCGTGTTCTGCTCGGCGCTGATCGGCGCGGGCATCGGCTTCCTGTGGTTCAACGCGCCGCCCGCGGCCGTGTTCATGGGCGACACCGGCTCGCTCGCCCTCGGCGGGGCGCTGGGGGCGGTGGCGGTCGCGACCAAGCACGAGATCGTGCTGTTCATCGTCGGCGGGCTGTTCGTGGTGGAGACCGTCTCCGTCATCATCCAGGTGTTCTGGTACAAGCGGACCGGACGGCGCGTGTTTCTGATGGCGCCGCTGCACCATCATTTCGAGAAGAAGGGCTGGGCCGAACCGACCATCGTCATCCGCTTCTGGATCATCTCCATGATCCTGGCGCTGGCGGGGCTCGCGACCCTGAAGCTGCGATGACGCCGTTCGCCGGACAGCGCATCGCGGTGATGGGGCTCGGCCGCAACGGGCTGCCGGCGGCGCGCGCGCTCGCGGCCCTCGGTGCGGACGTCACCGCCTGGGACGATGGCGAGGCCCTGCGCGCGGCCGCCGAACGCGAGGGCATCGCGCTGCGCGAGCCGCAGGCGGACCGCTTCGACGCACTGGTGCTCTCGCCCGGCATCCCGCACACGCTGCCCGCGCCGCATCCGGCCGCCGAGCGGGCGCGCAGCCTCGGCGCGCCGATCCTGTCGGATGCGGAGTTCCTGTTCCGCGCCATCCGCGCGACCGGCTCGCGCGCGCGCTTCGCGGGCATCACCGGCACCAACGGCAAGTCCACGACGACGGCGCTGCTCGCGCATCTGCTGGGCGCGGCCGGCATCGCGAACGCGGCCGGCGGCAATCTCGGCCCCGCCGCGCTGGCGCTGCCGATGCTGGGCGATGACGGCGTTTACGCTCTGGAAATGTCTTCGTACATGTTGGAGCGAATCGCCACACTCGCCTTCGATACGGCGGCGATGCTCAACCTCAGCGCGGATCACCTGGATCGCCATGGCGACATGGCGGCCTATGCGGCTGTGAAACGCGCCGTTTTCGCGCGCCAGGATTCGCGCGACCTCGCGCTGGTGGGCGACGATGACGCGGGCACGCGCGCGCTGGGCGATTCGCTCGCCGGCCATCCGGCGAAGCTGCTGCGCATCTCCGGCGAGCATCGGGCCGACATCTGGGCCGAGGGGCGCAGGCTGCGCGATGCGGACGGCATCATCGCCGACCTGTCCGACGCGCCCGCGCTGCCCGGTTCGCACAACGCACAGAACGCCGCCGCGGCGTCCGCGATGGCCTGCTTCCTCGGCGCGCCGCGCGAGGGCATCGCCGCCGGGCTCGCGAGCTATCCCGGCCTGCCGCACCGGCAGGAGCGCGTGGGCACGGTCGGCGGCGTCGTCTTCGTCAACGACAGCAAGGCCACCAACGCGGACAGCGCCGCGCGCGCGCTCGCCAGCTACGACCGCGTGATCTGGATCGCCGGCGGGATGACCAAGGAAGGGGGCATCGCGCCGCTCGCGCCGTACTTCCCGCGCATCGCGCAGACCTTCCTGATCGGCCGCGATGCCGAGGCGCTGGCCGCCACGCTGGCCGATGCCGGGGCGCCGCACGAGATCGTCGGCACGCTCGCCGCTGCCGTGCCCGCCGCCTATGCCGCCGCGCGCGCGGCGGGCGTGGGGACGGTGCTGCTGTCGCCGGCCTGCGCGTCCTTCGACCAGTTCAGCGGCTACGACGCCCGCGGCGCCGCCTTCCGCGCGCTGGTGCAGGACCTGCGGGCATGAGCGCGCTGTCGCGGGCTGATACCTCCACCCTCGGGCGCTGGTGGTGGACGGTCGATCGCTGGACGCTGGCGGCGCTCGCGGCGCTGATCTTCGTCGGCTACGTGATGATGCTGGCGGCGAGCCCGGCGGTGGCCGAACGCATCGGCCTGCCGCGCAACGCCTTCATCCTGAAGCAGCTCCTGTACCTGCCGCTCGCCGGCGCGATCATGATCGGCGTGTCGCTGCTCTCGCCGCGCTCGATCCGCCGCCTCGCGCTCGCCGGCTGCGCGGTCGCGCTCGCGCTGACCGCGGCGACGCTGGTGATCGGGCCGGAGGTGAAGGGCGCGCGGCGCTGGCTGAACCTGCCGGGCATGTCGCTGCAGCCGTCGGAATTCCTCAAGCCGACCTTCGCGGTCGCCGCCGCCTGGCTGATCGCCGAAGGCCGCCGCACGCCGCGCTTCCCGGGCATGATCCTCGCGCTGATGGTCTTCGCGGTGATCGCGGTGCTGCTGAAGTCGCAGCCCGATATCGGCATGCTCGCCGTGGTCGGCGCGATGTTCTTCGCCCAGCTCTTCGTCGGCGGGCTGAACCTGATCCTGGTGATGATCGGTGCCGGCGGCGTGGTCGGGCTCGGCGTCATCGCCTACGCGATGTTCCCGCACGTGCAGTCGCGCGTGCAGCGTTTCCTCGATCCGTCCTCGGGCGACAGCTATCAGGTGACGACCGCGCTCGAGGCGTTCGGCAATGGCGGGCTGTTCGGCCGCGGGCCGGGCGAGGGGCGGGTGAAGGACGTCCTGCCCGACGCGCATGCCGATTTCGTCTTCGCGGTCGCTGGCGAGGAATACGGGCTGATCGTCTGCCTGCTGATCCTCGCGCTGTTCGGCTTCATCGTGCTGCGCGGGCTGCTGCGGCTGCTGGGGGAGAACGACCTGTTCGTCGTGCTGGCCTCGGCCGGGCTGCTCACCTCCTTCGGATTGCAGGCTTTCATCAACATGGCGTCCAGCCTGCACCTGATCCCGACCAAGGGAATGACGCTGCCGTTCGTCTCCTATGGCGGCTCCTCGGTCTTCGCCATCGCGCTCGGCATGGGCATGCTGCTGGCGCTGACGCGGCGGCGCACGCACGGGGACGTCCCGTGAGGGGCCCGATGGCACATCCCATCGTCATCGCCGCGGGCGGCACCGGCGGGCACTTCTTCCCGGCCGAGGCGCTGGCCGCGTCGCTGGTCCGGCGTGGCGAGCGCGTGGTGCTGATGACCGATGCGCGCCGGGCTGCGGTTCCGTCTGCCGTGTTCGCGGGCAAGGAAATCCACGTGATCCGCGGCGCGGGTCTGGCCGGGCGGTCGCTCGCCAGCGCGGCGCGCGGGGCGATGGGGCTGGCCGCCGGCACGCTGCAGGCGCGGCGCCTGCTGGCGGAACTGAACGCCTCAGCGGTGGTCGGCTTCGGCGGCTATCCCGCGGTCGCGCCCGTGCTTGCCGCGCGCACGCTGCGTGCGCGTCCGGCTCTCGTGCTGCATGAACAGAACGCGGTCGCCGGCCGCGCGAACCGGCTGCTTGCGAAGGTTGCCGACCGCTTCGCCGCGAGCTTCCCCGGCACCACCGGCGCGCCGAAGGGCGCGCTGACGATCGGCAACCCGGTACGGCCGGAGATCGCAGCACTGGCGGGCGAGGGTTACGCACCGCCCGGCGAGGGCGAGATCCGCGTGCTGGTGCTGGGCGGCTCGCTCGGTGCGCGCGTGCTGTCGGACGTGGTGCCCGCCGCCCTCGCGCAGCATCCGCAGCGCGCGCGGCTGCGCGTGACGCAGCAGTGCCGCGCCGAGGACATGGACCGCGTGCGCGCCGCCTATGACGCCGCCGGCATCGCCGCCGAGCTGTCGCCGTTCTTCGGCGATGTCGCGCAACGCCTTGCCGCCGCGCATCTGGTGATCGCGCGCGCCGGCGCCTCCACCGTGGCCGAGCTCGCGGTCGCCGGCCGTCCCGCCGTGCTGGTGCCGCTGCCGGGCGCGATCGACGACCACCAGAGCGCGAATGCGCGTGCGCTGACCGGCGCCATCGTGATGAAGCAGACGACTTTCACCCCCGACGCGCTCGCCGCGACGCTCGCCGGGCTGGACGACGCGCGGCTTTCCTCCATGGCCGCGCAGGCCGCTGCCGTCGGCGTGCCCGATGCGGCGGAGCGGCTGGCCGATCTGGTGCTGTCGCTGGTGGCACAGGAGGCGCGCGCATGAGGGCGTTGCCGCTGTCCATCGGGCGCATCCACTTCGTCGGCATCGGCGGCATCGGCATGTCCGGCATCGCCGAGGTACTGCACAACCTCGGCTACGCGGTGCAGGGCAGCGACATCGCCGACAGCTACAACACGCGGCGGCTGCGCGAGGCCGGCATCCACGTCGCCATCGGCCACGATGCGCGCAACCTCGGCGATGCGCAGGTGGTGGTCACCTCCACGGCGGTGAAGAAGGACAACCCCGAGGTCGCCGCCGCCCGTGCGCGGCTGGTCCCGGTGGTGCGCCGTGCCGAGATGCTGGCCGAGCTGATGCGGCTGAAGTGGTCCGTCGCGATCGGCGGCACGCACGGCAAGACCACCACCACCAGCCTCGTCGCGGCGGTGCTGGAGGCGGCGAACCTCGACCCCACCGTCATCAACGGCGGCATCGTCAACGCCTACGGCACCAACACCCGCCTCGGCGAGGGCGACTGGATGGTGGTGGAGGCGGACGAGAGCGACGGATCCTTCCTGCGCCTGCCGGCGGTGATCGCAGTCGTCACCAACATGGACCCCGAGCATCTCGACCACTGGGGCACGCCCGAGGCGATGAAGGAGGGCTACCACCAGTTCGTCGCCAACATCCCGTTCTACGGCTTCGCCGTGCTCTGCGCCGATCATCACGAGGTGCAGGCGATGATCCCGCGCCTGTCGGACCGGCGCATCATCACCTACGGCTTCTCGCCGCAGGCCGATGTGCGCGCGGAGAAGGTGCTGACCGACCGGCTGGGCGCGACGTTCGAGGTCGTCTCCTCCGACCGTGCCACCGGCCGTACGCGCCGGATCGGCCCGCTGCGCCTGCCGATGCTCGGCCACCACAACGTGCAGAACGCGCTCGCCGCCATTGCCGTGGGGCTGGAGATGGACGTGCCGGAGCAGACGCTCCGCGCGGCACTTGCCGGCTTCAAGGGCGTGAAGCGCCGCTTCACCAAGACCGGCGAGGCGGGCGGCATCACGGTGATCGACGACTACGGCCACCATCCGGTGGAGATCGCCGCGGTGCTGAAGGCCGCACGGCAGGCCGGCGCGCGCGACGTGGTCGCGGTGGTGCAGCCGCATCGCTACACGCGCCTGCAGATGCTGTTCGAGGATTTCTGCACCTGCATGAACGACGCCGGCACGGTGATCGTGGCGGACGTCTATGCGGCGGGCGAGCAGCCGATCCCGGGCGTGGACCGCGACGCGCTGGTGGAAGGGCTGCGCGCGCGCGGCCATCGCCGCGTGGTGCCGCTCGCCGATCCGAAGCACCTCGCCGAGATGGTCGCCTCCATCGCGGGCTCCGGCGATTTCGTGGTCTGCCTCGGTGCCGGTTCGATCACGACCTGGGCGCAGTCGCTGCCGCAGGAACTGTCCGCGATCCTCGCCGCCCAGCCGCGCCGCGTGGCGGGAGGCACCAAATGATGGCCGCCGCGCTGACGCCGCCGATCCTGGCCGACACGCTGCCGAAGCTGCGCGGCCGGGTGACCGCGCTCGCCCCGCTCGCGCCCTTCACCTGGTTCCGCGTGGGCGGCGCGGCCGAGGCGCTGGTGCGCCCGGCGGATGCCGAGGACCTCGCGACGCTGATGCACGGCCTGCCGCTCGCCACGCCGCTGGTCGCGATCGGCGCGGCCTCCAACCTGATCGTGCGCGATGGCGGGGTGCCCGGCGTGGTCGTCCGCCTCGCGCGCGGCTTCTCCGGGGTCGAGGTGCAGCCGGACGGGATCATCGTGGGCGCCGCCGCGCTCGATGCCACGGTGGCGGAACACGCGGCCGCCGCCGGTCTTGCCGGGCTCGAGTTCCTGTCCGGCATTCCGGGCAGCATCGGCGGGGCGGTGGCGATGAATGCCGGCGCCTATGGCAGCGAGATGGTGGACGTTCTCGACTGGGCCGAGATCGTCACCCGCGACGGCGAGCTGCGCCGGCTGCCGGTGACCGCGCTGGGGATGTCCTATCGCCGCGCGAAGCTGCCGCCCGGGGCCGTGGTGGTGCGCGCCAGGTTGCGCGCGGCCCCCGGCGAGACGGCGATGATCGCTGCGCGCATGGCTGAGATCCGCAGCCGCCGCGAGGGCACGCAGCCGGTGCGTGCGCGCACGGGCGGGTCCACCTTCGCCAACCCGCCGGGCATGAAGGCGTGGGAGCTGATCGACGCCGCCGGCTGTCGCGGGCTGGTCCGCGGCGCCGCGCAGGTCAGCGAGCTGCACTGCAACTTCCTGATCAACCGCGGCGGCGCGACCGCCGCCGATCTGGAAGGCCTCGGCGAGGAGGTGCGCCGCCGCGTGCATGCGGCCAGCGGCGTGACGCTGGAGTGGGAGATCCGCCGGCTCGGCCTGCCCGCGCCGCGGGCGGAGGTGGTGGCATGACGCGCGTCGCGGTCCTGCATGGCGGCATCTCCGCCGAGCGCGAGGTCAGCCTGAACAGCGGGCGGCAGGTGATCGCCGCGCTGCGCGAGGCCGGCTTCGATGTGCTGCCGGTGGAGGTCACGCACGACCTCGCCGCGCTGCTCGCCGCGCTGACGCCGAAGCCCGATGCGGTGTTCAACGCGCTGCACGGCCGCTTCGGCGAGGACGGCGCGATCCAGGGCGTGCTGGAATGGCTCGGCATCCCGTACACGCATTCGGGCGTGCGCGCCTCCGCGCTCGCGATGGACAAGTCGGCCGCGAAGGCGGTGTTCACCGCCGCCGGCCTGCCGGTGATCCCGGGCCGGGTGGTCGGGATCGACGAGCTGGAGGCGGACGATCCGCTGCCGCGCCCCTACGTGGTCAAGCCGGTGACCGCGGGCTCCTCGGTGGGCGTGCACATCCTGCGCAGCGGCGACAACCGCCGCGCCGAGATCGCGCGGTCCTGGCGCTTCGGCCGCACCGCGCTGGTCGAGCAGTATGTCGCCGGCCGCGAGCTGACGGTGGGCGTGATGGAGGACCGCG
>JBBCJT010000123.1:0-15613 GCA_037190665.1 Rhodovastum atsumiense | reverse complement strand
GAACTCGCAGCGCAGTATCACCTCGTCGCGCAGCGCGGGCGCGCGGCCGCCGACCATGTAGCGGACATGCAGCTTCGCCGTCTCGTCGGCGCTGATATCCGCCACCGCGTAGCCGTTCGCGCGCAGCCGTTCGATCAGCGGCGCCTTCTCCGCATTCGCATCGGCGAGCTTCATGCCGACGAAGACATGCGCATCGGTGCCGTCGGCGTAGCGGTAGTTGAACTCGGTGATCTCGCGGTTGCCGATCATCTGGATGAACTCGCGGTAGCTGCCCGGCCGCTCCGGGATCGTCACGCCCAGCAGGATCTCCCGCGCCTCGCCGATCTCGGCGCGTTCGGCCACGTGGCGCAGCCGGTCGAAGTTCATGTTGGCGCCGCTGTTGATCGCGATCAGCGCACCCCTGCCGCCCGGGTGCGCGGCCGCGTACTGCTTGAGCCCCGCGAGCGCGAGCGCGCCCGCGGGCTCGGCGATGATGCGCGTGTCCTCGAAGATGTCCTTCACGGCCGCGCACATCGCATCGGTGTCCGCGATCAGCACGTCGTCGAGCAGTTCGCGGCAGAGACGGAACGTCTCCTCGCCCGCCTGCCGCACGGCCACGCCATCGGCGAACAGCCCGACGCGGTTGAGCACCACGCGCTCGCCGGCCGCGATCGCCGCCTTCATCGACGCGGCATCCACCGGCTCCACGCCGATCACCTTCACCTCGGGGCGCAGGAACTTGACGTAGGTCGCGACGCCGGCGGCCAGACCGCCGCCGCCGATCGGCACGAAGATCGCCTCGATCGGATCGGGGTGCTGGTGCAACAGCTCCACGCCGATCGTGCCCTGGCCGGCGATCACGTCCGGGTCGTCGTAGGGATGCACGAAGGTCAGGCCGCGCTCGCGTTCCAGTGTGCGCGCGTGGGCATAGGCCTCGTCGAACGTGTCGCCGTGCAGCACCGCGGTGCCGCCCCAGTAGCGCACGGAGTCCACCTTGATCGCCGGGGTGGTGACCGGCATCACGATGATCGCCTCGATCCCCAGCCGCTTCGCCGACAGCGCCACGCCCTGCGCGTGGTTGCCGGCCGATGCGCAGATCACGCCGGCATCGCGCGCCGCCTGCGGCAGCCGCGCGATGCGGTTGTAGGCACCGCGGATCTTGAAGCTGAAGACCGGCTGCAGGTCCTCCCGCTTCAGCAGAACCGAGCGGCCGACCCGCTGGCTCAGCCGGACCATGTGATCGAGCGGCGTCTGTTCGGCGACGTCATAGACGCGCGCGTCGAGAATGCGGCGGACGTAGTGTTCCACATCTGCTCCTTGGCGCCGGGCGTCCTTGCGTCCGGCGCCGGATGTATCCAGCGGCATCGCTCAGCGGCCCACCGCGTAGCCCTGCATGCCGCGCGGATTGGCGCCGGCCTTCATCACCCCGTCCTCGACCCGTGCGCCGGACAGCCGGCCCTCGGTCCACTCACCGCCCACGTCCACGATATGGCCGCGGCCGCGCATGTCCTCGGCCACCTCGGGCGCGTAGCGGCCCTCCAGCACCACCTTCCCCGGCCGCGCGACCCGCGGCCAGAAGGAGGACGGCCAGTGCTCGGTGTGGAAGGACGGCGCGTCGATCGCCTGCTGGATGTTCATCCCGTGATGGACCATGCGCAGGAAGAAGATCGGCGACCACTGGTCCTGCTGCTCGCCGCCCGGCGTGCCGAAGGCCATCCACGGCTTGCCGTCGCGCAGCGCCATCGAGGGCGACAGCGTGGTGCGCGGCCGCTTGCCGGGGGCAAGGCTGTTGGCCAGCCCCTCCTTCAGCCAGAACATCTGCCCGCGCGTACCCATCGGGAAGCCGAGTTCCGGCACCACCGGCGAGGATTGCAGCCAGCCGCCCGACGGCGTGGCGGAGACCATGTTGCCCTCGCGGTCGATGACGTCCACGTGGCATGTATCCGCGCCCAGCACGCCGAGCCGCGCGACGGTGGGTTCGCCCGCCGCGCCGGCGCCGAGGCCGAGCATCTCGATCCGCTTCGCCGCGTCGCGGTCCACCCATGGCGTCCGGCCGTCCACCGCGCCGGGGCGCAGCTCGTGGCTCGCCTGCCGGGCGATCAGCTTCCGCCGCGCATCGTTGTAGTCGCGCGAGAGCAACGTGTTCAGCGGCACGTCGGTGAAGTTGGGATCGCCGTACCAGGCTTCGCGATCGGCGAAGGCGAGCTTGGCGGCCTCGATCACCGTGTGCGCGAAGTCCGCTCCCAGCGGGTCCATCGCACCGAGATCGAAGCCCTGAAGCAGCGCGAGCTGCTGCAGGAAGGTCGGCCCCTGCGACCACGGGCCGCATTTCAGCACGGTATGGCCGGCATAGTCGTAGGCGACCGGGTCCTCCACGGTGGCCGACCAGCGGGCGAAGTCGTCGGCCGTCATCAGCCCCGCATGCGGCGTGCCCGACACGTCCATCAGCGGCGTGCGGAAGAAGCGGTCCACCGCCTCGGCGACGAAGCCGCGATACCAGGCGGCGCGGGCGGCATCGATGCGCGCCTCGCGGCTTGCGCCGTTGGCTTCCTTCACGATGCGCTCGTAGGTCGCGCCCAGCGTCGGGTTCGCGAACAGCGCGCCGGGGGCCGGGACCTTGCCGCCGGGCAGGAACACGGCCGCCGAACTCGGCCAGTGCTCCTCGAACAGCGACTTCACGTTGGTGATCTGCGCGGGGATGCGCGGCACCAGCGGCACGCCGCCCTTGGCGTAGCCGATGACGAAGGCGAGCACGTCCGCCGGTTCCCACGTGCCCCAGTCGCGCAGCATCAGCATCCAGGCGTCGAAGGCGCCGGGCACCACCGCCGGCAGGAAGCCGGTGCCGGGCACGAGATCGAAGCCGAGGCCGCGGAAGCGGTCGATGGTGGCGGAGGCGGGGGCCACGCCCTGGCCGCAGATCACGTGCTGCGTGCCGGTGCGGGCGCTGTGGATGATGATCGGCGCATCCCCGCCCGGCCCGTTCAGGTGCGGCTCGCACACCTGCAGCGTGAGGCCCGCCGCGACGGCCGCGTCGAAGGCGTTGCCGCCGCGTTCCAGCACCGCCATGCCGACCTGGCTCGCGACCCAGTGCGTGCTGGCGACCACGCCGTAGGTGCCAAGGATTTCCGGACGGGTGGTGAACATGCGTCGGCCTCCGTTGCCCTGCCGCGTCATCCGCCTCAGGCTGCGCGCGGTCAAGTGACGGAGGCGGAATGCTGGTGCTGGTGGTCGGGCCGTCGGGCGCGGGCAAGGACACGCTGATGGCCGGCGCGCGGGCCGCGCTGGCCGGCGACACCCGCTTCCGCTTCGTCCGCCGCGCCATCACCCGGCCGGCGGAGGCCGGGGGCGAGGACCACGACCCGGTCACCCCCGCCGCCTTTGCCGGCAACCGGGCGCAGGGCGCCTATGCGCTGGCGTGGGAGGCGCACGGGCTGGGCTACGGCATCCCGGCCGATATCGCGGTGGACCTCGAGGCGGGGCGGGTGGTGATCGCCAACGTCTCCCGCACCGTGATCGCGGAGGCGGCGGCGCGGCTGAAGGTGACGGTGCTGGAGATCACCGCCTCCCCGGCGGTGCTGGCGCGGCGGCTGGCCTCCCGCGGCCGGGAGACGGAGGCCGACGTGGCGGCGCGGCTGGCGCGGCAGGTGCCAATCCCGGCGGGCGTGGCGGTGCGGCGCGTGCTGAACGACGGGGCGGTGGAACCGGCGGTCGCGGAGGTGGTGGCGGCGTTGCGGGGGATGCTGGCGGCCGTCAGCGCTGCGTGACGGCAGGAATCGCATTCACCCTCTGAAAGCGGGGGAGCTGGTTCTCCCTCTCCCGCAAGTGGAAATTTTGCGGAGTGGTCTGTGTCGTGATTCGGTGGCGCCCCCCGCGAGGGACGATCGCCGTGGTGCTACCGGACGCACCCTCCCTCAGCCCGCCTCGATCGCAAGGAACAACGGGATCGCCATCTGCGCCAGCACCTGCACCACCGGCAGATGCGCCGCCGTGTAGTGCTCCGCCCCGTGCAGCAGGTTCACCTGCCCCAGCGGGCGGCCGCGCCAGAGGACGGGCATGTTGAGGATGCTCGCGCAGCCGAGGGCGAAGATCTTCTCGTGGTCCGGAAAGTCGCGCCGGATGTCGTCCGCGTCGCGGCCGATATAGGGGCTGCGCGTCTCCGCCACGCGGCGCTGGATGGGCGCGTCGGCGAAGGCCTTCCGCCCGCTGGCGGGGAAGGTCTGCGGCTCGCTGCTGTAGATACGTTCGGCGCAACCTTCGTCGAAGCGGTAGCGCAGCACGGTGAGCAGCCGATGGCCGACGGCGTCCTGCAACGCGCGGTCCAACGCCGCGAGCCCCGCCTCCGGCTGCCGCGGATCGGCGAGGGCGGCGGCCAGCGCGAGTTCGGCGGTTCCTGCGCGAGCGTGCATGTTCCCTCGGCCTGCTGCGATCCGATGGCCATTCACGGCGGCCGCGCCCGCCGCGTCAAATGCACCCCCCTTGCCGGCCGCGTCAGAATTCCAGCTTCGCATTGTCCACCACCTCCTTCATCACGAAGAAGGTGCGGGTCTGGCGCACGCCGGGCAGGCCGATCAGCGTTTCGCCGTGCAGGCGGTTGAAGTCCGCCATGTCGCGCACCCGGATCTTCAGGAAGTAGTCGAAGTCGCCCGCCACCAGATGGCAGTCGAGCACGACGCCCAGCTTCGCCACCGCCTTCTCGAACGCGGCGAAGCTCTCGCGCGTGGAACGGTCGAGCACGACGCCGACGATCACCAGCGCACCGCGCCCGACCTTTCCCGGCGCGATCATCGCCCGCACGCCGGCGATGGCGCCGTCCTGCATCAGCCGCGCGGTGCGGCGGTGGCAGGTGGCCGGGCTGATGCCGGCGCGGTCGGCCAGCTCGGCATTGGTGAGGCGGCCATCGGCCTGCAGCAGGCGCAGCATCCGAAAGTCGGTCTTGTCGAGCGGTTCGGGCATGAAAGTATCTTCCGATAATATGGCATAAAACGGAAGATAATCATTATGTCGGGTATATCGGAGGTCGGATGCCGTAAGATCGGCCCGCACTATGAAAGCACCTTCCCGCCCGGAAATGCTACCGCTCGGTCCCGTTGCAGACCCGGACGGAGGCCGCATGCTCTCGAAGTTCCAACGCTATCCGCTCACCTTCGGTCCCACACCGATCGAGAAGCTGGAGCGGCTGTCCGCGCATCTGGGCGGCAAGGTCGAGATCCACGCCAAGCGCGAGGACTGCAATTCCGGCCTCGCTTTCGGCGGCAACAAGCTGCGCAAGCTGGAATACATCATCCCCGACGCCATCGCGTCCAACGCCGACACGCTGGTCTCCATCGGCGGCGTGCAATCCAACCACACCCGCATGGTCGCGGCGGTGGCCGCCAAGATCGGCTTCAAGTGCCGGCTGGTGCAGGAAGCCTGGGTGCCGCACGAGGACGCGGTGTACGACCGCGTCGGCAACATCATGCTCAGCCGCATCATGGGCGCGGACGTGCAACTGGTGGACGAAGGCTTCGACATCGGCATCCGCCAGAGCTGGGAGGACGCGATCGAGGAAGTGAAGGCGAAGGGCGGCAAGCCCTACGCCATCCCGGCCGGCGCCTCGGTGCACAAGTACGGCGGCCTCGGCTACGTGGGCTTCGCGGAGGAGGTGCGGGCGCAGGAGAAGCAGCTCGGCTTCGCTTTCGACTATGTCGTGGTCTGCACCGTCACCGGCTCCACCCAGGCCGGCATGGTGGTGGGCTTCGCCGCCGACGGGCGCGCGCGGAAGGTGATCGGCATCGACGGGTCCGGCACGCCGGCGCAAACGCATGCGCAGGTGCTGGACATCGCGCGCAACACCGCGTCGCTGGTGGAACTCGGCCGCGAGATCGCGCCTGAGGACGTGGTGCTGGTCGAGGACTACGCCTATCCGGCCTACGGCGTGCCCTCGGCCGAGACGAAGGAGGCGATCCGCCTGTGCGCGCGGCTGGAAGGGATGATCACCGACCCGGTCTACGAGGGTAAGTCCATGCAGGGCATGATGGACCTCGTGACCAAGGGGTATTTCCCGGAAGGTTCGCGCATCCTCTACGCGCATCTGGGCGGCGCGCCGGCGCTGAACGGATACGCCTACGCCTTCCGCAACGGCTGAACGCAAAAGGGGGAAGGCGTCTCCGCCCTTCCCCCCGCCCGCATGGCGGCTTGCGGTTGCGCGTCGCGCCGCCTGGTGCGAGGCGGGACGGCAAGGGTGCGGGAGGAGGAGCGGCGATGGCGACGATGCCGGGCTGGCGGCCGACGATGGTGGGCAACACGCCCTTCTTCGCCTGCCCCGCCTATCGCAACTTTCCCTACTGCCTGTACGTGCCGCAGACGGCATCCCCGGACCGCCCGAACAAGCTGCTGGTCGCCGTGCACGGCAGCAACCGCGATCCGGAGGCGCTGCGCGCCCTGTATGCCCGGCTGTGCGAGCGCACCGGCACCGTGCTGCTCGCACCGCTGTTCGCGATCGGCGCCACCACGCCGGATGACGAGCCGGGCTACAAATTCGGCGCCTTCGGCGGCGTGCGCTACGACCATGCGGTGCTGGCGATGATCGAGGACGCGGCGACCCGCGTGAGGCTGCGCACGGAGCGCGTGTGGCTCGCGGGCTATTCCGGTGGCGGCCAGTTCGCGGAACGCTTCCTGCTGCTGCAACCGCATCGGCTGCATGCGGTCTCCATCGGCGCGCCCGGCTACGTCACGCTGCTCGACACCTCGCTGCCGTGGTGGGCCGGAACCGGCGATTTCGCGGCACGCTTCGGCCATGCGCCCGACCTCGACGCGATGCGCCGCGTGGCGATCCATCTATGCGTCGGCACGGAGGACACCGAGACGGAGGTGATCTGTGTGCCGGAGGGACATCCGTTGTGGGTGCGCGGTGCGGAAAGTGCGGGGCCGACGCGTATCGCGCGCCTCGAACGGCTGGCGGAGTCGCTGCGGGCGGAACACATGGACGTGACGGTGGACATGATCCCGGGCGTCGCGCATGCGACCGAGCCCTCCATCCCGGCGGTGACGCGCTTCCTGGAGCCGAGGCTCGTCGCGGCAGGGTGAGGGCCGCCCGTTAGCCCCGGTGCAACATTTCCGTCGGCATCATGCAGCCTCGCCCAGAAAGGGGTGCCGATGGCAATGCCGCTTTCGAGTTACTTCCCGCGCACGCAGCCCGCGGTGCCGATGCTGGCCCGCCCGGCCCGGATACCGCCCGACCAGCCGGCCGGCCGCGGCGGCGGCGAAACCGTCGCGAGGCAGCAGCGGCGCGAGATGCAGACCGCGCCTCCCGATCGCGCCCAAGCCGTTGCGCCGGAGACGATGGACCGGACCATCGCCCTGTTGCGCCGTCTCGCCGACGGCGAGGTCGGGGGCGCGATGGCGGCCGAAGCGCGACAGGTCCTGTCGCTGCTCGGCGCACCTGCACCGCAGCCGGCCGACGCCGGACGCGTGCGGCTGAACATCGTGGCGTAGGCGGCCGCGCCGCGCGCGCGGCTCAGCCGCCGTACTGCGCGTCCGTCACCTTCTCCATCCACTCCACGGCCTTGCCGTCCAGCCGTTCCTGGATGGCGATATGCGTCATCGCCACGGTGGGGGAGGCGCCGTGCCAGTGCTTCTCGCCCGGCGGGAACCACACGACATCGCCGGGGCGGATCTCCTCGATCGGCCCGCCCTCGCGCTGCACCCAGCCCAGCCCGGCGGTGACGATCAGCGTCTGGCCCAGCGGGTGTGTGTGCCACGCGGTGCGCGCACGCGGCTCGAATGTGACGCTCGCGCCCGCGACCCGTGCCGGCGCGTCGGGCTGGAACAGCGGGTCGATCCGCACGGTTCCGGTGAAGTACGCCTCGGGTCCCTTGTCGGACGGTTGCGATCCCGGTCGCCTGATCTGCATCGCGGACGCCTCCTGCGCAATCACGGCCATATGGGGCGCGCCGGACCGCAGGCCAAGCGTCGGAACGTCGCCCGGCGCCTCGTGTCCCAAATCTTCAAGATCCGGGACCACCGCCGGATGTACGGCGCGGTGGTCAGAACAAGGGAGCCCGCGATGATCTTCCGCTACACGATCCTGTATGTCGACGATGTGGCAACGACCATCGACTTCTTTTCGCGATCATTCGGCTTCGAGAAGGGTTTTCTTCATGAAAGCGGCGAGTATGGCGAACTGGTCACCGGGGACACGAAGCTTGCATTCTCGTCGACCGCATTGATGCGGAAGCTCGGGAAAACGCCCGGCCGGCCCTCCAGCAGTGCACCGACCTTTGAAGTCGCCTTCGAGACGGATGACGTCGCGGCAGCCCTCAAACGGGCATGCGATGCCGGTGCGGTCCTGCTTCGGGACGTCCGGGATGAACCCTGGGGACAGACGACCGCCTATGTGAGCGACCCGAACGGCTACGTGATCGAGATCTGCTCGCCGGTCCAGTTGCCAAGCCCCGGCTGAGACAGGACGCCCAGCGCAGCGCGATCCTCACGTAGTTGCGCTGGCGGTCTGCCGAACCAGCGCACGAACTCCCGCGTCATGTGCGCCTGATCGCTGTAGCCATGGGCGAGGGCGATTTCAGCCAAACAGTGCGGGCCGGGAAGCGCGCCGGCGGTGCGCCGCGCCCGGCCCAGCAGCCGCCAGAAATCGGGGGATGGCAGCTTCAGCGCATCGAAGCGTCGCTGAAGCGTCCTCCGCGTGACGCCTGCGGTCCTTGCCACCTTCTCGACGTTCGCAGCCCGGCGGGAAAGCGCGCCGATGATCTGCTCCAGTTCGACATCCACGGCCGCTTCGCTGGCAATGAACCGGTCGATCTTGTCCTCATGACCGACCAGCGCCCGGATGCGATCGGCGGATATCATCACGCCGGGGCGAAGCCGATAGCCGATCATGGTCGTGCCGGCCGGGACAGGCGCCTCGCGCACGCCCCTGTCCCAGTCCGTGAGGACGATCTTCGGCCGCCCCTTGCGTCCGTACTGGACGATCAGGTCCCGGCACCCGTCGGGGAAAACCGTCGCACGGGCGTCCTCCACCACATGGTATGTCCACCGGACCTGAAGCATGAGGCGTGTCCTCCCGGCGAGCGTCTCCGCCCTTGTAAGTCTCGCCCTCCGTCACGGGTGACCGGTAAGGTTGCTGGTGCGGTGGCGGAGGGGAGACCGGTAGGCCCTTGGGTGTCCGAGCCCGTGTCTGAGCTTGGTCCCCCTTCCGTCGTTCCTGTGAACCCGAACAGTCGCTTGGGCCGCTCCCGAAGCCCGCTTGCGCAAGGACGGGTCGCCATGGAAGCCACTGCCCCGACGATCTTTGTTGGTATCGATGTCTCCAAGGACCGCCTCGATGTCGCGGTCCTGCCCGGCGGCGAGGTCTTCGTCGTCGCCCGCGACGCGGCCGGCCGGCCTCGAGGCCCTGGCTGCGCGCTTGGCCCCGCTCGCCGCCGCGGCGGTCGCCCTTGAGGCCACCGGCGGCTTCGAGACCGTCGTCGCCGCCACCCTCGCCGCGGCCGGCCTGCCGGTCGTCGTCGTCAATCCGGCCCAGGTCCGCGCCTTCGGCCGCGCCCTTGGCCAGCGTGCCAAGACCGATCCGATCGACGCGCGCCTGATCGCCGCCTTCGTGGCTGCCACCCGGCCTGCCATCCGCCCACTGCCCGACGAGGCCACCACGCGCCTGGCCGACCTCGTCGCCCGCCGCCGCCAGATCATCGCCATGATGGTGGCCGAGCGGCAGCGCCTGAAGCGCTTCGCCGAACGGCGCCTGCAGCGCAGCATCGCCCGCCTGCTCGACGCCCTCCAGCGCGAACTCTCTGAACTCGACAGCGAGATCGACAGCGACGTCCGCGGCAGCCCCGCCTGGCGCGAGAACGAGGATCTGCTCACCTCGGTCCCCGGCATCGGCCCCACCATCGCGCGGACCATGATCGCCGAACTGCCTGAGATCGGGCGGCTCGACCGTCGCCAGATCGCCGCCCTGGCCGGCCTCGCGCCCTGGACACGCCAGTCCGGCCAGTGGAAGGGCCGCAGCTTCATCGGCGGCGGTCGCGCCTGCGTGCGCGCCGCGCTGCACATGGGCGCCGTCACTGCCAGCCGGCACAACCCCGCTCTCAAGGCCTTCTACGAACGCCTCGTCGCCGCCGGCAAGCCCAAGATGCTCGCCCTCGTCGCCGTCGCCCGCAAACTGCTGACCATCCTCAACGCCATCATTCGGGACAGGACACCGTGGCAACCCGTTCGCGCTTGACACACAACACAGTCGCTCAGACGTCCACGGCCTCCTCCGCGAGCGTCTTCGCGTTGTCCTGGATGAAGCGGAAGCGCAGTTCCGGCTTCTTGCCCATCAGGCTCTCGACGATCTCATTGGTATGCGCGCGCGCTTCCGGCGGGGCGACGACCTTGAGCAGCGTGCGCTTGTGCGGGTCCATCGTCGTTTCCGTCAGGTACGCCGGCGGCATCTCGCCGAGGCCCTTGAAGCGGCTGATCTCCACCTTGCTGCCGGCCTTGAACTCCGCCTTCAACTTGCGGTCGCGGTCGGCGTCGTCCATCGCGTAGACGGTCTTCGCCGCCTGGCTCAGCCGGTAGAGCGGCGGGCAGGCGAGGTACAGCCTGCCGGCGCGCACCAGCTCGGTCAGCTCGCGATAGAAGAACGTCATCAGCAGCGAGGCGATGTGGGCGCCGTCCACGTCCGCGTCGGTCATGATGATGATGCGGCCGTAGCGCAGCCGGTCGAGCGAGAAGCGGTCGCCCGCGCCGCAGCCCAGCGCCTCGATCAGGTCCTTCAGCTCCTGATTCTGCTTCAGCTTGTCGGCCGACGCGGAGGCGACGTTGAGGATCTTGCCGCGCAGCGGCAGCACCGCCTGGGTCGCGCGGTCGCGCGCCTGCTTGGCGGACCCGCCGGCGGAATCGCCCTCCACGAGGAACAGCTCCGTGCCCTCGGTGCCCTCGTTCGTGCAGTCGGCGAGCTTGCCGGGCAGGCGCAGCTTGCGCGTGGCGGATTTGCGCGGCGTGTCCTTCGCCTCGCGGCGGCGGATGCGCTCCTCCGCGCGCTCGATGGCGAAGGCGAGCAGGTTGTCCGCGGTGGCGGGATCGCCCGCCAGCCAGTGGTCGAACCGGTCGCGCAGCGCGGCTTCGGTCAGCTTTGCCGCCGTAGGGCTGGTCAGCCTCTCCTTGGTCTGGCCCTGGAACTGCGGATCGCGCACGAAGACCGACAGCTTCGCCGCCGCACCGCCCAGCAGGTCCTCGCCCGTGACCTGCGCCGCGCGACGCTCCTTCTTCAGCTCGCCATAGGCGCGCAGCCCCTTCAGCAGCGCGGCGCGGAACCCGGCCTCATGCGTGCCACCGAGCGGGGTCGGGACGGTGTTGCAGTAGGTGTGCAGGAAACCGTCGCCCCGCTCCACCCAGGTCACCGCCCATTCGGCGCGGCCCTGCGCATCGGGGAAATCCGCATCCCCGGACCAGACCGAGGGGATGGCGCGCGTGAGCCCTTCGGTGTCGGCGGCGAGGCTGTCGGCGAGTCCCCCCGGGAAGTGCAGCACGGCCTCCGCCGGCACCGCGTCGCCGATCAGCAGCGACGGATCGCAGGACCAGCGGATTTCCACGCCCCGGAACAGGTACGCCTTGGACCGGCACATCCGGTACAGCCGCTCCGGCTTGAAGTGCAGCGCGGCGCCGAAGATCGTCGGGTCGGGCTTGAAGCGGATCGTCGTGCCCCGGCGGTTGGTGACCGGGCCGGCATCGATCAGCTTCGACACCGGCTTGCCGCGCGCATAGGCCTGCTTCCAGACACGCCGGTCGCGCGAGACCTCCACCTCCAGCCGCTCGGCGAGCGCGTTGACCACGGAACTGCCGACGCCGTGCAGGCCGCCCGAGGTGGCGTAGGCCTTGCCGCCGAACTTCCCGCCCGAATGCAGCGTGGTGAAGATCACCTCCAGCGCCGAGCGGTCCTTGAACTTCGGGTGCGGATCGACGGGGATGCCGCGGCCGTTGTCGCGGACGGTCAGCCAGTCGCCCGCCTCCAGCTTCATCTCGATGAAGCTCGCATGGCCGGCCACCGCCTCGTCCATGCAGTTGTCCAGGATCTCGGCGGCGAGGTGGTGCAGCGCCGTCTCGTCGGTGCCGCCGATATACATGCCGGGCCGGCGCCGGACGGGCTCCAGCCCCTCCAGCACCTCGATGTCCTTGGCGGAATAGGTCTCGGCCCGGCCGCCTGCGGCCCGGCCGAACAGATCGTCGTTCATGTTGCGTTCCGGTGGGTCGGGGCGGGTTCTAGCCGCGCCGGGGAGTCGCCCGCAACCGTGCGGGTGCGAAAGGCGGGGAAGACGCCGGCGCAACCGCCACGGCGCAGCCCGCGTTCAGGTCGGGACAGACGGCGCCCGGTTTCGCGGGCGCGAGCCGAGGAGACAACGATGACGGCCATGACTGCCTTCCGCTGCGCCTTCGCCCTGACCGGCCTGCTGGCGCTGACCGCCTGTTTCGAGGAAGGGCCCGCCGAACGGGCCGGCAAGGACATCGACCGCGCGGCCGAACAGGTGCGCGATGCCGTCGATCCGCCTTCGGGTCCGGCCGAGAGGGCCGGCCGCGCCATCGACCGCGCGGTGGACTGATCCGTCGCGGGCGCGCGCGCCTGGGCGCGCCGCCCGCGCGGGCTCACGCCTCCGGCGGTGCGGCCGCCGCGACCTCGCGGGCTTCCGGCTGCTCGCCGGTGCCGTTCACGGCCTGGGCCTCGCCCCCTTCCTCACCCTCGGTCGCCTCGCCGCCACCGCGCTGGCGCGGAGCGTTCTGACCGGACTGCTGCGCCTGCTGGGCGGCCGCCTGGTTCATGGCGTTGAGGATGCGGAAATAATGCTCGGCGTGCTGGAAGTAACTCTCCGCCGTCACCCGGTCGCCCGAGGACGTGGCGTCGCGGCCGAGCTGGAGATACTTCTCGAACAGCTGCTGCGCGGTGCCGCGCAGGCGCATGTCCGGCCCGTTGCTGTCGAACACGTGGTTCCGGTTCAGCGGGATGCCACCGCTGCCGCTGTGGTGCCGGATGGGCCCGCCGCCCCGGTTGTGGCGGCCGCGCATACGTTTCATCAAATCCGTTCTCGTCCGGTTCGCGTTGGTTATTCCGGTCACGCCGCGTCGCCCCGGGGCACCCGCGCGCGGCGGAACCCGTTCATGGCGGCGATCGTGGCATCGTTGCGGCGCCATCGCGGGCCTGTCGGTCCGGCCCGTCCGGTGTGGCCGGACTCGCATCCGCCCCGCCGCGCGAGGACCCTAGACTGCACCGGCCGCCATGCCAAGCAGGGTTTGCGGCGCACCACGGCGCGGGGATCGGGGCAGGCATGCCGGGCATCCATGGCCTGAGAACCGCCGCCGAGCGCCGACCGGATGAAACGCGCACACGCCGCCCCACCCGCACGAAACCAAACGGCCGCGGTCGCGTTGTTCACGCCATCACCCTCATCCGGAGAGCCTGGATGTTCCGCCAGCTCAGCATGCCGATCGCGATCCTCACGCCTCGGGGTCCCGGCCATGCGCGGTTCGTGATCGGGGAGGGGACGGACGAGTCGCCGCACTGGCTGCTGATCGAGGATGCGACCGGCGGCTGGTGGGCGATGATCGATCCCGCCGCGATCTCGGCGGAGGCGACGACCCTGCACTGAGTTGCCGCCGGCCCGGTGCAGGGGCTGAACCTCCGCTTCGGGCCCGCCGCACCAGCGGCGGGCCCGATCTGCTTGCGGGGCAGGGCCTTGCCCTTCATCCCGGCCACGGCCATCACCCGGGACACGCACCGCGTGCCAGGGAGAAGCCGATGTCCGTCCGCATCCTCGACGTCGTCGAGGTGACCAAGCCGATCGCCTCGCCGATCGCCAACGCCTACATCGACTTCAGCCGGATGACGCTGAGCCTGGTCGCGGTGGTGACGGACGCGGTGCGCGACGGCCGCCGCGTGGTGGGCTACGGCTTCAACTCCAACGGCCGCTACGGACAGGGCGCGCTGATGCGGGAACGCTTCATCCCGCGCATCCGCGAGGCCGATCCCGCCTCGCTGATGAACGACGCCGGCGACAATCTCGATCCGCACCGCATCTGGGCGGCGATGTTCCGCAACGAGAAGCCGGGCGGGCACGGCGAACGCTCCGTCGCGATGGGCACGATCGACATGGCGGTGTGGGACGCGGTGGCGAAGATCGAGGGCCGGCCGCTGTTCCGCCTGCTCGCCGACCGCTACGGCGGCGGCGCGGCCGATCCGCGCGTCTTCGTCTATGCGGCGGGCGGCTACTACTACCCGGGCAAGGGCAACGACCAGCTCAAGGACGAGATGCGGTCCTATCTGGATCGCGGCTACACGGTGGTGAAGATGAAGATCGGCGGCGCCCCGCTCGCTGAGGATCAGGGCCGGATCGAGGCGGTGCTGGGCATGCTGCCCAAGGGCTGCCGCCTCGCGGTGGATGCCAACGGCCGCTTCGACCTGCCCACCGCCATCGCCTATGCGAAGGCGCTCTCGGCCTATGACCTGTTCTGGTACGAGGAAGCGGGCGATCCGCTCGACTACGCGATCCAGGCGGCGCTGGCGGAGCACTATCCCGGCCCGATGGCGACCGGGGAGAACCTGTTCTCCATGCAGGACGCACGCAACCTGATCCGTTATGGCGGCATGCGACCGGATCGGGACTGGCTGCAGTTCGACTGCGCGCTGAGCTACGGGCTGGTTGAATACCTGCGTACACTGGAAATGCTGCGCGCGAACGGCTGGTCGCCCGCGCGGTGCATCCCGCATGGCGGGCACCAGATGTCGCTGAACATCGCCGCCGGCCTGGGACTGGGCGGCAACGAGAGCTACCCCGACCTGTTCCAACCCTATGGCGGCTTCCCCGACGGCGTGCGCGTCGAGGCGGGGCACATCACCATGCCGGACCTGCCGGGCATCGGCTTCGAGGGGAAGTCGGACCTGATCACGGTGATGCGCGAACTGGCGGAATAGCCGCCGCACAAAGACCGTCACGCAAGATCACCTCTCCCGCGCGGCGGGAGAGGGGGCTTCCCCGTTTTCGGGGGCGTTGCAGAAGGGTCGAGGCAGGAAGCGTCGCGCAAGGTTCCCCTCTCCCGCCCGGCGGGAGAGGGAGGGGCCCGCGCTTGCGCGGGAGGGTGAGGGCACCCGCGCGAAGGTGAGACCTCACCGTGGTGCCGGCGGGGCCACCCTCACCCCGGCCCTTGTGTGTAGTGGATCGACACGGCGAGGTAGGCGTGCTCGCCGTCGTGCGGCGGTCCGGATCCCGCCTGGCCCTGGGCTGATCGAAGCCGTGGGAGAGTCTGGGGACCGGTCCGTCCCGGTGTTGAGCCCGAACAGTCGCCCGGGCCGCGTGGCGCGCCCGCACAGGCAAGGAGGGGCCGCCATGGGGACCGCGGAGGGTGAGGTTTTCGTCGGCATCGACGTGTCCAGGGCGCGGCTGGATGTCCATCGGCTGCCCGATGGCGCGGCGCACACCTTCGGCTACGACGCGGCGGGTCTTGCCGACCTGCTGGGCTGGCTGCGCACGGCGCCGCCCGCCCTGGTGGTGCTGGAGGCCACCGGCGGGCTGCAGCTGCGGGCCGCCGCCGAGATCGGTGCCGCCGGGCTGGCGGTCGCGGTGGTCAATCCGCGCCAGGTGCGCGACTTCGCCCGCGCCACCGGCCGGCTGGC
>JBBCJT010000122.1:0-47363 GCA_037190665.1 Rhodovastum atsumiense | reverse complement strand
GAGACCCAGGCCGCGATATCCGCACCCGCGCCGGGCAGCGTGCCGATCAGCACGCCGGTGACGTTGCCGCGCCACATCTGCTTCTGGTAGCGCTTGGTCAGCGCCCACTGGCCGCCCAGGATGGAGCCGAGCCGCCGGTTCGGGATGGGCGGCGGCGGCGCGGATGCCATGGCGCGCATCACCTCGCTGACCGCGAACACGCCGATCAGCGCCGGCAGCGCCTCCACGCCCCCGATCAGGTCGGTCATGCCGAAGGTGAAGCGCGGCACGCCGCCGGGATTCTCGATGCCGACGCAGGCCACCAGCAGCCCCAGCAGCGCCGCCGCGATCGCCTTGATGGGCGAGGAGCGCGCCACCAGCGTCGCGCACATCAGGCCGAGGAAGGACAACCAGAAATACTCGAAGGTGGAGAAGGACAGCGCGACCTCCGCGAGCGCGGGGGCAAGCACCATCAGCGCGATCGTGCCGACGATGCCGCCGATGGCGCTGAACCACAGCGATGCGCCGAGCGCCAGTTCCGCCTGTCCCTTGCGTGTCAGCGCATAGGCCTCGTCCGTGTACGCGGCGGAGGCGGGCGTGCCGGGGATGCGCATCAGGCAGCCCGGGATGTCGCCCGAGAAGATCGCCATCGCCGACGAGGTGATGATCGTCGCCATTGCCGCGATGGGCGAGAGGTAGAAGGTGATCGGCACCAGCAGCGCGGTCGCCATGGTGGCGGTCAGGCCGGGCAGCGCGCCGATCACCATGCCGTAGACGGCGGAGGCGAGGACGGCGATCACGACCTCCATCGTGGCCACCATGGCGAGGGCGTCGAGGATCGTGTTCATGGCGTCACCACGGCGGCGCCAGCAGCCCGTCGGGCAACGGCACCCGCAGCAGCCTGTAGAAGACGAGATGCACGAAGAACGGCGCGATCGCGGCCAGCCCGATGGTCAGCCGCCAGGACGCGCCCATCGCCCGCGCCGCGGCCACCAGCAGGATCGCCGCGGTCAGCAGGAAACCGAGCCGGTCCACCACGAGCACGTAGAAGATCAGCAGGGCCGGCGGCAGGAAGGCGGCCAGCCAGCCCGCGCGGCCGAGGCGGTGGGCGAGGCCCGGGACCTGCTCACCCGCGGCGGCGTCCTGGTCCTCGATCTCGAAGCTGTGGCCGATGCCGAGGGCGATCAGGATGCCGCACAGGGCGAGGGCGGCGCCGATCATCATCGGGAACGCCGCCGGGCCGATATCCTGGCCCGGAACGGCCGGGAGCAGCGAGCCGCGCCAGAAAGCCAGCGCGCCGAGCACCATGAGGAACAGACCGGTGACGCGGTCCGACAGATGCATTCCTGGTTGCCTCCCCTTCGCGGCGCGAGCCGCGGAGGGGGAGGCTAGACGACCATCGCGCCGATGCCAGCCCCGTTTCGCGTCCGCCTCCGCCCCGGGGGCGGGGCGGGGGCGGTCAGGCGGGGGGACGGTTCAGCGCGATGCGGAGGGGGAGCCGGAGGCTACGCCTTCTCCTGGATATGCGCCTCGAGGAACCACAGCGCCTTGTCGGCGGCGCGGGAAACGCCGGTGAACACGTCGGCCGTGTCGGCCTCGCCCGCCTCGTCCGATTCGTCGATGCTCTTGCGCACCGAGTTCGCGAACGCGCCGTAGCGCTTGATGAGCGCCTTCAGATGCGCGCCGCCCTCGTAGATGTCGGTCGGGTAGGCTTCGAGCTTCGTCGCGTTACCCACCACCTGCGTGGTGCCCAGTGCGGTGCCGCCCAGCGCGGTGACGCGCTCGGCGATCGTGTCGGCGTGCTCGTCCAGTTCGGCGGCCAGCTTGTCGAACAGTTCGTGCAGGGCGATGAACTGCGGCCCCTTGACGTTCCAGTGCGCCTGCTTGGTCGCGGCCTTCAGGTCGAGGATGTCGGCCAGCCGCGCGTTCAGAAGCTCGATGGCGACCTTTTTGGCGTTGGCGGGAACGTCGTTCAGTGTTTTGTGCATCTGCTACCTCCTGGTTCAGAAGATATGGGCTCCGGCGGATCGTATGTCAGCCCGCCGGATCGACCGTCAGGTATCGCGCCGAAGCAGGTGCCCCGCCGCCGCGGTGCAGCCGCCAGGCCGCGGCGAGCACGGCGAGGTCCGAGTCGGTCAGCCGCGTCTCCTCGCGCAGGTGATCGGCCCAGGATTCCATGGTCCAGATCTCGGCCCAGTATTCGGGGTGCGCGACATCCTCGCAGAGCTGCCACGCCGCGGCCCCGGTGCGGCGGCGGACCCGTTCGCATTCGGCCATGGCGGCCAGGAAGGCGGCCCTGTCCTCGGTCGCGATCTGGTAGCGCACGACCTCGACCACCCGTCCGCGCAGCGCGGGCAGCATCGCCGCCAGCTCCGGCGCCGGCGGTTCCGGCGTGGGGGCGGGGGGCACGGGGGCCGGGGCGGGCGCCGCGCCGGGGTCGATATGCACCAGCCGCGCCGCCACCGCGGTCGCGATCCCGCCGATGCCGGCGAGCGCGAGGGAGACGGCCACGCCGGTCAGGCCCGCGATCCAGCCCCATAACGTGGAGCCCAGCGCCAGCGCGCCGAAGAAGGCTAGCTGGTAGATGCCGAGCGCGCGCGCCCGCACCCAGCCGGGCGCGGCGAGCTGGGCGGCGGCCTGCAGCGTGCTCGCCGCGGACAGCCAGCCGATGCCGAAGGTGAACATCGCGAGGCCGACGGCGAGCGGATGCGGCACCGTGCCGAGCACCAGCACCGAGACCGCGGAGCCCACCGAGGCGCCGAACACGATGGTCCCATGCCCGAACCGCTCCCGCGCCCGCGGCAGGGCGAGGCCGCCGGTCACCGCGCCCACGCCCATCAGGCCGAGGAAGATGCCGAAGGCCTCGGGCCCCAGCAGCAGCCGTTCCTTCACCACCAGCGGCAGCAGCCCCCACGGGGCGGCGGCGAAGGCGAAGTAGGCGATGGCGCGGACGATGGCGGCCCGCATCGGCGGCGTGGCGGCGACGAACCGGACCCCGGCGCGGATCGCCGACAGCAGGTGTTCCTTGGGCAGGGACGTCCGCGGATGCTCCCGCCGCCACAGCGCCAGCACGATCACCACGCCGAGGAAGGAGACGGCGTTGAGCGCGAACGCGACCGCCGGGCTGGTCATCCCCAGCAGCAGGCCCGCCAGCGCCGGCCCGACCGCGCGGGTGAGGTTGAAGCCGATCGCGTTCAGCGACAGCGCGGGAACGAGGTCTTCCCGCGGCACCGTCTCCGGCACCGTGGCCGCCCAGGCCGGCATGGCGGCGGCGGACCCGGCGCCCACGAGGAAGGTGAACAGCAGCAGCAGCCACGGGCCGGTGACGCCGAGCGCGGTGAGCACCGCGAGCAGCGCGGCCGAGATCATCATGAAGACCTGGGCGGAGATCAGGAACAGCCGCCGGTCCACGATATCGGCGAGCGCGCCGGCCGGCAGGGCGAACAGGAACACCGGCAGCAGCGTGGCCGCCTGCACGAGGCTCACCATCAGCGGATCGGGGGCGAGCGTGGTCATCATCCACGCGGCCCCGGTGCTCTGCATCCACCCGCCCAGCCCCGCCGCCCCGTTGGCGAGCCACAGGGCGCGGTAGATCGGATGGCGCAGGGGGGCGAAGGCGGCGGGGAGCATCACCCCAGTGTGGCCTGTCCCGCGCGCCGGCGCGACCGCGCCTGGCGCACGGCGCCATGCCGGCGGATCAGCCGCGCGCGATGGCCTTGTTCTCCAGCCGGCTGAGCAGCCGCACCGCGGGCCACAGCAGCAGGAAGTAGGCGATGGCGGCGGCGACGACGGGGGAGGCGTTGTAGGTCACGCCCTGCGCCTGCCGCGCCTGGAACAGCAGCTCCGGCAGCGCGACGACGGAGGCGATGGAGGTCAGCTTCACCACCTCCACCGTGTTGCCGACGAGGTCGGGCAGCACGTTGCGCACCGCCTGCGGCAGCACGACGTGGGTCATCGCCTGCAGCCGCGTCAGCCCGGTGGAGCGCGCGGCCTCGGTCTGGCCGGGGGGCACGCTCTCGATGCCGGCGCGCAGGATCTCGCCATAGTAGGCGCCGGTGTTGAGGAAGAAGCCGATCGCGACCGCCCCCCACGCCCCCAGCTCGATCCCCGCGAAGGGCAGGCCGGCGTAGAGGAACACCAGCAGCACCAGCGGCGGCAGGGCGCGGAAGATGTCCACCCAGGCCATCAGCGGCCAGCGCACCACGGGGTGGCGGATGGTGGACCCCAGCGCGAGCACCACCCCGCCCGCGAGCCCGAGCGGGATCACCAGCGCCGAGAGCATCAGTGTGGAGGCCAGCCCCTGCCACAGGATCGGCGCCGCGGCGCGGATGATCTCGAGGTTGAGGAAGGTGAACGCGAACTCGTTCATCGCCGCGTCCAGGCGAAGCGCGTCTCGATCCAGCGCCCCAGCACCACCACCGGAAGGAACAGCACGAGATAGGCGAGCGCGCCCAACGTCAGCGGCGAGGGGTTGGAGGAAAAGGAGACCGCCGTGGTGGCGGACGACAGGATCTCCGAGACCGCGACCACCGACCCGAGCGCCGTGCCCTTGGTGATGCCGATGGTGCGGTTGGTCAGCGGCGGGATGGTCAGCCTTATCGCCTGCGGCAGTACCACATGGCGCAGCGTGGCGGCGAAGCCGAGGCCGGTCGATCGCGCCGCCTCCCACTGGCCGCGCGGCACGGCGGTGATGCCGGCCCAGAAGATCTCCTCCGCATAGGCCATCAGCACCAGCGTCAGGCTGATCCAGGTGGTGACGAAGCCGGAGGGCGCGAGGCCCGCGTTCGGCAGGCCGAAATAGATCAGCACGATGATCACGAGTGGCGGCAGCGCGCGGAACAGGTCGACCATGAACACGATCAGCCAGTTGACCGGCCGGATGCCGGCCGCGCGCACAACCGCGAGCAGCAGGCCGAGCGCGATGCCGCAGACCACGATCAGCAGCGCGAGCGCGACCGTCAGCACGAAGCCCTGCGCGATCATCGGCAGGTAGCGCGCCATCACCTCCATGTTGAGGAAGTTGGCGACGAAGCCGTCCCAGCCGGAGGTCGGCATCAGTGGCGCTGGATCTGGCCGATGAAGGCGCGGGTGCGCTCCTCGGCCGGGGATTCGAAGATCGCCGCCGGCGGGCCCTGCTCGACGATGCGGCCTTCGGCCATGAACACCACCCGGTCGGCGGCGGCGCGCGCGAAACCCATCTCGTGGCTGACCACGACCATGGTCATGCCGCTTTCCCGCAACTGCCGCATCACCGCGAGCACGGAGCCGACCAGTTCGGGGTCGAGCGCGCTGGTCGGCTCGTCGAACAGCATCACGCGCGGTTCGAGCGCGATGGCGCGCGCGATCGCCACGCGCTGCTGCTGGCCGCCCGAAAGCTGCGCGGGATAGTGCCCGGCGCGGTCATCGAGCCCGACCCGGCGCAGCGCCGCATGCGCGACCTGCTCCGCCTCCGCCCGCGACTTGCCGGCCACCTTGCGCAGCGCCAGCGTCACGTTCCCCAGCGCCGTCATGTGCGGGTAGAGGTTGAAGGACTGGAACACCATGCCGATGCGTTGCCGCGCGGCATTGATGTCCGTACGCCGGTCCAGCAGGTCGATCCCGTCCACCACGATGGAGCCGGAGGAAGGTTCCTCCAGCCGGTTCAGGCAGCGCAGCAGCGTGGACTTGCCCGATCCCGACGGGCCGATCACGAACACCAGTTCGCGCTCGGCCACCGCGAGGTCCACGCCCTTCAGCACGTGCAGCGGACCGAAATGCTTGTGGACGCCGCGTGCGTCCACAATGGGCTGCGGGTTCAGCAGCGTGGCTCGTGCGGCGTGGCGTCGTAGCCCGGCATGCCCGGGACGCCGTAGCCGGGGAAGACCACGTTCTCGGCATCGTCGGCGGCAGGCTTGGTGCCAAACCACTTCTCCGACAGCCGCGCGACCGTCCCGTCGCGCTTGAGGCATTCGAGCGCGTTCTCCACCGCGTTGCGCAGCTCCACGTTGTCGCGGCGGAAGGGGGCGGCCCAGTGGGCCCGCGTCTCGCGGATGGTGAAGTCGGGCACGAAGTTCGGCGTGCGCGTCGCGGCGTACTTGATGACGGTGTTGCCGGCGAGGTTCGCGAAGGCGCGGCCCGACAGCACGGCCTGCACGGCATCGGGGTTGGTGTCGAAGCTCTCCACCGTGAAGCCGTACTTCTCGGCATTCGCCCGCGCCCAGATGTCGTAGGCGCTGCCCTTGTTCACCGCGATCACCTTGCCGCGCACGGCCTCCATCCCGGTGATGGGCGGCGTGCCGCGCCGGATGCCGAACTGGAACTCGGTGTAGAGGTAGCCTTCGGTGAACAGCATCCCTTCCGCCCGTTCCGTCGTCACGGTCGTGGGCGCGGCGAGGAAATCGTAGCGGCCGGCGTTCATCGCCGGGATCAGCCCGGAGTAGGAGGCGGCGTCGAAGACGATCTCGCGGCCCATCTTCTTCGCCACCGCGGTGAACAGATCGACGTTGAAGCCTTCCACCCCGCCGCCGAGCTTGGGCATGGCATGCGGCGCGAAGCTGCCGTCCACGGCGGTGCGCAGCGGCGGCTGGGCCTGGGCGAGCGCCAGCACGGGCGCGCAGGCGACGGCGGCCGCGAGCAGATGGCGGCGAAGCAGCATGAGATCATCCCCCCGATTGTTGCGGTGCAGGATGCCCCGCACCGCCCGGGGCTTCAAGCCGCGAGCCGGTCGGGGAACAGACCGCCCAGTCCCGCCTCGCTCGCGGCGCAGCGCCCGCGTTCGGTGATCAGCCCCGTCACCAGCCGCGCCGGCGTCACATCGAAGGCCGGATTGGCGGCCGGGCTGCCGGAGGCGACCACGCGCACGGTGGCGAGCGATCCGTCCAGCGCGCGGCCGGTCATGGTGGTCAACTCGGTCGCCGGGCGTTCCTCGATGGGGATCACCATGCCGTCGGCGATGGTCCAGTCGATGGTGGATGACGGCAGGGCCACCCAGAACGGCACGCCCGTATCGCGCGCGGCGAGCGCTTTCAGATAGGTGCCGATCTTGTTCGCCACGTCGCCGGTGCGCGTGACGCGGTCCGCGCCGACCAGCACGATGTCCACATCGCCGCGCTGCATCAGGTGGCCGCCGGCATTGTCGGCGATCACCGTGTGCCTCACGCCGTGCTTGCCCAGCTCCCACGCCGTCAGCGCCGCGCCCTGGTTGCGCGGCCGCGTCTCGTCCACCCAGACATGGACGTCGATGCCCGCGTCGTGCGCCATGTAGATCGGCGCGAGCGCGGTGCCCCAGTCCACGGTGGCGATCCAGCCGGCGTTGCAGTGGGTCAGCACGTTCACGCGCTGCCGGCGGGCGGCGATCTCCTCCAGCAGCTCCAGCCCGTTGCGGCCGATCGCGGCGTTGGTGGCCACGTCCTCATCCGCGATGGCGGCGGCCTCGGCATAGGCGGCGCGGACGCGCTCCACCGTCGGCAGCGGGCGCAGCGCGCGGACCATGCGGTCCAGCGCCCAGCGCAGGTTGATCGCGGTCGGGCGCGTTTCCGCCAGCATGGCGGCGGTCTGGTCCAGCACGGCGTCGCTCGCGTTGCCGCGCAGCGCGAGGGCGATCCCGTAGGCGCCGAGCACGCCGATCAGCGGCGCGCCGCGCACCTGCATGGTGCGGATCGCGTGGGCGACCTGCGAGGGCGAGGACAGCGTCAGCGTCTCCAGCTTCCAGGGCAGGCGCGTTTGGTCGAAGATATGGACCGACCATCCGTCCCCGGCGACCCAGATGCTGCGGTGAGGGGTACCTTCGATCTTCATGCCGCCGAGTCTGCGGCATCGGCATGCCGGGGCGCAAACGCCGCGTTCGCGGGTCTGGTTGGGCGGGGCCGGGGGCTGGATCGGTGGGTTTTCTCCCTCTCCCGCCCCCGCGGGAGCTTTGCGGAGCGGCTGCGCTGTCTCTCCCTCTCCCGCTTGCGGGAGAGGGCCGGGGTGAGGGTGGGGGCCGCCAGCACCACGGCGAGGTCTTGCCTTCACACGCGTCCCCTCACCCTCCCGCGCAGGCGCGGGCCCCTCCCTCTCCCGCAGGGCGGGAGAGGGGACGTTGCGGGACGCACCTTGCCTTCTTCCTCCCGCCTGACGCTGCCTCAGATGAAGCGAGCCAGCGACAGCTCATCCAGCATGCCCAGCAGCGACCACGAGGATTCGAGCTGCGTGCGCAGCAGCGTGAGCCGGGCCGAGACCTCGGCGAGGTCCACATCCTGGATGTCCCCGCGATGCGCCTTCAGCGTGTCGACCATCTGCGTATGCCGGCCGCGCACCGCCTCGAGCGTGGCCTGGGCCGCACCCAGCGCGCTCGCATCCCCGTTCAGCCGTGTCTGGGCGGCGTCCAGGCTGTCGGCGACGTTACGCATCAACCCCGCCAGCTCCCCGTTCGCGTCGAGCGTGTCCGGCAGCGCCGCCAGCACCATCACATCCCGCACGAGGTCGCGCAGCCACGATCCGGTGGACCCCGGATCGGCGGCGGCCAGCGCCGGGTCCTTCCAGGCCGGTGTGCGCGGCGCCACGGCGATGCGGTGCCCGTCCGCGACCAGCACGGTCGGCGCCGCCTCATCCTGGATGCCGGCGGGCAGCGGGGCGGAGAGTGCGGCGGAGAAGATGGTCCGCCCGGCCGTGTCATCGGCGGCAAGGGCGGTCAGGTCCGCCCACACGTCGGCGAGCGTGTTGCCGGCCGTGCCGTCGAGCGTGGCGAGCCGCGCGGCGATGTCGCCGAACAGCGTCGGCCCGCCCGCACCGCCCGCGATGCCCTGCCCGGCCGGGACCGGCGGGTTGGTGTTGTCCGACCCGCCGAAGACATGGCGCCCGCCCGTGTCGGTGTTCAGCAGCGTCGCGATCTCGCCCAGCGCGGAGAGCGCCTCCTCGCGGACCGCCTTCAGGTCGACAGGCCCGGTCGCGATGGCGGACAGCGCGCGCTTGCGCAGGTCCCCGATCAGCGTGTCCATGCGCGTGAGCGCTGTCTGCACCGTTTCCAGCCGCGGCCCGGCGAGGTCGATGGCGGCGACATAGGCAGTGCGCCGCGCGATCTCCGTGTTCACGTCGATCAGCGTCCGCGCCTGCGGCGCATAACCGCCCCAGGTCTCCGCCTTGTAGCCGCTGGCGAGCTGCGACTGCGCGAGGCTGAGCCGTTCCTGCACCGAAAGCGCGTTGGCGGCGAGCCGCCCGGTGAAGCCGAGGGAGGAGATCATGCCTCCGTCTCCTGCGTGGGGGGTGGGAGCACCGCGGCCTCGTGCTGGATCAGCCGGCGCGCGTATTTCAGCGCGCGATAGCCGTCATCCTCCTCGGCGGCGCAGATCGCCTCGGCGCAGAGATGCCGGGCGAGGCCCGAGGTGGTGTGGTCGGCGAAGTCCTGCGCGAGGTCGCGCGCACGTTCCAGTGCGGGGCCACGCTCCTCGGGCTCGCCGATATAGGCGGTCTGCAGCGAGAAATAGAGCCGCCGCGCCGGCGTGTTCGCATCCGCCGGCGGCATCACCTGCTTGCCGAACAGGAAGCGCACGCGCGTGGTCAGCTCGATCCGCGCCTTGTTGCGGAAGCGGATGGGCGCGCCGTTGACGATCAGCACGTCGGAGGCCCGCAATTCGATCACCAGGCAGGACATTCCGCGTCTCCGGCTATCGGACGGACGCGAGCAGCGCGTCCCACATGGCCTGCACCGCCGCGATCAGGCGCGCGTTGGCGGTATAGGAGGTCTGGAGCGTAATCATCATGGCCATCTCCCGGTCCACGTTCACGCCGGACATGTCGGCCAGCCGCTGCCCGAGCAGGTCGCGCACCGCGCCCTCCTGCGCGATATGTGCGGTGAGCGTCGCGCGATCCGCCGTCTGCGAGGCGGTCAGGTTCGCGGCGAAGGCGCCGAGGCTGACATGGGCCTGATCGGACAGCGCGATGGTGCCCGCCGGTCCCTGCGCGAGGACCACGAACGGCGTATGCGCCACGCCGGGTGCGGCCTCCGTGCCGAACACGTGGTCCACGATGCGGTCGAGCAATCCGGAATAGGCCTGCGGGCCGCCGGCCGGGTTGGGCGTGAAGTCGATCAGGTCGCCCGCCACGGTCGACAGCGCGTGCGTGCCGTCGCGCACCAGATGCGGCGCGGCCACGATCGCGGGATTGACGGCGATCGACTGCGCGAAGCCCACATAGGGCGTCTGCGGCGCGGGGAGCGTGCCGTCCGGATCCGGGACCGGATCGGCCGCGCCCGGCTGCACGAACAGCCGCAACCCCTGCTGTTCGAAACGCCAGGCGAGCTTCTGCGCGAACTCGTCGAGCTGCGCCTGATAGGCGGGCAGCGTCGTATCCCGCAGCGAGATCAGCCCGCCGATCTCCCCGCCGCGCAGCAGGGCGGTGACGTCCACGCCGTTCAGCGTCACCGGCGGAATGCCGCCGCCGCCGACATGGGATTGCGGCCCGATCATCGCGCCGGCGGCGGCGAATTCTGCCTTGCCGTCCAACGGCAACGACAGGCCCGTGGTGGTGAAGCCGATGACGCTGCCATCCGCCTGCTTGACGAAGCGCGCGTCGATCAGCCCCGAGGCGACGGCCATCTGCGCGTCGCGCAAATCCTCCAGATCGGCGCAGTCGCGGCCGATCGCGCGCGCCATCCTGATCTCCGTGGTCAGCGAGGAGATGGCGGCCAGTGCCTCGTTCAGCCGGTCGACGCCATCGACGATACCGTCCTGCGCCGACTGCCGCGCGGTGTTCACCGTCTTCGCGACGTCGTTGATGCGCCGCGCCAGCACTTCCGCCGCGGAGACCACGGCGGATTGCTGGGCGGGCGATGCGGGGTTGGATTGCAGGGCGATGAAGCTGTCCTGCAGCGCGCCCACGAGGTTGCCAAGGCTGTCAGCCTGCGCGGAGGCGCCGTGCGCGGCCTCGATGGTGCGAAGCAGTGACTCCCGTGCGGAGAGGTTGGCGAGCACCGCCCCGCGCCGCGCCAGATCGGCGCGCAGGCCCTCGTCCATCAGGCGCACCTGCACGCCGGTGCGCACGCCCATCTCGATCCCGGCGTAGGTGGCGGCCTGCTGTTCGCGGAACTTGCGCGTGTAGCCGGGCGTGTCCGCGTTGGTGATGTTCTGCGACACCACGGCGAGCTGGCGATTGACGTTGGTCAGACCGCTGATGGCGATCGACAGGGATGATTGCAGCGACATTCCGTTCGGCTCCCGTCAGCGCCGCATGTTCAAGGTGTCGAGCAGCATCTCGTCCGATGCGGTGACGACCTTGGTGTTGGCGGTGTAGGCGCGCTGGGCGACGATCAGCTTGGTGAACTCCGCCGCGATATCGACGTTCGAGCGTTCCAGCGAGGAGGTGACGATCTTGCCGGCGCCGTGGCTGTTGGCATCCAGCACCCGCGCGTCGCCGCTTTCCTGCGTGCGGGTGAAGGCCTGCCCGTCATGGCGCTGGAGCCGGTCGGGGTCGCTGAAGGTGATCACCGGCACCCGCCCCACCTGGCGCGACTGGCCGTTGTCGTAGTTGATCACCACGTCGCCGTTGTCGCGGAAGGCGAGCGAGGAGAACGCGCCCAGCGGCACGCCGTCATGATGCTGGGAGCGCACGGCGTATTCGGTGCCGGCGAACTGGCTGACGCCGTCGGAGGTGCCGAACCTGCCGAGGTTGATGGTCACCGTCTGCGGCCCGTTGCCGAAATCGGTGACGAAGCTGACGGTGGAGGGAGCATCCACGCCGAAGGCGGAGGCTGTCACCGTGCCCGTGGCGTTGACGAGATCGCCGATCGTCCCGTCCGCCACGCCGGTGGTGGCGGCGGTGCCGAACTGCACGTCCACGGTGCCGCGCGCGGCAGTGGCCACGTCGTCCGGCACGTTGATCGCGAGCGTCCATTCGTTCGTCGCGGTCTTGGTCCAGCCGAGCTGCACCGTGCGCAACCCGCCGAGCGTGTCGTAGATCTGGATCTCGCTGTTCTGCACCGGCCCGGCGACGGCGGCATCCGCCGGCAGGTTGGCGCTGAGCGTGATCTCGCTGGTGGCGACCGGGTTGAACAGCGTGTCGGTGATGCGCAGTTCCTGCGTGCGGGTGCGATCCACGTTGCCGCTCGCATCCACCGCCCAGCCGCGCAGGAAGTAGCCGGCGCCGTTCACGAGGTAGCCGTTCTCGTCCAGCGCGAAGTCGCCGGCTCGGGTGTAGAAGATCTGGTCGTCGAAGCGCGGCAGCCCGCCTGTCGCACCGTCGGGGCGGGAGACGGCGAAGAAGCCCTGGCCCGCGATGCCCATCGCGAGATGGCTTTCCACCTGCTCGATGATACCCTGCAGCGTGTTGGTGTAGTCGGGCCGCGCGACGACGGAGCCCGGCGCGTGGATGCGCTGGGTGGACAGCGTCAGATAGTTCACGAAGTTCGTGTCCACGCGCTTGAAGCCGGTGGTCTGGCTGTTGGCGACGTTGTCGGAGATGTTGCTCAGCGACTTCGCCTGCGCGTTCAGCCCGCTGACGGCGGTGGTAAGCGCCCCGTAGAGCGACATGGCACGAAACTCCTCGATCTGTATTTGCCGGCCCGATGGCCTCGGCGGGTCGTGGTGCATCCGCCGTGCCACCGTTCCGGCGCGGGAACCGGCCCCCGACCGGGCGGTTCCTGCCGAGGGAGCGCATCCGCACATGGAAAAACTTGCCGCTTGGTGAGCCCGTTGCCGGGCCACGGGCTGGCGCAGCGCTTGCACGCAGCGGGGCCACACTGTCCCGGAGCTGACCCGCCATGCCCGACCCTCTGGCCATGCTGCCGGCGACAGCGCCGCGCCTGCCCACGGGACCGATCACTGATTCCGGCAGCGCCTCGGCCGAGGCTTTCAGCGCCACGCTGGAGGTGGTGGCGTCGGGGCCGGAATCCGATCCCATGGCTGCCGCCCCGGAGGAACTATCCACCGATGCAGCGGCTGTGCAGGACAGCGCTGTCCCAACAGCGCCGTGCCTGCTCACGCAGCCGCAGCCTCCCGCGTGCGCCGCCCTCCCGGCAGCTTCCGGTGTACCCGGCACGGAAGGCCCCGGCACGTCTCTGCCCGGCGCCACGCTGACGCTGGCTCAGGACGCCACGGCATCGCCTTCCATGGATATGGCCGCCGTGCCCGATGACGCGCCGGATCGCGCCGCGCAGGCTTCCGCTGCGTTGCCCGACGCCGACATCCCCGTGGCCCGGCACGCACCCGATCCGGCTGCACCGCAGACCATGGCGGCGATCCCGCAGGGACCGGCCGCACCCGCGTCGGCTCCTGCCTCCCCGGTCGCCGCGTCCTTTCTGCCACCGCATGCGCAACTCGCACAGGCGATCGAATCCCTCGCACAGGGTCGCCGGCAGGATGCCCCCGCCACGCTGTCGATCCGCCTTTCGCCGGCCGATCTGGGGCAGGTGGAAGTGCGCATCGAGCCGGTGCGCGGCGGCACGATGCGTGTCGAGATCGTCGCCGAGCGACCGGAGACGATGGCGCTGCTGCAACGCGATCAGCAGGAACTGCTGCGCGCGCTGGACAGAGCCGGACTCTCCACGGGCGAGCCCCCGGGATTCAGCCTCGCCGGCCGGCAGGGCGGGGCGGCGGAACGGCAACCCGGCGAACGCAGGATGCCGCAGCGGGACGCGCCCGCCCGTCCCGCCGCCGGGGAGATCGCCACCGCTACCCCGGCACCGGCACGGCAGATGCATCGCCCCACCGGACGCATCGACCTCATCGCCTGACCGGAGTTTCCGCCATGACCACGATCGACGCCGCCTCGGCCACTGCGACGACACAGACCGCCAGATCCGGCGCCACGCTCGCCGGCAACTTCTCGGACTTCCTGACCCTGCTCACCACCCAGTTGCAGAACCAGGACCCGACCAATCCGCTGGACACGAACGAGTTCACCACGCAGCTCGTGCAGTTCGCGCTGGTCGAGCAGCAGATCAACGCCAACGTCAATCTCGAAACGCTGATCTCGCTGAACCAGGGGCAGCAGGTCCTTCAGGCCGCGAGCCTGATCGGCGCGAGCGTGGTGGCGAACAGCACGCAGATCGCGCTGCAGGGCGGCGCGGGCGAGATCCGCTTCGACTCCGACATCGCGACGCCGACGCTGATCTCGGTGCTCGACTCCAACGGGCGCGCCATCCATTCGGAGACGGTGCAGACGCAGGCCGGCGAGAACGCATGGACGTGGGACGGGCGCAATGCCTCCGGCACGCAGATGCCGGACGGCGCCTACACCGTCACCGTCGTGCAGCCGCAGGCTGACGGCAGGGTGAGGGTGCTGGACTTCGGCACGGTGGCCACCGTCACCGGCACGCAGCGCCGCGGCAACGCGATGGAGGTACAGCTCGGCGCGCTCAGCGTCGGCCTCGATGCGGTCACGTCCGTCGGAATGGGCAGGAAGTAGGCCGATCTCGCCGGGTTTAACTCCAGGGTAAGCGCCGGAGGCCAGTCTCCGCGCCACTGCGGCAGGATGCCGCGCTCGGGGCAGAGGACACACGGCGTACAATGGCCGCGCTGCTGCAAGGATTGAAGTCGCTCGGCGCGATGCGCGCCGCTGCGATCGGGGTGGTCGGGCTGGCTGTGCTCGGCTTTCTGCTGTTCGTGACGCTGCGCGGCGGGCGCGGCCCGATGGCGCCGCTCGGCGGTGAACTGGACCTGCGCGATTCGGCGCAGGCCGTCGCCACGCTCGACAAGCTGCGCATTCCCTACCAGCTCACCCAGGGCAACCAGATCCTGGTGCCGCTGGAGGATGCGCCGCGCGCGCGCATCGCGCTGGCGCAGGAGGGACTGCCGGCCGGCGGGATGGTCGGCTACGAGATCTTCGACCGCGGCGACGGGCTCGGCGCGTCGCAGTTCCAGCAGCAGATGAATCAGGTGCGCGCGCTGGAAGGCGAGCTTGCCCGGTCCATCCGCACGCTCTCCGGCGTGCGCGCCGCGCGGGTCCATCTGGTGCTGCCGCGCCGCGAGCCCTTCGCGCGGGACCGGCAGGAGGCGCGGGCATCGGTCGTGCTGTCGCTCACCGGCGCGGCGCGGCTCGACCGCGACCAGACGCGCGCGATCGTCAACCTGCTGACCGGCGCGGTGCCGGGCCTCGCGGTGCAGAACGTCGCCGTGGTGGACAGCCAGGGCAACGTGCTGGCCGAGAACGGGCAGCTTTCCGGCGGCGAGGCGCGGGCCGCCGTCGCGCGGGAGGCGCATCGGCGCGCCGCCGAGCAGCAGATGGCGCGCAGCGTCGAGGAATTGCTGGCGCGCACGCTCGGCGCCGGCCGGGTCCGTGCCGAAGCCTCGCTCGACTACGACTACGACCGCATCAACGAGACGCAGGAGCGTTTCGATCCGGACGGGCAGGTGATGCGCTCGCAGCAATCGGTGTCCGAGCAGAACCGTTCCACCGAGCAGGCCGCCAACACCTCCGTGCAGAACAACCTGCCGAACCCGGAGAGCGCGAATGCCGGCCAGACCGGCACGCAGGAGAACCGGCAGGAGGAGACGATCAACTACGAGATCAGCCGCTCCGTGCGCACCGTGGTGCGCGACCAGCCGGTGCTGAAGCGGCTGTCGCTCGCGGTGATGGTGGACCATGTCGCCGAGCGCGGCGCCGATGGCGCCACCACCTGGCGCGAACGCACGCCGGCCGAGCTGGAGCGCATCACCGCCATCGTCCGCTCGGCGGTGGGCTTCGACGAGCGGCGCGGCGACAGCGTGGAAGTCGCGTCCATGGTCTTCGCGGCATCGCCCATGGAGGCCGAGGCCGACGCGGCCGGGCTGTTCGGCCTGGGCATGGAGCGCGCCGAGCTGTTCCGCCTCGGCGAGGCGGCGCTCGCGATCGGGCTGTTCCTCGTCTTCATCTACGCCTTCGCCCGGCCCACCGTCGCGCGGCTGGTGTCGCTGAACCCGAACGAGGCGCAGCCCGCGCTCGCCGCATCGGCGTCCACAGCCCCGGTCGCGGGCCCCGCGCCGCTGCCGCCGCTGGAGGAGGCGATGGTCTCCATGGCGCAGGTCGATGGGCAGGTCCGCGCCGCCTCGCTGCGCGCGCTCGCCGGTCTGGTCGATGAACGGCCGGAGGAAGCCGTCCAGACGCTCCGCAACTGGCTTGCCACGGAACCCGCATGACACTCCGTCTCCAACACTCCCTCTCGCTGGCCGGTGCGCAGAAGGCGGCCGTGCTGATCCTCGCGCTCGGCGAGGAGCGTGGCGCCAAGCTCTTCGATGCGCTGCACGAGGAGGAGATCCGCGAGATCTCCGCGGCGATGGCGCGGCTCGGCCGGGTCACCGCGGACACGGTCGAGACGGTCTGCCGCGAGTTCACCGAACAGGTCGGCGGCGGCGACCTCACCGGCAACCTCGAAAGCACGGAGCGGCTGCTGCTGAAGCTGCTGCCGCGCGAGAAGGCGACCTTCATCCTGGAGGAGATCCGCGGCCCCGCCGGCCGCACCATGTGGGACAAGCTCGCCAACGTGAACGGCGCGGTGCTCGCGGCCTATCTGCGCAACGAGTACCCGCAGACCATCGCGGTGATCCTCTCGCGCATCCGCTCCGACCATGCCGCGCGCGTGCTGGCGCTGCTGCCGGAGGGCACGGCGATCGACGTGGTGCTGCGCATGCTGCGCATGGACGCGGTGCCGCGCGACGTGATGGAGGGCGTGGAGAAGACGCTGCGCGCCGAGTTCATGGCGAACCTGTCGCGCTCCTCCCGCCGCGACTCGCACGAGACGATGGCGGAGATCTTCAACAACCTCGACCGCCGCTCCGAGCAGCGCTTCCTCGCCGCGCTGGAGACGCGCAACCAGGACTCGGCGGAGAAGATCAAGTCGCTGATGTTCACCTTCGACGACCTCTCCCGTCTCGCCGGCCCCGCCGTGCAGGCGCTGCTGCGGGTGGCGCCGAAGGACAGGCTGCCGGTCGCGCTCAAGGGCGCGTCGGAGGCCACCCGCAAGCTCGTCTTCGCCAACCTGCCGGAGCGTGCGGCGAGGATGCTGCGCGAGGACATCGAGACGCTGGGCCCCGTGCGCGTGCGCGACGTGGAGGAGGCGCAGATGGCGATCGTCGCCGTCGCCAAGGACCTCGCCCAGCGCGGCGAGATCCAGATCGCGGACCACCGCGAGGAGGCGATGATTGCCTGAAGCCCTTTTCGAGACCGGCTTGTGGGCGGCGGGTCCCGCACGGGCGGCGCGCGACCTCCCTGCCGCGCCGCGCGCACCCTTCGCCGACGATCTCGACGCCCCGCCCGCGCCGCCGCCGGACACGGTGCCGCGCGCGGCGCTGGAACAGGCGATCGCGCGCGCACGGCTGGACGGCCGTCGCGAGGGGGAGGCGGCGGCGGCATCGTCCACCGCGGAGGCCGTCGCGCTCACCCTCGGGCGGATCGCCGCCGACCTGCCGGCCCTCAGCAAGGCCGCCACCGCCGCCGTCCATGAAGCGGCCGAGGATGTGGCGCGGCTGCTGGTGGCCGCACTCGGCCGTGCCCTGCCGGGGCTGGCCGCCTCGCGGACCGAGGCCGCGGTGCTGGAGGCGGCCGAGGCGGTGCGCCCCGCGCTCGCCCAGGGCGGCGCGGTCGCCCGCGTGCACCCGCTGCTCGCGGACATGGTCGCGCGGTGTGTCGCGCGGGCGCACCTCACGCTGCGCGTGATCGGGGACGACGCGGTTGCGCAGGGCGATGCCGTCCTGAGCTGGGATGGCGGATCGGCGCGGCGCGAGGCCTCGGCGATCTGGGATGCGATACGCACCTCGCTCGAACACACGGGCTTCCTTGCAGACGGACGGAGCGACGCACATGAGCAATGACCTCGAACTCAGCGACCTGCCCGCGGACCCGCCCGGGGGCGGCACGCCGCCCGCCGAACTGCGCGCGGTGTTCGAGATCCCGGTCACCGTGTCCGCGGTGCTGGGCAAGGCGACGATGCAGGTCTCGCAACTGCTGAAACTCGGCCGCGGCGCGGTGGTCGAACTCGACCGCAAGCTCGGCGAGGCGATCGACATCTACGTCAACAACCGGCTGGTCGCGCGCGGGGAGGTGGTGATGGTCGACGACAACCGGCTGGGCGTGACCATGACGGAGATCGTGAAGGCCGACCGGCCGGCTGCATGACGATGCGCGTGCTCATCGTCGGCGCGCTGGATGGCGAACTGGGCCAGGCTGCCCAGATCGCCCGCGGCCGCGGCGCGCATCTCGTCCAGGCGGACGGGATCGAGGCCGCGCTGGAACGCCTGCGCCAGTCCGGCTGCGACCTGCTGCTGTGCGACGTGCGCTACGACATCGGCGCGCTGGTCGCCGCCCTCGGCCGTGAGCGCATCTCCGCCCCGGTGATCGCCTGCGGCGCGAATGCCGATGCCGGCGCCGCCGTGCGTGCCATCCGCTGCGGTGCGCAGGATTTCCTGCCGCTGCCGCCTGATGCGGAGGTGATCGCGGCGATGCTGCAGGCGGCCGCGCGCGGACATGACGCGCTGGTCGGCCATGATCCGGCGATGCGTGCGGCCCTGCGGCGCGCGGAACAGATCGCGGCGTCCGAGGCGACGGTGCTGATCACGGGCGAGAGCGGGACCGGCAAGGAGGTGTTCGCGCGCCACATCCACGTGCGTTCCCGCCGCGCGGGCGGCCCCTTCGTCGCGCTGAACTGCGCGGCCATCCCCGAGCAGCTCCTGGAAAGCGAGCTGTTCGGCCACGAGAAGGGCGCGTTCTCCGGCGCGGTCGCGCGGCGCACCGGCCGCTTCGAGCAGGCGGCCGGCGGCACGCTGCTGCTGGACGAGATCGGCGAGATGGACATTCGCCTGCAGGCCAAGCTGCTGCGCGCGATCCAGGAGCGCGAGGTCGATCGCGTGGGCGGTGCCGCGCCGGTGAAGGTGGATGCGCGCATCCTGGCGGCGACCAATCGCGATCTGCTCGCGCTCGCCACCGCCGGCCGGTTCCGGCAGGACCTCTACTTCCGGCTCAACGTCGTGACCCTCGCCCTGCCGGCGTTGCGCGAACGTCCGGAGGACATCCCGCTGCTCGCGCAGCACTTCGCGGACAAGTACGCGCAGCTCAACGGCCTGCCATCGCGCCGCGTGGGAGAGGCGGCCGCCGCGGCGCTCGCCGCATATGGCTGGCCCGGAAACATTCGCGAGCTGGAGAACACGTTGCATCGCGCCGTCCTGCTCGCGAACGGTCCGGTGATCGAACCGGCCGACCTCGAACTGCCCGACGCCGCCGGCCCGGATGCGCAGGATGCATGGGCACCGCCGGATGCGCCGCGCCGGCCCCCTCCCGCGGCACCTCGCCCGCCCGCACTCATGGTCGGCCGCACGGTCGAGGAGACGGAGCGGCTGCTGATCCTCGACACGCTCGGCCACTGCCTCGGTAACCGGACGCAGGCGGCGGCGATCCTCGGCATCTCGATCCGCACCCTGCGCAACAAGCTGCGCGACTACGCGGCCTCCGGCGTGGCGGTGCCGCGGCCGACCTCCGGCGTGGCGGCCTGACCGGTGCAGGACGCGATCCGTCTCTTCGGCGGTCGGCTGACGCGCTATGGCGCGGGCAGCGATGTCGGCTTCGCGCTGGCGGTCATGCTGCTGCTCGGCGTGCTGATCATCCCGCTGCCGCCGCTGCTGCTGGATCTGGGGCTGGCGATCTCGATCACCGCCAGCGTGCTGGTGCTGATGGTGGCGCTGTTCATCCGCCGCCCGCTCGACTTCACCGCGTTTCCCACGCTGCTGCTGTTCACCACGCTGCTGCGCCTGTCGCTGAACGTGGCGACGACGCGGCTGATCCTGTCCCGGGGACATGAGGGCCCGGATGCGGCCGGCCATGTCGTCGCGGCGTTCGGCGGCTTCCTGATGGGCGGCGACGTGCTGATCGGCCTGATCCTGTTCGCGATCCTGCTGGTGGTGAACTTCATGGTCATCACCAAGGGTTCCGGCCGCATCGCCGAGGTCGCCGCGCGCTTCAGCCTGGATGCGATGCCGGGCAAGCAGATGGCGATCGATGCCGACCTGTCCGCCGGGCTGATCGACGAGGCGCAGGCGCGCCACCGCCGCCGCGAGCTAGAGGACGAGAGCGGCTTCTACGGCGCGATGGACGGCGCGGCGAAGTTCGTCCGCGGCGATGCCATCGCGGCGCTGATCATCACCTTCATCAACATCCTCGGCGGGCTGGCCATCGGCACGGCGCGCCACGGCATGGCGTTCGCCGACGCGGCCTCCGTGTTCACTGCGCTGACGGCGGGCGACGGGCTGGTGACGCAGATCCCCGCGCTGCTCGTCTCGGTCGCCGCCGGTGTCGTCGTCACCAAGGGCGGGACGGAGGGTTCGGCCGACAAGGCGCTGGTCGCCCAGCTCGGCGCGTCGCCGAAGCCGCTCGCCATCGCCGCCGGCGCGGCGGTGATCCTCGCGCTCGCGCCCGGCACGCCGGTGCTGCCGTTCATGCTGCTCGCGCTCGCCGCCGGTGCCGCCGCCTGGTTCCGCCGCCTGCCGTTGCCGGCCGCCGCGGAGCCGGCTGGGGTGCCCGCCCCCGCGGCCGTCGAGGCAGGGGTGGGGGAGGCGGGGCGGCTGGACCCCATCCGGCTGGAACTGGGCTACGGCCTGCTGTCGCTCGCCGCCGGGGAGGCCGCGCAACTCTCCGAGCAGATCCGTGCGATGCGTCACAGCTTCGCCGTCGAGATGGGGTTCCCGCTGCCGGTGGTGCGCATCCAGGACAACATGCAGCTCGTCCCCAATGCCTATTCCATCCGCGTGAAGGAGATGGAGGCCGGGCGCGGCGAACTGCGGCCGGGCATGTTGCTGGTGCTAGACCCGAATGGCGGCGTGCCCGACCTCGCCGGCGAGCGCACCACGGAGCCCGCCTTCGGCCTGCCGGCGCTGTGGATCGCCGAGACGCTGCGGGTTGAGGCGCAGAGCCGCGGCTATACCGTGGTCGACCCGCAGAGCGTGGTGACCACGCACCTTACCGAGGTCGCGCGCGATGCGATGCCGGAACTGCTGAGCTACGCGGAGACGCAGAAGCTGCTCGACGCGCTGCCGCAGGACTACCGGCGGCTGCTGTCGGAACTGGTGCCGTCCCAGACCACCGCGGGTGGCATCCAGCGCGTGTTGCAGGGATTGCTTGCCGAGCGTGTCTCGATCCGCGACCTGTCAGCGATCTTGGAGGGTATCCAGGAGGCATGTGCAGCGGGGTGGCGGGCGCTGCCGCAGATGCTCGCCCATGTGCGCATCCGCCTCGCCCGGCAGATCTGCGACGCGTGCACCGACCCTGCCCGCGGCGTGATCCCGCTGCTGACCCTCTCGCCCGATTGGGACCGGGAGCTGCAATCGGGCCTGACCGGCGGACCGGAAGACCGCCAGCTTGCGGTCGATCCGGGGCGGCTGTCGGAATTCATGAAGGCGCTGCGCACTGCGATTGAGGAGGCGGTGGCTGGGGGGCAGGAACCGTCGGTGCTGACGTCCTCCGCGCTGCGGCCGCATATCCGGGCGATCGTCGAGCGGATCAGGCCGGCGACGGCGGTGCTTGCGCAGGGCGAGGTGCATGCGCGTGCGCGGATCCGGGTGGTGGGCACGGTGTGATGTGGTCGCGGCGAGCGTATCGCATATGGGGCGGACGGAGACGGCCAACGCGCCAGGCCGGAAGCATACAGGTGGCGGGGTCTCGATCACCTGAGGAGCAGCGATAGCGGGTAGCGCTGTTGTGGCTTGTCGGGCTGCCACAAATCGGCCGTTTAGCTTCACCCGCTGCTACTACTATGGGCGCCAGTCGACATGGGTCGCGAAGCCGCACGCTGTGCCCGACGGTTTGAACTGGCCCGCCGGGCACATCGTGTCCACCATAGCTTCCACAAAGGCCGCCTCGCCGACGTTGAAATGCTGGCACCCGGCAGAAGGCAGGCCTCCGGACTGCACCCTTGCTCAGCTTGCCAGCCTCCGGCCGCCGTGCCGCTTGCCAGCGCCGCTGCCGGGGAATGCAGAGGCTGTGCCGCGGTCGCGGTTGCCAGTGGGCCGAGAAATCCGCAGTGCGCGATGCCGAAACTGGCCGGGCTGTTCATGTCGATACTCAGAGCCAGCTACGCCGGGGCGTGGCTTCTTCAGGCGATCGCTATCGCTGCGGAGGCGGTGGGACGTGGGTCAGCCACCGGTCGAACCTCATCGATCCGAGGAGCGGGTTGGGGCCGGGAACGAGCGAGTGGTCGCTCAGCTCGACGCCGAAGTAGCGGGCGTCGGGGTCGGCAACGACCTTCCGGGAGCTTCCGTCATGCTCAAGGACCCTGCCCACGATCTCGTCGATGTGGAACGTGTCGGGGCCGGCGATCTCGACCATGCCGTTCATTGGCTCCGCGAGGGCCGCATCGGCGACCGCCGTCGCGACATCTTCCGCCGCCATCGGCTGGAACAGGGCGTGCGGCAGCCGCACCGTGTCACCTTCGGTGGCCGATTGCGCGATGCCGCGAAGGAATTCGAAGAACTGGGTGGCACGGACGATCGTATAGGCAATCGGCGAGCCCTTGATGAGCTCCTCCTGAGCGAGCTTGGCCCGGAAATAGCCGCTGTCCTGAAGACGTTCAGTCCCGACGACCGAGAGCGCGACATGATGCCCGATGCCGGCGGCCACCTCGGCCGCGATGATGTTCCTGCCGGAGGTCCGGAAGAAATTCATCGCCGGCTGATCGTCGAATGACGGCGAGTTGGCCACGTCGACGACGACCTGGGCGCCGGCAAGAGCATCCACCAGACCTTCACCCGTGATCGTGTTCACGCCCGTGCTCGGCGCGGCAACGATCACCTCGTAACCCTTCTGCCTCAGCTTCCCGACCACCTTGGACCCGATCAGGCCGGTCCCACCGATAACGACGATCTTCATGATCTCACCTCGCGCTGGCTGGAGACAGGCCGACGTTGCGCCCACGGTGACGCCATCGATATCGTGCAGGAGGCTGCATTCCCCATCGCTGATGGACAGGAAGACCTGAACCTTGGGAGAGGTCGTGCGGATGTTCGGGAGTGAGGTTAAGTCAGGACGGCCTGCGGAAGGCGGTGGGTCGGCCGCTGAACAGTTCGGGGTCGGATGCGGCTGACGCTGCACATCACGAATGAGCGGGTGCATAGCAGTTCAGACGCATCGCGAGCCGGGAAGTGACGGTTATGAGAAGATCGCCCGCAACTTCCGCGCCGTCATCTCCATCGCCGCTACCGTCGAGGGGCTTGCAGGGCCGCCTGTTAAGCCGAGGGTAGCTTCGCGGACGAGTCGTCGGTCGCCATCGAACCGGTCGCCGAGGCCGACGTAGAAGACATCGGCAGGGTCGCGATCCTCCGGCTCGGTGTCGCGCGTCGGGATTGATCTGAAAGCGGATTGCTTTCCTGAATCTGCTCGAAACATCATTGTCCTCGCTATCCGATCGTGGCCATCTCGAATGCGCAGCCTGCGCATGAGAGAGTGGCGCCCTGCAGCTCGCCCTCCTGTTCGAACGCCTGCGGCGAGCGCGACCGCGGAGAGAGCGCGCGCAAGGCTGAGGACGAAAACGGTCATCCGCATGATCGTCAGCAATGCGCGGCCAACGGCTCCCCGCTCAGAGACGACCAAAGATGTGGTGGAGGGCCGAATGATCCCGAGCTGTGCTTCTTCCTGCGACATGACATGCTTCCGTTCGCCTGAGTTCGGCCGCGAACGCTATGCGGAAGTATTTGATGGAACGATCGGATCAAAGGAGGATGCGAGCTACGCCAGGGGACAGGTGACCTACACCACTCCGGTGAGAAGGATGCGATGGGTCCCGTGGTGACGCGATGCCGCTGGAGATGGAGGGGTGCCGTCAGACGCAAGATGCCTTCACCTCTCGTCAGCCTGCCGCGGCCCGTCGACCAGATCACCTGAACCATCGAACGGAAGAACAAGCCCAAGAGGCGATGGCGTGATACGGCTTCGCTGCGCATTGTCGAGGCCGCGGCCCGGCCTGCCCCGAGCCCCGATGTCACTTCTCGTAAGGGCTCGTCAGCTCCGTCTCCCCGGTGTCGACCACGAAGACAGCGAGCAGGCGCGCCCGCTCCGTGGCGCTCGCGTTCTCGCTTACGCCATGCCGGTCGCCGGGAAACTCCGAGAAGCTTTCGCCCGCACGATACGTCGTGATCGGACCGTCGTTGACCTGGCTCCGGATCGCCCCCTCCAGAACCGTCGCGTAGATGAAGGCGGAGGTCGGATGAATATGCGCCGGCGAGGAACCTCCGGGTTCATATTCAACCAGTACGCCCCTGATGCTCTTGCCCGGCACGTTCGGCAGCACCTGATCGTAGACGAGCGTTACCTTCGACCTGTCGTCCGAAGCATCATGGGCGGACGCTGCCATCACGCATGCGCCTAGCAGCACTGCTGCGCAGAAGGATCGGCGGATCATCGTTGATTCTCCTGTGTGAGATTGAGCGGAAGGGATCGCCGATCCGAGGAACGACGATCCTCTTCTCCGAACCGGTGAGGGTTACTTCGCGACGAAGGCGAGGAGATCCGGATTGACCACCTCGGCATGGGTCGTGCACATGCCGTGCGGAAGCTTCTCGTACACCTTGAGCTCGCCCCGCTTCAGGAGCTTCACGGAGAGCAGCGCCGAGTCCGCGATCGGCACGATCTGATCGTCGTCCCCGTGCATGACGAGCGTCGGCACGTCGATGGCCTTCAGGTCATCGGTGAAGTCGGTCTCCGAGAAGGCCTTGATGCCGTCGTAATGCGCCTTGGCGCCCCCGGTCATGGCCTGCCGCCACCAGTTTTGGATGACGCCCGGGATCGGCTTCGCGCCCGGCCGGTTGAAGCCGTAGAAGGGGCCGGTCGGGAAATCGAGATAGAACTGCTCCCGGTTGCCGGCGAGCGTCCGGCGCAGGCCGTCGAACACCTCGATCGGCAGGCCGGCCGGATTGGCCGGTGTCTGCACCATGATCGGCGGAACGGCGCCGATCAGCACGAGCTTCGCGACGCGACCCTGACGCTGCCCGTGTCGCGCGACGTAGCGGGCCGCTTCGCCGCCGCCGGTGGAGTGGCCGATATGGACGGCGTTCCGCAGGTCGAGATGTTCGACCACGGCGGCAACGTCGGCGGCGTAGTGATCCATGTCGTGCCCGTCGCTCACCTGCGCCGAACGGCCATGGCCGCGCCGGTCGTGGGCGATGACGCGATAGCCGTTGGCGAGGAAGTAGAGGAGCTGCGCGTCCCAATCGTCGCCGCACAGCGGCCAGCCGTGGTGGAAGACAATGGGTCGGGCGTCCCGGGGGCCCCAGTCCCGGTAGTAGATCTCCGTGCCGTCGCTGGTGGTGATCGTGCTCATGATCTGTGTTCCTTTGCTGGAGGCAGTGGTGTGTGCGTGCTGTCCGCGATCCGTCCGGGCTAGTGCCGCCACAGGCAGTCCCGCTGCGGCGATGCCCGTCAGCCCTCCCAGCAGAACGGCGCGGCGCGATGCGTCTGCGGGGTCAATCCGGTCCCAGTTCATCAACCTGCTCCTTGCCTGTGCTGCCCCGCGACCGCATTGGTCGGGCTCCTGCAGGATGCGGAGCTGTGGCGTGCGCGCCTATTCGACGGAGGCATCTGTCATGCGATGCCAAAGCTCAGGGGAATGTGTGCGGAGATAGATGCCGTGCTTGGTGCGCGCGCGGATCGACGCGTGGTGCCGAGCGAGCCGGGCACGCGAATGCTACTTCGCTGACTGCGGGGCGGAGCCGGGGAGAAATCCCCACCTCTGTCATCCCTTTCGTGGCCGGCCAGCATGGCTCCGTTCGGTTCTCAGGCGTAGCTGTTGGCGTTCCGAACCACACGAGCACCCAGTGCGAGTGCGGTCAGTGTCGATGCACGATTGCAGCATGGAGTGGCGTCAGGTCGCCGCGAGGCAATGCATGGATTTCCATAGGATGCAGGGCGGCGGGAAGGTGCTACGTTGGGGAATGAACCGGCAGACCCGAAGTGCAGGCGCGAATGCCACGCCGGATGACGGGGCAGCAACGACGTGTGCGCTCCCGCCGCGATGGCCGACCATGAAGGCAACGTTATCCCGACAGCATGCCGCCGTTGCGGTCGTGGCATCTGCCGTCGGGATTGCAGCGTCCTGGCTGACGAGGACTCCGTTCGGACTGCTGGTTCCGATGACCGCTCTGTTCCTGTTCGCCCGCGGCCGCACGGTTCTGCTGCTGCACTTGGCGTTCGCGATCGGGCTGGCCGGATCGCTGCTGACCGCTTTGGTCTACGAAGGTGCCGCGCGAGACCTCGCCGTGACGTGGGCGGCGTTCTTTGCCGTTGCAGCCTGCATCGGTGCCATTGTCGTGGCCGGTACAGCCGCGTCAGAGCCGGTCGGTGCCCATGCCCTGCGTGCGGATCCCGCGGATAGCGTCCCCGGGGAAGACACGCCCGACGCGCCGCCATCCATCAAATCCGTCCATCCGGAGGACCGGCCCGCCGCGGCGCGGGCAGCCGCCTATGCCTTCTGGACCGGCGTTCCGCAGGTCCTGCAATGCCGGCAGCGCCAGCCCGATGGCAGCTACCGCTGGGCCGAGTTCCGCGCCGAACCCGGATATGGCGTGAGCGTCGACGTGGACGCGATGCTGTCGGGTCCGGACGAACGCTGGAGAGCCTCCGGAACTGTCGGCGAGACATTTGAGGCGGTACGGGCGGCGAAGGTCATAGAAAGCCTCTACGGCAAGGCTTGGGTGTTCGATGCCGAGGGGCAGTTCACCTACGTGACACCGGCCGCCCAGGCTGCCATCGACATGACGCTGAGGGATCTCAACGCTCCGGTACGCGGGGGGAAGTTCGTCGACGGAGGGGATGTCGGCTGGAGCCGCGGCGTGCATCCGGACGACTACGAAAGCGCCGCCGCCAGCCTGCGCCATTGCCTGAAGACCGGCGAACACTGGCATGTCGAATACCGGATGCTGCGCGCGACCGGCGCCTATGTCTGGCATCGCATCGCGGCCCGGCCGACACGCGATGGCCAGGGCCGCATCACGGGATGGTACGGCACCTCGATTGACATCGACGTCTACAAGAAGATCGAGGCCGCACTGCGCGAAAGGGAGCGGGAGCTGTCGCAGCTTGTCGACATGGTCCCGAGCCACCTCTGGCGGCTGACACCCGATGGCGAGCCGACCTTCTTCAACAAGCGCATGGTCGACTTCCTCGGCCTGGATGTGGCGGATACGGACAGGCCGGAGACGACCCGGCTGGAAGCGATGATCGGGGCCGGTGTCCATCCGGACGATACAGCGGCGTTCCGGAACACCCTCAGCCGCAGCCTCGCAACGGGCGAGAGCTTTGCGATGCGCTATCGGCTGCGGCGCGCCGACGGCGTCTACCGCTGGATGTCGAGCCGTGCGGAACCGATGCGTGATCAGGACGGATGCATCGTCCAGTGGTACGGGCTCTGCCATGACATAGACGACCAGATGCGCGCCGAGGCGGCGCTGCACGACCGGGAGCGCGAACTCTCGCAGATCGTGAACATGGTTCCGGTCCACATCAGGCGCCTGACACCCCAAGGCGAGCCGACCTTCTTCAACAGACGGCTGATCGACTTCTGCGGCCTGGACCTGACCGATCTGGGCGAGCCGGACACGGGTCGGCTGCCGACCGCCATACGCACCCTCGTCCATCCCGACGATGCGGCCGGTCTGCTGCAGAAGGTCCGCGACTCCGTCGCCACCGGCGAGCCCTACTCCATGAAGTACCGTATGCGCCGTGCGGACGGCGCGTACCGCTGGGTCGATGGCCGGGCAGAGCCGCTGCACGATGAAAGCGGCGCGATCGTGCAATGGTACACCATTTCAATCGACATCGATGATGAGGTGCGGACCCAGCAGGCGCTGCGCGAGAGGGAGCGGGAGCTCTCGCAACTCGTCGACATGGTCCCGAGCCACCTCTGGCGTCTGCCGCCGGGCGGCGCGCCGATCTTCTTCAACAAGCACATGATCGACTTCCTCGGGTTGAACGCCGAGGATGCTGGCGAGGCGGACGCGAGTCGGCTATCGGATATCATGGAAGCGGTCGTCCATCCCGAGGACGCCGCCGGGATGCGAGAGGCGCTCGACCGTTCATTCGTCACCGGCGAGAACTTCTCGCTGAACTACCGGCTGCGTCGTGCGGACGGGGTCTATCGCTGGATGTCGGGCCGCGCGGAGCCGATGCGCGACGACCGCGGACGCATCGTGCAGTGGTACGGCCTCGCGCACGACATCGACGATCTGGTAACCGCACAGGAAGCGTTGCGCGAGCGGGAGCGCGCGCTCTGGCAGCTCGTCGAAACGCTGCCGGCGATGATCGACTGCGCCGCGCCGGACGGCGAGCCGATCTATCGCAGCCAGCAGCTTCGCGAATTCCTCGGGTACAATCTTGAGCTGCTGGACGGCACGGGAAAGTCCCGGTTGACCGGCACACTCGACGCGGGTGTTCATCCGGACGATCTGGCGGGTGTCAAGGAGAGGTACGCGCGTTCACTGTCCACCGGCGAACCGTATGCGCGAAGGCACCGTCTGCGTCGCTTCGATGGCGAGTACCGCTGGGTCGAGACGCGCGCCGCGGCGATGCGCAACGCCGAGGGTGCCGTCGTGCAGTGGAACGTCATCTGCCTGGACATCGACGGCGAGGTTCGGACGCAGGAGAAGCTGCGCCTCGCGCAGGAGGGACTCGCGCGCGCGAGTCAGGCGGCGAGCCTGGCGGAGCTGTCGGCTTCCATTGCGCATGAGGTGAATCAGCCTCTGGCCGCGATCGTCGCCAATTCGCACGCATGTCACCGCTGGCTGTCCGCTGTCCCTCCGAACGTCGACCGCGCGAAGATCACGGCTGAGCGCATCGTCCGGGACGCCAACTCGGCGGCTGACGTCGTCAGCCGGATCCGCGCGTTGTTCAGGCAGTCCGTGGAACGGAGGATCAGCGCCACGCTCGACAGCGTCGTTGCGGAGGCGCGCAGCCTCATGGCGGAGGATGCGCTGCGGCGTCGTGTCCGCATCGACGTCGATATCGAAGGCGACCTTCCGCTTGTGGCGTTCGATCGTGTTCAGCTCCAGCAGGTTCTGGTCAATCTCATCCGCAATGGGATGGATGCGATGGACACCGCCACGGACGGCAAGGTTCTCGGCATGCGGGTGCGCCGGACAGGCGATGCGGTCCAGACCGAGATCAACGACCGCGGCCACGGCGTCGAATTTCCCGACAGGATATTTGAACCCTTCTTCACGACGAAGGAGGGAGGGATGGGCATGGGGCTGGCGATCTGCCGTTCCATCGTCGAATCCCATGGCGGGCGGATGTGGGTGGAGAAGAACGAGCCCCACGGAGCAAGGTTCATCTTCACGTTGCCGATCGAAGCGAAGCCGGCATCATGATAGCGGAGGACTGCATCGTCTTCATCATCGATGACGACGCGCGTATCCGCGAGGCACTGATCGAGCTGCTGGAGGCGCAGGGAATACGCTCTCTCGCCTATGGCTCGGCCGGTGAGTATGTCTCCGCGCAGAAGCCCGACCTGCCGGCGACGCTCATCCTCGATGTGGAGCTGCCGGATATCAACGGCCTCGATCTGCAGACGCAGTTGATGGAGGCAGACCACCCGGCGGTCGTCTTCATCACCGGCCACGGCGACATCCCGTCATCCGTGCGCGCGATCAGGCATGGCGCCGTGGACTTCCTGACCAAGCCATTCAGCGACGACGATCTGATGAGAGCGATCGAGGCCGGGCTGGCTCAGGACCGGGCCGGACGCGTGCAGCGTGCCGAGAGGGCGGCGCTTCGGGATCGCTATGCCACGCTGACCTCCCGGGAGCGGGAGGTGTTGCCGCTGGTGGTGAGCGGCCTGCTCAACAAGCAGGCTGCGGCGGAGCTGGGGATCAGCGAGGTCATGCTCCAGATCCATCGAAGAGGTGTGATGAAGAAGATGGCGGCAGATTCGCTTGCCGATCTGGTTCGGATGGCAGAGAGGCTGCGAATCCCGGTCACTCATTCCCGTCGTGCGGAGAGAGATGACCGTGAGTAAGGCACAGCAGATGATTGCGGTCGTCGATGACGATCCGAGGCTTCTGGAGTCGTTGCAGGACCTGTTCGAGTCGGCCGGCTATGTGGCGCGCACGTTCTCGTCGGCCAGGGCGCTGATCGAAGCCGGGTTTGGCGACATCGACTGCCTCGTCACCGATATCGGCATGCCGGCAATGGATGGCTTCGAGCTGCATGATGTCGTGAAGAAGGCGCGCCCGGGCCTGCCGGTGTTCCTCATCACCGGCCGCCATGAGATCGGCGATCAGCGGCGTGCAAGCGCGAAGGATATCAGCGGCTTCTTCCGCAAGCCTTTTGACGGTTTGGCCTTGCTGGCGGCTGTAGCCAGCGCTCTGCATACGTGAACTCATCCACCGCCCGCAGTTGATCGCTACGCCCGGACTTCACGCCGTGATGCGGGGCATGCTTGCGCGGGCGTAGGCTCGTATAGCGAAAGGGCTGGCGATCCTATCCGGGCTATCTGCGCGCTCCTGGTGACCGGAGTGGTGGTCATCGGCAATAAGTATCCATGCAGGCGATTACTGCAGTAACCCACCGCGCCGCCGGTATAATGTCTGACTGAGATGAGCCGTGCTTCTTATCAGTCGTCGTGCATCAGCAATCGCTGATCGGCAACAACAACGATCCTGATAGGAGCACTGCCATGACGAAGACCATTCTCGCCGCCCTTCTGGTGCTGGGCACGGCGGGTGCCGCTTTCGCGGAAGGCGAGGGCTTTGCGACGACCGGGGACTGGCGCGAAATCCAGCCCCGCCCGGCATCGTCCGCGCAGGGCCTGGTCAGCCAGATCCCGGCGCCGACCACCACCGCTTCGAGCAGCACGGGCCCCGCTGGCGTCGTCGTTCGCTAGGCGCGCTTGAAGGGCGTTGGAAGAGGGCGCCCGCGGTGGCGCCCTCTTTCAGTATGAAGCCCATACTTCAACCGAAGCGACGCCCGTACGGAACCAGAAAGCCGCCACCGCATGACCCCGAGCTTCGAGGAGAGGATGGCAGCATCCGTTCGGAGAGATGGGCGTTGTCGGTCACGGCGCCGTCCATGTCCAACCTTTGCCGTCAGCGCGATCGTGCCGAGGCATGGAAGCGCGCGGAGCGCCTTCCACCTTTGAGCTGAATCGGCCTGAGCTTCCGGACATCAGTCCTGACGGGAGCCGGACGGGTTGGACGCTCGCCTGTCATTTCGTTGGCTGCAGGTCAAAGCCGGGAGAATGCCTGTATTCGTCGTCTCCGTCGCGTCCGGCTAACACGGCTCGCCGGCCTGCCACTCAGAAGGCCGATGCCGCTATCTCCAGCTAACGAACATGTGGCGTCACGACATCTCGCGTCGAGGCAGGTCAATCCAAAGTCCAGCATCGATGGTGGATCATCGTTCGCGTGCGACTCCCGATACATGGACTTCCATAGGATGGCCGGGCCTTGTGTCCAGGTTAGCGTGCGGAATGAACCTGCCGATGCAGAGGACGAGTGCGAATGCCGAGCTGACAGTCGTCACGAACTCGGCGATGAGCAGCGTGGGCATCAGGGAGTTCTTCCCCGGATCGTTCGGCAAGCCCACGCTGCTGACTGTCGCCGATCACATCTTGTGCCCATGGAAGGAGGAGTGAGTATGCAACAGATCCAGATGAGAAGGGCGGCGGTGCCGAAGCCTCAGCCGGAAGAACAGCATCCTCTCGTTATGATCGTCGACGATGATACCGCGGTCCGCGAGGCGCTTCATGAACTCATAAGCTCTGCGGGAATGCATCCGGTCTGCTTCGCCTCTATCCGCGAACTTCTGAGTGCGGATCTTCTCGCGCGGCCTGGTTGCCTCATTCTCGATGTGCGCATGCCCGGCGCAAGCGGTCTCGATCTCCAGCACCAGCTTGCAAGGAACGGCGACCCCAAGCCCATCATCTTCCTGACCGGCCATGGTGACATTCCGATGACGGTGCAGGCGATGAAGTCCGGCGCCGTGGACTTCCTGACCAAACCCGTCCGGGGTCAGACGCTGCTGGACGCCGTCACCTCAGCGATCGATCTGGACGCCACACGGAGAGCGCATGCCGGCATCGTCGGGCGGACTGTCGAGCGGCTGGAGAAGCTGACACCCCGCGAGCGTCAAGTTCTGGCCGAGGTGGCGCGCGGTCGTCTCAACAAGCAGATCGCGTTCGACCTCGGCATCAGCGAGGTGACCGTCAAACTGCATCGTGGCAACGCGATGAGGAAGATGCAGGCCAACTCGCTCGGCGACCTCATCCGCGCCTGGGAAACGCTGCCGGCCGATATGCGCAAACCGCTGCCGGCATAGCTTTGAAAGGCGGGGCGCGATGATCGCGTTGGGAATTGCGCGGCTTGTGTTGCGTGATCCGTGACGAGGCGGCCTGCGACGCCGATCAGATAGGCGGCTTCTTGGCCTGTCTCGAGGTGTAGTGGCGTTCTCTGCGACTGGCTACTTGGCGGCACCATCGCGGACGCGCTGGGATGAGCCGACTGGTTGAGGTCACCATCGCCGGTGCGCGGTCGCACCAGCGGCCCGCCCGGCACGCGGGATGGGACCTTCTTGCCGCAGATGCGGCCATCGACCATCGCTCAGCGCATCTCATCATCGTGCTCAGCTTCGCTCCCCCCGCAACCTCCGGGCATATCCCGCGCCCCAGACAAGGCCGAGCGAAGCCGCCACGAGCGAGCCGAGCAGCACGCCCAGCTTCGCTGCCCCCAGCAGGTTCTCGTCCTCAAAGGCGAGCATGGCGACGAAGATGGACATCGTGAAACCGATGCCGGCCAGCAGGCCGATCAGGCACACGCCGCCCCACGTCACGCCGGGTGGCAGCCGGCCCCACCCCGTCCGCACCATGATCCACACCGCCCCGAGCACGCCGATGGGCTTGCCGGCGACGAGGGCAAGGGCGACCCCGGTCATGACCAGGTGGGATCCTCCCAGCGACAGGTCCACACCCTCCAGGCTGACGCCGGCATTGGCGAGCGCGAAGATGGGCATGACGCCATAGGCGACCCACGGGTGAAGGGCCATCTGCACCCGGACGACAGGGGGCAGCAGTTCCCGGCGCGCGAGCCCGAGTTGCCGCAGCGGCCGCGCCAGATGGTGCGCATCCGCCGCTGCCCCGGCGCCTTGGCTGCGCAGCTCGCTCGCGATGCGCCAGACGACATCCACCGGGTGTTCGCGCATGCGGACAGGCCGCACGGGCGTCATCAGCCCAAGGACGACGCCGGCGAGCGACGGATGCGCGCCCGTCGTCAGCAGTCCGGCCCAGACGACCGCGCCCGGCAGCACGTAGGCATATGCCGAGCCGACCCCGATCTGCTGAAGGCCCAGCACCATCAGCACGCCCGCACCGGCGATCGCGAACCCGCTGTAATCGAGGCCGCCGGAATAGAAGAACGCGATGATCAGGACGGCGATGATGTCATCGATGATCGCGAGTGCGAGCAGGAAGATCCGCACGTTGACGGGAATCGCCCGACCGAGCAGGGCGAGCACGCCCACGGCGAAAGCGATGTCCGTCGCGGTGGGGATGGCCCAGCCGCTGCGCCGCAGCGGGTCTCCGTTCAGCATCACATAGATCAATGCGGGAACGAGAACCCCGCCAACTGCCGCCACCACGGGAAGGGCTGCCAGCCTGAGGTTGCTCAGCGCGCCCTCGTGGATCTCCCGCCTGATCTCCATCCCGACCACGAGGAAGAAGAAGGCCATCAGGGCGTCGTTGATCCAGAAGTGCAGCGGCCGGGCGAATGTGAAGTCTCCCAGCCCGACCGAAAGGGGCATGTGCCAAAGGTCGTGGTAGCTGTGCCCGAAGGGGGAATTGGCCCAGATCAGCGCGACGGCGGCCGCGATCAGCAGGACAAGGCCGCTCACCGCCTCGACATGCAGGAAGCGTTGCAGCGTGTCGAAGGCCCGCTCGGCCAGAAGCTGGGGGCGTGGAAGATCGGTACGGAATGTCCGTTGGTCCATGGGCGCGCGAGCTCCGCGCGGCGGCCCGACCAACGCATGACCCTGTCTCGCTGCCCGACGCAGCTAACACCCGGCATCGCTTTCGCACGGGCGCACCGGAGCGGCAACCATGTTTGGTGACCCGGCAGGCGGCGCCGAGGTTTCTGTTCCCCCCGATCGGTGGACGGGCGCAGAACGATGCGGGAAGCGGAAAGCACGCTGTCGGCTGTGCTGCTGCCCGGCCATCCTTCTGGCGGATGGAGGCTAGCGCCTGGCTGGCACCTACGGGCTCATCAGCAGGACGATCACCGTGCCCCATGTGGTGAGGATGATGTTTCCCAGCGCGTAGGGGACGGTGAAGCCGAGCACGGGCGCGCGGCTCTTCGCGCGTTCCTGCACCGCGACCATCGCCGCCGTCATGGTCTGTGCGCCGGAGACGGCGCCGAGCAGCAGCACCGGGTTCATCTTCAGCACGTAGCGGCCGAAGAACGCACCGATCGTCGGCGGCACGCAGGTGCAGACGATGCCGGCCATGAACAGCCAGATGCCCACTTCGGCGAGCGCGGAGAAGAACACCGGCCCCGCATGCAGGCCGGTGATCGCCACGAACCCGGCCAGACCGAAATTCACCATGAACGCCTGCGACGCCTCCGGCACGCGCCCCGTCAGCATCGGCCGCACCGAGCGCAGCCAGCCGAAGAACAGCCCGGCGAGCAGCGTTCCTACCGAGGTGGACAGCGAGAGGTTCACGCCGCCGAGCACCAGCGTCGGCAGGCCGATCAGGCAGCCCACGGCGATGCCGAAGCCGAGGGTGAACATGTCGGTCGACACGCTCGGCTTCTCCGCGAAGCCGATCCGTGCCGCGGATGCCTCGACCCTGTCGGGCGCCCCGACCAGCGTCACCACGTCGCCGGGATCGAGGCGGGTGGAAAGGACGGGGGGAATGTCGGTCCCGCCGCGGCGGATGCCGCGCACGAACAGCCCGCGCGTCGCGCCATGGTCGTCGGCCAATTCGCCCAATGTACGCCCGGCCGCGTTGCCGCTCTTCGTCACCACCACGTCGAGCGTCTCGACCGGCATGTCGAGCAGGTCCGCGTCGTCCTGTTCCGCACCGAGGCGCAGATGGGCGAATTCGGTCACCCATCCGGTCCGGCCCGCGATGGCGAGGATGTCGCCGGGGCGCAAGGCGGTGTTCTCGCCCACGTCGACCAGCGCGCCGTCGCGACGGATGCGTGCGACGAACAGCCGGAACCCCTGTGCCGCCGCTTCCGCCTCCAGCGCACCCACGGTCGCGAAGCTGCCCTGCGGCAGCAGGAAGCCGCGCAGCGCCAGCGCCCGATAGGCGGAGGCGACATGGGCGGGCGTGTCGCTGAGCCCGAGCTCGACTTCCAGCTTCCGCGCTTCCCGCTCCAGATCGACCTTGATCATCTTCGGCAGGATCGCGGCGACGTAGAACACCTCACCCCAGAAGCCGAACAGGTAGCAGACGGCATCCGCCACCGGGATGTGGTTCACCAGCGCCTGCCGCTGCTCCAGCGGCAGGTCCAGCGCCATGATCGCCTCCGTCGCCGTGCCGATCGCGGGCGACTGGGTCAGCGACCCGGACAGCAGGCCGGAGGCGAAGCCGACATCGAGGCGCATGAGGCTCGCCATGCCCCAGACGCAGAGAAGCCCGCTGAACGTGACCACCAGCGTCAGGATCAGCGGTGCGGCCCCGTCCGAGCGCAGTGCGCGGAAGAACTGCGGCCCGGCGCCGTAGCCGTTGGCGAACAGGAACAGCAGCAGGAAGACGGTCTTGATCTCGAGGCTGATCTCCACGCCGATCTGCCCGACGGCGAGGCCGGCGAACAGCGAGCCGGTGACCAGCCCCACCGCGTGGCCGGCTACCCTGATCTTGCCGATCAGGTAGCCGAGCGCGAGCACGAGGAAGAGCGCGATCTCCGGATGGTGGCGCAGGATCCCGGCGGCACCTTCGAACAGTGAGGTCATCGGTTTTCCCGGGGCATCGGTCCGTCAGGCAGGCACGAAAGGGCGGCGACACTCAATGTGACAATGCAGCCGAACGATTCGCCGCGCCGCGCGAAGGCAAGCAGCAAGTCCGACCACTGGGTGTCACTGTCGTCGCAGCGAGCGCACCGAGGGCGATCAGGCATCCCATACCACCCTCGCTCCGGCGCATGGCCGGATCCGGCGTCGTCGCGGTCGACAGCGCCAATCACCGATGGGGTTTCCGGCCTGCGCGTCATTGCGGCCTCGACGGCAGCGGCGGCACGGTGACACCGCCCTGGAAGCCCGCGATCGTCCAGTCATACGCGATCGCACTGGTACGCCAGCTTCCCAGGCGCGGCGCGGCGAGATCCAGAATGCTGATGATGACGATCGTCCATGTCGCGGTCAGCAGGCCGGCGAGAAGGCGCAATGGCCTTCCTCTCAGGCCGAGCTGGAAGCCGAGCGCAAGCATGCCCAGAAGCGCCATGCCTATCAGCAGCCAGAACAACTGCGGCGGCAGCGTGAAGGCGTACGCGAAGCGCTCCGTCGTGCTGGAATCGAAGGTATCGTTGAGCGCGGACATCAGCGCGATGGTCAGCGGGGTCGTCTGTTCGCGCACCAGCCCGGTCAGGTGACCCCAGATCTCGGACTGAAGCTGGTTCGTCTGCGCATTGGCCGCTTCTATCGAGGTCGGTTCGCGGCTGCTCTGGACGAAGCGGGATCTGACGCGTGCGTAGTCTTCCACCAGCCGCGCGATCTCGACGGCGTGTGGGTGATCGACGGCCTTGGCCCGCAACCAGGCGGTCCCGATCGCATTGGCCTCCGCCAAGGAGCCCATGCGGCGCTCGGCAAAGCGGTTGTTGGCGAAGGACAGCGTCAACGCGAGCACGAAGGCCAGCAGCCCCAGCAGACCGGCAACGACGACACCGGCGCCCTCCGAGTGCTCCGACTGGCCCCGTGCGTAGCGGCGGCCGGTCCGGAAGCCGATCTCGAGTGCCCCCATCTGGGCGACGAAGAGCAGCACGCCGACCGCCAGCATGCTCCAGGCAGCCAGTTCCGCGATCCAGCTCACAGGGAAACTCCTTCTGCAGCCGCGACGGCGCACACCGCCTGATGGATTGCGTGGACCAGCCGGGCGTTGACCGACGATCGATATCCAGCGCCGCGGTTTCCGCTATGCAGATTTCGTAGGCCATGGCGGCTGCATCGGGGTCCGTTCCTGCCGATGTGTTCGGCCAATCCGAAGTCGATGCGCTGCTGCGGTGCCCGGGACGGCGATAGGGAAGCCTGCTGGGTACGCTCCGCACCCACGACGGACGGCGGGGCTGGCAGGAACGTTTGCGTTCCGTCCCTGGCGCGGAACGTTTAGGCTTCCGTCGCTCGAGGACCGGAGCAATTGGATGCAAACGCTCGCAACCACAGCGCGATACAGCGACGCGGACGTATTCATCGAGAGCGTACACAATTGCCGGGCCGCATACGTCGTCAGCGGGCGCGGTGATTTCCAGGCGCGCCTTGCCCTCGCCCGGATCGACGATCTGCATCTCGGGCTGATCACGGAGACATTGGCGCGACGCGCGGTCCTGTCGTTTCCCCCGGATCGGCTGTTCTTCCGGCTCGTCGCGGCGCAGGACCGGCCGAAGCTGCGCGACGGCATCGAAGATCAGCCCGGCACCGTAAGCGTCGGACCCGGCACGGCAGGGGTCGAGGATGTCACGGAAGGGCCCGCCATCTCGCGCTCGCTCTCGCTTCCCATGGCGACGGTACTCGCACGGGCCGAAGTGATGTTCGACGAGCCGCCGCCCTTCCTCTTCAGCCGGACGACACCGCTGCGCCCGCCGCCGGCCCTGCTGGCGACGCTCACCGCCATGCACCGCAACCTGATCCGCATGGCGATCGCATGGCCGAGGACGTCACTGCCGCATCACCGGGTGGCGGCGATGAATGCCGCGTTATGGAACCTGCTCACCGAACTGCTCGTCACGGATGCGCCCGTCCGGCAGACCCGTTACATGCGACGCGGACAGGCGGCCATGCGGACCGTCGTCGACTATATCCGCGCACACGAGGATCGCCCGATCACCCTCACCGAACTGTGCATGGTCGCAGGCTACTCGGCGAAAGGCCTCGAGACGCTGTTCCTGCGCTGCGTGGGAGAGACGCCGAACCGCTATCTCCGGCGCTGGCGGCTCTGGCGGGCGCGTGAGGCGCTCAGCGCAGCGGATCCCGCCACGGCCACCGTATCCGAGATCGCCGTCGCCTGCGGGTTCTGGGAACTCGGGCGCTTCGCCGGACGCTATCGGCGACTTTTCGGCGAAAGCCCGTCCCGGACCCTCATGCGGGTCCCGCGGTCGCCGGCTGACCTGTCCCGCCGGCCGTCTGCGAAAACTGCATAGTCGTTCGGATGCCCTTCGCGTCATATCGGCTGCTGCGCACCCGAGATGAACGGAAACAGGGTTACAGGATTGCGATGCGACGCCGGCGTGAGGACAGGCCCCGTCTTGCGGCGAGCGCCGTGTGCGACCTGTGAACGACGCAGCCAGCGGCCGTGCTGTGGATATGATGACGCGGTGCTGTATCGGGCGCCGCGATCGCTGGAGCGAAGCGGCGCATAGCCGCGGGGAGAGGATGTGCCGCCGCCTCTCGATCCAGGACCGGCCCTCGCACCTCCGGCGCGTCTGAACCAGCCGCGCCGGGCGCGATGACCGGCCGCGATGCAGGAGTTCCCATTATGAACCCACCCGTTCTTCTGGCCCGCCGCAGCCTTTCGGCAATGCTGCTGGCAAGCCTCGCCAGCCGCGCACTCGCGCAGGGGGCCCGTGCCGACGATCCGCTGCCGTCGTGGCGGCCGGGTGTGCGAAAGCAGGCCATCCTCGACTTCCTCACCGCGACGACGACGGAGGGCGGGCCGGATTTCGTTCCGGCCGGCGACCGGTTCGCGATCTTCGACAATGACGGCACGCTCTGGGTGGAGCAGCCGATGTACACGCAGGTGGCCTTCGCGCTCGAACGGGTACATGCCCTTGCGCCACAGCATCCCGACTGGACGACGCGGGAGCCGTTCCGCAGCGTGCTGGCAGGCGATCATGCCGGCCTTGCCCGGGCCGGAGAGCATGGCCTGATCGAGATCATCCTCGCCACTCACACCGGCATGTCGCCGGACGAGTTCCACAAGGCCGTCGAGGACTGGCTCGCGCGGGCACGGCATCCGCGCTTCCACCGCCCGTACACGGAACTCGTCTTCCAGCCGATGCTCGAACTGCTCGCGCTGTTCCGCGCGCGCGGCTTCACCACCTGCATCGTCTCCGGCGGGACGGTCGAGTTCATGCGGCCATGGACCCAGCGCATCTACGGCATCCCGCCGCAGGATGTGGTCGGCACCACGTTCCAGATGCGCTTCGAGAACGGGCGCCTGACCCGGCTGCCGCAGATCGATCTGGTGACCGACGGCCCCGGCAAGCCGGTGGGCATCTCGCGCTTCCTCGGCCGGCTGCCGCAGGCCGCCTTCGGCAACTCTGACGGGGACTACGAGATGCTGGAGTACGTGACGGCCCCGTCGGGCCGCCGGCTGGGCATGATCGTCCACCACGACGATGCGGAGCGCGAATATGCCTATGACCGGCAGTCCCATTTCGGCCGGCTGGACCGGGGGCTGGACGACGCGGCGGGACGCGGATGGCATCTCGTCTCGATGAAGGACGACTGGGCGCGCGTCTTCCCGCACGAATGAGGGACAGCGGATGGAACTGGCGGAAGGCGCCCTGAATCTCCCGCCGCTTGCGCGGTTCGCCATTCTTCTGCTCGGCGTGATGCTCATCCGCACGTTCGCGCCGCGCGTGCGCCTGCCTGAATGCGTGGGCTACATCCTGCTCGGGGTTCTTGTCGGGCCTCACTTGCTCGGCGTCGTGCCGCGCCATGCCGAGGTCGCGGAGTTCTTCGCGGAACTCGGCAAGCTGCTGCTGATGTTCTTCGTCGGCCTCGAGATCGATCTGCGGCAGTTCAGCGAGGAACGGCGGCGGGCCGCGGTCTTCGGGGCGGCCACCTTCGCACTGCCGCTGCTCGCCGGGATCGGCGTCGCGCAGATGGCGGGATACGGCGTCGTTCCCGCCCTGCTCATCGGATCGCTGATCGCCTCCCATACCCTGATCGCGTTTCCCGCCATCACGCGCGCCGGGCTCGCGTCCCGCCCGGCGGTCGTCGTCACGGTCGGCGCGACCGTGATGACGGACATGCTCGCGCTGCTGGTCCTGGCCGGCTGCCTTGCGACACACCGCACCGGCTTCGCCCCGGTCGCCTTGCTGATCCAGGTTGCCGAACTGGTCGCCTTCGCGGCGCTGCTGCTGGCCGTTCTGGGACCGCTCGCCCGCCACGTCATAGGCCGGCTCGGCGGAAGCGACGAGGCGGCCTTCTCGCTGCTGCTCGTCATCGTCAGCACCGCCGCGATCGCGGCGGAGGCGATCGAGCTGGAAGGGATCATCGGCGCGTTCCTGTCCGGAATCGCGGTGAACCAGGCGGTGAAGGGAACGCGCGTGAAGGAGAAGCTGGAGTTTCTGGGCAACAGCTTCTTCATCCCCGCCTTCTTCATCGTGACCGGCTTCCTGGTCGATATCCGCCTGCTCGCGACCTCGCTGACGACGGACCTGCCGCTGGTCGCCGCGATCGTGGCCGCGCTGGTTGCAAGCAAGTTCGCGGCATCCGAACTGGCGGGCCGGATGTTCGGGTTCGGTGCCGTCGACCGGCTGCTGATGGGCTCGCTGACCCTCCCGCAGGTGGCGGCCACGCTGGCGGCAGCACTCGTGGGATACGAGGCGATCAACGCCGCCGGAGAGCGGTTGATCGACGGGCGCATCCTGAATGCCATCCTGGTCCTCGTCGTCGTGACCGCAGCCCTCGGCCCGATCCTGACCGATCTTGCGATCAGACGCCTTGGCGGCCGCACGCCGGCGAAGGCGCCGGACCCGACCGATCCCTCCCGCGGCGTGCGCGACGTGCCGGTTTCGGGAAGGCCATGAGGTGCTGAAGTCCGGCCGCGCAGGCGGAGCCGTGCATGGCGGCTTCGGCATCGTCCCGTCCGCGCCGCGCGGCCTGATCATCCTGCTCATCGCATTGCTGGCGCCGGCCGCCGTGGCGCAGACCTCGCTCCAGCCGGGCATACTGGGCATCAGTCTGCGCCGGGCGGCCAACGGCGCGCTCGGCATCCTGGCCTACAATTCGATCCCCGATACCAGCGCGAGCTCGCTGGCGATCAATCGCGGAGATCAGGGCGATCCGGGGCTCGATATGCTGCAGTTCGGGGTCGGCTTCACGGTCAGTGAGTCGTTCCCGCTCTATCTGGAAGGATTCGCGGGGGGATCGCGCTACGATCCGCGCTTCGTGTTCAGCGACGGCGTGCAGGAACGCCAGGTTCCGACGCGCTGGAACAGCGGCGCAGCAACCGTCGGCATCGGATGGGACTTCCCGATCTCCGAGCATTGGGTGCTCCGGCCGATCGCGAACGCGTCCCTCGGGACGGTGCGCAGCGACGCCTCGCTCGCCGGATCGCTGATCAACCACCGGACCGACGTCGATCTGGAGTTCCTCCAGCGCGGCAAGCTCAACGCATACGGCCTCGGCGGGTCCCTGATGCTGGACTACGAGTATGCGGATCCGAAGGTCGAGCTGGATCTGGAACTGCGCTGGACGCAGCTTCATCTGACGGCGTTCGATTCATCCCGCGCGGTACGCGGGTCGGCCGATGCCGCGACGGCCAATGTCTGGGGCCGTGTGCGCTGGCCGACGGGGCTGGAGGTGTTCGGCAGCCCGCTGCGCTACGTCATCGACGGATCGTTCTCGAGCTTCTTCATGGATCAGCGCGATGCGCTGGGGTTCAACCAGCTGGTGAAGATCGGAGCGGGGCTGGAATTCGACATCAGCCAGTCCGGCATTCCCGGCCAGCGGGTTCGGATCATGGGCAGGTATCTGTTCGGCGACAACGTCTCCGGCGCGTCCATGGGCTTCGCCATCTCATTCTGATGCGCCGGCGAAGCTTCCCGGCATCCGGCGCCGCGGCGGAGACCCGGAGGGATGGCCGGGCCGGCCGGCCGGCCCGTCTGCCGGCCTCTGCTGCTGAAGCAGCTCCGGCAGGCCGAGGCCCCAGGACGCTATCGACTTGAGGAAGGGCAGCAGGGGTATGTCGAGATAGACGACCCTGTCCGGGGTGAAGATGTAGATCGCGCCGGACATCGGGGCAGGCGTGCCGGGGACGAAGACGAGCAGGCGGCCGTCGGCGAACTCGTCCATGACGAGTGCCGGGCACTGACCCTCCTCGATCGAGGCGAGCGCAGTCCGGATCTTGCGGTCGCCGCGCGCGAGGGGCATCCCCTCGCCGACAAATGCCTTCGCCAGCCTGTAGCCGGGGATACGCTCGAGCAGGAGCGACTCGAGTCCCGCGCGCGCCCACCGCCCCATGACCGAGCGCACCGCCAGGCCGACAAAGAGGAACAGGATAAGCAACAGCAGGATGGCTGCCACGAGCGGATGCAGATACCGCCCGGCGAGAGGATCGGCCGCTTCCTCCAGTCTCTGGATGATGCCGATTGTCAGAAGGACGACCGCACCGACGGGGATGACCACCATCGCACCTTCGAGCAGTGCGCGCCGGATCTCCTTCATGCGAGGCAGTCTCCCACGCCCCGAGATACGAGCATCGATGCCTAGAGCCTGAACTGGAAGTTCACGCCGGCGAAGATTCCCCACTCCATCTGTCCGCTTCCGTGGCGCAGGATCGAGTATTGCGGCTCGATGAAGATGTTCATGACGGTCTTGCCCAGGTGCGCCACCTTGCCGATGCCGAGACCGACCGGCACCGCGTAGGCGTCAGTCTCGAAATCGTAGACCCAGACGCCGCTTGAGCGCAGGTACCAGCCTTCGCCGAGCTGGCGGAACAGGAAGGGCTGGAAAGCACCGGCATTCACATCCCGCCGGTCATCGTCCCCTGCGACGCTGGCCTGCCAGGTCAGAAGATATCCGTACTGCCAGACCTTGCTCGTCGCATCGAACAGGACATTGGCGAAACCCACCGACCACTTGCCGCTGCCGAGCGATCGGTCCGATGCCGTGGGGGCGGTGAGCTGCGGTCCGATGCCGAAGCTGATCCCCGGATTGCCGACATCGATCAGATAGGCGGCGAAGATGTTGAAGTCGCCGACCCCGGTGTCATGCGGGCCACCCGGCCGCTCCGGAAACGTGTTGACCGGCAGGGTGGCTCGCGCAATCCAGTGCGTGTCGCCGACCGAGAAGGGCTGCGCCCCGCGGAGCAGCACCGAATTCGCCGGCTCGTCGAAGCCGCTCAGCCGGCCCATGAACTGGTTCTGCAGGTTCAGCGACGTCGTGCTGGCCAGCGGGTTGTTCGCCTGGGCGGCTGCATTGTCATGGTCCTGAGCAAAGGCTGGGACAGCGGCCGCTAACCATAGGCCGAACATTCCGCGGGCCACGCTACTCCGGCGGGTCTGCATCGGGCGCTCTCAGGCCGGTCTCACAATTTCATTCCGGCTTCCCGCCCTGGTCGGAGAACGCGACGTCGGGCGGATCGCGGCGCGCCTGTTTGTCATGGTCACGGGTGGCCGGCCCCAGATATGGGCGAACCGTGCGGTGGCCCGAGCGTAGCCTTCCGGCATGATGACGCCGTCGGCCGGCTGCGTGACGCCGGCAATACGGTCGGCCGGGGCGGTGGCCGTTTGCGCCGTGGTGGTGGTCTTGGCGGAGACCGGCGGAGCGGCACTCGTGGCCGCCAAGGCCGAGGTCGCCAGATCTCGACGTCCGAGCAGCATGGAATGTGCCCTCCCCGAGCAGGCCCGTGTTTGCCTGATGATCAAGTTGCGGTGCAGTTCCGGCTATGCACTTCTCGTAACCTGCGTCTTGCCATTGCATGCGCAATCGCCCGGCTCCATGCGCGCGGCGGTCGCATGGGTAGCGCTCTGCCGTGGTCGTCGGCTTCCCGTTGCAGCGGCCCGGTGCACGCACCGTCCAGCAACGCTTCAGCGCTCATGTCGGCGCGCCGGACGACGCCCACGCCCGTCGCCATCGCGGCGGCGATGTCGGACCCGTTGAGCACCACCACTTACGCGGTCATGCCCCGCCCCCCGCACGGGGCTCTATCGCGATCCCTGCGAGGCCCTCGATGTCAGCTTCGACAGCATCAAGGACTCCAAACGTCGCGGATGAAGCATCTTCCTGAATCAGCGCCGCTCGAAGATGGCCGATCCGGAACGCGATCCGGCTACGGTGCGCGCTCGCGTCGCCAACGCTTCACCTTCTTTCACCAAGACCATGGGTCCGAGATCCGCCCGGTCACGGCCAGCATCATGAAGCGCGCGCCGCCTCCCGCCGATCCGGCTCGGGCTGGAACGGCATGGCAAACGCCGCAGCATTGATGCGGAGACATCGGCATGAGGCGATGGTGGCAACCCGCCCCGCCCGCCCGGGGCGCTGTGTTCTAGTGAATTGAAATCGCTGAAATTTCTGGCGAGTTCTGGCTCCGGCGGTTGGATTCGAACCAACGACCAACGGATTAACAGTCCGCTGCGCTACCGCTGCGCCACGCCGGACCAGAGCGACGGCGGGTCGTATAGCCAAGCCCCGCCGCAGGTGCAAACGCGCGAAAGGTCCGGGCCGGAATCGAACCGGCATACGAGGATTTGCAGTCCTCTGCATCACCACTCTGCCACCGGACCGAGCGCGCGGGCGCCATATCCTCCGCCTGCCCGGGCGGGGTCAAGCACCGCTTGGCGCAGCCCGCCTCAGCCCCCTATAAGCAGGCCGGTTTTTCAGCGGGTCGGATATGGATTTTCATCTCGCGCGGCAGAAGATGGTGGACGGGCAGGTCCGTCCCAACAAGGTGACCGATCCGCGGGTCATTGCCGCCATGCGCGAACTGCCGCGCGAACGCTTCCTGCCGCCCGGCCTCGCCACGCTCGCCTACGTGGATGAGGACGTGGCGCTGCCCGGCGGCCGCGCGCTGATCGAACCGATGGTGATCGCCCGCCTCGTCCAGTCGCTGGGCCTGCGGGAGGGCGAGCGCGCGCTGGTGGTTGGCGCCGGCACCGGCTACGGCGCCGCGCTGTGTGCGGCGTGCGACGCCCAGGTCACGGCGCTGGAGGAGGATCCGGCGCTGCTCGCCATCGCGCGGAAGGTGCTGGCCTCCGTCGCGCCGTCGGTCAATGTCGTGGAAGGCCGGCTCGCCGCCGGCTGGCCCGGCGCGTCCTACGAGGCGATCCTGATCGAGGGCGCGATCCCGTCGGTGCCGGAGGCGCTGGTGGCCCAGCTCGCCCTCAACGGCCGGCTCGCCGCCGTGATCGCCCAGCCCGGCAAGCCCGGGCAGGCCGTGCTGGCGCGCCGTGTCGGCGGCGGCGTCTCCCACGTGCCGCAGTTCGACGCCTCCACGCCGCCGCTGCCGGCCTTCGCGCCGGCGCCGGCGTTCACGTTCTGATCCCGGCGGTGGCCTTGCCGCCGGTTCTGTGGCATGTCCGGCCGCTGCATGGCGGCCCGCGCGCCGCGTCGTAGGGTGAGGAGTAGCTACTTGGCCTACCCGATGCTGCGTATTGGTTTCGCCGCACTGCTGCTCGCCGCCCCCGCGGGCGCGCAGAGCCTGCCGGAAGCGCTGGCCAACGCCTATACCAACAACCCGACGCTCCAGGCCGCCCGCGCCCGGCTGCGCGCGACCGACGAGAACGTGCCGCAGGCGCTCGCGGGCTGGCGGCCGACCGTCATCCTGCAGGGCGCCACCGGCTACGCCGACGGTACGGTGACCAACACCCGCACCGGCACGCGCGTCGATGCCGAGCGCACGCCCGCCTCCGGCTCGGCCACGCTGTCGCAGCCGCTGTATCGCGGCGGGCGCACGCAGGCCGCGGTGGCGCGGTCCGAGAATCAAGTGCTGGCCGAACGGGCCCGGCTGCTCGCGTCCGAGCAGCAGGTGCTGCTCGATTCGGTGACCGCCTACGTGAACGTCATCCGCGACCAGCAGGTGGTGCGGCTGAACCAGAACAACGTGGTCGTGCTGCAGCGCCAGCTCCAGGCGACCAACGACCGGTTCCGGGTCGGCGAGATCACCCGCACGGACGTCGCCCAGGCCGAGGCGCGGCTGGCCGGCGCGCGCGCCGAACTCGCCACCGCGCAGGGCAACCTGCAGACCTCCGGCGCGATCTTCACCCGCGTGATCGGCGTCGCGCCGACCCGGCTGGTCGAGCCGCAGCCGCTGCGTGTGCCGGAAGCCGACCAGCGGCGCGTGGCGGAGGCGGCGCTGAACAACCCGAACGTGGTCGCGGCCCGGTTCGACGAGGCGGCGTCCCGCGACAACATCAACCTGCAGTTCGGCGCGCTGCTGCCGCAGCTCTCCGCGCAGGCGAGCACCTTCCGCAACGACAACACCTCCCAGCCCGGAAACCGCGCCACGGGCAGCCAGGCGACGCTGAACCTGTCCGTCCCGCTCTATCAGGGCGGCGCGGAGCACGCGGCCGTCCGGCAGGCGCGCCAGCAGGCGCAGCAGCAGCGGCAGGTGGTGGACGAGCAGCGCCGGCTCGCCATCCAGCAGGCGACGGCGGCGTGGGAAACCTACCAGGCCGCGCAGGCGACCGTGGCCAGCACCCGCTCCCAGATCCGCGCGGCCGAGATCGCGCTCGACGGCGTGCAGCGGGAGGCGATCGTGGGCAGCCGCACCACGCTCGACGTGCTGAACCAGGAGCAGGAATTGCTTAACGCGCGCGTGGCATTGGTGCGCGCGCTGGCCAACGTGGTGACGGCGTCCTACGCGCTCGCCGCCTCGGTCGGGCGGCTCACGGCCCGCGACATGCAGTTGCAGGTCCAGCTCTATGACGACCGCGCCTATTACCGGGCCGTGCGCAGCCGCTGGTTCGGAACCAACGACCCCCTGGGCGGAGACTGAGGCAGACGTGTCCGACGCAACGAATACCGGCGACCGGGGGGCGCAGGCTTCCGCGCAGGACCCGACGATGGAGGACATCCTCGCCTCCATCCGCAAGATCCTGAACGAGGAGGAACCGGTCGGCTCCTCCGCACCGCCGCCGCCCCGCCCGCCGGCGGAGGAGCCGCTGGCGCTGGACGCCTCGATGATGGTCGAGCCGCCGCCGCGCGAGCCCGAGCCGCGCCCGGCGGCCGAAGCGGGCGCGCGGCCGGGCCTCGTGGGGGCCGCCGCTGCCGCCGCCACCGCGTCCGCCGTGGGTTCGCTGGTCAAGACGCTCGCCGTCCAGCGGGAGACGACCACCCATCGCGGCGGGCCGACGATCGAGGACATGGTGCGCGAGGAACTGCGCCCGATGCTGCGCGAATGGCTGGACGCGCATCTGCCGCAACTCGTGGAGCGGCTGGTCCGCGCCGAAATCGAACGGGTGGTCGGCCGCTCGGTGCCGTGAGGGCGCGGGGCGCTGCCCCGGACCCCCGGAAGGGGCTTTGCCCCTTCACCCCACCAGGGGGCACGGCCCCCTGGACCCGCGATTCCTCAAGAAGGCTTTGATCAGGTCGGTCGGTAGCCCCCATCCCCACAACACTCG
>JBBCJT010000121.1:0-10206 GCA_037190665.1 Rhodovastum atsumiense | reverse complement strand
TCCGCCGCCGCTGCCAGCGCATCGCGGCGGCCTTCCATGGGCGAGCCGACATGCCCGTCCTCGCCCGTCGCCACCACGTCGAAATGCGAGACGCCGAGGCCATGGGTGACGACGCCGATGGGAACGCCCGCGCGTTCGAGGAGCGGCCCCTGCTCGATATGCGCCTCGAAATAGGCGGCGAAGCGCTGCGCGTCCTGCGGGTCCGCCTCCCCCGCCCAGCCGCATCCGGCGAGTGCTGCGCCATAGCTGGTGGTGCCGAAGAGGTCGGGCGCGGCGAGCACCGAGTCCACGCTGGCGAAACCCATCGCCGCCCCGCTCGCCGCCATCACCGGGGAGAAGCGGGAGCCTTCCTCGTTCGACCAGTTGACGACGGCGATCGGCGCGCGCGTGCGCCGGCCCGCCGCATGCAGGGCGCGGACGATCTCCAGCCCCGCCAGCACGCCATAGACGCCGTCGTACTTCCCTCCCGTCGGGACACTGTCGAGATGGCTGCCCACCGCGACCGGTGCGCGCGCGGGATCGGCGCCCGGATAGGTGAGATACATGCTGCCGAGCCTGTCCACCCGCAGCGTGCATCCGGCCGCCTGCGCCCAGTCCCGCAGCAGGGCGCGCGCGGCGGCGTCCTCCGCCGTCAGCGCAAGGCGGTTCACGCCGCCATCCGGCCGCGCGCCGATCCGCGCCATCGCGTGCAGGCTGTCCCACAGACGTTCGCCGGACAGCGGCAGGTCGGATCGGCTCATGTCAGCTCCGCGCGATACGATAGAGAAGGTGTGGCTTGTAGGGATGGCCATCCGGCAGCCGCGGATGGTCGAACATCCCGTCGGCGCGCATGCCGAGCTTCTCCATCATGCGCCAGGAAGGCTCGTTCACCGGCACGGTGAAGGCGACGATCTCGTCGAGGCCGAGCCGGTCGAAGCCGAACCCGAGCGCCGCGCGCGCGGCTTCCTCCGCGATCCCCTTGCGGCGATGGGCGGGCGCAACGCGCCAGCCGATCTCCACCGCCGGCGTGAAGCGCGCCTGCCACCGGATCGTCTGCAGCCCGACCACGCCCACGAAGGGCGTACCGCCCTTCTCCTCCACGACCCAGAAGCCCCAGCCATGCGCGTCGATATGGGCCTGCATCCGCCCCGCCCACGCATCGCTTTCCGCGCGCGTGTGAACGGAAGCGAAGTAGCGCATGCTCTGCGCATCACTGTTGAGCACGAACAGCGGATCGAGGTCCGTGGCGCGCCACGGACGCAGGATCAGCCGCCGGGAATGCAGCGTGACCGGCTCCATGCGCGCGCGGTCAGGCGCGTTCCAGCCCGCACCACTCCGCGATGGTCAGCGCCAGCACGCGGGTGACCTGGTGCATCGAGGCGAGGCCGACGCTTTCGTCGATGCCGTGGATGTCCGTCGCATCGGGGCCGTACACGCAGCAGGGCGTGGACTGGTACAGCTCGTAGAACCGCCCGTCGGTGAGTCCCGATGCGGCATAGGTGCGCGGCGCGCCGCCGACGATGCCGTCATGATGGCGGATCACCGCCTGATGCAGCGGCGAGTCCATGGGGAAGGTGCAGCCATCGGCCATGAAGCCCTTGAACTCCACCTTCACCTTCGCGCCGCGCAGCTTGGGGTCGGCGGCCGCCTCGGCGACCAGCGCCTCGATCTCGGCGGCGACCTTGCGTGCCGGATTGCCGATCATCAGCCCCACGCGCATGCCGATACGTGCCCGCGTCGGCACCGACGAGTTCCACTCGCCACCCTCCACGGTACCGAAATTCACGTTCACCGGGTGGTTGTTGCCGTGGAAGGCGGGATGGATCAGTTCTGCCGCATTCGCCTTCGCCTCGTACTCCTTGAAGCGCGCGGCGATGATGTTCGCGGCCTCGATCGCGTTCACGCCCGCGTGCATCTCGCGCACATGGGTCGGCCTGCCGGTGACCGTCACCCAGGCCCAGATCACCCCGACCTCGGCGGTATAGATCGCGATATGCTCCGGCCCCGGTTCCGGGATGATCGCCGCATCCGGCTTGGGCAACGCCTGCATCACCGCGAGCGCGCCGTTGCCGGTGCATTCCTCCTCGATCACCGCGGCCATCTGCACCTCGGCCGCCGGCGACAGGCCGGCATCGCGGATGGCCTGATACGCCATCAGGTAGCTGACGACGCCCGCCTTCATGTCGCCCGCGCCGCGCCCGTACATCCGCCCGTTCGCGATGCGCGCCTGATAGGGCGGCGAGGTCCACAGGTCGGCGGCGCCTTCCGGCACCACGTCGATATGTCCCTGAAGCATCAGCGACCGGCCGCGCGTTTCCTTCGGCCGGTGCACGGCGACGACGTTGTCCCGCCCCTCGTAGGAGATCAGCGGCGGCGAGAAGCCGGGATGGCTGGCGAGCGCGGCCGGGTCGGTCGGCACGCGCCGCGGCGTTAAGCCCAGTTCGCCGTAGATCGTCGCCATCTCGTCGAGGCAGGACGCCTCGTTGCCCAGCGTGGAGGGATGGGCGACCAGCCGCGCGAGCATCCGCTCCGCATCCGCCTCGCGCGCGGCGACGGCGTCGAGGATGGCGCGGGCGGCGCCGGGATCGAGGGCGGTCACGGCAGGCTCACGGGGGTGTGCGACATGCCGCGATCTCGGACCAGCGGCGCGCTCCTGTCCAGAGGGGTCCCGGAAACCCTACGGCGCGGTCCCGAAGATCGGGTGCAGCACCTTGTCGCCCACCCGGATATCCAGCCGCTGCGCGGTGCCGGCGGCCAGTTCCAGCGTCGCGCGCACCGGCCCGCGGCTGTCGATGGTGGCGAGCGAGAGCGGCACGGTGCGCTCCGCGATCCGCCGGATGGCGCCGTCCGCATTGATGAACACCATGTCGAGCGAGGTGATGGTGTTGCGCATCCACATCGCCGAATCGCGCGGGCTGCCCCAGTCGAACAGCATTCCGCCATCAGGCGGCACCGAAGGGCGGAACATCAGCCCCACCGTCTGCTGGTCCGGCGTCAGCGCCATCTCCACCATGAATTCGTGCCGCGTGCCGTCGCGGGTGAGGATCACCAGCCGGTCCTTCGGCAGTTCCGGCTGGGGGCCGTTCTGCGCGGCGGCGCCGGCGGCCACGGCCGCGAAGGCGGAAATGAGCAGGCGGCGATTCATGCGGCGATCCTTCGCATCTGCATCCGGACGAGTGCGCGGACCTCGTCGCGGACCGGCCCGCCACGATACGGGTCGATCAGGGTGGTGAACCAGTCCTCGGGCGGGGCGCGGCCGGCGGCGCGGTTCAGCACCAGCCCGCGCAACACCGCCTCGGCAGCGGGCGGCAGGCGGGCGGGCTCTTCCAGATCGTTCAGCGCCGCCCAGACCCGCGCCCAGCAGCGCCCGACCGACCACGGATTGTAGCCCCCGCCTCCGGTCACGATCAGCCGCGGCGCGAGAGGGCGCACCGCCCGGATCGCCGCGTGATGGCTGTTGTTGGAGAGCGCGAGGCGGGATAGCGGGTCTTCCAGCAGCGCATCGGCGCCGCACTGCACGACCAGCGCCTGCGGCCGGTGCGCGGCGATGGCGGGCAGCGCGACCTCCTCCAGCAGCAGCGCGAACTCGTCGTCGTTGAAGCCTTCAGGCACGGGCAGGTTCAGCGCCGATCCGCCGGCATCGTCATCCGCCGCACCGGTGAACGGCCAGCGCCGCGCCTCGTGGATGGAGACCGTCAGCACCCGCGCATCGCCGGCGAACGCATCCTGCACGCCGTCGCCGTGATGCGCGTCCAGATCCAGATAGGCCACGCGCATCAGCCCGGCATCCAGCAGCGCCAGGATCGCGAGCACGGGATCGTTGAGGTAGCAGAACCCGCTCGCCCGGTCCGGACGGCCGTGATGCGTGCCGCCGCCGGGCACGTAGGCGACGCCGCCGTCGCGCAGCATGGACGCCGCGAGCAGCATGCCGCCGGCGCTGGTGGCCGGGCGGCTGAACACCTCGCGATAGACCGGGTTGCCGTCGGCGCCGATGCGGAAGCGCGCGCGGTCCTCCGGGCTGACCGTCTGCGTCGCCTCCGCGCGTTGCAGGGCGGCGACGTAGTCGGGGTGATGGAAGCGCGTCAGCGCCGCCACCTCGGCCTTGGGCGCGGTGACGAACACCTCGTCGGGCAGCCAGCCCAGCGTGCGGCACAGATCGGTGACGGTGGAGACGCGCGGAATGGCGAGCGGGTGCTTCGGCCCGTAGGTCGAGCGGCGGTAGATCTCGCTGCCGATGAAGCGCGGCCGCACGCTCCTGCCCCGTCAGCCCTTGTTGGACTGGATCTGCGGCAGGACGGTCGCGACGATGGAGGCGTCCAGCGCCTCGAAATCGTGGTAGCCGATGGTCGCGTACAGCTCCTTGCGGGTCTGCATCCGCGGCAGCATCGCCTCGGTCCCGCCGGTCTTGGCGATGGTGGCGTACAGCTCCTCCTGCGCCTTCGCCGCCACGCGCAGCGATGAGACGGGCCAGATCACCATGCTGTAGCCCATCGCGCCGAATTCCTCGGCGGTGAAGAACGGCGTGCGGCCGAACTCGGTCATGTTGGCGAGCAGCGGAACACCCGGCATGCGCTTCGCGAACTCCTCGAACATCTCGCGGTTGTGCAGCGCCTCGGGGAAGATCGCGTCCGCGCCCGCGTCCAGATACAGCTTCGCGCGCGCCACCGCGCCCTCGATCCCCTCGCTCGCCGCCGCATCGGTGCGGGCGATCACGAACAGATGCCGCCTCGCCCGCGCGGCGGCCGCGACCTTCGCCGCCATGTCCTGTGGCTCGGCCAGCTTCTTGTCGTTCAGGTGCCCGCACTTCTTGGGCAGCAACTGGTCCTCGATATGCACCGCCGCCGCGCCGGCATCCTCGAAGGCGCGGACCATGTTCATCACGTTCAGCGCCTCGCCGTAGCCGGTGTCGCCGTCCACCAGCACCGGCAGGCCGGAGGCGCGGGTGACCTGGCGGATGAAGAAGCAGACCTCGTCCACGGTGATGATGCCCAGGTCCGGCAGGCCCATGCTCGCCGTCATGGCCGCGCCCGACAGGTAGGCCGCCTCGAACCCCGCCGCGCGCGCCTGCTGGGCGGCGATGCCGTTGTGGGTACCGGGAATGCCGAGGATGCCGCCGCGCTTGAGCAGGGCGCGGAAGCGCTGGCCCGCGGGTGCGTCCGGCATGTCGGTGGCGAGCAGGTAGGTCATGGTTCAACCCCGGAAGAACAGCAGCGTGATCAGCGCGAACAGCGGCAGCAGGATGACCGCCGCCCACGCGCAATAGCCGAAGAAGCTCGGCATGCGAACGCCCTGCTCCTCCACGATCGCCTTGACCATGAAGTTGGGGGCGTTGCCGATATAGGAGTTCGCACCCATGAACACCGCCCCGCAGGAGATGGCGGCGAGCACCAGCGCGCCCTCCCCCGTCAGCCAGGCCGGATCGCCGCCGGCCATGTTGAAGAAGACGAGGTAGGTGGGCGCGTTGTCGAGGAAGGAGGACAACAGGCCGGTCAGCCAGAAGTACATGGCCGGGACCGGTGTCCCGTCCGGCGTGGAGACCAGCGAGACCACGCCGCCCAGCGCCCCCTCCCGACCCGCGCGCAGGATCGCGAGGACCGGCGCCATGGTGACGAAGATGCCGGCGAACAGCTTGGCGACCTCCACGATCGCACCCCAGGCGAAGCCGTTCGCCTCCCTCACCTCGGCCGGCGTCAGCCGCATCGAAGCCACCGTGACGGCGAGGAACAGGATGACGGCCACCACGCGCTCCAGCCCCACATGCTGGCCGAACAGGGTGATCTCGCCCGGCTGCCAGATGCCCTGCATCAGCACCACGCCGACCACGACCAGCAGCAGCGGCAGGTTCACCAGCCCGTCGAGCGACAGCCGCTCGGCCGGCGCCGCGGGTGGGACCGGCCGTTCCTTCGCCCAGACCCAGCTATCCAGCAGGTAGTAAAGGGCGAGCAGGATGACGCCGCAGACGAGGAATTCGGTGAACAGGTGCGTGGTCGGCCAGAAGAACGGCACGCCCTTGAGGAAGCCCAGATAGAGCGGCGGATCGCCCAGCGGCGTCAGGCTGCCGCCGATATTGGCGACCAGGAAGATGAAGAAGACGAAGGTGTGCGTCTTGCGCGTGCGGAAGGCGTTGGCGCGGATCATCGGCCGGATCAGCACCATCGCCGCCCCGGTCGTGCCCATCAGCGAGGCGATGGCGGTGCCGAGCGCGAGGATCGCGGTGTTGACCAGCGGCGTGCCGATCAGCGTGCCCCGCAGCAGGATGCCGCCGCCCACCGTGTAGAGCGCGAGCAGCAGGGCGATGAACGGCACGTATTCCTGCACCATGACATGGGCGAACTCCGTCGCCGCCGTTCCCGCGCCATGGATCGCCGCGAAGGGGAGCAGGAACAGCAATGACCAGCCGGCGGTGATCGCGCCGTAGTGATGGTGCCAGATCCGCCCGGCCAGCAGCGGCATCAGCGCGATCGACAGGAGCAGCCCGGCGAACGGCAGGCCCCAGAGCGCGGACATGCCGCTCGCGTCCAGCTCGGCGGCGGCGGCGGGCTGCGCCAACGCGGCCAGCGCAAGAACGACGATGATCGGCATCGCCGCGACCCTACCCGGCCGAAGCCGGGGCGCAAGCGGGCTCAGGGCCAGGGGCGGTGCAGGTGCGCGATATGCCGCGCGATCGAGGCCGCGACCGCCTGCTTCGCGCCGGTCTCGATGCGGCGGCCCCAGAAGGCGCCGTAGAGCGCATCGAACGGCCACGGCTCCAGGATCTCGCCGACCCGCCGCACCACCGCCTCTCCCACCGGAATGTAGTTCGGATAGGACCACATGATGCCGACGAAGCGGCGGTCGGCCACGGCCTGCAGGATGTCGCCGGCGAGCAGCGTGCCCGCGCCGCGCGCATCGTGCAGCACGGTGCCGCCGGCGAAATGGCCGCCGGCGCGGATCAGCGTGAGGTCCGGGGCGATCGCGCGCGTCTCCCCCTCCCAGAACACGATCTCGGGGCCCGTGCGCATCACGTGGGCGCGGTCCGCCGCGTGCAGGTAGACGGGCACGTCGCCGAAGGCACGGCTCCATTCCAGCATCGTCGTGTAGTAGTGCGGATGGGAGATCGCGATGGCGGAGAGGCCGCCCAGCCCGCGGATCACCTCCACCAGCGCATCGTCGAGGAAGGAGATGCAGTCCCACAGGACGTTGCCGCCCGGCGTGCGCACCAGCAGCGCCCGCTGGCCGATGGCGAAGCTCGGCGCGCAGCCGATGCCGAGCAGCGCGCCGTCGTATTTCAGCGTCGCCTGATGCCGCTTCGCGACCGCCTCCAGGGTCGTCCATTGCTGGCCGCCTTCGGGCACGTACTGCCGTTCGTCATCGCAGATCGGGCAGGACGGCGGCGGCCCGGCGGAAGGCGCGTGCTGGGTTCCGCATGCCACACAGAGGAAGGCCGTTTCCATCGTCGGACCCTATCTGCCCGGCGGCGGGGTGCAAGCAGGGCCCGGGCCGGCAGGGCTGGGTCGCGCCCGGCCGCGTTGCGCACCCCCCGTCCGCGCCCCTAACCTGCCGCCCGGCACCCTGGGGAGTGAATCGAAGATGGAGATGACCGGAGAACGGCTGATTCCCGCACCGCGCACGCGCGTGTGGGAGGCGCTGAACGATCCGGCGATCCTGAAGGCTTCGATCCCCGGCTGCGAGAGCATCGAGGTCCTGCCCGACAACCAGATGCGCGCCACCGCTGCCGTGAAGATCGGTCCGATCGCGGCCAAGTTCAACGGCAAGGTCACGCTGTCCGACATCGACCCGCCGAACGGCTACACGATCAGCGGCGAGGGCCAGGGCGGCGTGGCGGGCTTCGCCAAGGGCGGCGCGACGGTGCGCCTCGCCGATGCGGAGGCCGGCGCCACGCTGATGACCTACGACGTGAAGGCGCAGGTCGGCGGCAAGATGGCGCAGCTCGGCGCCCGGCTGATCGACGCCACGGCGAAGCAGATGGCCGATGCGTTCTTCGAGCGTTTCGCCAACCAGGTCGCCCCGCCCGCGCCGACCGGCCCCGTCGCCGCGGCCGCCGCAGCCCCGAGCGCCGCCCCCGCCGCGGTGTCCCTGATCCCGATGGCGCCGCTCGGGCTGCCGCTACTGACCTGGGTCGGGTTCGTGATCTTCTTCGTCATCCTCGTCCTGATCGGCGGATCCTTCCTGTCGTGATCCCGAATTCCGTCACCGGAACGGCCGAGCTGCTGCGCAACGGCGGCTACGTCGCCGACCGTCCGCTCGCCACCGCTGTCCACCTCTCGCTCGCGATGCAGCGGCCACTGTTCCTGGAAGGCGAGCCCGGCACCGGCAAGACGGAGATCGCCAAGGTGCTGGCCACCGGGCTCGACCGGCGGCTGGTGCGGCTGCAGTGCTACGACGGGCTCGACCTCGCCGCCGCGGCCTATGAGTGGAACCACGCCAAGCAGCTCATGGCGATCCGGCTTGCCGAGGCGGCGGGCGAGACCGACCGCGATCGGCTGTCGGCCACCATCTACACGCGCGAGTTCCTGCTCGAACGCCCGCTGCTCGCGGCCATCGACGGCCCGCCCGCCGTGCTGCTGATCGACGAGCTGGACCGCGCCGACGAACCGTTCGAGGCGTTCCTGCTGGAACTGCTCGCCGACATGCAGATCACGGTGCCGGAACTCGGCACGATCCACGCCGTGGTCCCGCCGGTGGTGGTGCTCACCTCCAACCGCACCCGCGAGGTGCACGACGCGATCCGCCGCCGCTGCCTCTATCACTGGGTGGATTTCCCGGATGCGGCGCGCGAACAGGCGATCCTCGCCATCCGCGCGCCCGACGTACCCGCCCGCCTGTCGCGGGAGGTCGTGGCCTTCGTGCAGCGGCTGCGCGCGACGGAGCTGTTCAAGACCCCGGGCGTGGCCGAGACGATCGACTGGGCCTCCGCGCTCCGCCATCTGGACGCGGTGGAACTGTCGCCGCAGCACGTGAACGAGACGCTCGGCGTGCTGCTCAAGTATCAGGACGACATCGCGAAGGTCCGCGGCGCGGAAGCCGCCCGGCTTCTCGACGAGGCGAAAGAGGCGGCCCGGCAGGCGGCATGACCGGGGCCGCGCCGCACGGGTTCCTCGCCGCCAACGTGATGCACTTCGCCCGGATGCTGCGCCGCGCCGGGCTGCCCGTCGGTCCCGCCGAGACGCTCGCCGCCCAGCAGGCGCTGACCCATATCGCCCTCGGCGAGCGCGTCGAGGTGAAGGCCGCGCTCCGCGCCGTGATGGTCCGCCGCCGCGAGCAGCAGGAGGTCTTCGACCACGCCTTCGAGCTGTTCTGGCGCGACCCCACCCTCGCCCGCCAGGCCGCCGCCAGCGCGCTGATGAACGCGGCGAAGGAGAAGTCCCGGCCGCCGCCCACCTCGCGCCGCGTGGCCGAGGCGATGGCCGGACGCGACCGGCGACCGAAGGATGCCGAGACACCGCCACCGCCACAGCTCGACGCCGCGATGACGGTCAGCGCGCAGGAACGCCTCCAGACCATGGATTTCGAGGCGATGGACGCCGACGAGATCTCTGCCGCGAAGCGTGAGATCGAGCGGCTGGTCCTGCCGCTGGACGCCCGGCGCACGCGCCGCTTCCGACCCGATCCGTCCGGTCCCGCGCCCGACCTGCGCGCGACGATCCGCACCAGCCTTCGCCGCGGCGGGGAGGTGCTGGTGCTGGAGCGCCGCCGCCGTGTCGTCCGCCCGCCGCCTTTGGTAGCTATCTGCGACATCAGCGGGTCCATGGCCCGTTACGCGCAGATTCTGCTGCATTTTCTTCACGCGCTTGCCAACGATCGCGAGCGCGTGGCGACCTTCCTGTTCGGCACGCGCCTGTCCAACGTGACGCGCCAGCTTCGCTACCGCGACCCCGAAGTGGCGTTCGAGATGGTGAGCCACCTTGTCCCCGACTGGTCCGGCGGCACCCGCATCGGCGAGGCGATCGACACCTTCAACCGGCTCTGGGCACGGCGCGTGCTGGGTCAGGGCGCGGTGGTGCTGCTGATCACCGACGGGCTCGACCGCGACGGCGCGCGCGGGCTGTCCGAGGCGATGGACCGGCTGCACCGCTCCTGCCGCCGGCTGATCTGGCTGAACCCGCTCTTGCGCTGGGACGGGTTCGAACCGAAGTCGCAGGGCATCCGTGCGATGTTGCCGCACGTGGACGATTTCCGGCCGGTGCACAATCTGGCGAGCCTGCGCGATCTGGTCGCCACGCTGTC